>NZ_BCTP01000015.1 GCF_001571345.1 Komagataeibacter xylinus NBRC 15237 | reverse complement strand
GGGCGTCCGCTGTCGCGGGTTCACACAGGGCATGGCCCATCCGGGTGCGCTTGGCTTCCAGATAGGCACGGTTGAAGGGGTTGGGCGCAATGGCCAGCGCAATGCGCCTGCGCACGTCAAAGCCGTGGCGTTGCAGGGCGTGGACCTTGTCGGGGTTGTTGGTCAGCAGGTCGAGCTGGTTCACGCCCAGCGCGCGCAGGATGGCGGAGGCCGCCTGCCAGTCGCGCGCGTCGGTCTCGAAGCCAAGGCGGTGGTTGGCATCCACCGTATCCAGCCCTTCATCCTGCAGCGCGTAGGCGCGGATCTTGTTGGCAAGGCCGATGCCGCGCCCTTCATGCCCGCGCACATAAACCAGCACGCCGGACTCGGCTGCGCCAATCTGCTCGAGCGCGCCCTGTAGCTGCGCGCCGCAATCGCAGCGCAGCGAGCCCAGCGCATCGCCCGTCACGCATTCCGAATGCAGGCGCACCAGCGGCACGCTTCCCGGCTTGCCGGGTTCGCCCTTGACCATGGCTACATGCTCGGTGCCATCGGGCGCGCGGAAGGCATGGATCATCATGTCAGACCCGCCAAAGCGGCTGGGCAGGCGGGCGCGGGCAACCTGCTCGATGGCGGGCTTTTCTTCCGTCTCTGCCGTGATCGGGTTGTCTTTCAGCCATTTCGCCAGTTCGGCGATGGACAGGATCTGCAACCCGTGGCGCTTTGCGTAGGGGCGCAGGTCGTCCATGCGGGCCATGGTGCCGTCCTCGTTCATGATCTCGCAGATCACGGCAGCCGGGATCAGCCCGGCCATGCGGGCAAGGTCAACCGAGGCCTCGGTATGGCCGGGGCGCGCCACCGTGCCGCCGGGCACCGCGCGCAGCGGGAATATGTGGCCCGGCGAGACGAGATCCTCCGGCTTCGCATCGGGCGCTGCCGCCACCAGCACGGTCTCGGCGCGGTCGGCGGCGGAAATGCCGGTGGTCACGCCCTCGCGCGCCTCGATGGACACGGTAAACGCCGTGCCGCGCGGGCAGGTGTTCACCTGCGTCATCATAGGCAGGTTGAGCTGCGTGATGCGCTCGGGCGACATGGGCATGCATACCAGCCCGCGCGCGTGGGTGACCATGAAGTTCATGGCGTCCGGCGTGACCAGTTCGGCGGCCATGACCAGGTCGCCCTCGTTCTCGCGGTCCTCGTCATCCACAAGGATGATCATCCCGCCCCGGCGGATGGTGGCAACGGCCTGCGCCAGTGCCGGGGGCATCAACGATACTGACATACGCTCTCCACATATTTTGCAATGACATCGACTTCGATGTTCACGGCGTCGCCTGGCTTCAGGCCGCCAAGGGTGGTGTGTTCCCACGTGTGGGGGATGATCATCAGCGCGATGCGGAATGTGTCTGCATCGCAGCCTTCCTCGCCCGGTGCGCCTACTGCGTTCAGGGTCAGGCTTATGCCATCGATGGTGATGGAGCCTTTCTCGACCAGGTAGCGGCGCAGCCGGGCGGGAATGGCGAAGGTGATGTGCCGCCCCTCGCCTTCCGCGCGCACGGCCAGCAGGCGGCCCGTGCCATCGACATGGCCCTGCACGATATGGCCTGACAGCCGCGTGGCGGGTGTGACCGCGCGTTCGAGGTTGACGGTGTGCCCGGTATCGATGCGGCCCAGCGCCGTGCGGTCCAGCGTCTCGGAACTGATGAAGAAGGTCGCCGTGCCCTGCGCGTCAAAGGAGGTCACGGTCAGGCACACGCCATTGACGGCGATGCTCTCGCCAAGGGCAAGGTCGGTGATGCCCGTTTCCACCGTTATGTCCAGGTCGCGGTCAAGCCGCCGCGCGGCGCTGACCTGTCCCTGGTGCTCGATAATGCCAGAAAACATGCTTACTCCTTATGCGGCGGCGAGTTCGGGGAACAGGCGCAGCGGGGTTACGTCGTCTTCGCGCACCCGCACGGCGTAATGGTCCGTGCCATTGGGGCCTGCGGTTATGGTCAGCCAGTCATGCCACAGCCCGCGGGCCTCGATTTCGGCCAGCAGTTTCGGGCCGGCCTCCACCATTGCCCACGTAACACCCGCCTGGCCGAGGATGTCGGGCAGGGCGGCGATGTCGGTACAGACCTTTACCGTAAAGCCCCGGTTGCGCGCGGCGGTGAGGTAGGCTTCATCCACCTCGCCCGCGCGGGTGCAGATGGCGAGGATGCGCGACGCACGATCCGGGTGGTCGGGCACGCGGCGCACGTCCAGGCCGGGGCGGTCGGCGTTTATGGTGCCGGTGGCGGTAATCACCGCATCGGTCGCCCGGCGCAGGCGGTGCGCAAGGTCGAGCGAGGCGCCGGAGGTGAAGGTGGTCCGGCCCGCGGGTGGCACCATGGCGCTATTGACATCAAGCGCCTGCTTGACCGTGATCCATGGCTGGCCGGTGCGCGTGAAATGCGTGAAGGGGGCGAGCAGGCTGCGGCACAGCGCCTGCATGGCGGCCTGCTGGCCTGCGGGCTGGAGCACATGCACGTCGCAGCCGCGCTGGCGCAGCGTGTCGGCCCCGCCGCCTTCCACATGCGGGTTGGGGTCGCGCACGCCAATCCATACGGTGCGGATGGGCGTTGCGAGGAGGGCGAGCGAGCAGGGGCCGGTGCGCCCGGTGTGGTTGCACGGCTCAAGGGTGACGACCGCCGTATGCGCGCGCGCCAGCAGGCCACGCTCGCGGCACTGGTTTATGGCCTGCACCTCGGCATGTGGCGTGCCCGCGCGGTGGTGGCCGCCAGTGGCGAGGATGGTGCCTTCGCCGTCAAGGATGGCGCAGCCCACGGGGGGGTTGGGCGCGGTGGCGCCCACATGGCGTGCGGCCTCGTCCACCGCTGCGCGAAAGGCGCGGGCAATGGCAGGCGGCAGGGCGGTGGCCTGCGTGATGCTGGCGTGGGAACCCTGTGGCAACGCGTCCAAAACACAGTACTCCATCCATCTGGACGGACCCAGGGCGCGTAAAACCACATGCCCGCCTTCCATGCGGAAAAGCAGGGCCATAGTTTCCGTTCTCTTTCATCCGGACTGTAACCGTCGGTTCCGGAATTACACCGGATCTGCTGGACCCCGCCCGCTTTCGCGGCCGGGCGCTCGCGGACTGATGGCCCTGCGTGCAGGACCAATTACCGCCGGTGGGGAATTTCGCCCCGCCCTGAGAACGTCTGTAAACCGGGGCGACGCCCCGATTCGTATTCAGTGGCACTGATAGTGGGAATAATTCGCTCCGATTGCAAGCCATCCCCCATGCAGGGAACTATAATGTGTCCTGCCCGCGCGCCTGGCTGTGGCGGCCGGGATGGAGCAGCGAGGGAATGCGGCCATGATGGCCGAAATTGACCAGCCGTGCCTCTTCCACCTCGATGCGGCCAAGCAGGCGCGAGCGGATGATGGCGATGGCCAGCGCCGCCCCCATGAACGGCCCGAGCGCATAGATCCAGAAAGACTGCCACTGCCCTGCAACCAGCGCCGGGCCAAAGCTGCGCGCAAGGTTGGAACTGTTGCCCGACAGCCAGGCCGAGATGGGGTTGCACGCCAGGAAAAACAGCCCGCCCGCCCACGGCGTGAGCCATTTCAGCGTGGGGTGGGCGGCAAGGGCGCAGATCATCAGCACCAGCAGCACGGTCAGCACCAGTTCCGTCGCCAGTGGCCACAGCACCGATACGTGCTGGAACGGGATGGTGGCGGCATAGGCCGAGGCCTGCGCCATCTGCCCCCATACCGGCAGGACATGGCCCAGCCCCGCGAGCAGTGCCGTGGCCAGGCAGGCGCCAATCATCTGGGCTGTGATGTAGCCGCACAGGTCAATCATGCCCAGTCGGCCTGCAAGGCTGAACGCCAGCGAGACCGATGGGCTGACATGCGCCCCGCTGACCCGCCCGAACGGCGTGAACGCCGCCACCGTGCCCGACAGGCCAAAGAACAGCCCGCACAGCGCGGTCTGCGCCAGCGGGTGGGGCGCGAGCGCGCGGCCAATGGGCGTATAGGGCGTGGTCAGCACCGTAACCGACACGATCCCGCAGAGCATGAGCACCGTTGTCGCCACCATCTCGCACGCATACAGCTTCCAGTGCAGCGGATGGTCGGGGTGGGGTGCGCCGGCAAGGGGCCGGTCCTCCTGCGGTGGGGAGCCGGTCTGCCGGTATGCGGTCATGT
Organism: Komagataeibacter xylinus NBRC 15237; assembly: GCF_001571345.1. Taxonomy (GTDB): domain Bacteria; phylum Pseudomonadota; class Alphaproteobacteria; order Acetobacterales; family Acetobacteraceae; genus Komagataeibacter; species Komagataeibacter xylinus. The sequence continues at coordinate 69,469 of NZ_BCTP01000015.1, read as the reverse complement.
CGTGTTACTCCCTTTGTGGCACATGTAGAGGCCTTGAATTAAAGCAGGGAATGGTGTGGAATAAAGGAAATCATGCGAATATAAGCCGTGCATGAGAATAGTTAATGCATAGCTGCTGAATGTTTTTTCTATAATAGGATGCGCCATCCCTCCTGTATCCCGTCAGGCGTCGGGTGCGGATGAGGGTTTTATCAATCATGTGTTCAGGGGCAGACGCGCCAGGCTGATGGATTGCTGTTGGAAAGAAGGCCGCTGTTCATGTCGGGCCGACAGGGCGGGCAGACCCCGCATGGTGCTTGGCGGGCTGATGGTCGTGTTGGGCGGCATGGCGGCGCCTGTGGCCGCCCGGGCCGATGACATGGCCGAGATCCGCGCCATCCATGCCGAAATGCAGCGCCTCGAGGCCAAGGTGCAGCAGCTTGAGGCCCGTCATGGCATGACGGAGGGCGGCTCGCACGTGCTGGCGGGGCGCACGCTGCGCTCGGGTTCGCGCACGAGTGCCAGCAGCACGTCGGTCACCAACCCGTCGGGCCAGATCACGGCCATGCCCGACCTGTCACGGCTGACCATCGGCGGCCCCACTTTGTCGGATGACGCGCAGGCGGCGGCAGCGGCCGAGAACACCATGACCGAATCCATCGTGCCCACGCAGCCCAAGCTCGACCTTGATTCCTCCAGCCCGCTGGCCATTACCCAGACCGGGGTGGACAGCCTGCCGCCCATCTTCCGCATTGGCGGGGTTTCGGTCAGGCTCGGTGGCTTCATCGATTTCTCGAACATCTATCGCAGCAAGAACCTGACCAGCGGCCCCGCCACAAGCTGGGGCAGCTTTCCCTATGCCAACAGCCCCAACGCCCATACCGGCGAGTATCGCCCCTCCGCCCAGCTCACCCGCCTGAGCGTGCTGCTGCAGGGATCGCCCACCAAGGACGAGACGCTGTCAGGCTATATCGAGACCGATTTTGGCGGGGCCGCGGGCACTGCCAACAGCTACCAGACCAACAGCTACACGCCGCGCATCCGCCAGGCGTACATGACCTACAGCAACACCAAATGGGGCTTCCATGTGCTGGCGGGGCAGGCATGGAGCCTGACCACGGGTTACACGCAGGGCCTGCTGTCGCGCCATGAGCAGCTACCGCCGGTAGTCGATAACAACCAGATCCCCGGCATCGTGTTCACCCGCGTGCCACAGATCCGCTTCATCAAGGATTTCGGGCGCAAGTGGTGGCTCGGGCTTTCGCTCGAGGCGCCGCAGGTGGCCTATGCGGCCTCGGGCAGCGCGGGCGACCACCCGATGATGACCGGTACGGATGATGACACCCTCGCCTCATCGGGCACCACGCTGCTCTATAACAACGCGGGTTCGGGCATGCTCAACCCCAATGCCAAATACAGCATGGACGTGGCGCCTGACATCGTGCTCAAGGGCGCGCTCGACACCAAGCCCGCCCATTACGAGGTCTATGGCCTCGCGCGCTGGTTCAAGGCGATGGGGCAGGCGCCTGGCGGCCCGATCCGCGAGCATGTGTCCTTCGCCGGTGGCGTGGGCGGCGACGTGACGGTGCATGTCATCCCGCGCTACCTGCAGTTTACCGGCAACGTGCTGGCAGGCGAGGGGATTGGCCGCTATGGCCCCGCCATGCTGCCCGACGCCACCTTCAAGGCCAATGGCTCGCCTGCCCCCATTCCCGAGATCATCGGCAGCATGGGGCTGATCGGCCACCCGACCTCCAACCTGCTGGTCTATCTGTATGGCGGCGTGGAGAGCGCGGGCAGGCGGACCTATACCGGCAGCGATGGCTTTGAATACGGCTATGGCGTGAACGACCTGGCGCTGAGCAGTTGCAACGTGGAGCTGATTACCGGCGGCAGTTGTGATGCCCAGACCCACACCATTGCCGACCTGACCGTGGGCGGCTGGTGGCATGTGCTGCAAGGTGGCTATGGCGCGGTCATGACCGGCGTGCAGTACACCTACCTGCGCAAATTCGCCTATAAGGGCGGTGATGGCGCAAGCCCGACCACGGGCGGCAACACCATTTACGTCACGTTCCGCTATTTGCCTTTCCAGTAACCGCGCTGGCGGCTGAAAGGGCGGCCTGGCAGTCGGTAGCCTGACGGGTGAGGTGGATGTCATGTATGTCGCTGACCGCGCGGATGCTGCTCGTGCGCCAGTGCGCGGTCATGCCATGGGGCGTGCACAGGGCGCCTGCGCCAAGCAGCGGCCCGTTGCCCGGATCAACCACCGCCAGCACGGCGCGCGGGTTGCGCGGCAGGGCCAGGCGCAGGGCAGTGCGCAGGCGTGCCGTGGTCTGGTCATCGGTATGGATGATCAGGTCGGGCACCAGGTCGATCCAGCCTGACCAGCCCGCGGCCACGGCGCGGCGCAATTGTGGCCAGGCCTTGTGCTCATCAAGCGTTTTTATGGTCGCCTCCGCCCCGTCTTCATGAATCTGGCGGGCAAGGGCGCGCGCGCTCAGGCCCATTCCGGCCTCGGTGGGGGCACCCGCTGGGGGCAGGCTTGCGGCAAGTGCTGTCAGCCCGATGGTGGGGGCGAGCAGGGCGACAAGCAGCATCAGCCGGGGAAAAGTGCTTGGGCGCATTGTCTTTGTTCTCCCTTCTTACTGGTGTTGCGTTATGGTGAGAAAACACCGCAATCGTGGCGCGGACAGGGCATGGATGGGGAAAATCATGGGCACGCCGGTTGCAGGGGTGGGCACATGTGCTTATAGCCTGCGGCCATGCCCGCATGTGTCACGGGGCAACCGCGCGATCCTGACCGGACCTGCCACGCGCGTTGACCAGGGGGCGGACAAGGCCCTGCATTGTTGTTTCCGGCAGGTCTTGCCATTGTGGAGAACAGACGTTTCATGGGTGCCATGTCCTCTTCCGAAATTTCGCGTCTTCAGGTCTGCCTGCGCCGTCTGCTGGGCTCGCCGGGGCTTACCGTCAATGCGCCGCCGCGTGCCGGGCTGTCGGTTGAACTCGCGGTCAATGGCGAAGTGGTGGGCACCGTCCATCGCGATGAAGACGAGGGCGAAGTGTCCTACGCCATCCACATGACCGTGCTGGAAGAAGACCTTCCCCCCGCAAAGTAAGCGCCGGAAATACCAAGAAGTTTTTGGGGAAGCTTTTTTCAGAAAGCTTCAGGAACCGTGGCCCGGCATTCCGGCCCTGTAGTACGGCCTGACCAGCCTAGGGCTGCGTCAGCGGCTGGGGCACGGGGCCTACCGATGCCTCGACAAGCGGCTGCGCGGGGTGCGCGGGCAGGTCGATTCGGTGGATCTTCCACTGGAAGGCATGAATGCGCATCTGCAGCCGTAGCGGGGTCTCGTTTTCATGGCCGGGCATGAGAACGCTTGCCTCGAACACGCCCGGATGGGTGAAATGCGCATGCACGCGCCACAGCAGGCCCATCATCGTGCCCGCCGTGGCGGGCTGCTGTTCATGCGGCATCAGGTGATCGACCAGCATGCCCAGCTTGTCGGGGCGCACTTCCTCGTCAATCGCGTTGGATGCGGCGGATGAGGCGAAGGATGACCCGAAGGCCGGCAGTTCATCATCGGCCACGGGCGGCCCGATCAGGTCATCGACCACCTGTGTCTTGAGTCCGTTGCGCACCGATTCCCATTTGAGGCAGGTGTTGAGGCTGCCCATGTCATGGCTCCGGATGGCCGATGTGATGGACCATAATGTAAAAAAGGGTGACGCCGCGTATAGCGTGGTGGCGGCGGCCAGCGTGCCCGCGCACATCCACCGCGCCTGCTGGCGGCGCAGGGTGGACAGGTTGGCGGGAATTTCCATGCGGGAAAGATAAGACATTGATTTATACTCCCCCAAAATGGTTTCACCTTGCCCTTGAGCTTATACTGCAAACATATCGGGCATGCATTGGTTTCATGATTGCGTGACATAATTTTCACGTAATCGTGATCAAAAGCCTGTTTCTCCCGGCTGCGCCGGGGTGGGGCAGGGTGTATCCGCCATGGGTGCGGCAACGGGCGGGGCAGGAGAGAGGAATGAATTTTTCCGACGAAGAGATCCAGCGCTACGCGCGCCACATCCTCCTGCCCGAGGTGGGCGGCACGGGGCAGGAAGCGTTGAAAAACGCCAGTGTTCTGGTCATTGGCGCGGGCGGGCTGGGCTCGCCCGTGGCCCTTTACCTGGCTGCCGCAGGCGTGGGCCGCATCGGGTTGGTCGATGATGACGTGGTGGACCTGTCGAACCTGCAACGCCAGATCGCGCATGTGACCGACCGGGTTGGCCAGCCCAAGGTCGAATCGGCGGCACGCGCCATGCGTGCGATCAATCCGGGAACACGGGTGGATTGTCATAACGTGAGGCTTGCGGCTGATAATGCCCGCGCGCTGGTGCGCGGCTACGACCTGGTGTGCGATGGCAGCGACAATTTCGCCACCCGCTACCTCGTGGCCGATGCCTGCGCGCTGGAAGGGCGCACCCTCATCTCCGCCGCCGTGCTGCGTTTTGAGGGGCAGCTTTCCACCTTCCGCCCCGGCGGGCCGTGCTATCGCTGCCTCTACCCCGAGGCCCCGCCCGCGGGCACCGTGCCGTCATGCGCCGAGGCCGGCGTGTTTGGCGCCGTGACCGGGGTGATGGGCACGCTCCAGGCCACCGAGGCGCTGAAGGAAATTCTCGGTATTGGCGAGAGCCTGTCCGGCCGCCTGCTGGTATGGGATGCGTTGGCCATGCGCTTTCACACCATCACCCTGCCGCCCGATCCTGACTGCGCCCTGTGTGGCGCGCACCCCGCCATTCATGACCTCTCGGCCCATCACGCTCCGGCACCCGCCCAGTGCGGCGTGCCCGAGGGGGTTGCGCCATGATGCGCGATGACGGGGCGCTGGCCATCCTGCTCTATGATGGCGCCTATGCCCGCGCGCATTACGCCTTTGTGGTGGCGGCGGGCGCGCTGGCCATTGGCCGCCCGGTCACCCTGTTCGCGGCGGGGCGGGGCGTGCATGCGCTGGCGCGCGACTGGCGCGGCCTGCATGATGCGGCGGATGATGCGGGCGTGCGTGCGCGCGGTGTCGCGGGCATGGACACGTTGCGCGAGGCCGTGATGGAACTTGATGCGACGCTCATGGTGTGCGAGGCCGCGCTGAAGCTGTGCGATCTTGCGCCCGGGCAGATGCTCGACGGCGTTCAGGTGGCTGGTATTCCCACCTTTCTCGAAGCCGCCCGGGGGCGGCAGATCATAACCCTTTAAGGATTGAAGAACACGATGGCGCAGTGCGTGCGGCATGAATTCCTTGCGCGGGTGGCCAGCAGGCCGCTGGTGCGTGGCACCCGGCGGTGGGGGTATCTGGCGGCCTGCGTGGCGGTGCTGGGCATGGAGGCGGGGCCGGTGCAGGCCGCAACGGCCACGGCCCACCATCACGCCCATGCGGCTGCGGACAAGGCGGCCACCAGCCTTGGCCATGCCCATGTGCATGGCGCCAAGGCAGCAAAAACGGCGGAAAAAAAAGCCGGGAAAACCGCGCATGCGGCAGGCCACCACCATGCGGCAGCGGTGGCCGCCGGCGTGGGGGCAGGCGCCGTGGCGGGTGCGGGCGTTGCGGCCAGCGCCGCCCATCCGGCCCCCGCCACGCCGCCCGCGGCCCAGCCCGACGCCGCGGCACTTGCGCCCGTTGACAACACCAAGGGCAGCGTGACCGGCCTGCCCCTGCCGCGCTTTGCCGCCTTCCGCGCCGATGAGGTCAACCTGCGCACCGGGCCGGGCCAGCGCTACCCCATTGACTGGGTGTACCACCGCCGGGGCCTGCCGGTAAAAATCGAGCGCGAGTTTGATGTGTGGCGCCTTGTCGAGGATTCGGACGGGCAGAAGGGATGGGTCCATCAGGCAACCCTGGTGGGAAGCCGCACGTTTGTCATACCGGGACTGCCCCCCCAGGGTGATGTCCAGCAGGCGGGCCAGCCCACCGCCAAGGAAACCGACGTGATTGGCCGGGCCGATACCCGCATCGTGGGCCATGTGGCGGATGTGGCCGATGCAGCGGACATCAAGGGCGCGGTCATGCTGCATGCGGATGCCAACACCTCATCCGCCGTGGTGGCCGTGCTGCGCCCCGGCGTGGTGGGCACGCTGCGCCAGTGCCAGGCGGGCACGCCGTGGTGCAAGGTCTCGGTCAAGCAGTACAGTGGCTGGATCGAGCGCAGCGCCATGTGGGGGCTGTTGCCGCAGGAGGTCGTAGCGCCTTCCTGAGAATGACGTGAACAGGCGGAGAAAGAAATGCCGGATACACCCTACCGTGCCATGCGCCGGACCAAGATCGTCTCGACCCTCGGCCCGGCCACGACCGACCATGCCACCATCCGCGCGCTGGCCGTGGCGGGGGTGGATGTCTTCCGGCTCAATTTCTCCCACGGCACGCATGAGGATCACGCCGCCCGCCACGCGGTCATTCGGGATGTGGAGGCCGAGCTTGGCCGCCCCATCGGCATCCTGGCCGATGTGCAGGGCCCCAAGCTGCGGGTGGGCACTTTCGCCAATGGAAGGGTGCAACTGACACCGGGCGCGCCCTTCCGGCTCGACCTTGACGGGGCACCCGGCAACGAAACGCGCGTGAGCCTGCCCCACCCCGAAATCATTGCGGCGGCGCAGGTGGGCAGCACGCTGCTGCTTGATGATGGCAGGCTGGCCCTGCGCGTGTGCGAGCGCGGCCCCGACTTCCTGCTGACCGAGGTGGTGGTGGGCGGCCCGCTATCCGATCACAAGGGCGTGAACGTGCCCGATGTGGTGCTGCTCATTCCCGCCCTGACCGACAAGGACCGGGTGGACATGGCGTTCGCGCTTGATCTGGGCATTGAATATGTCGGCCTGTCGTTCGTGCAGCGGCCAGAGGATGTGCGCGAGGCCCGTGCGCTGGCGTGTGGCCGGGCCTGGATCATGACCAAGCTCGAGAAGCCGCAGGCGATGGACAACCTGCACGAGATCATCACCCTGTCGGATGCGGTCATGGTGGCGCGTGGCGATCTTGGCGTGGAACTGCCGCCCGAGCAGGTGCCGCTGGCGCAAAAGCGCATCATCCGCATGGCCCGCCAGCTTGGCCGCCCCGTGGTGGTGGCGACCCAGATGCTCGAGAGCATGGTCCACGCGCCCACCCCCACCCGCGCCGAGGCCTCCGACGTGGCGACGGCGGTGTTTGATGGTGCCGATGCGGTCATGCTCTCGGCCGAGACGGCGGTAGGCTCCTACCCGCGCGAGGCGGTGGCGATCATGGACCGCATCGTGCGCCGTGTTGAGGAGGATGAAGTCTGGCGCCGCCAGATGGAAACCTCCAGCCCCGAGCCGGACCACTCTGTTGCGGGCGCGATTGCCGCGGCCACCCGGCAGGTGGCGGCCACGGTCGATGCCGCCGCCATCGTGGCCTTTACCCTGTCGGGTCGGACGGCGCTGCGCATTGCGCGCGAGCGGCCTTCCTGCCCCATTCTTGGCCTGGCCCCCAATGACGAGATTGCCCGCAGGCTGGCGGTGGCGTGGGGCGTGCAGGCGATCTCGGTCGGGCAGGAAACCCCGGTCCATACCGTCGAGAGCGTGGTGGACCAGGCGCTGGCCGTGGCAAAGGGCGATGGCTACGGTATTGTGGGCGATGCGGTGGTGATCGTGGCAGGGCTGCCGTTTGGGGTTGCGGGCAGCACCAATACGCTGCGCGTCGCCACGCTGACCTGAAAGAAAAATGATGAAAGTTTTTGGGTGCCGCCTTTTTGAAAAAAGCTTCAGAAGAAACTTTTAGCTTTTATTATCAAATGGTTTTTCAGGCCTGTCGGTTCTCGATCAGGCTGCGCCGTATGGCGCGCCCGCGCTGGATGCGGCTGACAATCACATCCTCATTGCCGGTGCGGATGGCCTGGCCCATGGCCTGCGCATCGGCAATGAAGCGGTCGAGCATGTCGAGCAGCGCCTCGCGATTGTTCAGAAAGATGTCGCGCCACATCGTGGGGTCCGATGCCGCGATGCGCGTGAAGTCACGGAAGCCCGAGGCGGCGAAATCCAGCACTTCCGAGCGCGTTTCATCGGCCAGGTCATCCGCCGTGCCGCAAATGGTAAAGGCCAGCAGGTGCGGCAGGTGGCTGACAATGGCGCAGACCCGGTCATGGTGCTCCACCGTCATGTCGCGCACGCGGGCACCCATCATCTCCCACAGGGTCGTGACGCAGGCGAGGGCCGGGGCGGGCGTGCCCACGGGCGGGGTCAGCAGGCACCACCGGTCCTCGAACAGCGTGGCGAAACCGGCATCGGGGCCGGAGAACTCCGTGCCCGCCATCGGGTGCGCGGGCACGAAGGCAATATCGGGGTAGGCGCTCAGCAGCGGGGCCATGGCCTCCATCACCGTGACCTTGACCGAGCCGACTTCGCTCAGGATCGCGCCTTTTTTCATGGCGGGCAGCACCTGGGCCGCAACCATGGCGATCGCGCCCACCGGCACGCAGATGATGACGCAGTCTGCATCGCGCACGGCTGCCACCGGGTCGGCCTCGACTGCATCGGCAATGCCGAGTTCCGCCACGCGGGCGCGCACGGCGGGGCTGATGTCGCACGCGACCAGCCTGCGCGCGATGCGCCGGTCGGCATGCGCGCGGCGCAGGATGGAGGAGCCGATCAGGCCGGGGCCGATAATGACCAGCGTATCGAACAGGGGGGCGGGCTTGTCCGTCATGGGGCGGTCTGTCTGGCTATGGGGTGTGACAAAAGGGGCGGCGCGGTCAGTCCTGCGGGGGCTTGGCAGGCTCGCCTGCGGGCACGGTGGCGGGGGCTTCTTGCGGCTGCGCGGGGGCCTTGTGGCGCAGGGCCCGCATTTCCATGGCCTGCCACAAAAGCAGCATGGGAATGCCGATGACCAGTTCCCGCCCGCGCCGCAGCAGCGACAGGCCGAGCGAGATGGAAGGTGCTATGCCAAAGGCCGAGCCAAGGGTGATGTAGGCCGCCTCCTGCACGCCAAGGCCCGCGGGCACGAGGAACGAGACGGACATGATGCCGCACGCAACACCCTCGATCGCAACCGCGCCGCCAAAGCTCAGATGCGCGCCGAGGAAGTAGTAGGCCACCCAGATCGTGGCGGCGCTGCCCAGCCAGCCCACGTAATGCAGCAGCGCCCCCTCCATGATACGGCGCGGATGCGACCAGATGGCATCAAAACGTTCCTGTATGGTGTCAGCGCTGCTCAGCATCGCATCCTGCCACTGGGCGGCCATGTTGTGGCCGAGCATTCTGCCCGCGCGCTTGAGCAGGTCGCCACCCCGGCGCTGGGTGTAGACGAAGCCCGCAATGCCCAGGGTCAGCAGCACGAGCCCGATGATGACCGGGCGCGCGAACGGGCTGGACTGCTGGTGGGCCACGAGGCACAGCACGGCGGTCAGGATGAACAGGATCTGGCCCATCACCTCGGTGGTGATATCGACAAGGTTGGCGCAGGCCGCCTCGCTGCCATCAATCGCGCGGCCCTTGCCACGCGGCGCGAACAGGTCGCTCGAGCAGGTGGCGCGGATGCCCAGCACCATGCCGCCAAGCTGCGAAAACGGCAGGCACGACGCGGCGGCATCACGGATCATGCGCGACACCACCAGTTGCACGAAGGGAATGTCGCGGCAAGCCGCGTGCCAGGCAAGACCCAGTATTGCATCGACTGCAAGTTGCGCCACCACGGTCGCCATGAACCCGACCACCCCGATGGAGACGATGGCCTTCATCACCGATCCGGCTCCGAACCAGGCGGTGCAGCCAGTCAGCAGGGCCAGGCCGAGGAGGGCCAGCAGGATTGTGAGCTTTCTCAAAAAAGATCCGTCTTGGTCTGTTGGCGTCAGGACACCGGGGAAAATTGATGCCGCCGTGGCTGGTTTTGCCTGACTTACACTACAGCAGGGTCTGGCGCCACCGGGAGGTGTCGGGATAAATGGAACGCCCGCCGGTTGCGAGTCCGTATCGCAATCGTGAATTCTGTCCCTGACGGAGTGATCGTTCAGACCATGACTGCCCCAACCCTTGTAACCGGTGCGACCGGTTTTGTCGGCTCGGCCGTTGCCCGCAATCTGGTGGAGCGTGGCCACACGCTCAGGCTCATGGTGCGCAAAGGCAGCGACCTGACCAACCTGCGCGATCTGCCCGCCGAGCTGGTGGAAGGCGATCTCTCCACCCCCGAAAGCTTTGATGCCGCCGTGAAAGGCTGCCGCTACGTGTTCCATGTCGCGGCGGATTACCGGCTGTGGGTGCCCGACCCGGTGCCGATGATGGTGGCCAACGTGGAGGGCACGCGTGGCCTGATGCTGGCGGCGCAGAAGGCGGGGGTCGAGCGGATCGTGTACTGCTCCTCGGTTGCGGCGCTGGGGCTGATTGGCGATGGCACCATCTCCGATGAGGAAACGCCGGTGCATGAACATGGCGTGATCGGCATCTACAAGCGCTCCAAATACCGCGCCGAGCAGGAAGTGCTGCGCCTGGTGCATGAGCGCGCGCTGCCTGCCGTGATCGTGAATCCCTCCACCCCCGTCGGCCCGCGTGACATCAAGCCCACGCCCACGGGGCAGATGATCCTGGACTGCGCCGCAGGCCGCATGCCGGCCTATGTCGATACCGGCGTGAACATCGTGCATGTCGATGACGTGGCCGAGGGCCATGCCCTGGCGCTGGAGCGCGGGCGCATTGGCGAGAAATACATTCTGGGCGGCCAGAATTACCTGCTGCGCGACCTGTTCGCCATGACCGCCGAGATCGCGGGGGTGGCGCCGCCGCGCATCAGCCTGCCGCAGGCGGTGATCTGGCCGGTGGCGGTGGCGAGTGAATGGCTGTCGCGTGCTTTTGGCATTGCGCCCCGCGTCACGCGCGAGATGCTGGCCATGTCGCACAAGAAGATGTTCTTCTCGTCGGACAAGGCGATCCGTGAACTCGGCTACGCCCCGCGCCCCGCGCGTGAGGCGGTGACGGACGCGATCGACTGGTTCCGCCAGCACGGCATGCTGGATTGAGCCGCCTGCCATGCTCCTGCTTCCCCTTTCCATTCTGACACTTGTCATCTGGCTCGGGCTTATTTTCTGTCATGGCCGCTTCTGGCAGGCGGGGCCGGTTCTCGCCCCTGTTTCAGGCCAGCAGCTTGACGCAGCCACCTGCCCCGATGTGTGCGTGGTGGTGCCCGCGCGTGACGAGGCGCCATCGGTCGCGGCATGCATCGGCTCGCTGCTGGCACAGGATTATCCCGGCACGCTGCATGTCGTGCTGGTTGATGACAACAGCACCGATGGCACCGGGCGGCTGGCGCGCGCGGTGCCCGACCCGCACCGGCGGCTGAGCGTGGTGACCGGCAAGGCGCGGCCTGCGGGGTGGAGCGGCAAGCTGTGGGCCGTGGCCCAGGGCGTGGCGCGTGCGCGTGAACTTGCACCGGATTCCAGCGGTTTCGTGCTGCTGACCGATGCCGACATCACCCATGACCCGCGCCATGTTTCGACCCTGGTGGCCAAGGCGCAGGCAGAAGGGCTCGATCAGGTCTCGGAGATGGTGGAGCTCAACTGCGCCAGCCCCGCCGAGCGCATGCTGGTGCCGGCTTTCGTTTTCTTTTTTGCCCTGCTCTATCCGTTCGCCAGCGTGAACAATCCGCGCAGCAGGGTGGCGGGGGCGGCAGGCGGCACGGTGCTGGTGCGCTGGAGCGCGCTTGCGCGCATCGGCGGCATCGAGAGCCTGCGCGGCGCGCTGATCGATGACTGCACGCTGGCCGCCCACGTCAAGCATAGCGGGGGGCGGATCTATCTGGGTCATAGCTGTCTGGCCCGGTCCATCCGGCCCTATCCGCATCCGTCCGACATCTGGCGCATGGTGGCGCGCACGGCCTATGTGCAGCTTGGCTATTCACCGCTCCTGCTCGCGGGCACGGTGATCGGCATGGTGCTGGTATGGATGCTGCCGCTCCAGCTTGCGCTGTTCACCCACGGGCTGCCCTGCGGGCTTGGCGCGGGCGCATGGGTGCTGTCCATGGCGTCCTACACGCCCACGTTGCGGCGGTTTGGCCAGTCGCCTGCCTGGGCGGTGCTGCTGCCGGTCATTGCGGGGTTCTATACGCTGGCCACCATCGGCTCGGCGCTCGATCACCATCGGGGGCGGGGCGTGGTCTGGAAAAGTCGCGCCTATACCGAACCCGATGGTGCGATCTCGACACATATGCGTGGCGAGGGTACTGCTACGGTAATGAACCGCACCATGGGGGATGACGTAGGGTGAACACGGATGAGCAGGATGTATGGGGCAGCGCGGATGTCTCGTCGGGCAAGGATGCCGGGGATGAAAACTTTCCCGTAGGCTCCCTGCTGATCAGCCGCAGGCTGCGCCCGCATGTGCATGCCTATTATGATTTTGCCCGCGTGATCGATGATATCGTCGATACCGACCAGCTTGATGCGCCTGCCAAGATCGCCCGCCTTGACGCGATGGAGGAGGTGGTGCTCGGCAAGCGCCTCGCCCCGCATCGCGCCGATGCCCAGACGGCGGTGCGCGTGGGCCAGACGCTGCGCGAGACAGGCGTGCCCGCCACCACGGCGACCGACCTGATCGTGGCCTTCCGGCAGGATGCGGTGAAGAACCGCTACGATTCGTGGGAGGAACTGGAGGAATACTGCCGCTATTCAGCCAACCCCGTGGGCCGTTTCCTGCTTGAGCTGCATGGCGAGAACCCGGGCACGTTCGGCCCGTCGGATGCGCTGTGCACGGCATTGCAGGTACTCAACCACCTGCAGGACTGCGCCGATGACCTGCGCAATCTTGACCGCTGCTACCTGCCGCGCCCGTGGCTTGCGCAGGCGGGGGCCAGCATTGATGACCTGCGTGGCCGCCATGCCAGCCCCGGCCTGCGCCGGGTGTTCAACCAGTTGCTTGACCGGGTGGATGAACTCAACCGCCGCGCGTCGCTGCTGCCCGGCCTGATCCGTGACAGGCGCATGCGCATGGAGGCGGCCGTGATCGTGGGGCTGTCAAAGCGGCTGGCCACGCGGCTGCGCGGGGAAGACCCGGTGGCGGGCCGGGTCAAGCTGTCACGCGGGGATGTGCTCGCAGCCCTTGCGGGGGCGGTGCGAACGCTGGTCTGATCAGGCGTGATTTTGTCCTTGGGGGTGATTGCCGCTAAGAACAGGCGCAACTGTTAATTCGTAAAAGTGAACGGAACACGCGGGAATGGGTTTTTTGCGCGCGCGGCATGATGAGGCGCCTGTACTGGGCTGTGATGCTGCCGACCTCGCCGAGGTCGAGCAGGTCGTGGTGCGGTCGGGCACGTCCTTTGGCAAGGGCATGCGTATCCTGCCGCCCGACCGGCGATATGGCATGTATGCCGTCTATGCCTTCTGCCGCCTTGTCGATGACGTGGCCGATGACGAGGGCGAGGCGGAGGACAAGAGCCGCAGGCTCGAGGAATGGCGCGCCCGCATTGCCCGGCTCTACGGCGGTGAGGCGCGTGATGGCATCGACCGCGTGCTCATGGCCACCATCCGCCGCTTCGACCTGCGCCAGCAGGACTTCAATGACGTGATCGACGGCATGGAGATGGATGCGCGCGGCCCCATCGTCGCCCCCGATGAGGCGACATTCGACCTGTATTGCGACCGCGTGGCCTCCGCCGTGGGGCGGCTTTCGGTGCGGGTGTTTGGCGATTGCTCGCCCGCGGCCGACCAGGTGGCCTACCATCTGGGCCGCGCATTGCAGATCACCAACATCCTGCGCGACGTGGCCGAGGATGCCCGCCTTGGCCGCCTCTACCTGCCACGCGACCTGCTTGAGCGTTTTGACATCACGCCAAAGCCATCGGCGGTGGTGCATGCCTCCCGGCTCGAGCAGGTGGGGCGCATTCTGGCGGCGCGCGCGCATGACCATTTCCGCGCGGCGGCAGCCGCCATGGCGCAGTGCGACCGCACGGCCATGCGGCCCGCGCGGCTGATGGGGGCGACCTATGCCGCCATTCTCGGCGCGCAGGAGCGGCAGGGCTGGGGCACGCCAGAAAAGCGCGTGTCGCTCTCACGCCCGCGCAAGGTGCTGATCGCGCTGCGCGCGCTGGCGGGCTGAGGCCATGGCGGGGCATGTCCATATCATTGGCGGGGGCCTTGCTGGCCTGTCCGCCGCAGTTGAACTGGCGGGTGGCAGCGAGCAGGTTACGGTTTACGAGGCCGGGCCTGCCTGTGGCGGCCGGGCGCGCTCGTATCATGACCGGCACCTTGACTGCCGCATCGACAATGGCAACCACCTGCTGCTGTCGGGCAACCCGGCAGTGTACCGCTATCTGGGCCTGATCGGGGCGCAGGATACGCTGGTGGGGCCGAAGCGCCCGGTTTTTCCATTCATCGACCTGACCGACCGGCTGCGCTGGACGCTTGACCTCTCGCGCGGGCGGGTGCCGCTATGGGTGCTGTCAAAGCGCAGGCGCGTGCCGGGCATGCGACTGGCCGAACTGCGTGGCCTGCTGGCGCTGATGGAGGCCACGCCCGACATGGTGGTGGCGGACTGCCTGCCTGCGGGCAGCCTCTCGCGCCGCCTGCTCGCGCCATTTGCCATATCGGTGCTCAACACCATGCCCGATACCGGCAGCGCCGCCCTGCTTGGCGCCGTCGTGAAGGAAAGCCTGGCCCGTGGCGGGCGCAACTGCCTGCCGCGCTTCCCCGCCATTGGCCTTTCGGAAAGTTTTGTGGACCCCGCCCTTGCCCATCTGGCCGTGCTCGGGGCGCAGGTGCGCACGGGCAGCCGGGTCAGCGCGGTTGAATTCACCCGCGGCGGCCCGGTCACGGCGCTGCAACTGGGCGCGGAACGCATTGAAATCAGCCCCGATGATACGGTCATCATGGCCGTGCCCGCCCCGGTGGCCTCCGGCCTGCTGGCGGACCTGCCCGGGTTTGGCGCGCCCGATGCGTTCGAGGCGATCCTGAACGTGCATTTCCTGCTGCCCTCCGCCCCGGTGCTGACCGGCGGGCTGGCGCAGGCGCATTTTATCGGGGTTGTTGGGGGCATCAGTGAGTGGGTGTTCGCCAAGGACCGCATCCTGTCGGTCACGGTCAGCGCCGCCAACCGCTATGCCGACCGTGATCTGGATGAACTGGCCCCGCTGATCTGGAACGAGGTGCGCGCCGCCATCGACCCGGCGGCCACGGCGCCGCTGCCGGTGGCCATGCCGCCGCTGCGCATCGTGCGCGAAAAGCGGGCCACCTTTGCCGCAACGCCCGCGCAGGACCGCCTGCGCCCCGGCACGCACACCATGGTGCCCAACCTGTTGCTGGCAGGGGACTGGACGGCCACGGGCCTGCCCGCCACCATCGAGGGCGCGATCCGCTCGGGGGCTGCGGCGGCGCGCGCGGTGCATGCCCGCAAGGGCACGCCGGGCCGACCGGGATGATGCATGGTAGACGGGCAACCGGCCTGCGCCCGCAGGCGGGCAATGGCACATAATGGCCATGACGATCGTGGCGGGCACCGCATGGCGTTTTCGTCAGGCCAGCAGGGCGGCATTGTCCCTTTTTCCCACACGGAGCGCGGGAAAAAGGGGTGGCCACCTTACGGCACGATTGGCTTCAGCCGGGTGTCGGGGCGGTGCGATCAGGGCTTATGGCCGTGCTGCGCGGCGCCGGGGCTGGCATATGCGCGTCGCGTGCAGGCCGGCTGGACCGGCCATGGCTTGTGATAATGGCAGGGAGATCCATCAATATGTCCGGTAGCACAGCAGTCTCTCCGTTTTCCCGGTTGGGCATCGTGGTGGGCATGGAGGCGGAAGCCGCCCTCATCCGTCCCTTCCTGCCCCATGCCCGTTTTGGCCTGAGTGGCGCGACCCTGTCTGGCGCGCGGCAGGCGGTGCTTGACCTGCTTGAGGGCGGCGTGGACGCGCTGCTCTCCTTCGGGCTGGCGGCGGGGCTTGACCCGGCGCTTCAGCCCGGTGCCGTGGTCGTGCCGCATAATGTGCTGGTCAATGGCGAGCGCCTGCCCGTTGCCCCCGCGCTGCTGGCATGGCTGGGGGCCGAACGGGCGGATGTGGTGGGCGGCGACCTGCTGCATAGCGATGTGATCGTGACCGCTGCTGCCCGCAAGATGGCGCTGTACCGCGAGACGGGCTGCGTGGCGCTGGACATGGAAAGCGGTGTGGTGGCGGAAATGGCCGCGGCCCGCAAGGTGCCCTTCGCCGTGCTGCGCGTGGTGTGCGACCCTGCGGACCGCACCCTGCCGCCTGCCGCCGTGGTGGCGCTGCGGCCTGATGGCAGCCTTGCGGTGGGCGCACTGGCCCGCAGCATCATGTGCAATCCGTTCCAGATTCCGGCCCTGATCAAGGTGGGGCGTGATGCCGGGCTGGCGCGGACAGCGGCCAAGGCGGTTCTGGCGCGACGTTTTGGCTGACATGGCCTGCCAGGGAAAAGTTTTTGGTAAAGCTTTTTTCAAAAAGCTTTGAAGAATGCAGCCTTTTTGAAAACAGGCTGCACCCGGAAACTTTTATGGCCTTTTATCTGGCGCCTTTCCCTGATTCTGCTTCGGTCAGGAAAAACTTTTACCCTCCCCGGCCATTGGGCCTCCTGCGTGGCGCGCAGGCGCCATGTGGCGCAATAGCTGTTCTCCTGCCTGCTTTGGGCTAGGCTGGGTGCGGCCAATTGATTCGCATCAATGTCAGGCCCGGCAGATGGGCGTGACATGCTGCCGGTTCTTGGCAAACAGCACGGAGAGAGGCATGACACGGGCGGTGCTCGCACTCAACGCAGGTTCATCCAGCCTGAAATTTGCCCTCTTCGCCATTGAAAAAGGCGAGACGGCGGCCTCACCAAGCCATCGCATCGCCTCGGGCGAGCTTGAGGGAATCGGCAGCCACCCCCATTTTGTCGCCCATGACGCGGGTGGCCGCGTGCTGGTGGATGAAACATGGGCCCCCACCAACGATGGCGCGAATCTCGACAAGGCCCATCTCGGCCCCATGGCCACCCTCATGGAATGGGTGGGCAAACAGCTTGGTGGCGTGGACCTCATGGCCGTGGGGCACCGCGTGGTGCATGGCGGGCCTGAGTTCATCGCCCCCGTGCGGATTACGCCCGATGTGCTGGCGCGGCTTGCGGCGCTGACGCCGTTCGCCCCCCTGCACCAGCCCGGCAGCCTCGCCCCCATCCGTGCGCTGCTGGCACAATATCCCGACCTGCCGCAGGTGGCGTGTTTCGATACCGGCTTTCACCACACCCTGCCTGCCGTGGCGCAGGCGCAGGCCCTGCCGCGTGACTATGCGGCGCGCGGCGTGCGGCGCTACGGGTTTCATGGCCTGTCATATGAATACATCGCCTCCGCCCTGCGCGAGCGCGCGCCGCACCTGGCCAACGGGCGCACGCTTGTCGCCCATATCGGCAGCGGTGGCAGCCTGTGCGCGCTCCAGGCCGGGCGCAGCATTGACACCACCATGGGCTTTTCGGTGCTGGACGGGCTGGTCATGGGCACAAGGTGCGGGCATCTCGACCCCGGCGTGATCCTGTACATGCTCAAGGAAGAGGGGTTGGGTGCGGCCGAGATCGAGAACATCCTCTATCACCGCTCCGGCCTGCTGGGCGTGTCCGGGGTTTCGGCCGATATGCGCGACCTGCACGCCAAGGCAGGCGTCAGCGCCGAGGTGACACAGGCGCTGGACCTGTTTGTCTACCGCCTTGCCCAGCAGGCTGGGGGCATGATGGCGGCGCTGCAGGGGCTGGACGGGCTGGTATTCACCGCGGGCATTGGCGAGCATGACGCCATCATCCGCGCCGCCGTGTGCGCGCGGATGGGCTGGGCGGGCATCCGCCTCGATGCGGCGGCGAATGCCGCGCACCACGAAATCATCAGCACGGCCGATAGCGCCGTGGAGGTGCGGGTGATCCCCACCGACGAGGAAACGACAATCCGCCGCCACGTGCTGATATGTCTGGGCTGAGCGCCGGGCAGGAATGGACTATCTCGGAAGGAACGGAAATGAGTGAAACCCCATCCGCAACCCCGCTTTCCACAGCGGATGTCGCGCTGTTCAACAAATGGTGGCACGCAGCCAATTACCTGTCGATTGCCCAGATCTACCTGCTGGCCAATCCGCTGCTGCGCGAGCCGCTCAAGCTAGAGCACACCAAGCCGCGCCTGCTGGGGCACTGGGGCACCACGCCGGGGCTGAACTTCCTGTACCTGCACCTCAACCGCATCATCCGCGAACAGGATCGTAGCATCCTGTTCGTGGCAGGCCCCGGCCACGGGGCGCCGGGCGTGGTGGCCAGCACCTACCTTGAAGGCACGTATAGCGAATACTTCCCCGAAGTAACGCAGGATGCGGACGGGCTGGAGCGGCTGGTCAAGCAGTTTTCCTTCCCCGGTGGCATTCCCAGCCACGCAGCCCCCACCACGCCGGGTTCGATCAACGAAGGCGGTGAACTGGGCTACTCGCTCTCGCACGCCTATGGCGCGGCGTTCGACAACCCCGACCTGGTCGTGGCCTGCGTTGTGGGCGATGGCGAGGCCGAGACCGGGCCGATGGCCACGTCATGGCACAGCAACAAGTTCCTCGACCCCAAAACCGATGGCGCGGTGCTGCCGATCCTGCACCTCAATGGCTACAAGATCGCCAACCCCACGGTGCTGGCCCGCATCTCGCCCGATGAACTGGTGAGCCTGTTCAAGGGCTACGGCTATGAGCCGATCGTGGTGGAAGGCCATGACCCGGACATCATGCACCAGAAGATGGCCGTGGCGATGGACACGGCCTTTGCCAAGATTGCCCAGATCCAGAAAGCCGCGCGTGAGAAGAACGACACCACGCGCCCGGCCTGGCCCATGATCATCATGCGCACCCCCAAGGGCTGGACCTGCCCCAAGACGGTGGACGGCCTGCGCACGGAAGGTTACTGGCGCGCCCATCAGGTGCCTATTACCGACATGACCAACCCCGCCCACCTCAAGCTGCTTGATGAATGGCTGCATAGCTACAGGCCCGAAGAGCTGTTTGACGAAAACGGCACCCTGATGCCCGAAATCGCGGCCCTTGCCCCCAGGGGCGACCTGCGCATGAGTGCGAACCCGCATGCCAATGGCGGCCTGCTGCGCCGCGACCTGCGCCTGCCGGATGTGACCGAATATGCCGTGAGCGTGGAATCGCCGGGTCATGCGCTGGGCGAGGGCACGCGCGTGCTGGGCACGTGGCTGCGCGATGTGATGAAGGAAAACCTGCCCGCGCGTAACTTCCGCGTGCTGGCGCCCGATGAAAACAACTCCAACCGCCTCAACGCGGTGCTGGACGTGACCAACCGCGCCTGGAATGCCGAGACCTTCGATTACGATGACCATCTGGCCGTTGATGGCCATGTGATGGAGATCCTGAGCGAGCACACCTGCCAGGGCTGGCTGGAAGGCTACCTGCTGACCGGGCGGCACGGCTTCCTGTCGTGTTATGAAGCGTTCATCCACATTGTGGACTCGATGGTCAACCAGCATGCCAAGTGGATCAAGCAGGCGGATGAGGTGTCGTGGCGCGCGCCGATCGCATCGCTGAACTATCTGCTTACCTCGCATGTGTGGCGGCAGGACCATAACGGCTTCAGCCACCAGGACCCCGGCTTCATTGACCATGTGCTGAACAAGAAGGCCAAGACGGTGCGGGTGTTCCTGCCGCCCGATGCCAATACCCTGCTGTGCGCGGCCAAGACCTGCCTTGAAAGCCGCGACCGGGTGAACGTAATTGTGGCGGGCAAGCAGCCCGAGCCGCAATGGCTGGACATGGACTCCGCCATCGCGCACTGCGCCAAGGGCATCGGCATCTGGGAATGGGCCAGCAACGACAAGGGCGGCGAGCCCGATGTGGTCATGGCCTGTGCGGGCGACGTGCCCACCATCGAGACGCTGGCGGCCGTGCAGTTGCTCAACAAGCACCTGCCGGACCTCAAGATACGCGTCATCAACGTGGTGGACCTGCTCACGCTGGAATCACGCAGCCAGCACCCTGACGGGCTGGAGGACTACGTGTTCGACAGCCTGTTCACCACCGACAAGCCGGTCATCTTCGCCTTCCACGGTTATCCGGCGCTGATCCACAAGCTGATCTACAAGCGCACCAACTGCCGCAACTTCCATGTGCATGGCTACCGCGAGGAAGGGTCCACCACCACGCCGTTCGACATGACGGTGCGCAACAACCTCGACCGCTTCCACCTGGTGCAGAACGTGATCCGTCGCGTGCCGGGCCTGGCCGAAAAGGCGGCCTATGCCAATGAGGCGATCAGCGACAAGCTGGTCGAGCACACGCGCTACGTGGCGCAGTACGGGCAGGACCTGCCTGAAATCAGGAACTGGCGCTGGTCATAAGACCGGTCCGATCGTTATGGGAAAGGGAGCCGCAAGGCTCCTTTTTTCATGGAGGGTTTAAAAACCAGTCCTGAAAAAACCCTTTGATAATAAAAGTTTCTGGTGAAGCTTTTTTCAAAAAGCTTCAAGGAACGCCGCCTTTTAGAAAAAAGGCGGCACCCTAAGACTTTTATATTTCAGCCAATCATCTGGTTCAGGAAATCCCGCGCCCGCTGGGTCTGCGGGTCGGTGAAAAACTGTTCGGGTGGCGTGATTTCCATGATCTGGCCCTGATCCATGAATACGATCCGATCAGCAACATGGCGCGCAAAGCGCATTTCATGCGTGACGCACAGCGTGGTGATGCCCTGCGTCGCAAGGTCGTTCATGATCGTGGCCACGCCGGACACGGCTTCGGGGTCGAGGGCGGCGGTCGGTTCGTCAAACAGCATGATCTCGGGCTGCATGCACAGCGCGCGCGCAATGGCCACCCGTTGCTGTTGCCCACCAGAAAGCTGGATGGGGTATTTGCCCGCCTGCCCGGCAATATTGACCTGCTGCAAAAAGCGCATGGCCAGCGCTTCCGCCTGGGCGCGCGGCATTTTGCGCACCTGGCGCGGGGCCAGCGTGCAGTTGTCGAGCACGCTGAGATGCGGGAACAGGTTATAGTTCTGAAACACCAGCCCCACGAGGGCGCGCAGCCCGATCAGGTTGGTTTTGGCGGTAATGGGCTGGCCATTGATGTGCAGCGAGCCGCTGTCATGGGGTTCGATGCGGTTGAGGCAGCGGATCAGCGTTGACTTGCCCGAGCCCGATGGCCCGAGCACCACCACCTTCTCGCCGCGCTTCACGTCAAGGCTGATGCGGTCAAGGGCGATGAAATCCTTGTAGAGCCTGCTCAGGTTGCGGATCGACAGCACGGTGTCTGGTTCAGGATGCATGCGTGCCTGCCCTGTACTGGTCAGCCCATGCAAAACGGCGCTCGACGCGTTTTTGCACCAGCAGGAAAAAGAAGACCATGGCCAGATAGTAAACCAGCGCCGCAGCATAATATTCGGTAAATTCAAACGTGCGCGCAACCTGAATCTGGGTAACCGCCAGCAGTTCCTGCACGGAAATGACGGAGGCCAGCGAGGTGGTCTTGAGCAGGCTGATGAACGCGTTGATGGTGGGCGGCAGGGCGATGCGCAGCGCCTGCGGAAAGATGACATGGCGGTAGACCTGCCCGCGTGACAGGCCCAGCGCATCGCCTGCCAGCGCCTGGGCGGGATCGATTGCCGTGAGTGCCGCGCGGTTGATTTCAACCTGATAGGCGGATTCATTGATCGAAAGCGCCAGCCATGTGGCCAGGAAGGGCGTGAACCATGCCTCGCGGAAGAACGGCAGGAACTGCGGCAGTGCATTCCAGATGAACAGCAGTTGCAGCAGGGTTGGCGCGCCGCGGAAGAGGGCGACATACGCCTTGATCCCTGTTCTGAGCACGGAGTCCCGCCCGTTCAGCACCAGCGCCATGGGGATCGAGATGAGGATGGCGGTCAGATGCGACAGCACGGCCACGGCCAGCGTGATGAAGGCCCCGCGCATGAAGGCGGCTGAAGTCAGGGCATCAAAAAAAGTGCCCCAGCGAAAGGCCGGAGCGGGCGCGCTGCCGCCCAGCGCCTGCGTGGCATCGGGCGTTATGGCCCATTTCCGCGCAATCGCGGTCATCTGCCCGTTATTGCTCAGGGTGGCAATGGCGTGTTCGAGCAACGCCCTGTCATGGGCATCCTTGCGGATGTAAAGCGCGAAATGCCTGTATTCGGGGTAAGGGGGCGTAAAAATCACGCCCACCCTGCCATGCAACTGTTCGCGCCGGTAGGCCAGTTCCACATCCTGGCTGGCGAGTGCGAAGGCGCGCCCGATCAGCACCTGCTGCACCACCTCTTCCTCGGTGGGGTATTGCTGTATGATCATCGGTGCGTGGCCTGCCGCCACCAGCGCCGCGTTTTCCTGTGTTAGGCGCGCGCTGTAGCTGGTGCCAGCCTGCACGGCGACTTTCCGGCCCGACAGCTCCGCCATGCCGCCCAGCGGGCGGGTGCCCGCGCGTGCCACGATGACCAGCGCCGTATCCTGATAGGCCACGGCATCAAAGTTGCGTTCACGTTGCGGCAGTTTGATGATGCCACTCGCCACCAGCCCGCAGCGTCCTGCCGCAAGGCTGGGGAACAGGCCTGTAAAATCCATGGTCGTGACGGCCAGCGTCACATGCCAGTAGGCCGCCAGGGCGTGAGCGATATCCATGTCGATGCCGTCCACCGCCTTCATGTCGGTGCCGTTTACGAATGTCATTGGGGGGAGGGTGGGGTTGGTGCAGACCGTCAGCGTACCATCATGGATGAAGCCGGGCAGGGGCGACGTATCGGCCCGCGCCATGCTGCCGCCCGCCAGCACGCAGGCAAGGGCCGCCACGGCAACGCGGGCGGCGCACAGGCGTCTGAACCGTGCCATCAGAGAGGTCATGCGGTGTGCTCCTCGCGCGCGGCTGGGGGGGGGAATGGGGGCTGGCTTCAGCAGGCCGCCTCCAGGATGGCGCGAAACGTCTCGTGCATGAGGTCCGTTTCTGGGTTGGGGCGGGCCAGGAAATAGAAACTGGTTTCAAGTTGCAGGCCGTCAAGCACGATGCGGCGCAGCAGCCCGTCATGCACCAGGGGCAGGGCAAAGGGTTCAGGCAGGAAACCAAGGTAATTGCCTGACAGGATCAGCAGGGCGCGTGAATCAACATTTTCCGCCGCCGCCGCGAAGTTCAGGTGCGGGCGCAGCCTGTCCCACATGGGCGAGGTGGCGGCACCTGACACCGTAATCATGCGCTGCTCGGCGAGAATGGCGGGCGTGATCTCGCTTTCGGGCAGGTTGAACAGGGGGTGGCGCCTGCCGCAGAACAGGTGCAGTTCCTCATGAAACAGGGCGGTGGTCTGCACATCGGGCGTGTGGCGCGGGTTCAGGGTAATGCCGGCGCAGGCCTGCCCGTTCAGCACGGCAAACTCAACCTCCCGCGTGGAGGTGGAGCGGATATCCATGAACACCGCAGGGTAGCGGGTGGTAAAGGTTTCAATGGCGCGCACCAGCGCCGTTTCACCATGAATCTGGATATTGTCGGGCACGTACAGGCAAAAGCGCCCCGTCAATGTGCGGCTGGCCTCGTTTATGCGTTGCTGGAAGTGCATGATATCCGAAAACAGGGTCTCGGTTGCCTCCAGCACCAGGCGGCCTTCCGCCGTCAGGGCAAAACCGCTGCGCCCGCGCGTGCACAGCCGCAGGCCAAGCCGGTTTTCAAGGGCTGCGATGTCGATGCTGATGGAGGACTTGCTCTTGCCCAACGCCACTTCGGCTGCGGCAAAACCACCATGCTCGGCCACGGTGCGGAATACGCGCAACTGCCGCAAATCCACCTCGGCTACCTGCCCATGAAAGCCATCCGCCTTGCGGCGCGTGGCTGGAGCGCGCGGGGCGGCGGCCTTGGGGGGTATGGGGGCAGGGTGTCGTGTCATGCAAAACCGATCCACCAAATATAAGGCATGAAGGCACTGCTTTCCCGCAGGGGCGTTACTGCGCTGCGGGGGCTGTCTTGTCTGTTATCGTCATTATACATAAACCGTAATGATGGAAGAGGAAAGCGTTTCCGCCGGTCATGAACTGGCAGTTATAAGAGAGTATATTCATAAAAATATTTAAATAATAATAAATTTATTGATAAATATTTCCAAAATTATTTATAAAAATGACAGGTTTTTAGGAAAAATGGCTGTTGAGAACGGTCTGTTTTCCTGCCACTGTGTTATTTCAAAACATGTTCACAAAAAGTTTTTGCAAAATATAAAACATTAACCCATTGCAATGATGAAGTTTTTCGGTGAAGATTTTTTCAAACAGCCTTCAGAAGACACCCCGAAAAACCTTTCGCTTTCATCAACGGCGTTTTCCAGGCACGCCCTGAAATTCTGGCTGAAGCTTACTTTAAGGAATTCATGTTTACGCGCGGCAGGCAGTAGGTAATCGTCGCGCCATGTCGTATCGTATGGGGCAGGCTGCGGCATTCCATGCCCCATAAGGGGCGGCATGCCCGCCACAGGAAGGAATATTCAGCAATCATGTCTTCCCTTTCGCCCGCGCCCGCAACGGCCCCGACCGAAAAGACCCTGCGTGAGGATCTTGCCGCCGCGTACCGGCTCATGGCGCTGTTTGGCATGACCGACCTTGTCTATACCCATCTTTCGGTCCGGCTGTCGGGTCGCGCGCATGCCTATCTGGTCAATCCCTACGGTTTTCTGTTCGAGGAGATTACCGCAAGTTCCCTGGTGGTGGTCGATGCCGATGGCCTGCCCCGGCAGGACACGTCATGGCCGATCAACCCGGCGGGGTTTGTCATTCATTCTGCCATCCACCGCAGCAGGCCCGATGCCGCCTGCGTCATGCACACGCACACGCTTGCGGGCATGGTGGTGGCGGCGCAGGAGCAGAACATCCTGCCGCTGAACCAGATCAACATGGAGTTCTATGGCCGCGTTGGCTTCCACTCCTATGAGGGGATTGCCGCCGATGACAATCTGAGCGAACGCGAGCGCCTCGTGCGCGATCTTGGCACGCGCAATGCGCTGATCCTGCAAAACCATGGATTACTGACGGTGGGCGGCACCATCGCGCAGGCGTTCTACCGCATGTACTACCTTGAGCAGTCCTGCCGCATCCAGATTGCGGCGCAGTCCACGGGCGTGAAGCTGCATATCCCCTCCGAGGCGCAGATCCTGCGCGCGCGGGGGCAGTTTGAGGATGACCCCGACGAAGGCCGCCTGATCTGGCAGGCGCTGCGGCGCAAGCTTGACCGCGAACAGCCCGATTACCGGGACTGAACCCGGTAAAGGGCTGGCATGGGGTGGCGTTTACCTGAAGCTTTTTGGAAAAAAGCATCACCAAAAACGTCTGTATGTTTTGCCTGATGCCGTGCGAAATGGCTTTGGGAAAGATGCGTTTTTAATACTTATAATGGGCAGGTTTCATCAGGTATATGGCTGGTAAATACCTGAAACCCCTGTCCTGAAATGAAATGTTGCATTAAGTATGGCCCCATCGTGCCCGTGCGGTGGGGCTAAAGGCATCATGTCCTCCTGCGCATGCGCGCGCCCGTAACTGGAGTTCGTGATGCTTCTGAGTCTTTCCACCACCCATGTGCCCGCGACGGATCTGGGTTTTCTCCTCATGAAGCATCCCGATAACGTGCATCAACTCCAACTTTCCATGGGGCGGGCATCGCTTTTCTATCCGCAGGCGGATGAAGCGCGCTGCACGGCGGCCATCATGGTCGAGGTTGACCCCATCGACCTTGTGCGCGGGCGCGGCCACGCCACAGGCCAGCAGGACAGTTACGTCAATGACCGGCCCTATGCCGCCTCGTCGCTGCTGATGACCGCCATGCGCCGCCTGCTCGGCACCGCCCTGTCCGGTCGTTCGCGCATGCGCCAAGACCTGGCTGACAGCGATATTCCGCTTGAGGTCACCATCACCCCGCTGCCGGTGCGTGGGCCGCCGGACCTTGCCGCCCGCCTGTTCACGCCGCTGGGCTATCAGGTCGAGACCACGCCCATCGTACTCGACCCCACCCACCCGGAATGGGGTGACAGCCCCTATGTCGCCTTTACGCTCAGGGGCAGGGTGCGGCTGTCCACCCTGCTGCGGCAGCTTTTCCTGCTGGTGCCGGTGCTTGATAACAGCAAGCATTATTACGTGGGCGAGGACGAGGTGGAAAAGCTCCTGCGTGAGGGGGCTGGCTGGCTTGATGCCCACCCCGAGCGCAACCTCATCATCCGCCGTGCCCTCAAGGGGTTCCGCCCGCTCGTGGCGCGTGCGCAGGCGGAACTGAACGCGCCCGATGCGTCCGCTCCGGCCGATGCCGATGCGCCGGACACGCCAGAAAAACAGATCGAGGCGCCTCTTCGCCTGCAGGATGCCCGCATCGCCCACGTGGTCGAGACCCTGCGCCGCCTGCACGCGCAGAGCGTGCTCGATTGCGGTTGTGGCGAGGGCGATCTCTTGCAGGCCCTGCTTGCCGTGCCCGCGTTCAGCCGCATCGTGGGCATGGATGTCGCCCCGCATGTGCTGGCCCGCGCGGCGCAGCGGCTGCGGCTTGATGACATGCCTGAACTCAGGCGCAGGCGCATCACCGTCATGCAGGGCGCGCTGACCTATCGCGACAGACGCATGCAGGGATTTGATGCCGCCTGCGTGGTTGAAGTGATCGAGCATATGGATGCCGAGCGCCTGCCCGCCTTCGAGCAGGTGCTGTTTGGCCAGGCCCGCCCCGGCATTGTCATCGTGACCACGCCGAACAGGGACTATAACGCCCTGTTCCCCAACCTGCCCGCCCACGCCATGCGCCATGCCGACCACCGTTTTGAATGGGACCGCGCCACCTTCAGCCGCTGGGCGCGCGATGTGGCGCAGGCTTATGGCTACACCGTGGCGTTCGAGGGCATTGGCCCGGTTGACCCCACCCACGGCACGCCCACGCAGATGGCGCTCTTTACGCAGGCAGGACACGAG
Source organism: Komagataeibacter xylinus NBRC 15237 (assembly GCF_001571345.1). Lineage (GTDB taxonomy): Bacteria > Pseudomonadota > Alphaproteobacteria > Acetobacterales > Acetobacteraceae > Komagataeibacter > Komagataeibacter xylinus. The sequence goes on along the minus strand of NZ_BCTP01000015.1, from coordinate 42,609 downwards.
TCATGAAGATCGATATACCGGAATTCGCGCTGGTCCTGCTGGTCGGCGCCTCGGGCACGGGCAAGTCGAGTTTTGCCGCGCGCCATTTCAGGCCCACGGAAGTCATTTCATCGGATGCGATGCGGGGCTGGGTCTGTGATGATGAAAGCGATCAGGCCGCAACGCCCGATGCCTTCGCCATGCTGCATGCGCTTGCGCGCACCCGGCTCAGGAACCGCCGCCTTACGGTCATTGACGCCACCAACGTGCAGCCTGCCGCGCGCAAGAGCCTGGTGGCCCTGGCGCGTGAGGCGCATGCGCTGGTGGTGGCGATCGTGTTCGACCTGCCCGAGGCCGTGGCCGTGGCGCGTAACGCAGGCCGCGCGGACCGGGCCATCAACGCAGGCGTGGTGAGCCGCCAGATGCGCGACCTCCATCGCGGCCTGCGTGGCATGCGCAGCGAGGGCATACGCTACACCCATGTGCTGCACACGGCGGCGGAGGTCGATGCCGTAACCCTCACCCGCACCCGCCTGTGGACCGACCGGCGTGAGGACAGAGGCCCGTTTGACATCATCGGTGACGTGCATGGCTGTGCTGATGAACTGCAGGACCTGCTGCAAAAGCTCGGCTACACCATAACCTGGCAGGACAAGGCGGTGCAGGTCACGCCGCCTGCGGGCCGCCGCGCGGTTTTTGTGGGCGATCTGGTCGATCGTGGTCCCAACACGCCCGATGTGCTGCGCATCGTGCGCGCCATGGTCGAGGCGGGCCACGCGCTGGCGGTGGTGGGCAACCATGATGACAAGCTCAAGCGCTACCTGTCGGGCAAGGCGGTCAAGCGCACCCATGGCCTGGCCGAGACCATAGAACAGCTCGAGGCCGAACCGCCCGCCTTCGTGGCCAGTCTGCGCCCGTGGCTTGATGGGCTGATCAGCCATTACGTGCTTGATGAAGGCCGGCTGGTCGTGGCCCATGCGGGCATCAGGGAGGACATGCAGGGCCGCGCCTCGGGTGCTGTGCGGGCCTTTTGCATGTATGGCGAGACCACGGGCGAGATCGACAGTTTCGGCCTGCCCGTGCGCTATGACTGGGCAGCCGACTACAGGGGGCAGGCCAAGGTGGTGTATGGCCACACCCCGGTTATGGAAGCGCAGTGGCATAACGGCACGCTGTGCATCGATACCGGCTGCTGCTTTGGCGGCAGGCTGACCGCCCTGCGCTACCCGGAGATGGAACTCGTGGCCGTGCAGGCGCGCGAGACCTATGCCGAGCCGCTGCGCCCGCTTGGCGGCCCCGCCACGCCCGAGGCCCAGCCCCCTGCCACCATGCCCGACGTGGCCGATGTGCTGGGCCGGCAGGCGGTCAAAACGCATGATCTCGGCACCATCGTCATCGCGCCCGACAACGCCGCCGCCGCGCTGGAGGTCATGAGCCGCTTTGCGGTTGATCCGCGCTGGCTCATTCACCTGCCGCCCACCATGTCGCCCCCCGAGACCAGCGCCATGGAAGGCTGGCTGGAACGCCCGGAGGAGGCGCTGGCCTATTACCGCAAGAACGGTGTGGGCTCGGTGATGGTGGAGGAAAAACACATGGGCTCGCGCGCGCTGGTGGTGCTGGCGCGCAACCCTGATGTTGCGGCCCGCCGTTTTGGCGTAAGCGACGGCGCGCGCGGCATCGTGGTCACCCGCACCGGCCGCCGCCTGTTTGATGACCCAGCCATCGAGGCCGCCGTGCTGCACCAGATGGATGCCGCCATGACCACCGCCGGCCTGTGGGATGATCTGGCAACCGACTGGGTGCTGTGGGATGTCGAGGCCATGCCGTGGAACATGAAGGCAGCAGGGCTGGTGCATGCGCAGTTCGCCCCGGTGGGGGCTGCCGCCATTGCCAGCCTGTCCGCCGCGGAACAGGCGCTGGCGGCAGCACGCGCGCGCGGCGTGGCGGTGGATGACCTGCAGGCCACGACTGCCGTGCGGCTGGAGGATGCCTTTCGCTACCGCGATGCCTATAACCGCTACGTCACCCCGTTTGAGGGGCTGGCCAGCGTCAGGATCGCGCCGTTCCACCTGCTGGCATCGGAGGGGCATGTGCATGCCGACCGTGACCATGCATGGCACATGCAGCGCGCCCACAGGCTGGCCGAAGCAGGCGGCCCGCTGGTCATGGCCACGCGCCACCGGCTTGTTGACCTTAACGACCCCGAACAGTGCGCCGCCGCCATTGCGTGGTGGGAGGACCTGACTGAAGCGGGCGGCGAAGGGATGGTGGTCAAGCCGCTGGATTTCCTGGCACGGGGCAGGCGTGGCCTGATCCAGCCCGCCATCAAGTGCCGGGGGCGCGATTACCTGCGTATTATCTATGGCCCTGATTATGACCGCCCCGAGCATCTCGTGCGGCTGAAAAAGCGCAACCTGGGCCAGAAACGCTCCATGGCCATTCGCGAATTCGCGCTGGGGCTGGAGGCCCTGCGCCGGTTCGTGGCGCATGCGCCCCTGTCGCAGGTGCACCAGTGCGTGTTTGGCGTGCAGGCCATGGAGAGTGAGCCGGTGGATTCACGCCTGTAAAAGTTCTGGGTGAAGTCAGTCAGGCACGCCCCTGATCGGTTTCAGCGCCCCGGCAAAAAGCCGGTAATTGCGCCTGACGCCCTCATCCAGGTCAAGGGCGATCCCCTGCTGCGCCAGCGGATGGAGCACGCCATCCGCCCATGCGCGCAGGGCTTCGATCCGCGCTGCTACCGCCCGGCTTTCCTTTTGCGCCCTGATGCGCTGACCGGGCGGCGTGCCTGCATCATTGGCCTGTTTGCGCAGCCGGGCCTGTTCGTGCTCCAGCCGTGCAATGAACTTGCGCAGCGACGCCAGCACGGTGGAGACGGTGTCCTGGTGGTAGCGGTGCATGTAGACCAGTGCGTTGAAGTGCCCATCGGGGCTGGAAAACATCCAGTAAACAGGGCGCTTCCTGTAGCGTTTCACATGGTCATCAAAGAAATCCCTGCTGAACCATCGGCGCAGGTCCTTGCCGAGCACGCGTTCAATGAAGGCAAGGTTTTCCTCAAACTGCGCCGCGCCAAAGCTCACGCGCAGGAATTGGCAAACGGCGGTTACGATATCATCGCCTAACCCGTCTTCCTCCAGCACGGGAATGACGTTGTCACGCACGGGGGCAAGGCGGGGGTGGGGCACGCGGGCGAAATACGCCTCAGGCCCCGCGCCCTGCCGGGCAAGGATGAGGCCGGGGGCATCAAGGCTGTAGCGCCCGAACAGGCAGCCCACGGCGTAGTGCAGCAATTCGGCCACCGTATCCGCGCGCAGGCGGGCTTCGCCATCATGCGCCCGGGGGCCGTAGCGATAGGCAGGATTGCAGGTGAGCGTGATCTCCCTGACCGGCACATCGGGTGTCAGTTCATTATGCAATCCATAGGCGTTGATGAAGAGGCGGTTATTGTCTTCCTCCAGGCGCTGCATGGTGTCCGTCATGCCCTGCCAGCGCGCGCGCAGGCGGGTATAGGCGCGGGCGAGGGTATCGCCCGGGCAGGCGGCTGAAAGCAGCGGCAGGGTGGTGAAGTCCCATGATGTTTCGTGCCCGTCCCAGTCGCATTTGCCAATCTGCACGGCGGCCTGCACGATGGCCTGTATGGCCTTGACGTCGATCTGTGCGGGCAGCGGGATGGAGGCGACGTTATTGACCTGAAAATTCAGGGTCGGATTCAGGACCTGAAGAAACAGGCTGGCCGTTTTTGCGCATAGGGCACCCGTATAGAGGCTGATCTGGTCAGGTGCGTCAGGGAACAGGGAGCAGCCTGCCATGTCAAAGATGAAACCCGGCGGTTGCTGGCGCACGCCAAAATAGGCTGATGACAGGAAAGACCAACTGACCGAGGGGCGGAAATACCGTTGCCTTGCGCGCGGATAGGCCCGGCCCGAGGCTACGATGTCGCGGCCATCATCGTGCCAGTTCACCACGTAATCCGCATTGCCGTACCATTTGCGGAATTCGCCGCCCTTGGCATAGGGGAACCATGTGCAGCCCGACTGCCGGGCTGCGGCAGGGGAGGCCGCATCCGTTCTGAGCCGGCTGCGGTCCACTTCATGCTATGCCCGGACAAAGCGTGCATTCTCGCCCGTGGTCATGCCGCATACGGCGGCGGCCGATGCCCCGACCAATGGAAAGCGGACAAAGCACTGCCTTAGGGAGTCCGATAGCCAGTACGCAATCGGCTGGCCCGGCACATGTCTGAAATCTTTCGCTGAAGCCTGATGGCGCCACCCGCATTCCGGGTGATGGATGGCCTCGCGCAACCGGGCGTTCTTTTCAGCCTCCGATGCGCCCTCGACAAGGCGGATGAACGTGCCTTCGTGCTGCGCATCACGGGTATTCCCGATCACGAATGCCGTGGTGGAAACCACGGCACCGGCGATGCTGTCAAATGCCCGCTCGCCCAGATGCGCCATGGACAGGATCGTGGTTTCGGCCAGCAGCCGGGCGCGCAGTTTTTCATAGGAGGTGAGGAACATCCATGACTGCATGGTAATCATGGCCATCAGCCCGTGCCGCACGGTCAGGCCCAGCGCGCGCTCCATGAACACGGCAAAAAGATCGGACCGGCTATGGGGATGGTTGGCCTTGATGAAGGCGGCCAGTGCCGCGTTCATGCCTTTCGCCCCCATATAGGGCGGATTGGCCACCGCGATGTGGTAGCGGGGGGCAAGTACTTCGGCCATGCGCAGCGCGGACAGGGCACGGGCCAGTACATCCGCCACGCGCGGCTCAGCACCGCCCTTATATGCCGCAAGGCGGCGGCGTGCGCCGGGCATGTCGCATTGCGCGGGCACGATCAGCGCACCCAGGTTGCGTGCCTGTTCGAACTGCCCCAGCAGTGTGCGCAGGCCGGGCGTGAACAGATCATGCCCGGCCACGGCAGCGATTTCCGTCATCTCGGCGGCCGTAAAGGCGACATTGCGCAGCACGACGATATCAGGCCGTGCCTGCAGGCGCAGGAACAACTGCCGCCCCAGACGTGCCGCCGCCTTCATCAACACGGCGAAGGCCGCGAGGGCTGCCGCCTGCGCGTCGATCTCGAGTCCGGTCAGGTTATGCGTCAGGATCAGGCCGGGGATATGCTGCGGGGCGTAGCCTGCCTCGGCATAGATTTCATACAGCAGGTCAAAGCTGTAAGTCAGCATATGGCCTGCGCCACAGGCGGGATCGCACAGGCGCAGATCCTCGGGGCGGTCCACTTGCGCGAAGTCCGCTTCAGGTGTGGTAGGCGCAATGTAATACGCCATCTTCGCCGCCAGTTTCGACTGCGGATGATTGCGCAGCCATAGCCGCCCCAGCGAATTTTCCACGAGGTAACGCACGATCCAGTGCGGGGTGAAAAGCTGCGTTGCCGCGGGAATATGCTCGGGCGCGATCCGGATGTTTTGTTTCAGCCCGGCAAAGACCGCATCTTTTTTTGCCGAGATATAGAACTGGTACAGCCACCCGATGACCTCGACATGCTGGCAGGCCGCCTCGGTCAGTACCGTGCGCAGGCGGGCAAGAAAGCCATCGGGCGCGAGCAGGTCAGCAGGCATGAGGAGATCGGTGTCATCCCCGGTCTTTGCAAACAGGAAGGGCATGCGGCCGTGCCAGTCATGGCAGGTCTGGAGTATGCGCTGCCGGCAGGCTTCCTCCTGCCCGTCATGGGCGGCTTCGTGCATGACATGCAGGGTGGTCAGGCCCGTCACATCCATGAAGCGCAGCGCCGTGAAGCGGTTGAACCAGGTGCAGGCTGCCTGTTCAATAACCGCCTCGCGGTTGCGTTCAGTGGCGGCCTTCAGCGCTGTGATCGCACCGGCGTGCGCGCCGGTTTCATCGGCAAGCACCCTGTCGAGTTGGGTCGTGACCTGATCGATCATCCACAGGCGTGAGGTCCGGGCGAAGCGTCTGAGCGCGTTGACATCCATCAGGCAAACGCCTTCCCGCCGCCGCCCGTCCCAGCCAGTAGGGTCTTTTTCATGTTATGGAGGTAGCACACCACGCCGTGTTTTCGAGGCGGGTTCTCACGAATGCAACCTGTCTTGCAGATGCTGAAATCGCATTGAAATTCGGTTTGCCAGGCAGAAGGACAGGGACGTGTTACAACCCGGTATGACAGATGCTTGACTGCTTTCTGCGCCGCCATCTGTGTTGAAACTACGGTCATGTTCTGATTATGAGTCTGGAGCCTCGGAAACGTAAGGTGTTATGAGGAAGCGATACGCCCATATATCTGAAAGACTGTTTCAAAAGTTAGCTCAGAAAACATTCAGCAATCATAAGAAAGTTTTTGGTGAAGCTTTTTTCAAAAAGCTTTGAAGTGTGCTGAATTTTTGAAAAACAAAAGAACTTAAAAACTTTTATTATTTTTTTATAAATTATTTTTTTAAACAGTATCTAAATTCAAGTAATAAGTATTTCTATAAAGTCGTGCAGACAGAAATTATACATTTACCGGCTTCGGCTTTATATGGTTACGGTAAGACCATGAAATTTTATTAAATCAATGCATTATATTGGTGCGAACTGCGGGACTCGAAAGTCAAGAATCCCGCAGTCGCCTAAATAACATGCTGATATTAAAGACTTTTATAATCCTGACGTGAAGGAAATTGTAGAAGACCTTCGTAGAAAATCAAGACCTTTCTGTCAGGAGGCTTTCTGCTTCAGTGTCTCAAAAATACTGGTCTGGCGTGTGAACTGGTTTTTCTGTTGCATAGCCTGAACACGTCTGACCAATGTGGCTAAAGAGACACCCGCAATGGAAGAGGCATGTCTGTAGCTTTTCCCTGATGCTAAAAGGTCCAGAGCATGTTGCACCTTTGCAGAACTGGCTTTGGGTCTTCCTATGGGACGACCTGTTTTCGTTCCATATTTCTGGGCATGGTCTATGCCACTTCTGATGCGTTCATTAATCGTCTCACGTTCATTTTGAGCAATGACAGACATCAGCAGATAACTGACACGGCTTGACCTGTCTGACGTATCAACCCCCTCTGTCAGACTTCTTACTGTTATTCCTTTCTGGTCAAATTCTTCCAGCAATCGTGCGAGATGGGCTGTCCTTCTTCCAAGCCTGTCCACCTTCCAGACTGTCAGAACATCCCCCTTGTTTAACAGAGACAGCAAACTGTTTAACTGTGGCCTGTCTTCTGTTGCACCGGAAATGACATCCATAAAAATTCTTTCTTTTGGAATCCCGGCTTCCAGCAATCGACTGACCTGCATATCAGTCGACTGGTCTCTGGTGCTGACACGTGCATAGCCATAAATCATTGCACACCTCCAAAGACGTGCAGGGCTGTCACTCTGTCCGCAAGGAAATAGCGGGCCAGATAATCTCCCAATGCATAATCATCAGGCAAGTAGCTCTTCAGGATAGAAGCACAGCTACAATCAAGGTCACGATTGAAATAGGACAGGTGATTTTTGCCATCTCCCTTTATGATTTCAATGTCCCTTAAAACACCTTCCAGAAAAGCCACTATGAAAACGGATAACTGGTCTTCGCCATATTTTTCAATAATCTGAGGAGCGAGCACGTCCAGAATATTCTGGATGGCATCAGAATGATATAAATCTAATAATTTATAGGCTTGTTCTTCTATCGTGCCATCAAGTGTGGTGCTTTTGGGATATGTCGGGAATTCACGCAATGCGGAAATATAGGCTTCCTGCATTGTCTTTGTAATTTTAGATGATTGCAGGAATGTCCTGAAGTCTTTCACATATCCTGGTGCGATGTCATCAAACCCCTCAACAGGTGAAAAAATATGATGGACGGTCAGGTTTTTAGTGCGGAATGTAATTTCACTCATAAAATGTCTCCTTAAATTGTTAATCAGGGATTATTTTCTAAAATACTTTTGAATATACAATATTGAATACGATTTTCCCTTTGTATTTATATAATAAGGGTTACGTATTCAAAAAGTCAAGTTTTTGAAACAGTCTATATTTAAGTATTATTGAATATATTCATCAATGTATACTATAATGATTTACGTATATACACATTGGAGGATTTTAAATCATGATTTATTATAAAAAGAAAGCACAGCAGGATGTTGGAGCAACAGCCATAGAATATGGGCTTATTGCATCGTTAGTGGCTGTTGTTGCTGTTACTGGCATGTCCGCAGTTGGCGGGAATTTATCAAACACCTATTGCACAATATCCAAACATCTTGGTGGGTCTGGAACCTGTTCAGGTGCATCTACGGGTAATGCTAATGGTGGTGGTGGTGGTGGTGGTGGTGGTGGTAGCACTAGCGTAACTGGTGGTAGCTCAAGTGTAAATAATAGTGGAGCTGGTGGAACGACAGAAAGCGCAGACTTAGATAGTCTAACAGGAAGCGCATACTTAAATGCTCTGGACAGTTCTTTGAAAGATGAATTCAATCCTATTTATTTAGATCAAAGTTTGGGAGGAACTAATGGTTTTTCAGCACAACCCTTAATTCCTAGTATCTCAATGAATTTATTGACCCAGATGACAGGTTACAATCAGTTACATCCTGATGATCAAATTAAAAACGTATTTGGCCTTTATGATGGATTAACTCAACATCCTATCACTTCTTGGTCAGAAGCTTCTCAAGTTCTAAATGATGCTATCAATAATGCTGGCTATGTAGAAAATAATATTCATACAGGAGGAAATAATGGTCGAGAATTTGAATTTACGACACAGAAGGGCCGTGTGTTTACTATCGATGGTTTATTGGGTACAATGACAGAACAACTTCAAACCGGGCAATAAAAAACCACCAGACCGTTTTAGGAGGGGGTCTGATGGTCACTTATGTCGCTACAACATAAAATTATTATTTTATATATAAATGATAATGTCAAGAAAATAATTTAAAAAAGTTCGATTTTCTTGCATATTAGCAAATACATTTATTATTATATATTTAAGGCATCATAATAATAAGGTGTTCAATATTAATATTTGGAGGATTTCATATGAAAACTTTACTTAAAACTCGCAAAAATGAAATTGGGGCAACCGCTATCGAATATGGTTTGATTGCTGCCTTAATTTCTGTTGCAATTATCACTGCTGTCACTACACTTGGTGGCAATTTAACTGATGTGTTCAATAATGTTAGTACTGCTATAGGTAAAGTAGCAACTTCTACACCAACTAATTAATCCACAGAATCAATCACAAGACTTTCAGGGAGGAACCTTTCGGGGTTCCTTTTTTTATGCGTATCTCTTTACATTTTTAATGTGCTTCCATGGTTTGCAACGTCTGAATTAGTCTGTTTCATCCATGTCATGGCTTCATTTGTATTCTGAAGAATTTTCGCATTTTCCGCGTCTATCTTCCTGTTCTTCCAGTCTGTTAATTTGTCTTCCAGATAATCCATATTTTGGGAAATCATCTGTGTCAGAATATCCTTGCCATGCAGGTTCAGGAAATCCTCAAACGTGACAGAATTCCCGTTCTGTTCGGCATGAAGCTTCTGATAATTTTTGTAGGACGATTTGTATAAAAGGTAGCTCTGAAACAGGATATCTTCCTGCTGGTCATCGCTCATCATGTTCCATGTGCTATCACTGATAGGAGCAGGAAGCCCAAAATTAATGGCAACAGGATAAACCTTCTCTCTGATGGTCACAGAACCACCAAAAAACAGGCTCAGGAACAGTTCCACCAGCAAAAGCAGAATATTGCTGTCAATGCTGTTGTTCCATTGGTCAAGCCAGTATTCCTGGTCTTTAAGGTTCTGATAGGCTCTGCGATAAAAATACCAGTCTGCTTTTTTGGCGTCTTTCAATCGGGTTTTGATGTCCCTGATATAATCCGGGGTTATCAGAACAATATGGGACAGACTGACAACATGGGTGATGTGTCTGTTCAGTGTTCCAGTGCAGACAATCTTTTTAATATCTGGCTTTGTGCTGACAGGATTTGAACCTGTTGCTGTGCGATGGTTTCGAGTAACTGCTGTATCTGGTCGATGGGTGAGGGTTTGTCTCCTGTCTGGTTGCTCATCAGGTCGAGAATGTTCTGTGTGTTCTTGTTCGCTCCATAGGCTTCCTGGTAGGTCTGCCGGTATAAAGAAATTCTCTTGGACTGTTCCGAGTTCTGGAAGTGTTCTTTCATTAATTTTTCCTTTCTTTTGAATGTCTGCATAAAATGGGAGGTCATACCCCCTGACGTAGTCCACAGCCTGTTTTGCTGTGATTTTCAGAGGTTTCCCCTCTGCTTTGGAGGCCATGTTGACCAGCCTGTTCAAAGCATGAACATTGCCCGTCTGGTCTATGACAACCGGCCCCTTATCCCCCATAGCCAGATGACAACCATGAGCCTTTAACTGCTCCTTGAGAACATCCGGGTTATAGCCCTTCCATCCCTTGAGAACGATTACAGCCAGACCAGCCTTATCAATATGGGTGCGTTCCTGTTGGGCACGTTCCTGGGGCTTCAGTTTCCCTCTGGTGCGTGTTCCTTCCAGTCCTGCATCCCTGAGTATCTGGGCTTGGGCTGTTTTCCCTTCGGCTTCCAGAGCCTTGATAACAGCATCATTATGTCTGCCGGACAGGATAGGTTCTCCTGTGCGTATTTCTGCCAGTCGGTTCAGCTTCTCACGTCTGATGAAATCATTATCCATTCGGATACAGGAACCCGATGGCAACAGAAGGGAATACACCCTGTGCTTGTGTTCCCGGCCATGCTTGACATGCACAACTTCAGTGAAGGACTGTTTCTGGAGAGAAAATTCATTTTCATAGGACTTCCAGAAATCAGCCCATTGGTCTGGTGTCCAGTCTTTCGCGGGGTCTGCATGAACATGGTGGAGAGGTTTGGAATGGCTGGCATAACGGCCAATGTGGGTCAGTTCCTTAATCTGGTCTTTCGTGCCGGTTTCAATCAACCCACGTGATGCACCAACCATGACAGCATCATTCTGACGCTTATAGTCCAGAAGGTGACGCCATAGTCCTGAGCCACCCTTGCCACGTGTAGCCCCGCTAATCATTATTTTCCTTCAAGCTTTTTGCGGAGCTTGTCCAGATTACGCACAGCATCACGCACATCCGGGATAAGGGATTCTGCTTCAGCATGAGCCATGACATGACCCTCCTGACGGGATTTGATGGCATATTGCACCAATGCTCCACATAGTTCAGCCGTGCTTTCCCTGAGCCTGTAAAGCTCCTTGATGTATTCCGGCTTGGGGGGAGCAAAGGCTTTAACGCTCTGCTTTGGAGGCAATGGGTAGGATAATGTGTCAGCCATCGTGCGACGAACAAGACTGTTTGCAGTCACATCCTGCTGTCTGGCCTGTTCTGTTATCCTGCCATACAGGTCATCATCCAAACGGACTAAAAGGGAATGGTTCAGTTTTCTTTTTTCACTCATGAAATGGGTCTCCTGCTTAAATGGGGGTCAACGGGGGAAAAGCATTTTCCCCCTTGCCAGATTACCGAGTGGAGCAACGCGGATACTCGGTATGCCTGGCTATAATCAAAAGATAACAAAAAGGATGGCAAACAAGATGAGAAAACGTAAGCAGGGATAAAAAGGTATTTTACGGGTATAATGCAGGTGCTTTACATAAAATGTGTTACAAGCGCGAACGCTTAAACATAAATCTATGTTGATGTGATTTTATAAAAATAGGTCAGTAGTCAACATAAAACCCTGTTGACTATGAAGGGGAAAACATAAGGAATGGTCAAGCGGGAACGCTGTTGACTGTTTCCTGATTTTTCTGTTGGCGTGACTTCCTGCGAACAACCTTGCTGACAGCCTCCTTGAACGCATAGGCGTGTTTTTTAAGTTCCGCGAGGTCTTCAGGATTGTCCTGGATAACATCCAGCAGGGTTTCAAGGTCTTTAAAGATAGCGGGAAGAGTCGTTATCTGTCTTCTGAGACGTTCCCTGTTCACGGCTTCACTGGTGACACGCCACCATTCCAGAACCTCAGCCTTTTCCTGTTTGGTGCATTTATCCAGAATGTCACCGGAAACCATGGAAAAATAGCAGGGAAAAGAGCCAAGGGTTTCCTTGATGGCTCGCTTCTTTTCAGTGCTGTAAGTCCAACGACTGATTTCCCATTTGGGTGTGCCTTTGTTGTCTAATAATCGAAATTGCATATTTAAATCTCCTTATAAAATGTCTGAAAACTCCTTGTGAATTTTGTCTGTTTGAATGGTTGGGGGTAAGAAAATTAGCGTTTCTTTTTCTTGATTTCCACGACAACAGGGGCTTTCCTGTGTGGAGCCTTGGGGAGTGTCAAAGTCCTGCGTTCCGGTTTCTGAGCATCAGTCTGCTGTGTTTTCTGCTCCTGAGCCTTGGCTTTCTCTTTTCTGCGCTTTTTGTTTTCCATGGACTGAGCAGAAAATATGCCCCCATCCGGGAAAATATTGAACAGCCATTGCTTGTCCGTGCCATCCAGATTGGCTTTGTAAAAAGTCAGTTTGTCATTGCCTACATAGCAATACATCTGCTTCCCATCATCCAACGTGACGCAAAAGGTCTTGTCAGACTTGCCTCCCTCTGGTGTTGCTTCAAAAAACGCATTACCTTCATTCAGCACCTTTCGTTCCTGAAAATTAAGCAGACCAAATGATGTGAATAATGCTTTTTTGGCTTTTGCCATAATAGTCCTCCTTTAAATTATGTTGCTGTATTTTTAAATATTAACATAATATTAAACATAAATACAAGTATAATTTAATCTATATTTATAAATATCGTATTTTATTATTAATGTTGAATGGTTGTTATGTTTTTTATGGAATGGTCAACAGGATTTTGTGTTGACTATGAAAGGAAAAAACAGTGTGTCATTCAACATAAAATACTGTTGATGAATGGGTAGAAAAAGGAAAAACATCCCAAAAACCAGAGAAAACCAAGGTTCTGGTATAATCCCGGTATATCCATCACGCGGGATAGTATGAAAAACATGGAATAAGACACATGGAGCAACGAAAAACCTTTAAGGGGTAGGATTATATGTCTGATGGGTCAAACGGTCATAACGTGGCAATTCTGCGCGTTTACCATTGAATGTGCGATTATATGGAGGGACAGACCAGTATCACAAAAAAGCCAAATCGATACTTTGGTCAAAAAATCGAAAAAATCCCCCCAGACCCCCCGGTCACATAGTGACCCAAGATTATACTTACTCTGCTACCGCCAAGGGCTTCACTTCGTTCATTGCCCTATTTCTTCTTTTCAAGCGTGAGACTGTTTTTTGTTGTCTGTTCCATTTTGTCGCTCCGCAATGCTACGCTTTCGATTTATTGGTTTCTTTCAGTATTTTTCTGGTAGTCTCCTGTAATATTAAACCCTATTTTTAAGATTTAATTAATCTCAGGGCTACGCAGATTATATGTAGGGACAGACCCAGTCTAATTTATTACGAAATAAATCGGGTTTAAATTAACCCGTTCTTTTTTCTATTAAAATAAGTTGCACGGCTTATTCCCATGGCTTCCCAGGGCTTTTGCCCTTCCTGGCTGTTTGCTTTTGTTTCTGCGAGCCATTCGACACGTTCCACAGTTCCGGCTTCGCGTCTCTTTTGCATGGTGTTTTCCCTGTCTCTCCTGCGTTTCTCGTCCTTGTCGATTAACACCTTGAGATTGAAATTTCGCATGTCATCAGACGTGATGCCAAGCCTGTCGATGATAGTCTGTGTTTTGTAGCGATAAGCTCCTTTACGATGAAGTCCGGCTTCCTCGTTCCTTTTACGTTCTTCTTCCGTCATATTGGCAACCTGCTTCGCTTTCTTGAGCAGAGAGGAAGAATGAGCCAGCAGGTTCCTTTTGTCATTCACATAGGAAGCAGGAAGGATAAGACCAGCCCATGTTTTGATTTCCGGCCATAGCTGTTGGGATGGGATGATATTACCAAGCATGGACGCCCCGATATGGGCATACATGTCAGGGCCAGCCACATGCCCGGATTCCTCACAATAGGGAATGACGTCCCCATATTTTTTGTCAGCAATGGTTCTGATGTCCTCAACAACACGCCAGCACCAGTCAAACCTGTTGAATGCCTTGCGGTTGCCAGCCTTGAGCCTTTCCCTGGCTTTCTCACGTGCCAGATGGATGACCTGTCCCTTGGCTTCATAGCGTTCCTTCTGGGCTTCTCTCCATTCGCGTATCTGCTCAAGGGAATAGGGCAGAACCTCGTCTGCAAAATCATCAAAGACATAGGTGATGGCATGACCATCCCTGTCAGTCTGGTGCAACAGTTCTACAGGCTGGTTGTTCTTGCTGTTCAGGGTTCCCACAACACGCAGGATTCTGGATACGTCCACACAGGCCGGGTCAGCACCAAGTGGGGCAAACAGGGACACAAGCTGTTTGTTGAGGGCTACAGCACGTCCTACAGCCTCTCTTGGGATAGGTGAGGCCCAATACCATTTCAGATAAATGCCACGCCCGGATGAGATAATGGCTGAAGGAACAGGAATAAGATTGTCATCACAATAGGAGAGGATGCTTTGCACCTTCTGCTGTCTGGTCATCCAGTCGGGAAAGAATTCTGTCTTGTAGCAGTCGATATCCACATAGGCGTGTGTCATGGTTTCTATGAACAGGGCACGTCTGCATGGTCTGGAAAAGAAGCCCTGAGCCATGTAGGTATCTCTGTTATTGGCAATATTGGACAGGACAAACTCAAGCTGATCCAGCTTGTAGGCTTTCTGGGTCATATGCCCATTATTGATACGATTGAGAGTAAAGAAGGCTTGCCCGTTATAGGGTAATATTCTGTCTTCACTTGGGTCTGTATAAATGTCTTTCTTTAAAATTGCGCCCATAAAATTTTTCTCCTTAATTATGATGGAGAAAAATTACCAAAAACAACATTTTTTACTTGACTAATTCATTTAAATATTACATAATCAACTTAATAAAACGTAGTAAGTGTTTTTGGGGGGCTTCCTCCATCGTGGTTATGAAAGTCAGATGTTATTGCATCTGGCTTTTTTCTTATTAAAGCATTGAAAATGGATTTATTCAAGTAAAATATAATCTGTAGTTATTTTTTGAATGCATATCCCTGTTTTACTTGATATTATACTCAATAATGCACATAATAAAATTATCGCGAAAGTGGTAATCCTGATGGAGTATTCACCATTGGGCTTACAGGAGCCAGATATTCACGTATCTGGTTTTTTTGTCGGGGTTTCCTGTCAAACTGCTTGTTGAGCCATTCCTTGCAACATCCAGTATTCCTTGCCTGTGTTCCTGTCATACTGGTTGGACAGGGCTGTTTAACAGGGAAGGAAACATATGGAAGACAACACGAAAACATGGGGTATCAGGGGGATTTCTGCTGATGTCCGGCAAGCTGTGATTACCCAGAGCCAGAAGCAGGGCATGAAAGCCGGAGAATGGCTGACAGTGGCTATTCTGGAAAAAATCAGACAGGACAGAAACGTAGGGAAAGCCCTGGTGGCTACCAACGGGAAACCTGCTGTCAGTGCAGAGGATGCCTCTGCTGTTCTGGCTTTGCTGGAACGTCTTCAGGGTATGGGAATTGAACCTCCTGACAGAATGAAGAAGAAAGTCCTCACTCTTGTCAGAAGGTGCATGATGCTCACGAAGGCGTGATGTAATGGCGCATACCAGAAACATGGTGTTTTGATAAGCCATTTTTATGATGAAGATATTGAATCTAGTTTAATGATAGGTCCTAGTTAGCGGAATAACTTCCTGATATCATTGATACAGTTTTCATTGTATCTGGGAGTTTTTCAATAATGGATATTGAAGAATATTTAAAAAAAGTTGGAGAAAAAAGCAAAGTTAAAAATATTTTGCTTAGAGAGTTATGGGGAGAACCCTTGGATAATAATTTCCCGAAAGCTTGGGTAAAATCCAAACATTTGTTAGATGTTACAGGACAAAAATATTTTGACAGACGTTTGAGAGAGTTACGTGATGAAAAAGGTTGTGATTTAGAAGCTTCTATGAAGGAGGGGTTCCCTGTTTGGAGGCTGATTTCAGATATAATTAAGGAAGGAAATGTCAGAACTTATTTATCAGAAAAAGAAAAAATAGATATTTTTACTAAAGCAAATTATGGTTGTGCTATATGTAAAAAACATGTTCTGCCAGGGACAAGAGGACTTCAGGCCGACCATAAAATTCCCCTTATACGGGGAGGGACCAATGACCTTGGTAATTGGCAGGCTCTTTGTCATAACTGTAATGTTGTTAAACGTAGACAGTGTATGAACTGTTCAGATGATTGTCTTTCTTGCTATTGGGCTTTTCCAGAAAAAACAAACAATAAGATTATGGTTTTCTTGGATGATGATGATGCCGATAGAGTGGAAATCATAGAAAGAGAAACTGGGGATAAAATAGAAAATATTTTAAAAAGATATATTCACGGATATGGTAAAAAATAAATTCTTTTACAGTGCATTGGTTTTTTAGGCCAATGCACTTAATGCTTTTTAAACAGTTGTTTTGTTATAGCGTTTTTTTGGCAATGATATTTTTGCAGTTTCCTCGATCGCTTTTTTTATCTGTGATGCAACCGCACAGGCTACAGGGGGAGGGAAAGCATTTGCTACCTGTCGATATGAAGTTGTTTTGCGTCCATAAATCTGCCACGTATCAGGGAAGCCCTGCAAACGAGCCGCCATACGAACAGTTAATCTTGGATGACCAACAAACCCAGGTTCTGGAGCAGTTTCAGCAATAGATTTTGCATTCACTCCTAAAGCTTCCCATGCTCGTTTTGCGCGTGTTGGCCCAAGGTCAGGACCCCCATGCTTTTTAGAGCCTCCTACCAATGTTGGAGCAATATCGTCACATTGTTGGGCCCATTGTTCTGCGAGTTCCCACCCATTTGCACTCATTAAGTCTAATAAGCTATCACCAACTGTAGAGGCAGAGGATGGGTTGGGGGTCGGCCACTCAAAGAAGTCCATTGTTTGAGTTGGAAGAGCTACAAAAATCACTCTTGGGCGCAGTTGAGGAACTCCAAAGTCACATGCATTCAAGAGACGCCATTGCACATCATAACCGAGTTTTCGTAGTTTCTTTCTGAGGTCGGTCCTAACTTCTTCGAAACGAGGAGATAGAATACCTTTTACGTTTTCTATCATTACGCCTCTTGGGCGAGTTTCATCAATGACACGTAGGCCATGGCCAAAAAGGTCTCGTTCATCTTGAGGACCTAGTTGTTTCCCTGCAATAGAGTATGGGGGGCAAGGTAATCCTCCCGTTACCAAATCTACTCCTTTCCATGGAGTGCCAGAGAAAGTGGTAAGGTCAGCATTATGGATGGTCCATTTAGGACGATTCAAGCGAAGAGTAGCACATGCATCTGCATCAATTTCCATAAGACCAGAGTGCTCAATGCCAGCCCTTTCTAAACCAAGGGCTTGTCCTCCGGCTCCAGCGCAGAGTTCAAGCGATGTGATAGCCATGGAAATCCTCGTACACTTTTTGTTCTGGTTCCATTTTAACTAAATTAAGTGCTGGTGGCGAGTGAAAAATATAGGAAATTTTTGATAATTTAGATTTGTATATCTGGGGAAAATCTAAAAAAAATCTCCTTTATTTATTTCAGATATTAAAAAATTTATCCAGCTTTGATTGTATGTGTAGTCTTTGTGGGCTTTATTGTAAACGCAGTATTTTTTATTTGTTTTTTCGGGATTTTTATCTTTTGATGAGGGTCTTATTTTATATTTTTTCCAAGCACGTGTATGAGAGTTCATATTGAATATAATTTTTACAGACTTTTGAACAGCTTCTTGGACTGGCTTGGCTTTGAATGGGTATAAGTCATCTGCAAGACGTTCGTGCAATAAAATATTATGGATTTCTTGTCCTGCGGAAGATGAGGGGTTCACAAAATGTACATTAGCTTCACTTTTGGAAACCTTGTCTAAGGTGTAAATAACCTTCAAGCGATATTCGATGTCTTCCTTATCAATAGGTACGTCTTTGTTTAAGCGAGCATCTAAAGCTAGAATACGTGGTGGAACATTGAAGTTTTGTATTGATGCAATCTGTGGAATTGATAGTTTCGCAAACTGCAATGCGAAAGAAAGATTCTTCTGAAGGGATACTTTTATTCCAAACCATGAAACTAATGTTGCGTCATAATTCAGGCAGCAAGCTTGGAAAATAGAATACCAATTGGCGTCACTATTCCCCGTGATACGATGTTCAACAGCGTCTCGGATTTCTTTGAGAGCTTCTAAATTTTTTATGATTCCGGTAGATAGTTTTAATTCTTGTTTTTTAATTAATACACAAAGAGTAGCAGTGCGACCGTGTTTATCTTCAAAGGGTACGTTATTGCGAGAACAATATTCATGAACTAGATACGTCCATGCGATGGTTGCATAAACTGAAAATCCTTCTGCTTTAAATTTTAGATGGGGAGTGTTGAAGAGATTAACAGCGAGAAACATTGCTTCACGAGATTTTATAATCCTTTCATCATCCACAATGTTCAGACCAGTTTGCAGGTCATATGAGTTTTTTTTGTAAAGGTAAGCTTCAACTTCTGCATCACTGGCTGGTGTGATAGTCGATGTCTTAACGGCTGAAATACGACCACTATTAACGGGTGCTTTTCGGCCTATGTTGATGGTATTCTGAATATCTTGCCCCGTTATGCCCCGATTTAATAAAGCTTTAACTATTCGCTTTTCTTCCGGTGTTAGAGAACCTCCAGTTTTTCCACGCATTTGATCCTCCGAAAATATTTAAGATTCAATGAAAAACAAAAAATTTAGCATTTCACTTTAGATGTAAAGAGAGACTTTATATCCCAATACTCAGGATATTTCACGCTTTCCGCAACTCTTTTGAGGTTCACAATATCCACATCATCGAAATAGACAGTGCTTCCGACTGACTTGTCGTGGCTTTCATGCCCAAGAAAGTCATCAATCCAGGATTCACGTAAGCCACCCACGCCATGCTCATGAATGTTCCTGAGTTTGGTCGAGACGTTATGCCGGAATGAATGGAACACCACGCTCTTGCCAATGCCCAGACGTGATTTGAACTTGCTGAAGTCTCTCTGGAAGTGAGCAGAGCGTTTATTGTCTTGCCCCTTAAAATCAAGGTCATGGAACAGGTAGTGACGTTTCTGGTTTGTCGCTCTTTGTGCAAGGTCTAGCAATCCGGCTTCCTGCAAGGCTGTGCAGATGGGAACGACACGTCTTCCGGCTTCGGTCTTCGCACTCCATTCAGTCCAGGGTTTGCCTTTAAGGGCAGGGTGGTCCTGCACCAGAATGCACGGAATACCTTGAATCTCCTGAATGTCCTGCGGTCTTAAACGGCAGATTTCTTCCAGTCGCATCCCTGTGTAAGACGCAATCCCCACAATCATGGACGCTGTCTTGTGGCTGATGGTGCCAAACTGCCAGGGCTGACCTGCAATGGCCTTTAAGTCGTTATCACTCCAGCGCACACGATTGGTTTTGGACTTTGTGTCAAACTGCCAGCCACCAGTGAACACGTTACGGTCCACAAGGTCACGCAGAAGGAAATGTTTCCAAAGCCCGGAAAGTTTGGTGAAATGGTTTTTGACTGATTTCCCGGAGATACGGGCCAGCTTGCGTTTCTTCGCATCAGCCACAAATTCCTGAACTGTCCGGGTGTCATTGCGCTGTTTGCCATAACTTTCCGGTAGCTGTTCCATCAGGGCTTTGAAATGCCCAACATCTGCCCCGGTATAGTCTCGCATGGGTTTATCCCCGCAGACCTCCAGAAAGCGTTTGAAGGTGCGTTCGTAGGATTTGACCACAGTGGATTTGACTGTGGTGTCCTTGCTTTCCAGGAAAATTTTAATCGCTTCTGAAAAGAGGGGAGAAGGCTTTTCCTTCGGAGCCAGAAAGGCTTTCATGTCCTTAATCTGGCTCTGGATATCTGTCAGGGCTGGAAGGCTGGCTTTGGTCTTTTTCAGGTCTGTGACAGTGCGCTCCAGCAGATTCACACTCTTACCAGTCAGTGTTCTGGCTTTCTCCAGCTTTTCCATCTGTTCCAGACTGTCCATGGAATGCCTGAGTTTCTGATGGTCATATTGCGTCTGGAGTTCTGCAATCCTGTGCTGATAGTCCTGAATAAGCAGGTCAAAGAGTTCCTGCACGTCTTCAGGGAGTTCATCCCTGATAAAATTTTCGTCTTCGCTGAGTTCTGTCTTGAGGTGCATTACGGAACGGAACAGCCTTTCGGTCTCTGCGAAAACTGCACACGCATATGGTTTGGCAACCTCGCGTTTGTTAGTGCCAAGGGAGAGCCATAGCTCCTTTTTGCCCACAATATCACGGATATGTGAAGGCACGGCCCTGCGGAAATGATACCCGGATTGGAGACGAATCAACATACAGACGGCTCATTTTGTAGAAGCCGATTGTAGAAGGTTCGGCTTTTATGGTTGTGGAAAGACCATAAAAGTCAATTAAATCAATATGTTATGAGTGGTGCGAACTGCGGGACTCGAACCCGCACGCCCAGTTACAGGCGCAAGATTTTAAGTCTCGTGCGTCTACCATTCCGCCAAGCTCGCTTATGCCGCCCTGTTTAGCATATACAGGGCGTAGCACAATCATCAGTCCTGATTTTATTGAATTGAGTTGTTGCCGCTCTATTCATAAATCGTAGCAGCCTGAATCAGTTTATAAAGACCAGCCCATGTAATGTGCAGGGCATCAGGCTGGTCAAAAAGCGTAATGCGTCCTTCAAAGCTTTTTGAAAAAAGCTTCGCCAAAAACTTCCCTATGATTTCTGGATTTTTGGCGGGCCAATTTTCCAGACAGTCTTTATCGGTTCCCTCCTGGCGTGCGCAACCTGCCGCGCCATAAGGGCGGGGCAGGCCGAAACCGCATTACTGCTGGAAGGCGCGCGCCAGCATGTTCTGCTTTTCAAGCGACACGGGCAGGGTGGTATTGGTCAGCGCAATGCCCTGCCAGCCCGCGCCGAGTGCGGTGTAAAGGTTGATCGCATCCTGCAGGCGCTCCAGTCGGGCCATGGCTTCGGCATTCTGGGCGTTCAGCGTGGTGCGTTCGGTCGTCAGCACTTCCAGGAAGCCCACAAGACCCGCCGCATACAGCTTGCGGGCGCGTTCGCTGGCCAGTGAGCTGTCTTCCGCAGCCTTGGCCAGCAGTTCGGTGTGTTCCTCATCATCATGCCAGGCGGCCATCGCATCTTCGACTTCCTTGAAGCCGTTCAGCACGGACTGCCGGTAGGCCAGGCGGCTTGCCTCGGCCGCAGCCTGCGCCATGCGGATCTGCGAGGTGTATTTGCCGCCATGCATCAGGGGCAGCGAGGCCATCATCAGGAACTGCCAGCTCATGCCCCCCATCTGGAACACCTGGTACATCGCCGATGCATTGGGGTTGAAGTTCAGCGGAATGGTGAAGTTGGGGTAAAGCTGGGCCACCGCCACGCCAATGCGCGCCGTGGCCTCGGCATAGGTGCGCTCGGCCTTGCGGATGTCGGGGCGGTTGGCAATGACCATCGATGGCAGGGTGGCGGGGAACTCCGGCACCGGCGGCAGCGGCTTGGCCACTTTCAGTTCCAGCTCCGACGTGCCCGGCATCTGGCCCATCAGCACGTCGATCGCATGGGTGATCTGGGAGATATGGGTCTTGAGCGGTTCGCGCGCGGCGGTCTGGGAATCCAGTTCCGCCTTGGCCTGCGCGATCTGCATGGTGTTGCCCACGCCTTCAAGATACAGCCGGTTGGTCAGGTCATAGGCGTCCTGCGCCACATGGATGTTGTTGTTGGCAATTTCCAGCCGCAACTGCTGGTCACGCAGCATCATGTAGTCGCCCGCAAGCTCCGACAGCATCATGACCATGACGCCACGACGGTCCTCGATCGATTCCTCGACCGCGCGGTTCTCGGCTTCCACCCCACGGCGGATGCGGCCGAACACGTCAATCTGCCAGCTTGCGCTGAACCCGTAGCCCAGATACGCGGCCTGGGGCTGGTTGGCCGCGCCCGCAGCCGAGCCGGGGCGCAGCGGCCAGTTATCGATATTGACCGAATAGCGGACATTACCGGCCGATGCCTGCGTATCAACCTGCGGATACCACTGCGATGCCTGCACATCGCGGATGGCGCGCTCGGCCATGATCCGCTGGCCCGCCACCTGCAGGTTGTAATTGCCGGCAATGGCCTTGTCGACCAGCTTGTCGAGTTCAGGATCCTTGAAGAGGTGCCACCACTCCTTGAGTTCCTTGTTGGTGTCCTCGATCTCCTCGGGGGTGGCGGTATGCTCGTCCTCGGTGAACTTGGCGGGAAGCTTCATCCGGTCCGGCTGGTAGCGCGGCCCCACCGTGCAACCGGCCAGGAAGATGGCCGATGTCAGGAACAGGCCGGTCCTGCGGGTAACTGAAGTAATGTTCATGATTGTGCCCGCGCCTTACAGGTGGTCTTGCAGCCATGTCGTCAGGCGGCCGCGCTGCGTGCGGGCCTGCGGGCCGACGCTGATCGTGGCCGTCATGCCGGCGGCGAGTGTCACGCTGTCGGGCACATGGTCAAGGTGGATACGGACCGGGATACGCTGTGCAAGCCGCACCCATGTGAAGATCGGGCTGACATCCTGCAGGCCAAGCCCGTCGGGGCGGCCGTTCTGGTCATTGATACCGCGCGCGATGCTGACCACGTGGCCGGGAATGATGTCCTTGTAGCCCATGAGCTTGACGCGCGCCTCGTCGCCCACATGCACGCCCCACATCTTGGTTTCCTCAAAGTAGCCGTTGACCCAGTAGGAGTCGGAGTCGATCACGGCCAGGCGGGCATGCCCCTCGGTCACGTAATCACCGATCCGCAGGTTGAGGTTGGTGATGTTGCCGTTGACGGGCGAATACAGGATGGAGCGCTGCAGGTTCAGCTTGGCCAGGTCAAGGGCCGCGCGCGCCGCATCGACCGAGGCGATCTGGGTTGCCACGTTCGAGTTGAATACTTCCTGCTCTTCCGCCGAGACAATGCCGCCAAGGCCCATGCGGCGGCGGGCGTCGTTCTGCTTGAGCTTGAGGTCTTCCAGCGCGCCATCGAGCCGGGCCTGCGCCTCGCGGATGGCAAGGCGGAAGCGCACGGGGTCAAGCACGAACAGAGGGTCGCCACGATGGACGTACTGGTTGTCCACCACGGGCAGTTGCACCACCGTGCCCGATACTTCCGGCGCCACGTCAACGACATAGACGCGGACACGCCCGTCACGCGTCCAGGGGGCAATCATGTAGGTGTCCCATAAAGTGATGCCCATGACGACGGCCATCGTCACGACCGCCAGGGTCAGGACCACACGGATCAGGGTGCGCAGGAGAGGCATGGGGATTCTCGAACCTTCTTGGGACAGTCAGATGTACAGGATCATCAGGCACAGGACGCAAGTGTATAGCGCGACCTCAAACAGGGCGAGATGCCAGAACCATTTCATTATGCCGCACCACCACAGCACCGAGCGCAACAGCATGGTGACAGGCAGGGCAGCGACGGCATAGACGACAATCGGTGCCATGAAGACACCGAAGAGGTTGAATTCGCTCAGCATCAGGCGGTTCTCATTCCGAACGGTCCCGTTGAAGGAGAAGCAGGTAGCGACACCCGGTGACAGACTCCGCGCCGCTGTGCCGCTATCTGTAGCCGACACGGCGGCGGGAAGAAACCGTCAATGGTGCCACAATGCAGGGACACGCCCCCGGCATGGGGTGGAAAAAGGGGAGGAAAGGGCAGGGGCATCACCGCATTGCCGCCGTCTGGGGGGGGAGGGCGGGTTTTTTATGCAGGTTGGCTTCGATCCGCTCGAAAACCGAATAGCAGGCCAGCAGTTCCGGTGAGGAAATGCCATGCAGCAGGCGGCTCGACACGGCTTCCACCGCGTGGCGCACCTGGCGTGCCGTGCGTTCGCCCTTTTCCGTCAGGCTGACGAGTTTCGAGCGTTTATCCTCATGGTCGGGGGAACGGAACACGAGGTCGCGGCGTTCCAGTACATCAAGCAGGCGGGCGACGGATGGGGCTTCGATTTCAAGCACGCGCACGAGGTCTGTCTGGCGCACGGGGGGCGGCAGCAGGCCAAGATACAGGACAGGCCGCCATGTCGCTTCGGTCAGGCCATATTCGCGCAGGTCGTGATCGACCTGCCGACGCCACGCAGCACCAAGCCGGGCGAGGCGGCGACCGAACGACAGTTCCTTCTTGTTGCGCTCCAGATCGGGCATCGGGCTCCGCCAGCGGGAACATACAGATATTAAGCATGCAAACCATTTGCGTGCTTAGTATGTCCGGAAGCTGCACGTTTCCAGAAAACGCGAATGTGAGCCAATGCAATTTCAGCATGGATACTATCTGGCAATGACGTGGATCATTGCCAGATAGTCCGTGTGCGGCGGTCTGCTGGCGTTATCTGCCGCGACCGGACAGGCTGCGCAGCAGCCCCCATACCGCCCGGAAGGTATGGCGCGTGAGCGGACCCGCCACCGTGGTGGCCACGGCGGACAGCGCCACGGTCTGCCGCAGTTCGTTCAGGGCGTGTTCGCGTGCGAATCGTACGCGGATTTCCTCTGGCGTCATGTAGGAGCGGCGGCCCATCACCAGGCCCATGAGCACCACCAGCACATCGGCCGCGAAGACCGTGGCCGCCGCGCCAAGGGCGCTGAAGCCCAGGGTCTGGTAACAGAAGGCCCATAGCAGCCCATGGCCTGAAATGACGGCAAAGAAGGCAAATATCGCTGCCACAACCAGGAATGCGGCCTGACGACCAAGACGGATCGCCATCAGTTTACGTAGGGTCAGTTCCCCTTCAATGATGGTTTTACCGATTTCGCCTATTCTCATGATGCTCGCATGTCCTCTGGTTACGGCAGGCTAGAATGCCTTATTTCGTTGCGCGGCCAAGAAAATAGCCGATCACCGAGAAAATGGCGATAGCCACAAACGAACGAGCGCGTGAGCCGCCTTTTTTGGGCGCATGCTCTTCCAGGCTTTCACGGGCGTGGCCCGCCAGCTTCTCGGCCTTGCCCGCCACGTCATGCAGCGCCTGTTTGCCATGCGTGTGCAGCAGGGTTTCGATGTGGCTTTTCAGGGCCTGCAGGTCTTCGTGGGTCACGTTCTTGATGGTGTCCGTGGTCTTGCTCATTGTCGTTTCCTTTTTAGGGCGGGTGAAGCGGATAATCCTCTGGCAAGGAGGTAACCATTGCTTATAACGCTTTATCCCCCCAGTCAGGTTTCTGTTATCGCATGTCTCCTTTCTCCATACGGCTGGTTGCAAGCGCGCTGGCCGCCTCTCCCGGCGCGCCGGGCCTGTCCTTTTCGGCTGCTGCCGGGGCGTGCCTGGCCATTGTCAATGAGCAGGCGGCGTGCCTGAGCACGGTTGCCGACCTGCTTGCGGGCCATGTGTCGGCAGGGGCCGGGCAGGTCATGATCGATGGCGTGGATGTCACGGCCTTCCCGCCCGAGGCCCGTCCGTGCACGCTGGTTGGCTGGCGTGACCCGCTGTTCGCGCATATGAGCGTGCAGGCCAATCTTGCCTTCGGGCTGCGGGCGCGGGGCATGGAGTCGCAGGCGGCGATGGCGCGGGTGCGCGGCGTGCTGGCCCTGCTCGGGCTTGACGGGCTGGAGCAGGCCCGCCCGGCAATGCTGCCCCCCGAGCAGGCGCTGCGCGTCATGCTGGGCCGCGCCCTTGTGTTCGAGCCGCCCGTGCTGGTGCTTGAAGATGTCTTTGCGCCGCTGCCTGCTGCCAGTCGCCGCGCCATGCGCCGCCTTGTCGCCCGTCTCGTCCGCGCGCGCGGGCTGTGCGTGGTGCTGCTGACCCGCGCGCGTGATGATGCCCTGCTGCTTGGCGATACGATCGCCTGCATGCACGGCATGGACGTGTTGCAGGTGGGCACGGCGCGCGACCTGTTCGAGCGCCCCGCCTGTGACCGCGTGGCCACCGAATTTGGTGATGTCAATGCCCTGACCGTGCGCGTGGCCAGCGTGGAGGATGACGTGGCGCTGGCCCACCTGCCCGGCGGCCTGCCGGTCGAGGCCATGGCCATGCCCGGTGTCGCGGCGGACCACCTGGCCACATTGTGCATCCGCCCCGACCGGGTGGCCGTGATGTTTCCCTCCCGCCCCGGCATGACGGGGGCCGACCCTGACGAGCCGCCCCTGCTCGCGGCCACGCTGACCGACCTGCGCCAGATGGGCGACCATGTGCTGCTGCGCCTGCGGCTGGAAAACGGGGCGGAACTGCTCGTGCGCCGCCCGCCCACTGCCGCCCTGCAGCGCGTGGCGCCGGGGCAGGCGGCGGTGCTGGCGTGGCAGCCCGCGCAGGCAATGGCCTTTCCGTTCCGGGGTGAAATGGAGTAGCGTCCGCCATCTTCCGCCCCCGCCCGAAAGGCTGTTTCCCACCCGTGTTCCAGATTGTGTCCCGCCGTTCCCTCAGCGCCATCCTGCCCGGCCTGCTCGTGGCCCTGACTGCCCTGCCCGTGCCGGTGGCTGGCGTGCAGGCGGCCGCCCGCATCCACCACGGCCCCGCGCTGGTGGTGGCCAGCACGGAGCCACAGCTCGCTCCGGCGCAGGATGTCGCGTTTTTCCAGCCTTTCAGGCAGGCCACGGGGCAGTCCGTTACGCGCAGGGCCTGGACGGGCGCCCTGCCGGACCTCGAGTCCCATGGGGTGCAGGCCGGGGGGAGCGCCAGCGCCTGGTCGCTGGTTTTTGCCGAGGATACGACCATCCGCGCCGCCTGCATGCAGGGCCTTGTGGTGCATCTGGCAGGCAGCGCCACCAACCCCGATGGCTGCGGCGCGCCGGGGCTGGCAACACAGGTCGTGGTGGCATGGGACCAGACATGGCGTGACAGCGCGCCGCGATGGAATGATTTCTGGGATATCGTGCGCTTTCCGGGCAAGCGCGGCCTGCGGCGCGACCCGCGCACCACGCTCGAGATCGCGCTGCTGGCTGATGGCGTGCCGCCCGCCCAGGTTTATGGCCAGCTCGCCACGCCGCAGGGCGTTGACCGCGCCTTTCGCAAGCTCAGCCAGTTGCGTCCTTATATAACGTGGTGGTCCACCCCCAATGAGGCCGCAAGCCTCCTGTCACGCAAGCAGGTGCTCATGGGCAGCGCGCCGCGTGAGGCTGTGGACAGCCTCGCCACGCGCGGGGAGCCGGGGCGGATTGGCATCAATGCCGACATGGCGCTGTCCTATGACCTGTCATGGGCGGTAGTAGCGGGACAGTCCGCCGAGCGGCTGGGCCGGTCGCGCGACCTGCTGCATTTCATTGTCCAGCCAGACCGGCAGGCCGCTTTCGTGGGGGCAGCACCCGCAGGGCCGTCCACCCCGGCCCATCCGGCGGCCCTACTGCCCGTTGATGTGCAGTTCTGGCAGGTGAATTACGCCCCCCTGTCCCGGCGGTTTGCGTTATGGCTGCGCAAGGCGGGTTGATGCTGCCCCGCCTTGCCACCCACCCGCTCGGCGCGCTGGTGGCCGATGGGTGCGGCACCGCGCTGGGGCTTTGGCTGGCCTGCGTGCTGGTGCTGGGGGCGCAGGCCATTATGCATCGGGCCTGGCCCGCGCGGTGCGTGGTGCTGCGTGGCCTCATGCTGGCCCTCATGCTGCCGGGGCTGGCGCTGGCGCTGCTGTGGCCGGGCCTTGCGGGGCAGGGTGGCGGCATGGGGAGCGTGGCGCAGGGAGCGTTTGTGGCGCCCGCGGCCCTGTGGCCGCTGCTGCGCGTGCTTGATGCCGTGCCGCCCGGCCTGTCGCGCACGGCGCGCGGACTTGGCGCCGGGGCGCAGGCACGGCTGCGCCTGCTGTGGCTGCCCCTGCTGGCGGCCCCGGTGGCGGGGGTGGGTGTGTTCTGCGCGGTGATGACCGTGCTGTGCGCCATGGCGGCGGCGGCACTGCAATGAAAATATACGGATGCGATATGGCAGGACGACATCATGACCGATGAGACCCCTCCTTTCTGGGAGACGACGCCGCTGGCGCAGATGACCCGCGCGCAGTGGGAATCACTGTGCGATGGCTGCGGGCGGTGCTGCCTGCACAAGTTGCGCGAGGACGAGACGGACGAGGTGCTGTTTACCGATGTCGCCTGCCGCCTGCTCGACACCACCACCTGCCTGTGCACCGATTACGCCCACCGCCATCGCCGCGTGCAGGACTGCATCAGCCTGACGGCGGAAATGCTGGCCGATATCGACTGGCTGCCGCCT
Organism: Komagataeibacter xylinus NBRC 15237; assembly: GCF_001571345.1. Taxonomy (GTDB): domain Bacteria; phylum Pseudomonadota; class Alphaproteobacteria; order Acetobacterales; family Acetobacteraceae; genus Komagataeibacter; species Komagataeibacter xylinus. The sequence continues at coordinate 14,439 of NZ_BCTP01000015.1, read as the reverse complement.
ACCTGCGGTTACGTGCTGGTGCGCGATGGCGAGCCGCTACCCTGGTGGCACCCGCTGGTGTCCGGCACGCACGAGACGGTGCATGAGGCGGGCATATCGGTCAGTGGCCGGGCCATCAGCGAGCGCCGCGCGGGCCTGCTGGAAGACCACATCATCGACTGGCCCGGCGAGGCCCCGAAGGATGCATTCTGCCGCACCCGCCCGCGCGGGCGCTGATGGCGCAGGGCGCGGGGCAGGATAACGGGCTGGAGAGCGTGCCCATCGCATCGGGGTCGGTTCCGGTGCGCTGGCGTGTCTCGGCGCGGGCGCGGCGGATTTCCATGCGCATCGACCCCGTGGCGGGGCATGTGGTCATGACCCTGCCGCGCGCGGCCCGCAGGGCGGATGGGCTGGCCCTGCTGCGCGCCCATTCCGGCTGGGTCGCGGCCGGTCTTGCACGCCTGCCGCCTGCCGCCGAGCTGCGCCATGGCGGGCATGTGCTGCTTGATGGCCAGAGCCGCGAGATCGTGCACTGCCCCGAGGCCCGGCGGGGTGCGTGGCTGGAAGAAGGCCGCCTGCATGTGAGCGGTGCGGCCGAGTTCATCTCCCGGCGCGTCATGGCCTATCTGCGCGCGCAGGCGCAGGTGCTGCTGCCCGCGCGGCTGCGCCTTCAGGCCGAAGCCAGTGGCCTGCGCCCCACCCAGCTCAGGCTGCGCGATACGAAAAGCCGCTGGGGCAGTTGCTCATCCGATGGCAGCATCATGCTGTGCTGGCGGCTGGTCATGGCCCCGCAGGAGGTGCAGCATTACATCATCGCCCATGAACTCGCCCATCTGCGGCACATGAATCACGGGCCGGATTTCTGGCTGCTGGTCGATCAGCTTACCCCCCATCGCCGCCAGGCCGAGAAATGGCTGCGGGCCAACGGGGCGAGCCTGCACCGGCTGGTTGGGTAAAAGGGAACGGATCAAAGTTTTTGGGCGCCGCCTTTTTTCAAAAAGGCGGCGTTCTTTCGAAGCTTTTTGCAAAAAGCTTCGCCAAAAACTTTTATCATTCAGGCCGTAAACTGTTCGGCGATGATCCGTTCCGACAGGCTCTGCCCGGGGTCGAACAGCACGGTGGTGTGCAGCTCGCGTGCCTCGCTGATCTCGACGGAAATGACATCGCGCACTTCGGTAAAATCCGCCACGGCGGCGACGGGGCGCTTGTCGGTTTCCAGAATGTCAAAGCGCACCCGCGCGGTGGAGGGCAGCAGCGCGCCACGCCACCGGCGCGGGCGGAAGGCGCTGATGGGGGTCAGCGGCAGCAGATTGGCCGAGAGCGGCACGATCGGCCCGTGGGCCGAGAGGTTGTAGGCGGTCGAGCCTGCGGGGGTGGAGATCAGCACGCCATCGCAGATCAGTTCGGGCAGGCGCACGCGCCCGTCCACCCCGATGCGGATCTTGGCGGCCTGCCGGGTCTGGCGGAACAGGAATACATCATTGAGGGCAAGGGCATGCACGCACTGGCCATCCATGGTGGTGGCCTGCATGCGCAGCGGGTGCAGGATGGCCACCTGGGCTGCGGCAAGGCGGGCGGGCAGGTCATCAGGTACGGCGGGGTTCATCAGGAAGCCCACCGTGCCGCAGTTGATGCCGTAAACCGGCAGTGTGCGCCCAAGGGTGGTGTGCAGCGTTTCCAGCATGAAGCCATCGCCACCGAGGCAGATCAGGGCGTCCGCCTCCTCGGGCGGGCACTGGCCGTACTGGTCCACCAGCCGTTTGCGCCATATTCCGGCACTCTCGTTGGGGGCGGCGGCGAAGCACAGTTTTGTGGGAATGTACCCATCGGCCCAGCCGGGGTACGACATGTCGGTCATGGAGTGTGGATGGACAGGCGGTGATGTGCCATGACCGGCATGCGCGCGCGCGTGCTGTCAATCACGCCACGTTCGATGCGCGCGGTGCTCCATCCCGGCCCATCCGAGACCTGGGCCACGATGGTGCCCCACGGGTCGATGATCATGGAATGGCCATAGGTGCGGCGCGGCTGGCCGGCGGCATCGGTGTGGGTGCCGGTGGTGCCGCAGGCCACCATCCAGCACTGGGTCTCTATGGCGCGGGCGCGCAGCAGCGTCTCCCAATGGGCCAGACCGGTCTCTACGGTAAAGGCGGCGGGCACCAGCAGCACGTTGGCGCCGCGCGCGCGCAGCGCATGGAACAGCGCGGGAAAGCGGATGTCGTAGCAGATGGCAAGCCCGGCGGTGAGATCGGGTGAAAGCGGGGCGGTCACGATGTCGGAGCCGGGCCCGTAGGTATCGCTCTCGCGGTAGCCCTCGCCGCCGGGGGTGGTGACGTCAAACAGGTGGATCTTGCGGTAGCGCGCGACCTCGTGGCCCTGCGGGTTGAACACAAGGGCGGTGTTGAACAGCTTCTCCCCATGTCGCTCGCCAATCGAGCCACCATGCACGCTCACGCCATGCGCGCGCGCAATGCCGGACAGGAAGCGGTACAGCGGCCCCGCCTCGCCCGTGCCATCGGGGGCGGGCAGCACTTCGGCTGCGGCGAATTTCATGTCGCGCGTGCCGCCAAGGCAGCTCCACATCTCGGGCAGCACCACGAGGTCGGGCTTGTCGGCGGTGATGGCGGCGGTGATGAGGGCGCGGGCGGTATCGATATTCTCGGGCGCGGAGGCGCCAGGCGCCATCTGGATGACGGTGGTGCGCATCTGGGCTGGTACTCCGTAGGCAGTGCCGCGTGACCATAGGACAGGCGGCACGCCCCTAGCAACCGGCACGCAGGCCTGCCGCACTGTTAAAAGGGGGCGTGGCGCGATAGGATGGCCTCTGGTTCAATATTGAAAAATCAATGGCACATTCCTCATCTTCCCGAACGGTCATCTTCGCGGCCCTTGGCGGCAACCTGCTGGTGGCGGCCACCAAATTTGGCGCGGCCTTCCTGACCGGCAGCGCCTCCATGCTCAGCGAGGCCATCCACTCCCTGATCGATACCGGCAACCAGGGCCTGCTGCTCGTGGGCATGAAGCGCGCGACCCGCCCGGCCACGGCCACGCACCCGTTCGGCTACGGGCTGGAGCTGTATTTCTGGACCTTTGTGGTGGCGCTGCTCATCTTTGGCCTGGGCGCCGGGGTCTCGCTCTATGAGGGGATCATCCACATCATCCACCCGCAGCCGGTGGCGCATGTGCTGGTCAATTACGCCGTGCTGGTGGCGAGCATCGTGTTTGAAGGCTCGGTGTGGCTGATGGCGCTGCGGGCCTTCCGCAAGGAGGGCAAGGGCCGGCGCGGCTGGGTCGAGGCCGTGCAGATGAGCAAGGACCCCACCGTGTTTACCGTCCTGTTCGAGGATACGGCGGCGCTGAGCGGGCTGTTCGTGGCCCTGCTGGGCAATGTCCTGGCCGAGTGGCTGGACATGCCGGTGCTCGATGGCGTGGCCTCCATCCTCATTGCCTTCATTCTGGCCGTGACGGCGGCCTTCCTCGCACGCGAATCCCAGTCGCTGCTGACGGGCGAAGGGGTTGCGCCGGAAGTGCTGCGCGCCCTGCGCACCATGGCGCTGGGGGCGGACGGGGTCGAGCGGCTGAACGAGATCCGCTCCATGCATTTCGGCCCGCGCGACGTGCTGGTGGTGATCAGCCTCGATTTTCGCAACGACATGACGGCAGGGCAGGTCGAGATCGTGGTCAGCACGCTCGAGCGCCAGATCAAGCAGGCCTACCCCGAGGTCACGCGCGTGTTCATCGAGGCGCAGGACAGCCGTGGCCAGCCCGCCGCCACCGCCGCCCGCGGCACGGTCGTTACGCCGTGACGAATTCCGCCGCCCGGTAGCCCTGCGCGAAGAGCAGGCTGCGCAGCGTGGTGGCGTTGACCTGGTTGCTGATCTCGCGCCGCACGGCAGGCTTGGCGTGGAAGGCGATGCCAAGCCCCGCAACCCGCAGCATGGCCAGGTCGTTTGCGCCATCGCCGGTGGCCAGCGCATCCGCCACGCTCACGCCCTGAGCCGCGACAAGACGCCGCAGGTGCGCAAGCTTGGCATCCGGACCTAAAATGGGCTGGCCCACCGCGCCGGTCAGGCTCTCGCCTGCGGCAAGCAGGGTGTTGGCATGGTTTTCATCAAAGCCGCACAGTTTTGCCACCCGGCTGGTAAAGAACGTGAACCCGCCAGACACCAGCGCCGTGCGCGCGCCACCCGCCCCCATGGTGCGCACCAGTTCGATTGCCCCCGTGTTGAGCTTTACGTCCTTCCACGCTTTTTCCAGCAAGGTCACGGGCAGGCCGCGCAGCAGGGCCACGCGCTCGCGCAGGGCAGCCTCGAATTCGATCTCGCCATTCATGGAGCGGCGCGTGATCTCGGCAATCTTCTCGCCAATGCCGGCATGGGCCGCGATGTCGTCCAGCGTTTCGCAACTGACAATGGTGCTGTCCATGTCGGCCACCAGCACGCGCTTGCGGCGGTTGCCAGCGGGCGTTACCAGCACGTCGATATGGCCCTTGGCAAAAACGGCGCGCAGGGCGGCGATATCGGGAGCGGTGCAGGCCATCTCGACCGCTTCCCCTTCCGACAGGGTCACGGGGGCGGCAGCGCGGGCAAGGTCGCGCGCGGTCGCGATATCGATCGCCGTGAGCGATGTGGCGTCACGGTTGGCCACCAGTACAAGGGTATGGGCGTGGGAAGGGGAATCAGCCATGGGGTCCGGGGTCAGTGAAAAGGATGAAACAATGACACGCCCCCCTTCAGGGCAGGCGCGCGTGGCGCTAATCGTGGCGGGTCCGACCTGTTCGGGCAAGTCCGCACTCGCGCTGGCTCTGGCGCGGCATGTGGGCGGCACCATCATCAACACCGATTCGATGCAGGTTTACCGCGACCTGCGCATTCTCACCGCCCGCCCCACCGTGGCGGAGGAAGCCTGCGTGCCCCATGCGCTGTACGGCGTGCTGCCCGCTGCGTGCAATGGCTCGGTGGCGTGGTGGCGCGAGCAGGCGCTGGTGGCGGCGCAGAGCGCGTGGAATGCCGGGCGCGTGCCGATATTCTGTGGTGGCACGGGCATGTATTTCCGCGCCCTGACCGATGGGCTGGCTGATATTCCCCAGCCGCCACCCGCCATCCGCGAACGCGCGCGCGCCCTGCTGGCCGAACTTGGCGCCCCCGCCCTGCATGCCCGCCTGCAGCAGCTTGACCCCGAAACCGCCGCCACCCTGCGCCCCAATGATGGCCAGCGCCTGGCCCGCGCGTGGGAGGTGCATGCCGCCACCGGCCATGGCATGGCGTGGTGGCGGCGAGAGGCCGTGCTGCCCGGGCTTGATGCCCGCTTCATCGCCATAAGGCTGCACCCCGCGCGTGACGGGCTGCGCGCGGCCATTGCCCGGCGCTTCCACGCCATGCTCGGGCAGGGCGCCATGGCGGAGGTGGAAGCCCTGCTGGCACAAAACCTGCCGCCCGACCTGCCCGCCATGCGTGCCCATGGCGTGCCCGAACTGGCCGCCGTGCTGCGCGGTGAGATGACGCGGGCGGATGCGGCGGCGCGCGCCATTCAGTTGACCGGGCAATACACCAAGCGGCAGGCCACATGGTTTGCCCATCACCCGTGTGCTGCCCCGGCGGACACCTTTTTATATGAAAAACGATTCGAAAAAGACGAAGCTGCGCAACAAATGGAAAGGGTGGGCGATAAAATCATTTCTTTTGTTATTAAACGCATTGACGCGGGCCAAGGCTTTCCGTAAACCCGGGCCGGGATTTCGCCTGATCAGGGCTGGCCGGATTGTTCTGGCCACCAGTGGCGAAGGAGCAGGACCATGAACACAGCATCGCACCAGACCGACCTGAAGCCTCACGCAGCGGGCACGGATACATCCGTGCTCAGCGGCGCGGAAGTGCTTCTGCGCGTGCTGGCCGAGCAGGGGGTCGAGGTTATTTTCGGCTATCCCGGTGGCGCGGTCCTGCCGATTTATGATGCCATTTTCCGCCAGGATGCGATTCGCCACGTTCTGGTCCGCCACGAGCAGGCCGCCGTGCATGCGGCGGAAGCCTATGCCCGCTCGACCGGCAAGGTGGGCGTGGTGCTCGTCACCAGCGGGCCGGGTGCCACCAATACCGTGACCGGCCTGCTTGATGCCATGCTGGACTCGATTCCGGTGGTCTGCTTCTCGGGTCAGGTCGGCGTGCCGCTGATCGGCACCGATGCCTTCCAGGAGGCGGACACGACCGGCATCACGCGCCCGGCCACCAAATACAACTACCTCATCCGTCGCGCGGAAGATGTGGCGCCCTGCGTGCACGAGGCCTTTCATATCGCGCGCAGCGGTCGCCCCGGCCCGGTGCTCGTTGACCTGCCCAAGAACCTGATGGTCGGCCCCGCGCCCTATAGCGAGGCCCCGCGCGTGCCGCATCCCTCCTACCGCCCGCAGACCGAGCCGGGCCGGGAGGTGATTGCCCGCGCCGTGGCCGCCATGAAGGGCGCGCGCCGCCCGCTGTTCTATACGGGTGGCGGCATCATCAATGCCGGGCCGGAGGCATCAGCCGCCCTGCGCAAACTGGTGGAAAAGACGGGCTTTCCGTGCACCTCCACGCTGATGGGGCTGGGGTCGATGCCCGCGGGCGACCGGCGCTTCCTGGGCATGCTGGGCATGCATGGCACGTACGAAGCCAACATGGCCACTCATGGCTGCGACGTGCTGATCGCCCTTGGCTCGCGCTTTGATGACCGCGTGACCGGCAGGCTCGATGCGTTCTCGCCCGGCTCGTTCAAGATCCATGCCGATATCGACCCCAGCCAGATCAACAAGATCGTGCCGGTTGACGTGGGCATCGTGGGTGATGCGCGGCGCGTGATCGAGATGATGCTCGAAGAGTGGGAGTGCACCCCCGCCAATACCCGCCAGCCCATCGACATGGCGCAGTGGTGGCACCAGATCAACGAATGGCGCAAGACCGACAGCCTCGGCTTCGTGCAGGACAGGGCGCCCGGGGCCATCATCCGCCCGCAATACACCATCCGCCGCCTGCATGAACTCGTCACCGCCACCGGGCGCGATACCTATGTCTCGACCGAGGTGGGGCAGCACCAGATGTGGGCGGCCCAGCATTTCGGCTTTGACAGACCCAATCGCTGGCTGACATCGGGCGGGCTTGGCACCATGGGCTACGGGCTGCCCGCCGCCGTGGGCGCGCAGATCGCCCACCCCGATGCGCTGGTGATCGACATCGCGGGCGAAGCCTCGACGCTGATGAACATCCAGGAACTGTCCACCATCGCGCAGTACCGTCTGCCGGTTAAGGTGTTCATCCTGAACAACCAGTATATGGGCATGGTGCGCCAGTGGCAGGAACTGCTGCATGACTCGCGCTATTCCGAGAGCTACAGCGCGGCCCTGCCCGATTTCGTGAAGCTTGCGGAAAGCTTTCATGGCAAGGGGCTGCGCGCGACCTGCGTGGGCGAGCTTGATGGCGTGATTGCCGAGATGCTGGCCCATCCCGGTCCGGTGGTGGCGGACATATGCGTGGCGCAGGATGAAAACTGCTATCCCATGATCCCCTCGGGGGCGGCGCATAACCAGATGCTCCTCGGCCCCGATCAGGATGACGAGATCAGCGCCGAAGGCCGCATGCTGGTCTGATCTTGCGCCTGCCTGCGGCGGTTGTGCCGCAGGTTTCTCTGTCCTTTCCTGCCGCCCCTGCTCCTGCAGGGCGGCGCCCCAAGCAGTCAGGAAACACATCATGACCACGCAGCAGGAGAGCCCGGTCTCCGCGGTCATTTCCATTCAGGTCGAGAACGAAAGCGGCGCGCTCGCCCGCGTGATCGGCCTGTTCTCAGGTCGTGGATACAATATCGAGAGCCTGACCGTGGCCGCGGTGGATGAAACCCGCCGCCAGTCGCGCATCAATATCGTCACCACCGCGACCCCGCATGTGCTGGGCCAGATCCGCGCGCAGGTGGAGCGGCTGGTGCCGGTGTACCGCGTGGCGGTCATGACCGGGCGCGAGCCGCACGTGGCGCGCGAGATGGCGCTCGTCAAGGTCATTGCCAGCGGCGAGCGCCGGGCCGACGCGCTGCGCATTGCGCAGGCCTTTCGCGCCCACCCGGTTGATGCCTCGGCCACCTCGTTCGTCTTTGAGCTGACCGGCGCGTCCGACAAGCTTGATGCCTTCATCGACCTCATGCGTCCCCTCGGCCTGGCCGAGGTCTCGCGCACGGGCATTGCCGCCATCGCCCGTGGGGCGGCAATCCTGTAAGGGTCGCGTTTTTTACTTTATCCGTTTTTTCATTCCCCAAGGAGCAAGACCATGCGCGTCTATTATGATCGCGATGCCGACGTGAACCTGATCAAGAGCAAGAAGGTTGCCATCATCGGCTACGGCAGCCAGGGCCATGCCCATGCCAACAACCTGAAGGATTCCGGCGTGACCGACATCGTTGTCGGCCTGCGCCCCGAATCAAAGGCCGTTGCCAAGGCCGAGGCCGCAGGCTTCAAGGTCATGAACCCCGCCGATGCCGCCAAGTGGGCCGATGTGGTGATGGTGCTGACGCCTGATGAAGGCCAGGGCGCGCTGTACAAGGAATCGCTTGAGAAGAACCTCAAGCAGGGTGCGGCCCTTGCCTTCGCGCATGGCCTGGCCATTCACTTCCGCATCATCGAGGCGCGTCCCGACCTTGATGTGTTCCTGATCGCGCCTAAGGGCCCCGGCCACACCGTGCGCTCGGAATACCAGAAGGGTGGTGGCGTGCCGTCGCTGGTGGCCGTGGCGCAGAACGCCTCGGGCAATGCGCTTGAAATCGCGCTGTCCTATGCTTCCGCCAATGGCGGTGGCCGTGCGGGCATTATCGAGACCACCTTCAAGGAAGAGGTCGAGACCGACCTGTTCGGCGAGCAGGCCGTGCTGTGCGGTGGCCTTGTCGAGCTGATCCGCGCGGGTTTCGAGACGCTGGTTGAGGCCGGTTATGCGCCGGAAATGGCCTATTTCGAGTGCCTGCACGAAATGAAGCTGATCGTCGACCTGATCTATGAAGGCGGCATCGCGAACATGAACTACTCCATCTCCAACACCGCGGAGTATGGTGAATACGTGTCCGGCCCGCGCGTGATCACGCCGGAAACCAAGGTCGAGATGAAGAAGATCCTGACCGACATCCAGGACGGCACCTTCGTGCGCAACTTCATCCTGGAAAACCAGTCCGGCAACATCGGCTTCAAGGCCACCCGTGCGCATAACAATGAGCACCAGATCGAGAAAGTGGGCGAGAAGCTGCGCGGCATGATGTCGTGGATCGGCAAGAACAAGCTGGTCGACAAGGCCCGCAACTGATCTGCGTAAAATAACGGCGGCACCTGTCGCCACCGTATTTTCAGCGCCAGCCGGAGTGTTCCGGCTGGCGTTTTTTTTATGTCCGCTTTCATGGGGCTGCCCCGCATTTGCCGTGACACGACCGGGCACGGGTGCCACCATGCGCGCCGGTATGAACAGCAGGAGCGCCGTATCGTGACGGAGTACGTAATTCCCCCCTACACCCTTCCTGTCGTGCCAGTGGAGGGGAGTGCGGGCGTCTTTCCTGTCAGGCGGATATGGTGCGTGGGGCAGAACTATGCCGCCCATGCGCGCGAGATGGGCAGCAACCCCGAGCGCTCCGAACCCTTCTTTTTTGCCAAGCCCGGTGATGCGGTGGTGCCCGGCGGGGGGCTGCTGCCTTTTCCCGTCAGCACGGCCGACCTGCATCATGAGGTGGAGCTTGTCGTCGCCATCGGGCGCGAGGGGGCTGACATTGAGGTGGAGAAGGCGCTCTCGCACGTCTATGGCTACGCGGTAGGGCTGGACATGACCCGGCGCGACCTGCAGGCCGCCGCCAAGAAGGCAGGCCGCCCGTGGGCGCTGGCCAAGGGGTTTGACCAGTCCTGTCCCATTTCCGCCATGGTGCCCGCCGCGCGCATTGGCCACCCCGAAAGCGGGGCCATTGCCCTGAGCGTCAATGGCGAGCAGCGCCAGAAAGGCGACCTGATGGAGATGATCTGGTCCGTGCCCGAAATCATTGCCTGCCTCAGCCGTTTCGTCACCCTTGCGCCGGGCGACCTGATCATGACCGGCACGCCCTCGGGCGTGGGGCCGGTCAGGCGGGGCGATGTGATGCATGCCACCTGTGCCGGGGTGGGCGAACTGAACGTGACCTATACCGGCTGAAGCCTGCCGTATGTGGCGCCTGTCATCATGAAAGTTTCCGGGTGCCGCCTTTTTTCAGGAAGGCGGCGTTCTTTTCAAAGCTTTTTGAAAAACGCTTCACCAAAAACTTTTCATTATTGGCGTAATGCCACGTGACAGGCGCTTTACAGGCATTATGGGAAGGAAAAGAGATGCAATACCGTAAGCTTGGCCGTTCGGGCCTCAGAATTTCAGCCTTCACGCTGGGCACCATGACCTTTGGCGGCAAGGGTGATTTCGCCAAGACCGGCGATACCGATCTTGCAGGCGCTCGCCGCCAGCTTGACCTGTGCATCGAAGCCGGGATCAACATGTTCGATACGGCGGATATCTATTCAGCGGGCGTGTCGGAGGAAATACTGGGTGCTGCGCTGAAAGGCCGCAGCGATGACATCATGGTCACCACCAAGGCCCGTTTTACCATGGGCAAGGGGGCCAATGATGCCGGGCTGTCGCGCTATCACCTCATCCGCGCGTGCGAGGCCAGCCTCAGGCGGCTGGGGCGCGACCATATCGACCTGTATTACCTGCATGAATGGGATGGCCAGACCCCGCTTGATGAAACGCTGGAAGCGCTCGATACCCTGACCCGCGCGGGCAAGATCCGTTATACCGGGGTGTCCAACTTCTCGGCCTGGCACCTGATGAAGGCGCTGTCGGTGGCCGAGCGCGACCGGCTGATCGCCCCCGTGGCGCAGCAGATCTACTACTCCCTGCAAGCGCGCGAGGCGGAATATGAACTGCTGCCGCTTTCGCTCGATCAGGGCATTGGCGTGCAGGTCTGGAGCCCCATGGCTGGTGGCCTGCTTTCGGGCAAGTACCGCCGCGGCAGGCCACAGCCCGCAGGCACGCGCCAGATCGAGAAATGGGGCGAGCCGCCGGTTCATGACATTGAAAAACTCTACGATGTGGTGGAAGTGCTCGTGAGCATTGCCGAGGCCCGTAACATTTCCGCAGCCCAGGTGGCGCTGGCCTGGGTGGCGCAGCGGCCGGCCATTACCTCCATCGTCATCGGCGCGCGCACCGAGGCGCAGCTTGTCGATAACCTAAAGGCCGCCGACCTTGTGCTGAGTGCTGAAGACATCAGCCGCCTTGATGCAGCAAGCGCGCCCCCGCTGCTCTATCCCTACTGGCATCAGGCCAGTAATGCGTCCGACCGGCTGTCAGCCGCCGACCTGCTGCTGCTTGGTCCGGCGGTGGCGGCCAAGGCTGGTAAGCCAGAATAATAAACAGAAGTTTTCGGGTGCCGCCATTTTTCAAAAAGGCGGCGTTCTTCTGAAGCTTTTAAAAAAAGCTTCACCAAAAACTTCTTTGTTATTGATAATTTTTTGCGGGGGCAGATTTGCATCCTGCATCAATCGTCCATGACCGGTGCAGGGTCTCTTCATAACGTCCCGGGCGAATGGCCGTTACGCCGATAAGGCACGGCAAGCTTGATCTGGATCAAGGTTGCGGACCCTGCGCCAATGGTCAGCTAACCCCATGATCAGACACGGCAGGGAAGCAAGGAAACTGGCGACCGGCATCTTGTAATAACATCGGCTGGATCCCATCTGGAATCCAGCGCCTTGCCGTTGCCTGTTGAGGGACGGCGCAAAGGCAGAACCATCATTGTCGCCTGATTGAAAGGGACGAAGAAACATATGAACATCGAAAAATTCACGGAACGTTCGCGCGGTTTCCTGCAGGCTGCCCAGACCATCGCCATGCGCGACTACAACCAGCAGCTTACGCCCGAGCACCTGCTCAAGGCCCTGCTTGATGATGACCAGGGCGCCGCTTCTGCCCTGATCCGCGCCGCAGGCGGTGACGTGCCCGCCATTACCAGCGCCAACGAGGCCGCTCTTGCCAAACTGCCAAAGGTGCAGGGCAGCGGCGCAGGCCAGCCCAGCGCCACGGGTGAACTGGTGCGCGTGCTTGATGCCGCCGAGCAGGCCGCGCAGAAGGCGGGTGACGGTTTTGTAGCGCAGGACCGGCTTCTGGCCGCCATCGCCGCATCCGAAACGCCTGCCGGTCAGGCCCTGCGTGCGGGTGGTGCTACGCCCCAGGCGCTGGAAAAAGCCATTGCCACCATCCGCAAGGGACGCACCGTGGATAGCGAAAACGCTGAAGCCAATTTTGACGCGCTGAAGAAATATGCCCGCGACGTGACCGAGGTCGCCCTTCAGGGCAAGCTTGACCCGGTCATCGGCCGCGATGAGGAAATCCGCCGCGCCATTCAGGTGCTGGCGCGCCGCAGCAAGAACAACCCGGTCCTGATCGGTGAGCCGGGCGTGGGCAAGACCGCCATTGTTGAAGGGCTGGCCCAGCGTATTGTCAATGGCGACGTGCCCGAGGCGCTCAAGAACAAGAAGCTGCTCTCGCTCGACATGGGCGCGCTGGTCGCGGGTGCCAAGTTCCGTGGCGAGTTTGAGGAACGCCTGAAAGCCGTGCTCAAGGAGATCGAGTCCGCCGAGGGCCAGGTCATCCTGTTCATCGATGAGATGCATACCCTTGTGGGTGCAGGCCGCAGCGATGGCGCGATGGATGCCTCCAACCTCATCAAGCCCGAACTCGCCCGTGGCGTGCTGCACTGCATCGGCGCCACCACGCTTGATGAATACCGCAAGTATATCGAGAAGGACGCGGCCCTCGCCCGGCGCTTCCAGCCGGTCTATGTAGGCGAGCCGACGGTGGCCGACACCATCTCCATCCTGCGTGGCATCAAGGAGAAATACGAACTCCATCACGGTATCCGTATTTCCGATGGTGCGCTGGTGGCGGCGGCAACGCTGTCCAATCGCTACATCACCGATCGCTTCCTGCCGGACAAGGCGATTGACCTTGTTGATGAGGCCGCAAGCCGCCTGCGCATGCAGATTGACAGCAAGCCCGAGGAACTCGATGAACTCGACCGCCGCCTGATCCAGCTCAAGATCGAGCGCGAAGCCATCCGCAAGGAAGACGACGCGGCGAGCAAGGAGCGTCTGGTCAAGCTGGAAGCCGAACTGTCGGAACTGCAGGAAAAATCCGATGCGCTGACCGCCGCCTGGCATGCTGAAAAGGACCGCGTGAACGCGGTGCAGAAGCTGCAGGAGGAAATGGACCAGATCCGCTCGGATATCGAGATCGCCCAGCGCAAGGGTGACCTCGCCCGGGCATCGGAGCTGATGTACAGCCGCCTGCCGCAGCTTCAGGCTCAGATTGCCAAGGCGCAGGAAGAGGCTGACCAGATCAGCAAGGGCGATGGCATGGTCAGCGATACCGTGACCGATCAGGGCATCGCCGCCGTGGTCTCGCGCTGGACCGGCGTGCCGGTGGACCGCATGCTTGAAGGCGAGCGCGCCAAGCTGTTGCGCATGGAAGATGAACTGCGCAAGAGCGTGGTGGGGCAGGAACCAGCCCTCAAGGCCGTCTCCAACGCCGTGCGCCGTGCGCGTGCCGGGTTGCAGGACCCCAACCGCCCCATCGGCTCGTTCCTGTTCCTTGGTCCGACGGGCGTGGGCAAGACCGAGCTGTGCAAGGCGCTGGCCCGCTTCCTATTCGATGACGAGAAGGCCCTGCTGCGCATCGACATGAGCGAGTTCATGGAGAAGCATGCCGTCTCGCGGCTCGTCGGTGCGCCTCCTGGTTATGTCGGCTACGAGGAAGGCGGCGTGCTGACCGAGGCCGTCCGCCGCAGGCCCTATCAGGTCATCCTGTTCGATGAGGTCGAGAAGGCGCATGAGGATGTGTTCAACATCCTGCTGCAGGTGCTCGATGATGGCCGCCTGACCGATGGGCAGGGACGCACGGTTGACTTCCGCAACACCCTGATCGTGCTGACCAGTAACCTCGGCTCCGACGTGCTGGCCCATCTGCCTGATGGTGAATCGGTTGATAGCGTGCGGCCCGAGGTCATGCAGGTGGTGCGCAACCACTTCCGGCCCGAGTTCCTCAACCGTCTGGACGAGATCATCCTGTTCTCCCGCCTGCAGAAAGCGGATATGGGCAAGATCGTGGAAATCCAGATCGGTCGCCTGCGCAAGCTGCTTGCCGAGCGCAACATCGCGCTCCGCCTGGACAAGGGCGGCGAGATCTGGCTGGCGAATGAGGGCTATGACCCGGTCTATGGTGCGCGTCCGCTCAAGCGCGTGATCCAGCGCGCCCTGCAGAACCCGCTGGCAGGCCTGCTGCTTGAAGGCACCATCCATGACGGTGAAACCGTGACCGTTGATGCGAAGGATGATCGCCTGACCATCAATGGCACCGAGGTCGAGGCCGACTGATACCGGCGCACATTACCGGACTGGGA
>NZ_BCTP01000014.1 GCF_001571345.1 Komagataeibacter xylinus NBRC 15237 | reverse complement strand
AGGTCCTGATCCGCTCCTTTAAACAGCCTGCTCAAGGCCCGCACGGGTACAGTCACGAATTTCCATGATCTGGCGCATTTTAAAATCTCCCCTCGTCTCCGGCCCGTTATTCGCCATCCTCCTGGCAGTGGTCTGCCTGACCTACCTCTCCCCCGACCACCAGTTTTTCGTCGCGATAGGGGGCGCGATCCTGTTCTTTCTGGTTCGCCGACATGATGAACGCTGGTCGCGCTGTTTTCTCATGGTGCTGTCCATCGTGGTATCCGGGCGCTATCTGGTGTGGCGCTTTACCTCCACGCTTGATCTCGATGGCGTGTTGCAGACAGTTCTAGTCCTGGCGCTGGCGATCGGCGAAATCTATACCACCTTCCGGGTGGGCTTTACGTATTTCCAGTTGGCCTGGCCCCTGCGGCGGCAGATCCACCCGCTGCCGGAAGATGAAGGCAGTTGGCCGGTCATTGATGTCTATGTGCCAACCTATAACGAGGACATGGCGATCGTCCGCACCACGGTGCTGGGCTGCCTGGCCATGGACTGGCCGGCAGACAAGCTGAATGTCTATATCCTTGATGACGGGCGGCGGCGCTCGTTCCGTGATTTTGCCGCGCAGGTCGGTGCTGGCTACATCAATCGCGCGGACAGTACCCACGCCAAGGCGGGCAACCTCAACCATGCCATCAAGGCGACAACGGGCGACCTGATCGCGATCTTTGACTGTGACCATGTGCCCGTGCGGGGTTTCCTCAAAAAGACCGTGGGGTGGATGATCGCCGACCCCAACCTCGCGCTATTGCAGACCCCGCATCACTTCTATTCCCCCGATCCGTTCCGTCGCAACATGAGCCGGGGCATGCAGGTGCCGCCCGAGAGCAACCTGTTCTATGGGCTTTTGCAAGATGGCAATGATTTCTGGAACGCCACCTTCTTCTGCGGGTCGTGCGCCCTGCTGCGGCGCGAGGCCATTGAAGCGATCAATGGCTTTGCCGTCGAGACCGTGACGGAAGATGCCCACACCGCCCTGCGCATGCAGCGCAAGGGGTGGGGCACGGCCTATCTGCGCGAGCCGCTGGCCGCGGGGCTCGAAACCGAAACCCTTCTGCTTCAGGTCGGGCAGCGCGTGCGCTGGGCGCGCGGCATGATCCAGATGCTGCGGCTCGACAACCCCATGCTCGGCCGTGGCCTGCGCCTCACGCAGCGTATCTGCTACATGGCGGCGACGACGAACTACTTCTTCGCCATGCCGCGCATCATGTTCCTCATGGCGCCGCTGGCCTACCTGTTCCTGGGCGTGACCATGATCGCGGCCTCGCCTTATGAACTTGCGGTCTATGCCCTGCCGCACCTGTTTCATACCACCATGACCATGTCGCGCCTGCAGGGGCGGTGGCGCTATTCGTTCTGGAGCGAGATCTACGAATCCATGCTGGCCCCCTTTCTGGTGCGCATGACGTTCATCACCCTGCTTGCGCCGCACAAGGGCAAGTTCAACGTGACCGACAAGGGCGGCCTGCTGCACCGCGAGTATTTTGAATGGCGCGCGGCCTACCCCGGCGTGATCATGGCCGTGGTGCTGGCGGTGGGACTGGTGAGCGGCATCTGGGCCGCGATTGCCCATTATCATGAAACGCTCGTCTTCCGCGCCATGGCGGTCAACTCGGTCTGGGTGCTGTTCAGCCTGATCATCGTGCTTGGTGGTGTGGCCGCCGCGCGCGAAACCCGCCAGCGCCGCCGTAACCACCGCGTTGCGGCCAGCATTCCCCTGACCATGTTCACGGGTGATACGCAGGTCACCGCCTGTCGCACGCTGGATGTGTCGATGGGGGGCTGCCAGCTTGACCTGTCGCCCACACTGCCCCTTGCCGTGGGGGATGAACTGCGCCTGCACGCCACCCTGGCCTCCGGCCCGATCACGCTCCGCGCCACCCTCATCGACCGGCATGAGGGCCGTGCCCATGTGGCGTGGATCATGCCCGACCTCGCGGCCGAGAAGCAGGTCGTGGCCCTGGTGTTTGGCCGTGATGATGCCTGGTCCCAGTGGTCCGACTTCCCGCCTGACAGGCCGCTCCACAGTCTTTACATGCTGCTTGCCAGCATCTGCGCGCTGTTCCGCCCCTATCCGCGCGGGCAGTCGGATGCGCCGCCACCGCCCGCGCCGCCTCCCCCGATCGCAGAGGAAAAACTGCCGGCACGGCATCTGGTTATTCCCCCGCCCCATCCCTCCCGCACGGGTCATTCAAACCTGCCGCTCGTGATGGTGGGCCTGCTGCTATGCGGCATGGCAGGGGGGGCGCAGGCCGCGCCCGCACCGCCGGAGATGGCGCCGGTAGAAGAAGCAGGCGAATCCGTGACGGCGGTGGATGATGCGCACATGACCATGCTCGACGTGGATCGGGTCTCGCACCAGCCGCTCACGCGTGCGCGCAGCCTTGCGGAGATAGGGCAGGAAGGCGACATGGTGCTGCGTGCCGACGCGCCGCTGCATGGGCTTGGTGTGCGGGTCGGGCGCGATGTCATCATTACCGGCGGCACGCTGGCCCTTTCGGGCCGTGCGCATATGGGGCATGCGGCGGGGCCGGTTGCGGTGGCCGTCAGTGTCAACAATCAGGATGTGGGGGTGATCTGCCCGGCAGCCGACGGGGCGTTCGGTCCGGTGAGCCTGCCGGTCAGCCCGTTCTTCTTTGACACGCATAACAGGATCAACTTTCGCCTGTTCATGCGCCCGGCCACCGGCAATGCCGGTCTTGCGGCCTGCGGGCCGGATGCCCGCCCCCCCGCGCCCGATACCGCGCGGGCCAGCAATGCGGATACATGGGTCAGCATATCACCAGACTCCACCCTTGCGCTGACAACGGTCAGCCTCGTGCCCCACCGGCTGCTCTCGGCGCTGCCCTATCCGGTGCTTGACCCCGACGCGGCGCAGACGCCGGTGGTCACCCTGGCCGTGCCTGACGTGTCAGACCCCGCCGTGCTGCAGGCGGCAGGCATGGTGGCCTCATGGCTTGGCGTGCATGCGCAGGACCGCCAGATCAGTTTCAACGTGACGGCTGGCGTGCCCGCGCAGGGCAATGCGGTGCTCATCGCGCCGAACCAGCCCGGGCCGTGGGGCGTGCTGCCGCCGGGGCCGGAACTCGCGGTCATGCCCAACCCGCATGATGCTTTCGGCACGATCCTTGTCGTGACCGGGCGCGGCATGGCCGATGTCACGACAGCGGCAAGGGCGCTGGTGCTGGGTGCTGAGCATGATGCGGAGGGGGCCTATGCCGCCGCACCCGTCGTGCACCCTGCTGCCCGCCAGCCCTATGATGCGCCGGGCCTTGTGCGCACGGACCAGCCCGTGACCCTGCGCGAGCTGGTCTCGACGGCGGACCTGCGTACACATGGCCTGACATCGGGCACGCTTACGGTGCCGCTGGCGCTGCCGCCAGACCTGCGCTCGTGGCGGTCGCGGCCGTTCATGGCGCGGCTGCAACTCAGCGCGCCGGAAGGTGATGTGCTGGAGCGCAGGAAATCCCATGTCAGCGTCATGCTCAACGGCACGTTCCTGCATGCCTATCCGCTCGTGCCCCGGTCGCTCAATCCGTTCCGCATGGCGGGCGCGCCGGTGGAACATGACCTGGAACTGCCGGTGTGGAAAATGGGGCAGCAGAACACGCTGCGGCTGTATTTTGATGTCCACCCCCGGCACATGACGCAGGCCGAAGCCGCTGCATCGCCCGATGTGGTTGAACTTGACCCGTCCTCCACCATTGATTTTTCCAAGTCGCGGCATTTCGCGGTGCTGCCTGACGTGGCGATGTTCGCCTCTTCCGCCTTTCCGTTCTCGCGCATGGCCGACCTGTCGGAAACGACCGTGCTGCTGCCGCCCCACCCCGCCCCCGACACGCTGGCCGCCTTTGTGGACATGATGGGCTTTGCAGGTGCGATCAACCGCTACCCCGCCACCGGCGTGAGCGTGCGGACCACCGACATGTCGGTCGATGACACGATTACCGGCGATATCCTGATCTTTTCCACGCTTGACGGGCTGGGCAACGGGCAGGCGGCGCTGGCGCTGGCGGGTTACGTGCGCGGCCCTTCGCTGCCGCGCCGCCTGCGCATGCGGGTGATGCACCCCGGCGCGCCTGAACCGACATATAACCTGACCGAAGGCGCGGTGGTGGCGGCGCAGTCGCCCTTTGCCGCGCACCGTTCCGTCGTGGCCGTGCTTGGCGGCGTGCCCGCTGCATTGCCCGCCATGATGCATGACCTGCGCGGCCCCGCCACGATGCAGCGCTTTCAGGGCGATATGGTGATCCGCCACGGGGGCAGGCTGGATGAATACCGCACGGGCGGACTCTATACCGTTGGCCACATGCCCGCATGGATGCTGCCGGACTGGTATCTGGGCGGCCATCCGCTGCTGCTGTGCGGGCTGGGGGGGCTGTCCGCGCTGTGCGGCACCTTCTGGGCCATGACGGTACTTGGCGCGCGCAGCAGGCGGCGCATCCTGAACGATGATCTGACGGGCGACCTGTGAGCATGACCATGAATGACCGGCCTTTCGCGTTCCGTCGCGTCCAGCTTGCGGCCCGGCGTGGCGCGGGGGCAAGGGCATGGGGCGGCGTTGCCCTTGCCGGGCTGTTCAGCCTGTGCGCGCCCGCGTGGGCGCAGGCCCCCGTGCGCTATGCCGAGGGCATTCTCAACGCGCAGATAGAAGAAGGTGCGTTCTGGATCCATCACGGCGATGACGACCATGCCCGGCACGCGCTAGAGCGCGCGCTGCGTATCGAGCCGGACAATCTGGAAGCCCGCCTCATGCTCGGTGCCGTGCAGGTGCATGAAAATGACATGGCGGGCGCACGCGCGACCGTGCAGGCCCTTCAGGCGCAGGGGGGCGCGCAGGCACAGGTTGACGCCCTGCAGGGCTGGATCGGGCAGGGGGTGGTTGACCCGGCGGCGCTGGCGCATGCACGGGCGCTGGCGGATGCGGGCAGGAATTTGCAGGCCACGCTGGCCTACCGCGGCATTTACCATGGCGGCCACCCTTTGCCCGAAGCGGAGCTGGAATATGACCGCGTGCTGTCCGGCTCGATACTGGGCTATGCGGAGGCCACGCAGCGCCTGCGCGCGCTGGGCAGCCTTTTGCCGCATGATCTTGAAATCCGCATGGCGCTGGCGCAGGCCCTGAGCTACCGCCCGGCCACCCGCGTTGATGCGATCGAGGACATGCGCGCGCTCGCCACCTCTTCCGCCACGCCGGATTTCATTCGTGACGAGGCGACGCAGTCATGGCGCAAGACGCTGGACTGGATGGGCACGGACCCGCAGGCCGCCCCCTATTACCGCGAATGGCTGGCGCTGCACCCTGATGATACGGACATGGCCAGCCGCCTCCAGGCGCAGGAGGCCGCCCGCGCGCTGGCCGAACATCTGGCGCTGGTGGGGGCGGGCTACCACGCGCTGGCGCATGGGGAACTGGAGCAGGCGGAAAGCGATTTCCACACATCAATGCAGGGCGGCACCACGCCGCGCTCCGAGGCGCTCGAGGGCCTTGGCCTTGTGGCCCAGCGCCGGGGCGATGTGAAGGCCGCCCGCGCTTTTCTGGAGCAGGCGCACGCCCTTGCCCCCACGAATGAGGGCATAAGTGCCGCCCTTGCCGGGCTGGATGCTCCGGGCGGCGACCCGCAGCTTGCGCGGCTCTGGGCACTGGTGGCCCGCCACCAGTATGAGGAAGCATGGGCCATGCTGCCCGCCGTGGAAAAAGACCACGGCCGGATTGTTGATACCGTGCGGGTGCGGGCCATTATTGAACAGTCGCGCCACCAGCTTGCGCAGGCCGAGGCAGAGTGGCGCATGGTGCTGCAGATGGCGCCCGGCGACATGCCCGCTGCTGCTGCCCTGTCCGACGTGCTGATCGAGGAGGGCAGGCTTGGCGAGGCCGAAGGCTGGATTACGCGCCTGCGGGCCGCGCATTACCCCGGCGTGACCACCCTTGAGGCGGGGCTGCTCGGCAGCATGGCCGAGAGCGAGCCAGACCCTGCCAGGCGGGCCGTGCTGCTTGCGCAGGCCGTGCGTGACGCGCCACGCAATGGCTGGCTGCGCCTGCATCTGGCCCAGCTATGGCTGGCGCAGGGGCAGGCCACACGCGCGCGCGCGCTGATGACGCCGCTATGCACCCCCACGCCCGCAAGCGATGAGGACCTGCAGGCCTGCTTCAGCTTCGCCCTGCTTGATCAGGACATGCCGCGCGCCGATGCGCTGCTTGCCCGCCTGCCGCGCGCGGACATTACCCCGGCCATGGCCGATGGCGTGGCGCAGGTCAGGCTGTGGCACCAGATTCGCACGCTGCCCGCCGATGACGGGCAGGCCATTCCGCTGCTTGAAACCATGCCCGTCCTGCCCGACCCCGAGGGCACGCAGGCGCGGCTGGTGGTGGATGCGCTGCTCAGGCGCCACGCGCCCGTGGCGACGGCTGCAGGCGTGCTGCACCGCGCCCTTGCGGGCAGTGCCGGGCATGTGAGTGTCAACCAGAGCCTGTCTTACGCGGGCCTGTTCATGCAGATGGATGACCCCGTGGCCGCGCAGCGCGTGCTCGACGGCCTGCCCACCATCATGCAGGGCGGGCATCTTACGCCCGCGCAGGCCCGTGACCTGCGCGACATGCAGCGTAGTCTTGCGATTGCGCAGGCGGACCGTGATGATCTTGACGGTCACCCCGATGCCGCCCGCCGCCTGCTCGACCCGCTGCTGGCGCAGAACCCGAACGATGCCGACCTGCTTCTGGCGCGCGGGCGTGTTGATTCCGCCCGCAGGCTGCCCGGCGAGGCCGTGGCCTATGACCGCAGGGCGCTGGCCCAGCGCCCCGATGACAGGATGGCCCAGGCCGCCCTTGCGCGAGACAGCCTGGCCAGCGGTGATGAACGCGCGGCGCGCGACATGGCCAGCACCCTGCAGGCCACCCACCCGCAATGGGGCGATACGTGGGAAATTCAGGCCGAGATTGATGGCCTGACCGGCCACGACCGCCGCCGCCTGCATGACGTGCAGCGCGCCCGTGCGCTCGACTGCACGCCCCGCCCCGATGAGGATGACACCACCGGCCACGGCACGCGCATTGATGCAGGCTGCGCCCCGCAGCGCACGCGGGCGGCGGATGAATGGCCCGATATCAGCACGAATTTCGTGCCCGGCATGGGCGCAGGCATGCCGGAGGTCTATCATTACGACCCACATCTGCCCCCCGTGCAGGCGCTTGACCGGCAGGCTGGCTACCTGTCGCGCGCGCTTGCACCGCAGGCGGATGGCAACCTCGAGATCCGCGACCGTTCGGGCCAGCCAGGGCTGGGCCACATGACGGTGGTCAATATTCCCATGACCGCCATCATGCCGTTCTCCTCCACGCAGCACCAGCTTGCCTTCTCGGTCATGCCCAGCGTGCTCATGTCGGGCGATCCGGTGGCCTCGAGTGCCACCGCGCAGCAATATGGCAGTGTTGCGGCCAATGGCGTGCGGCCGGGCTTTCACGTGCCTGCCGCCGTGGCGGGGGTGGCGCTGTCGGCGCATTACCAGTGGCGGTGGCTGGCGGCTGATGTCGGCTCGACGCCGCTGGGCTTCACCACGACCAATGTGCTGGGCGGCATTGAACTCACCCCGCACCTGACCCACAACCTGACCCTGCGCCTGACCGGCGAGCGCCGCGCGGTGACCGACAGCCTGCTGGCCTATTCCGGCGCGCGCGACCCCGGCACGGGGCAGGTCTGGGGCGGGGTCACGCGCAACCGTGGGCATGGGCAACTGGAATGGGCGCAGCCGGGCTACAACCTGTATGCTGGCGGTGGCTACGCGGTGATGCAGGGCACGCATACGGTGGCCAACCACGAGAGCGAGGCCGGTGCGGGCGGGTCCGCCCTGGTCTGGCACCGCAACGACGCCCATCACGTGCGGCTGGGGCTGGACCTCGTGTATTTTGGCTATAAGCGCAACACGTATTTCTTCACCTGGGGGCAGGGGGGCTACTTCTCGCCGCATGCGTTCATGGCGGCCCTGGTGCCGCTGACCTATGACGGGCATGCGGGACGGTGGACCTGGCTGTTCAAGGGCGAGGCGGGCTACCAGCACTACACCGAGCATGCCACGGCGATGTTCCCCATGGGGGAAGGCGGAATGGCGGCGCGCGCGCAATATGCGGGCCAGTCCACCGGGGGGCTTGCGGGCAACGTGCTGGCGCGGGCGGTCTATCAGCTGACGCCCTCCCTGCGGCTGGGGGCGGAAGGCGGCTATTCGCGCTCAGGCAGTTGGGATGAAGTGCATGGCATGCTCATGCTGCATTACGCGCCGGGGTAAGGAGACCCGCTGGCGGAGAACAGCCGTGCAGGCCTTACAGCTTCTGCCGCATTTCCGCGCGGATCTGGTTGCATTGCTTGGTATAGACGTTGGCCTGGGATGCGGTCATGAAATTGATGATGAACGCCCCGATGAGTGAACAGAATGACAGGCCGATTACGAATTTGCCGGTCACGTTGATGCCGGCATCATAATATTCCGCTGAATACCACAGCAGGAACAGGCTGAGTGCCGCGCCGATAAAGCCCAGGATGCCGGTGGAATGGATAAGGGAATCTTCCTCGCTGCTGAATGATGAGGATTGCTTCCACAGCAGGTAAAGCTTCTGGCTCATTTCATCGACCTGGCAGTCATGCTCGAGTTGGGCGGCGGAGGTCACCTTGCCCGGTGCCGAGCGGTGCATGTCGAGTTCCTGCTGGGCCTTGGCGAAGACGTGCCGGCGTTCCTTTATGGCGGGCAGGCTGATATCCACAAAGCTGAGAATAGCTACATTCAGGCCCGCCGATAACTGCACGACAGCCTGAAAATCACCCCACGTCTGACTCACGCGGTTTCTCCCTTATTCTCACACGCCTGTTATCACGATAGCGCGGGACCGCATGATGCAGGAGATTATAAAAATGAGCGGCAGGGCTGCATCCGCGCCTGTTATGCCCCTGAAGGCATGGCCCGGGGAATGCATTCAAATAAAACCGTTATTGAAGAATACAATTTGTTTTTATTGTAAAATGCCAAATCAGGAAAAGCTTCAAAGAACGCTACCTTTGAAAAAGTGGGCAGCCCAAAATTTTCCATGAGTGCAGGACATGCGCAGGCCTGAGTTTTCAGGCGCCATCTTAGAATATTTTTAATTCTTTCCGCCGATATTTTTCCTCCATGTCAGTTTTGGCGCTGTTGCCTTGCTGGAACTGGAATTTATGCCATGGGGGGAAGAAAATGTCTGGTGGCCTAACCACGGGTATGAGCCGTTCCAACACGGGTGGCATGCCCCCCAATGGCGTCATGCCAGGCGCGGATCCCACGCCGGAAAGGGTGGAAGCCGCCGCCGCGACAACGCATGATGCCGATCTTCACCTCGTGACCGATCAGGGCATTACCCTGCGCAAGATGCGCGAGGCCAATCGTTATGCGGTCTTCATGCTGCCCCCCGGCGTGGGCACCGTGCGGATCATGTCGCGCACCGTCGGCCCGGTCAGCATGGTTGGTGCCTGTGCCGATGACCACCGCCCGCGTGGCGTGCTGGTCCGGCATATCAAGCTGTTTGAAGGCACCGTGGCCCGCCATATCGTCATGCACCTGGCCCAGAAGGCGCCTGCAGGGTGGCATGATGGTTTTTACGCCCCGCGCCCCGAACCCTGCCGCTGGACGGATGGACGCGCATTACTGCATCTCGGACCGCGCCACCCCGGCAGGCTGGGCGTGCTGTGCCTGGAGGTTCTGGAAGGAGGGCCATATGGCGTGGCGCCCGCAGGCGGCACGCAAGCCGGGCCACCTGAAGCGGAAAAGCCGGTTCAGCAATAATCGGAAAGTTTTTGGTGAAGCTTTTTTCAAAAAGCTTCAGGTGCAGCCGCTGTCAGTAAACAAAAGCGGCACTTCGAAACGCGAAGCGCTATTTTTAAACGCTCTGTGAAGCTGCAGGGCAACCATCGGTGAAGCCCGTCAGGAAAATCTGCACAGCCCTGCGAAAACGCGGCCGTATGTTCTGCTCGCTCCATGACTGATCAGGCGCGCAGGCCAGGTTTTGCAGCATCAGGTCGCCAATGGTCATGCCAAACAGCATGTTGCCGTACATCGATATATTCTCCATCGGCCCGTTCCGCGCCCGCACGTAACGGTCGAGCCAGGCGGTGAGCACATTGTCCTTTCCGCCCGCGCGCAGGCTGGTCAGGATCTGGCGGATGTCTTCCGATTGTGGCGATTCGGTAACGAGCGCGCGGATCAGGCTGATGCGATCAGGCCGCAGGATCACGCCGCCAAGGCGCATGAGCAGTTCGGTCAGCTCTTCCACCGGGTCGGCCATGTGCAGGCATTTGCCGAGGCTGACATTGAACAGCCTGTTGCTGACCAGCGTGTGGAACAGGTCCTGCTTGGAATGGAACATGAGGTACAGCGTGCGCTTGGACATGGCGGAATGCTGGGCCACCTTGTCCATCGAGGCCGCATGATAGCCGCATTTCTGCAACACTTCGCTGGCTGCGTCGAGAATACGTTCACGGCGTTCGCATTCCTCCATTTCCGGGGGGCGACCGGGGCCGCGGCGCGGGGTATCACAGTTATCATGCATGGAGCCGTGTCCTTCCCGTCCAATCTTGCTCATTCGTAATCTGCTCCGGCCATTTTTGAATGGGTGCCCTGCTTGACCGCCTTATGGAGACGATATAGTTTTCCATTCATTGAAAACCAAATGGTTTCCTTATTTGGCTTTCCTATGGCGGCCATGTGCGGCAAACAGCACGGACGTGATTCAGAAACATTTTTAGATTACGGCCCTCAAGCCGGTTGGTGACCATGATGCAATATTCCCGTGTCGTAGCCCCGGCGGCTCTGATACTCGCCCTGGCGGGGTGCCAGAAGCATGCCGCCCCCCACAAGATGCCGCCCCAGCCCGTTACGGTCATGACGCTCAAGGCCGCCCCGGTGGAAATTCACACCCAGCTTCCCGGCCGCACCGAAGCGTTCGAGATCGCGCAGGTGCGCCCGCAGGTCAGCGGCGTGATCCAGAAGCGCCTGTTCGTTGAAGGCACGGACGTGCAGGTGGGCCAGCAGCTCTACCAGATCGATCCCAGCATCTATCAGGCGGCAGTGGACAGCGCCCAGGGCCAGCTATTGCATGCCCAGGGCAGCGAGGTCACGGCGCGCGCCAAGCTTACCCGCTACGGGCCGCTGCTCAAGGCCCATGCCGTGAGCCAGCAGGAATATGATGACGCGCTGGCCGCCGAACGCGCGGCCCAGGGCGATATCCTGAGTGCGAAGGGCCAGCTCGAGCGCGCCACGGTCGATCTGGGCTACACCCACATGAATGCCCCGATCACGGGCCGCATCGGTCGCTCCATCCTGACCGTGGGTGCGCTGGTCACCGCCAACCAGACCAACAACGTCGCCATCGTCACCCGGCTTGACCCGATCTATGTGGATGTGAACCTGCCCGCGACCGAACTGCTGCGCTTCAAGCGCGAGCTGGCGCAGGGGCGGCTGACGCGCGCGGGCGACAATGCCGCCTCCATTACCGTGACCCTGGAAGATGGCACGACCTACGAGCATTCCGGCAGCATGCAGTTCTCGGAAGTGAACGTGGATGAAGCCACCGCCACCGTCGTGGTCCGCGCGGTCATGCCCAACCCCGAGCGGCTGCTGCTGCCCGGCATGTACGTGCATGCCCAACTGGCGGAGGGTCTTGACCCCACCGCCCTGCTGGTGCCGCAGCAGGCCGTGCAGCGCAACTCCCACGGTGACCCGCAGGTATGGGTGGTCGATGCCGATAACAAGGTCAGCCTGCGCGCCATCATGGTCGGGCAGGCCATCGGCACGGACTGGCTGGTGACCGACGGGCTGAAAAGCGGCGAGCGCGTGGTGCTTGAGGGCGTGCAGAAAATCCACTCCGGCGACACCGTCGCCCCGCAGGACGCCGCCGAACCGGCCAAGGCAGGATAACCCCCCATGTCTCTGTCGCGCTTTTTCATTGACCGGCCCATCTTCGCATGGGTGATCGGGCTGATCATCATGCTCGTGGGCGGGGTGTCGATCTTCCGCCTGCCCATCGCGCAGTATCCCTCCATCGCGCCGCCGCAGATCGCCATTACCGTGACCTATCCGGGTGCTTCGGCCGATACGGTGAACGATACGGTGGTGCGCCCCATCCTGCAGCAGATGTTCGGGCTCGATCACCTCGAATACATCTCCTCGCAGTCCTATGCCTCGGGGCAGATGGAAATCGACCTGACCTTCGCGCAGGGCACCAACCCTGACATTGCGCAGGTGCAGGTGCAGAACAAGCTCCAGCTTGCCCAGCCCAAGCTGCCGCAGGAAGTGACCGCGCAGGGCCTGAGCATTACCAAGGCCGTCAAGAACTTCATGATGGTGCTCGGCTTCATCTCGACCGATAACAGCATGACCGGCGCTGACATCGCCGATTACGTGGCATCGAACATCTCTGATCCGCTCAGCCGCGTGACCGGCGTGGGCGATCACACGCTGTTCGGCGCGGAATACGCCATGCGCATCTGGCTCGACCCGTCGAAGCTGTACAAATACGGCCTGACAGTGGGCGATGTGCAGACCGCGATCCAGACGCAGAACATCCAGGTTTCATCGGGTGAACTTGGCGGCGTGCCGGCGGTAAAGGGCGTGCGGCTGGATGCGACCATCATCGGGCCGACGCGCCTGCGCTCGGCCGAGGCGTTCGAGAAGATCCTGCTCAAGGTGCAGCAGGATGGCTCGCAGGTGCGCATCCGTGACGTGGCCCGCGTCGAACTGGGGCCGCAGACCTACAACACCCATTCCTACTACAACAACATGC
This sequence comes from Komagataeibacter xylinus NBRC 15237, assembly GCF_001571345.1. Lineage (GTDB taxonomy): Bacteria > Pseudomonadota > Alphaproteobacteria > Acetobacterales > Acetobacteraceae > Komagataeibacter > Komagataeibacter xylinus. The sequence goes on along the minus strand of NZ_BCTP01000014.1, from coordinate 60,916 downwards.
CGGCCTCGGGCATGGCGCTCAAGCTCGCCCCCGGCGCCAACCAGCTCCAGACCGAGAACGCGGTGCGCGAGCAGATAAAGGAACTCGAGCAGTTCTTCCCGCCGGGGCTGAAAACCGTCTATCCGCTTGATACCGAACCCTTCATCGTGCTGTCGATCAAGGAAGTGGTCATTACGCTGATCGAGGCGATCGCGCTGGTGTTCCTGGTCATGCTGGTGTTCTTGCAGAACTTCCGCGCCACACTGATCCCCACCATCGCGGTGCCGGTGGTGCTGCTGGGCACGTTCGGCATCCTGGCTGCCCTTGGCTTTTCCATCAACACGCTGACCATGCTGGCCATGGTGCTGGCCGTGGGCCTTCTGGTCGATGACGCCATCGTGGTGGTGGAAAATGTCGAGCGCGTCATGACCGAGAAGAAGCTCTCCCCGCGTGATGCGGCCCGGCAGTCGATGGACGAGATCTCGGGCGCGCTGGTCGGCATCGTGCTGGTGCTCACGGCGGTGTTCCTGCCCATGGCGGCCTTTGGCGGCTCGACGGGCGTGATCTACCGGCAGTTTTCCATCACCATCGTCGCGGCCATGTGGCTTTCGGTGGTGGTGGCCATGGTCATGACCCCGGCCCTGTGCGCCACCATGCTCAAGCCCGGCACGCATGAAAAGACCACCGGGGCCGCAGGCTGGTTCAACCGCCATTTCGCGCGCATGACCACGGCCTACCAGAACGGGGTGGGCCGCGTGCTCGGGCATGCGGGCCTGTCCATGCTGATGTTCGTGCTGATTACGGTGGGCGTGGGCTGGCTGTTCATGCGCCTGCCCTCAGGCTTCCTGCCTGATGAGGACCAGGGCCTGATCTTTGGCCAGGTCACCATGCCCGCGGGGGCCACGCTGGAGGAGACGGCGGCCGTCAACCGCAAGATTGCCGACTACGTGCTCAGGACCGAGGGCAACAATGTCGAATCCGTCTATTCCACGAACGGGTTCAACTTTGCAGGCCAGGGGCAGACTGCGGGCGCCTTCTTCATCCGGCTCAAGGACTGGGATGAGCGGCCCGCCGCCAGCCAGACCTCGGCTGCGATTGCCATGCGCATCATGATGCATTTCTGGACCGATCCGGTCGCCCAGATCTTTGCCGTCAACCCGCCCGCCGTGCTGGAACTCGGCAACGCCACCGGCTTCGACCTTGAACTGGAAGACCGTGGCCACCTTGGCCACACCAAAATGCTCGCGGCGCGCAACATGGTGCTGGGCATGGCGGCGAAAGACCGCCGCCTGACCGCCGTGCGCCCCAACGGCATGGAAGACGCGCCGCAGTTCCAGCTCGATATCGACCGCGAGAAGGCCAATGCGCTGGGCATCACCATTGCCGACATCAACACCACCATCGAGGGGGCGCTGGGGTCGATCTATGTCAACCAGTTCCTGCGTGATGACCGCGTGAAGCAGGTCTACATTCAGGGCGAGCCCGATGCGCGCATGATCCCCGATGACCTGAGCAAATGGTATATCCGCAACGCCACCGGCAGCATGGTGCCGTTCAACGCCTTCGTGTCCGGGCAGTGGATCATGGGGCCGCAGAAGGTCGAGGACTATAACGGCCTCAATGCCTTCGAAATCCTTGGCCAGCCCGCCGCGGGTTACAGTTCGGGAGATTCGATCGCTGCCATGAAGGAAATCCTGGCCAAGCTGCCCACCGGCGTGGGGTATGAGTGGACCGGGCTTTCGTTCGAGCAGATGGCCTCGGGCTCTTCCACCGGGCCGCTTTACACGCTGGCGGTGATCGTCATCCTGTTCTGCCTGGCGGCGTTGTATGAAAGCTGGGCCATTCCGTTTGCCGTGCTGCTGGTCATTCCGCTGGGCGTGCTGGGTGCGATCGTGGCCACCCTGCTGCGCGGCATGGCCAATGACGTGTATTTCCAGGTCGGGCTGCTGACCACGGTGGGGCTGGCGGTGAAGAACGCCATCCTGATCGTGGAATTCGCCAAGGCGTTTTTCGAGAACGGGGCAACACTTGAGGAATCGGTGCTTGAAGCAGGCCGCGAGCGCCTGCGCCCCATTCTCATGACGTCCATCGCCTTCGTGGTGGGCGTGTTTCCGCTGGCCATTGCCTCGGGGGCCGGTTCGGCGGCGCGTGTCGCCATCGGCACGGCCGTGGTGGGCGGCATGCTCACGGCCACCCTGCTGGCGGTGTATTTCGTGCCGCTGTTCTTTGTGGTGGTGCTGCGCCTGTTCCGCGTCAGGCGCCTGTCCGAGCGGACCAAGGGAGCGTAATGCAATGACCGTTCTCCCCACACTCAGGCGGGCCGGTGCCGCAACGCTTGCGGCCATGCTGCTGGCGGGCTGCACCATGATCCCGCATTACAAGCGCCCCACCCCGCCGCTGGCCAAGGCATGGCCCGCTTACGCCACCACGGGCGACGCGGTGGCCGAGAACCCGCTCGCGGCCAATCTGGGCTGGGCGGAATTCTTTACCGACCCCCGGCTCAGGGTGCTGATTGCCATCGCCATCCGGCAAAACCGCGACCTGCGGGAGGCGGCAGCCGATATCCGCCGCGCGCAGGGGCAGTTTGACATCCAGCATGCCAGCCTGTTCCCTGCCATCAGTGGCGGTGGCGAGGCGATGTTCCAGGGGCCATCGGATGCCGCCGGCCTGAGCTTTGCGCCTGGCCTCGATACCGGCAACCCGCCCATGTTCAAATATTACCAGATGGGCATTGGCGTCTCGTCGTATGAGATCGATCTGTTCGGGCGCATCCGCAGCATGTCGCGCGAGGCGGCGGAACATGCGCTGATGCAGCGCGAAAACGCGCGCGCCATGCTGATCAGCATCATCTCACAGGTGGCCACGGCCTATGTTTCGTGGCTGGGCGACCAGGCTTCGCTGCGCCTGTCCGATGAGACGATGACCTCGCAGGAAGCCACGCTGGAGATGGTCAAGGCCCGCTTCGCCCATGGCGAGACCGACCAGATGACCCTGCGCCAGACGGAAACACAGGTGGCGCAGAGCGGGGCCTTCCGCGATGAATCGCGCCGGCATGTGCGGCAGGATGAGAACCTGCTGACCATGCTCATCGGCGAGCCCATCCCCGATAACCTGCCGCCTGCCAGCCCGCTGGGGCAGCAGACCATCATGCAGGACCTGCCGCCGGGCCTGCCCGGCGAGGTGCTTGAACACCGCCCCGACATCATGGCCGCCGAGCATGACCTGCTGGCCGCCAATGCCGATATTGGCGCGGCCAAGGCGGCGTTCTACCCGCGTATCACGCTCACCGCATCCGATGGCATCAGCAGCCTTCAGCCGCACAAGCTGTTTACCTCGGCTGCAACCACATGGGGCGTGTCGCCGCAGTTGCAGGTGCCCCTGCTCAACTGGGGGCAGAACAGCGGCAACCTGAAGGCCTCGCGCGCCATGCGGGCCTCGAAGGCTGCGGCATATGAAAAGGCGGTGCAGTCCGCCTTCCGTGAAGTGGCGGATGCGCTGGCCGCGCGTGACACCTATCGCGACGAGACGGGGCAGATGGACCGGTATGTCTCGACCTCGGCCGATGCGTACAGCCTGGCCATGATGCGCTACAGGGCAGGGACGGATTCCTACCTCACCTCGCTGGTGTCGCAGCGCACGCTGTTGCAGGCCCAGCAGTGGCAGATCTGGATTGCGGTGTCGCGTTACCAGAACCTCATCACCCTCTACCGCGCCCTTGGCGGCGGCTGGACGGAACATACGCCCGTGCCCGCGCCGCCCAAGGGGCAGAAGGTGACCGGGAAGGGGTGAGGGAGGAAGTTTCGGGCGCCGCCTTTTTTCGAAAAGGCGGTGTTCTTCTGAAGCTTTTTGAAAAAAGCTTCGCCAAAAACTTTTCTTTTTTATCTTCAGTCCATGTGGTTGCCGCTGCGGCCCTGCTTGATGCGGCTGCGGTGCTTCTTGTTGTCCACCTGCTTGCGGCGCTGCGTGCGCGAGGGGCGGGTGGGCACGCGGTAGGCCTGCACATGGCTGGCCTCGGCAATCATCTCATGCAGGCGGGCCACGGCATCCTCGCGGTTGCGGATCTGGCTGCGAAAGCGCCGCGCGGTCAGCACGATCACGCCATCCGCCGTCATACGGCTGCCCGCAACCGTAACCAGCCTGCTCTTGACGCGGGCGGAGAGTGAAGGGGAATTGCGCGCATCGAAACGCAACTGCGCCGCCGTTGCCACCTTATTGACGTTCTGCCCGCCCGGTCCCGAGGCCAGGATGTAGGTCACATGTAATTCATCATCGGGGATGGTGGGGGGCGGCATGGCGGTTTACGGTCCTGAAGGGCGGGAGGTGTGGCATCCGCCTATGGGCCGCCCTGCGTGGGCGGCATTGCTGCACGGGCTGTTTGCTATCACCATGCCTGCCGCGTGATGACAAGAGCGGAGGAGCACAATCATGAACGATCAGGCTGAAACGGACCATCTGCGCAAGGCGCTGGCCCAGGCGGCGGGCGATGCGGCGCAGGCCAAGGTCATGCCCGTGGTCAAGATGATCGCGGCCCAGCAGATCGTTGTCATGGACCTCATGCAGATGCTCGTCGAGGCAAAGGTGCTGCATGGTGATGAAATCGCTGCCCGCATGCGCCACCATATCGAGCATACCGATACGAAGGACATGGCCGCGCGCGCCCTGTTCGAGCAGGTGCGCGCCCGTTTTGCGTCGCCCGCCCCCAAAACCTGATTTGCAAGGAAGATGTTGCACATGGCCGATCATCCTCCTGCCCTGCGGGCAGAAATTGTGGCGCTGAAGGCGGAACTCACCCGCCTGCGTGAAGAACTCGCACAGGCCCGCAAGACCATACAGGGCCTGAACCTGCAACTGCGGCGTGATGCGTCACGCCCCACCACGCGCTGAATGCGCCCGCCCGAGGGAGAACCCGCCATGAAAGAGGAACGCGACGCCGCCGGTCGGGCCGTGGTCTACCTCACCGTAAGCTGCGGGGCGGAGGCCGTGCAGGATTCCATCGTGGTGATGGACCTGTTCATGGCGACAGCGCCCGAGCACATGCCCAAGGGTGACAGGCGCGTGGTGACCGTGCTGCCGCCTGAACTGGCCCTCAACCTTGCCGAGCAGTTGCGCAAGGCCGCCGAGCACTGTCAGACCGCCCGTGCCGAAAAGCAGGCCAAAGGCTCGGAGACTGTTTGAAAACAACGCATTGATAAAAGTTTTTGGGCGCAGCCTTTTTGCAAAAAGGCTGCGTTCTTCGAAGCTTTTTGAAAAAAGCTTCACCAGAAACGTTCTTATGAGTGCTGGATGTTTTCCGGGCCAACTTTTCAGGCAGTCGCTCAGCCCGCGTGGGCCGAGCGCGCCCGCATGCCGCCATAGCGCAAATTGACCGCAGCCTGCCCGCCCTGCACGGTCGGGATGGTGAGGGTGTTCTCCAGCCCGCTGCGCATGGCCTTTTGCGAGGCCATGTGCACGATGCCCACCGGCGCGTGCGGAAAGAACAGGTTGGCCAGCGTGCCCGTGGTCTCATCAAGCAGCCAGGGGCCGATATAGTTGTGGCTGTTATCAAGAAAGGTCACGGGCAGGCCGTCGATATACACCGCGAGTGCAATGCAGAGCTGGTCCTGCGTAAAGGCCATGTGGCGGCGGGGCAGGATCAGCGCCTGCCACCGCCGCAGCACGGGCCAGATGGGGGCATTGCGGTGCAGGCAGAACACGCCCGCATTGAGCAGCGGCTTGGCCCCGATGCGCCTGCGGATGGCAAATGGCAACCGGGCGCGGGTGGCGTTTTTATACAGGAACGAGCGGATCTGCATCCAGCCGGGGCACATCCAGCGCACGCCGAGCAGGTCGGCCCGCTTGGCCCCGATTTCGGGCACGATGGCGAGGGTCTGGCTCTGTGCCGCGGCAAACATGCGTTCAGGCGCCTGCCCGTCCTGCACCCATGTATCGGCATCGAGCCACAGGATCAGGTCAAAATCAGGTAGCATCTGGTCAAGCCACAGCTTGCTGATGTTGATGGCAAGGCTAGGCCGCTTTGCCAGCGCGCGGCGTGGCGCGTAATCGGGAATATGGGGTGCCAGCAGTCGCACGCCCTGCGCCTGCAATGCCGTGCGCTGCCCTGCCGTCATGCCGCAGTCGATCACGGCGATGGCCGTGTCGGCATGGTCGCGGATGGAGGCGATGAGTTCGGCCACCAGTTCAAAATAGGCATGGTCGCACCCGGTTACGATAATCCGGCGGGCGGCAGGCGTTTGCAGGTGGTCAGGCGGCGTCATGGCCCCATATAGGCACAGGACGGCGTGGGCGGGAATACGCGGCTTCTCTCAGGGTTTTGTCACGGCAGGCGCGGGGCGATAGCGCGCGCTCAGCCCGGGGTGGCGAAAGGCCATGATGGCGCGCAGGCTTTCATGCGCGACCCAGGCCTCGTTGGTGGTGCGCGAATTGCCATGCACGCGGTAGCGGCACAGGATCTCGGGCACGTAGGCGGCCTGGAAGTCGCGGTCGATGAATTTCAGCCAGAAATCGTAGTCTTCCCAGCCTTCGTCAATATGGCTGTAGCCATCCACCGCCACCCACGCCTCGCGGCGCAGCAGGGCCATCACGTCCACGTAGTTTTCACGCACGATCTGGGCCGGGTCCCATATGTCAGCCGAGCCGATGCGCTGTTCCTTGCCAAAATATTCGAGCTGGCAGTACGTGGCGTCAAACCCGCCATCCACCGCCGCCTCGTGCAGGCGGGCAATGGCGCGGGGGTAGATCATGTTATCCGCATCCATGACAAACACGAACGCCCCGCCCGCATGGCGAAACGCGGTGTTGCGCGCGGCTGACGGGCCAAGGTTGCGCGTATGCACCACCAGCGTGCAGCGCCAGAAACGCGCGTGGTTTGCCTCCATCCATGCGGTGATCAGCGCAACCGAATCATCCCTGGTCGAGCAGTCATCCACCACCACCAGTTCAAGGTCAGGGTGGGTCTGGGCCGCGAGGGAGTCGAGGGCTTCAATGATGTAGCAGCCATAATTGAAGTTGGTGACGCACAGGCTGACCAGATCGGCAGGCTTCCTGCGGCGGTGCCTGAAGGCGAAGGCGGTCTGGTCGGCCGCCATCCAGGGGGCAGCGATGCTCATTCTTCCGGTGTGCTCCATACATGGGCGATAAAGTCGCGGATGCGCGTGCAGCACGCCCGGTTGCCCGATGGCGTGCCAATCAGTTTCAGGGCGTTCTGGCGGATGGCTTCGGCTTTGGCCTGCCCCTGGGGCGTGTGGGTCAGCCACTCGATCAGGTTGGGGATATGGCGGCCCGTTTCCTCAAGGAAGTGTTCGCCCGCCCGGAAGACCGGATGCGGCAGGCACGGCTCGGACACCACCACCGCGCCATTGGCCATGGCGCCCTTGACGATGCGGTGCCATTCAAAAAAACCGTAATCATCGCGGTGAATGTTCAGTGCAATGCGCGAATGCCCCGCCACATGGGCGGCCAGGCGCGAGAGGGGCCGGTCACGCGGGCTGGTATCGATGGGTGTCGTGAACTTGCGGTAGTAGAAATAGGTGCGGTACTGCGCGAAAAAACCGGCATTGCGGGCAAAGAACTTCTCGCGGTGGGCGGAGAGGCCGCCAAAAAAGCTGATATCCAGCCCGCGATCGGCAAAAGGGGTCTTGGGGTCGGGGCGCTTGCGGCATGCGGGCGGCAGGATGCGCGCCATGGGGTGCTGCATGTCGTCTTTTTGCAGATAATCCCGCGCGGTGCCGATCGTGGGCGTGAAATGGATGGCGGGCAGCCCGGCCTGCCGGAAGCTCTCGGCCATCTGGTGGCAGATATCGATCACGCCCGCGGCCATGAGCATGAAGGGCAGGCCACGCTCGAACCACAGGGTCTGGGGCTGTTCGGTATTGAACATGATGGCATCGCGGATGATGGCGCCCGTGGCCCAGTCCCGCCCGCGCCCGAGGTGAAAGAATTCATGCGGGGCGACGAAAATGCACAGCGCGGGCCGGTCATCGATGCTGGCGGTCTCATCAAGCAGGCGGCAGTCCAGCCCGGCTTCGCTCAGGCTGCGATGCAGGTCGGCCGCGATTTCGTGGATGAAGACATTCCCCGCTGAATTGGAATAGACGCCGATGCTTTCGGGCACCGGGCCGCCGGGGGTGAGGTAATCGGCATCATCCAGCCCCTTTGCCGCGCACAGCGCGCCCAGCGTTTCCGATACGCGCAGCGGGCTGAAGATGCGCCGCCCTTCGGGCACGCCATACAGCAGGGCATGCTCGGCCATGTCCGTCATGTCGCGGTCGAGGTCGCGGTTGCTGTCGTGATAGGCGCCGGGTTCAAAAAACGGCAGTTGCTCCAGCGTGCGCACGCCAATGCTCAGATCCTCGAGGTGGAAGCGCGTGAGCAGGCCCTGATGGGCCACATGGCAGCCCGCATGCGTGTGCAGGAAGTGGATGAAGGGATTGCGGTTGCGGGCACCGGCATCGGGGTGCTGGCTCAGATAGGCATCGGGCCGGAAGTTGCGGTTGGGCTGCCGCCCTTCACGGTAGCCGTATTTGACGTAATGCAGCAGGGGATCGAGTTCCGATCCGGCCACATCCGTATAGGTGGCGAGATAGAAAGCGGCGTCGAACTGGCCGGACTCCCTGATCTGCTGGAGGTCCTGTTGTTCCGTCGGTGTCAGTGTCAGGAGCAGGTCCGCGGACAATGGCTCTTACCTTGGCTGGGGGCATCATGGGGCGTGCCGGGGCACATCCTTCCTGCTAGGGCACATCCCTTAAGAATTGATTATTGCAGGCGCGGTTTCTGGTGCTGGGGCGCGGGTTGCAGGCCGTATCCTGTACCGTGCAGTCATAAAAGGCCCGGTCATGCGGGTCGTGCTGCCGTGGCCCGGCATCGGAATCGGGCCGCATCTTTCTGGTATTATCAACCATGATGGATATGATGCGGCGGGCAGCCAGGAAGGGCAGGGGGCGGCTCTGTGCATGCCCGCGACATGACAGCTTTGTTGTCCGTCTGCTATCATGACCCGGAAAAAGCGGGTCCAACCTTGGGGCGCAGATAAGGGAGATCGGGTGCATGTATCCGGCCCGGATGGATGAAGATAAGGGCCTGCGGGCCTTTGCGCGGCGGCACTGGTGGGCGTGCATGAGCGTGCCGGTGCTGCTGTGCCTGGGAGCGGCATTCGCGCTCTACCTGAACTGGAGCGCGCGCAGCGAAACGAATTTTTCCCGGCATAATATCCTGATCAAGCATTCACAGGAGGAAGCAGCCTTTGCCCAGCAGCTTGCCCTTGATGACCAGACCGTCATCAGGGACCGCAAGGTCTTCCTTGACTTCACCCGCGCGGACTTTGCCCGCATCGCCCCGCCCACCCAGATGGCGTGGCTGCTGAAGGAATATGCCAAGTTCGATATCACCCGCGCCAAGGTGTATGATGGCCACGCAACCCGCCCCTTCACGCCCACGCCCTGTTCGGTGGCGCTGTGCTTCGTGCCCATTTTCGTGGAGGAACTGCATGATGATCCGCTCCACAACAGCAAATACATCCAGGTCGGCGCGCTGGAAGACATGTCCCGTACGCTGATTGTCGATGCCGAGCAGTTCTGGCGGCTGCGCAAGCTGGTCCTGCGCATCGACGCCATCCTGTTTGCCGACCGGCGCGAGCAGATGAGCGCTTTCGAGAAGGAGATGCAGTTGCGCACCTCGCTTGACGTGCTGCGCGCCGATGCCCAGAAAATTCACTAGGCGCCAGCTTTAAAACAGGGCGCTGATCAGAATTCCCGGGGGGCGGTTCCGTGCAAAAAGGCCGTGATCTTCGACGCTTCCCGAAAAAAAGCGCATTCCAGAACTTCCTTCATTTTTAAACGCTTTGTAAATATCCCGCATCCCGTTTCGCTTCAGGAGTTTCCATGACCGTTTCCCTCCCGCATCCTGCCTCGTCCGTGGTTCCGGTCATCCTGTCAGGCGGGAGTGGCAGCCGGTTATGGCCTGTCTCGCGCAGTGCCTACCCCAAGCAGTTCTGGCCACTGGTCTCGCAGCGCACCATGGTGCAGGAAACCGCGCTGCGCAGCCACGGGCCGGGTTTCAGCGCACCCATCGTGGTGTGTAACAACGAGCACCGCTTCATCATGGCCGAACAGTTGCGCGAGGTGGGCATTACCGCGCCGCGCATCCTGCTTGAGCCGGTGGGGCGCAATTCCGCCCCCGCCATTGCCGCCGCCGCCGTGCTCGCGGCCGAGACCGACCCCGATGCGGTGCTGTGGATCATGGCCGCCGATGCCGCGATGCAGAAGCCGCAGAACGTTACCCCGGCACTTGCGCTGGCGGCACAGGTGGCGCGCGCGGGGCGGATCGTGACCTTTGGCATGACCCCCATGCGCGCCGAGACCGGCTATGGTTATATTGAAAAGGGGGCGCCGCTCGCGGGGTATGACGGTGCCTTCGCGGTCGAGCGGTTTATTGAAAAGCCCGATGCGGCCAATGCCGGGCGCATGTTCGGCTCGGGGCGTTTTTTATGGAATTCGGGCATGTTCGTGTTCACCGCCCGGACGCTGTTGCAGGAGATGGAAAAATTCGAGCCCGCCGTTCTCTCCGCCGTGCGCGAGGCCGTGCGCGAGCGGCGCTCCGACATCGATTTTGAGCGGCTGGACCCGACCGCCTTCGCAGCCTCGCCCGACATCTCGATCGATTACGCCGTGGCCGAGCGCACGGACCTCATGACCGTCATCCCCGGAGATTTCGGATGGTCGGACGTGGGTAGCTGGGATGCGCTGTGGGAACTCGGCCCGCAGGATGACGCAGGCAACGTGGTCAGTGGCGACGTGGTGCTCAATAACACCACCAACAGCTACGTGCGCACCGATGGCGTGCTGACCGCGGTGAGCGGGGTGGAAGACCTGCTTGTGGTGGTCAATGAGGATGCGGTGCTGGTCACCCACCGCCAGCATGCGCAGGATGTGAAAACGATCGTGGCCCGGCTTAAAAAGGCCAACCGCCCCGAGGCCACCGCCCATCGCCGCCGCTACCGCCCCTGGGGCTTTTATGAAACGCTGATCATGGGCACCCGCTTCCAGGTCAAGCGGATTGTGGTGGAGCCGGGGCAGATGCTGTCGCTGCAGAAACATTATCACCGCGCCGAGCACTGGGTGGTGGTGGAAGGCACGGCGCTGGTCACGCGCAATGAGGAGGAGATTCTGGTGCGCGAGAACGAGAGCGTCTACCTGCCGCTGGGAACCACGCACCGGCTGAAAAATCCCGGCCGCATTCCGCTCACGCTGATCGAGGTGCAGTCCGGCCCGTATCTGGGCGAAGATGATATCGTGCGGCTCGAGGATGTGTACAGCCGCGCCTGACGGGGGGCCGTGGCAGGTATTGGGGGTTCATATTTCCTTCATAAAACTGTCATGGACATATCATTTTCATTACGGATGTTAATTTTTTATTCTCCGGCCTGTCGGCTGCAAGGCCAGACGCGTCTGTATTCTTCATGTCGGAGAACATGAGTATTATGTCCTTTCCTGCTCGAATGCTTACCTGTGCCCTGCTGGCAAGCGCCCTGCCCGTCATGGCCCATGCCGCTGACATTACAGGGGCCGGTTCCAGCTTCGCCGCGCCCATCTATGGCGCCTGGGGGGCGGATGCGCGCAGTGCTGCGGGCGTCAACCTGAATTACCAGACGGTCGGCTCCTCTGCCGGGCAGAACCAGATCCTGGCGGGCACGGTTGATTTTGGCGCTTCCGACGTGCCAATGGACGCGCAGAAGCTGGAAAACGCCCATCTGTTCCAGTTCCCCACGGTCATGGGTGGCATCGTGCCGGTCATCAACCTGCCGGGCATTGCCGCCAACCAGATCCAGCTTGATGGCCCCACGCTCGCCGCTATCTATCGTGGCGAGATCGAGCAGTGGAACGACAAGCGCATCGCCGCCCTCAACCCTGGCGTGAAACTGCCTGACACGGCAGTCGCCACCGTGCACCGCGCCGATGGCTCGGGCACGACGGCGGTGTTTACCGGCTATCTCGCCCGTGTCTCGCCCGAGTGGCGCGAAGGGCAGGGCACAGGCGCATCCATCGCCTGGCCCGGTGGCATTGGCGCGCGTGGCAATGATGGGGTTGCCGCCTCCGTGCGCAACACCGAGGGCGCGATCGGTTATGTCGAATATGCCTTCGCCGCCAACGCGCACATGGTGACCGTGAAGCTGAAGAACCATAGCGGCGCCTATGTCGCCCCCGATATGGATAGCTTCAAGAGCGCTGCCGAGGCCGCGGACTGGAAGGACGCTTCCCACTTCGCCGTTGACCTGCTCGACACGGCAGGTGCGGGTGCATGGCCGATTGTCTCGCCCACCTATGTGCTCGTGCCGGTGCCCACCGCCAAGGCCGAGCATGGCGCTGCGGTGCGCAAGTTCTTTGGCTACGCGCTCAAGAGCGGCGATGCCGCGGCCTACAAGCTTGACTACGTCACGGTTCCCGCCACGGTCAGGACCGAGATCCTGCGCCAGTGGGACAGCGCTAAATAAGACCTCCCATCAAGTAATGATGTAACAGGACCGCCCGGTTTCCGGGCGGTTTTTCTGTATGGAGGATTGTCATAAAACCTTCATGAAACTGTATCGGAAACATAACACACAAAACTGTGTCGCGCCCTTAAATGAACCCATTCTTCATTACGGAATGGTTAATATGATTCGCCGCTCAGCTGCTTCACTGTTGCTTGGTTCCTCTGCCCTGTGGGGGGCGTGCTCCCTGCAGTCGGCTCACGCGGCATCCGCCTCCGATGCGGCCCAGATTCAGGCCCTGCAGCGCGAGATGCTGGAAATGCGGCGTGAAATGTCAGGCCAGATCAATGTCCTGCGCCAGCGCCTTGCCCGTGCTGAAGTGCACGCCCCCAACACCACCGCCGCCAACGCGGCTCAGGCCCGCCGGGTTGCCGCCGCCAATGGCCAGCCCCTGCCCGAAAGCTATGCGCGTGACATCCATATCGGTGGCGACACCGGCACGGGTAGCAATTTTGGCAGCGTGATGCAGAAGGCCGATCTCGGCACGCCGCCGTCCGACCGTGGCGTGTCTTCCTCCTGGGCCTCCTTCCGCGCCGCGACGGAAAAGGAAGAGGCGCTGCACCTTGGTGGCATGATGGTGGGCTTCCCCGGTGGTCGCCCGACCATTTCATCTGATGATGGCATGTATGCCATGTCCATCGGCCTTGCTTTCCATGAAGATATCGGTGGCTTCATGGGCATGTCCCCGCGCCGGGGCGAGGCGCGTGGCGATTTCTCCAGCCTGGCCGAAAACGCCCGCCGCCTGCGTATTCCCATCTCGTTCCGTTACAAGAACTGGATTGCCAACATCACGCCTGACTTCGGTAACGGCACGGGCGATGGCGCCTCGACGTTGTATGAAGCCAACCTGAACTATGCCGGCTTCCATAACACCGTCATCACCGCCGGTTACTTCCAGCCGCGCGTGACGGAAGAAGACTCCGAAAGCTCGAACGAATTCGAGATGATGGAACGCCCCGCCATTACCGATATCGTGCGTAACATCGCCGCAGGCGATGCGCGCATGAGCCTCGGCGCACTGCATTATGCCAAGCGCTGGTGGATTGCGGGTTACGTGACCGGCCAGAGCTATGGCAGCCGTGGCGGCTCGCCTGAAAAGGTAACCGGCGTCAACAGCTATACCGGCATTGCCGACAGCCAGAGCGGTGCGACCTTCCGCGTGGCGGGCCGTCCCTACATGTCGAAGGATATCGACGTGCATGTTGGCCTGTCTGGCATTACCGCATTCAAGGTTGCGGAGAATGGCGGTTCGCGCAGCTACACCTTCTCCGAAGGGCCTGAAGTCAACCTGACCACCACCAAGTTCCTCAGCACGACGGTGGGCAATGTGGGCAGCATCTGGTCGGCTGGTCCCGAACTTGGCTTCCGCTGGAAGCGCCTGGTGCTGAAGGGTGAATACTACCACATCGGCGTGACCCGTGGTGATAACTACGGTGCAAGTGCCGCCAACCGTGGCTCCGTCAATTTCCAGGGTTACTATGGCGCGGCCAACTACACCCTGTTTGGCAAGGCCCGTAGCTACAACATCAAGGAAGGTGCATTCGCCGCTCCGGGTGTTGACCATGCCTTTGACCCCGCCCACGGTTACTGGGGCGCGCTGGAACTGTCTGCCCGTTACAGCGTAGCGGATCTGGATAGCGCACTGGGCACTCCCGGTGGTATCCGTGGCGGACAGCAGACGGTCTGGTCGGCAGGGGTGAACTGGTATCCCAACCGGCATTTCCGCTTCATGCTTGACTTCAACCACATCATCGTCAGCCGCAACAGCGCGCTGTATGACCTGTATGGCCGTGATGGCAATTCCGTGGCCGGTCGTATCCAGGCCGCTTTCTAACAGCCTTCGGGGCGCCGCCCTGCTTCATGGGGGCGGCGTTTCCTGAAGTTTTGAAAACAGCTTTAAAACAGATGCGTTCGTAATTTTCAGACTGTTCTGTGGGTGGGTGTTTTTACGCCGTCTTCAGGTGACCACGGCAAGCCGCATTGAAGGGGGCATTACGCCCTTATGATTACGCAACGGGCCGCATGGTGATGCCATGCGGCCCGTTTGCATTCATGTGGTCTGCGTTCAGACATGAGAAACTGTCTGAAAAGTCAGCCCGGAAAACATCCAGAAATCATAAGGACGTTTTTTGGTTAAGCTTTTTGCAAAAAGCTTCGAGGAGCACCGCCTTTCTGAAAAAAGGTGGCACCTCAAAACTTTTATCAATGAGTTGTTTTCAAGCAATGTCTTAACGGGGCATGGGGTTTACGAAAGTGCCAGCGGCATGTCGGTAATCATGCCCGCCTGCAGCAGGGTGGAGAGTTTGCCCATGGCCTCGCTGCGGTCCACCGATTTGCCGTAGGGCATGTTGGGTCGCAGGCGCTCCTCCAGCCGGGCCACCGAGCCACGGCGCGGCCAGGGGCGGCGCAGCAGTTCCTCCACCAAAGCCGGGTGCCGCCACGGAATATCGATCCACGCGGAGGCATTGCGCACGCTGTCGGCTTCCGCCCGCAATACCTGCGGGAACAGCGCCACGAGCGCGCGTGTGCCAAGCTCGAGCATGTCGGGTGAGGTCACGGCAACCTGTGTGCCGCGCACATGGCGCAGCAGGCTGCGGATCAGTGTTGTGCCATTATGGCACAGATGGCCGATCTGGGTCAGGCGCGGGTTCATTTCTATGAAGTGATAGGTGCCGGTTCTGGCGCAACGCACAAAATCCAGCCCAAAAAAACCCGATAGCTGCAGGCTGCCGCATGCCACCCGTGCCGCGTGCGCCATATCCGCCGAATCGGTGATCTCGATGACCGTGGCCGCCCCCGTGCGCCCCTGATAGGCCACCACGTTGGCCCCCAGCGTGGCAATCACCTCGCCGCGCCAGCACGCCACCATGATATTGGCAGGCATGCCGGTCACATGCGCCTGCGCCATGACCGGCATGGGGCGGCGGCTTGAAGCCTCCATGAAGGAATAGATGTCGCGATCGGCCAGCAGCACGCGCAGCGCGCAGGCCATGCGCGCGGGCTGCGACAGGCGGCGGAAGGCGGTCATCGCCTCGGCCGGGGTATCGGCAATGACCACGCCCGACCCGCCCCAGCTCCGGTCGCGCTTGAGCACCCACGGGCCGGGCGTGCGCGCGCACCATGCCCGCAGGTCCTGCGCCGTGTCGAGGGCGGCCGCGGCAGGGGTGGGCACGCCCCTGGCCCGGAATGCCTCGATCAGCTTGAGCCGGGTTTCGGCATAGCTGAAGAATTCAGGCTGCCCGAGTGAACGCACAATGGTTTCACGGCACAGGCGGCCTGCCTCGGTAGCGGGATCGGCTTCGACATAAGCCTGGTGCAGGGCCAGCACCACCCGGTCATCCGCAGGCACGATCAGGTCGGGCCTGATGCGGGCCACGGCCTCGGCCAGAACGCCGGGGGCGGCAAAATAGGGGTAGCGGCTGAAACTTTCGATGCCATCGAGGCAATGCAGCGAATGCCCCTGCGGGCAGATGGCATGCACGCTCACCCCGCTTTCGATGAATTCCAGCGCTGCCCGCGTAATGGCGGACCACCAGACGGAGGAGACGATCAGAACTGTAAAATCGTTTTTCATGGGTCGGGACTTTCCAGTTCAGGTCATGGCGGCCATGACCGGCAGGGGAAGCATTACGGCGCGAAAGCCGGCTGCGCGATGGGGGCAAAGGCGCGTTGCCGCCTGAACCGCGCCGTCAGCCTGCGGGCGGTAAAGCGCGCGCCCCACGCAAAGCGCAGCAGCGGGCCAAAACTGCCAGCCGCCATCGGGCCGATGAAATACAGCCCCGGCACGCTGGATTCGAAGTGGCGGGACAGCGCGGGCATGCTGTCTTCCGTGCGCACGGCGCGCGCCAGTGCCGGATCAATAAAAGGCAGCCTGTCAACGGCAACCTGCACGCCGGTGCCCAGAAAGACGTGGTCCACATCCACCGTGCGGGTCAGGCCGGTCTGTTTGTCGCGCAAGGTCAGGTGAATGGCGCCCTCGTGCATGGTGGCGGTGGTGAGTTCCACGTTGAGCCAGATCGGCACCTTCTCGCGCACGACCTGTCCGGTCACCCAGCCTGCGGCAGGCCCCAGATGCCCGCGCGTAATGCGCAGCCGCAGGCGCGCGGGCAGCATGTGAAACACATCGGGCAGGTCACACGCCATGCGCGAGCGCCAGCCCGTGCCAAGGCCGGAGAGGGGTTTCCTGATGCGCGTGACCAGCCGCCTGAGCGGGCTGAGTTTTTGTGGCGGGTTATTGATCCATATCTTGGGCCGCCGGGTGCAGATGAAGGTTTCTGCCCCCGCATCATGCAAAAAGCACGCCGTATCCACCGCCGATGACCCGGCCCCGATCACCGCCACGCGCTTGCCAGCAAAGCGGGCGAACTCCGTCTCGTCAAACGTATGGCTGATCCGCGTGCGCGGCAGGTCGCGCACGGCGGGAGGCAGGTAGGCGAAATGCTCGATGCCTATCGCCAGCACCACGTTGCGCGCCGTGACGCTCTCGCCATTTTCCAGGCGTAGCGTGAAGCCTTCGCCCGCGCGCGCAAGGTGCGTGACCAGAAAGGGCCGGAGCTGGGGCACGTGGGTTTTCTGGAACGTTTCGCCATATTCCCGAAAGACTTCGGCGGGAATGGGCACGCCCGTTGGCGCGTAGGGATAGCCCCGCGCACGACAGAACTGCGCCAGCGTGAACTGCCGCGCGGGATCAAACAGGTCAAGCGCGAAGCCTTCCGCCTTGAGCCGCAGGGCAGCGGGCACATGGTCGCGCCAGAACGCCATGGGCCGCCCGAAAATACGGAAATTCACCCCCCTCTCGCGCAGATGCGCCGCAAGGGAAAGACCATAGGGACCAGCCCCTATAATGGCGATGTCGGTATTCATCAGTAATCCACCAGCCTGTAGGTTCGGAGTGCGAACAATGATCAGTAAAAGTGTGGAGACGTGAATCTGTATTGGGCATTCATGACAAATGCCGATGTGCTCTTTGCACGGTAAACAAGAGGTAGTGTGTCAGAGCGCGGGCCGGATCATGATCTGGCCATACGTTAACCATACATTTACCCCATGAATGACAACAATCGTAAAAAGATAAATATATGTAATAGATACGTGATCTGGCAAAAATAACACAGTTACTAACCGTAAACTGTACGGTTTGCAGTTTGCACGTTATGGTTGTGAATAAATAAAATAGTGTGAAGGGAACTTTTATGCTGTTCCCATACTTCGCGCACACGCGTCAGGAATCTAAAGGAAAGAGGTATGCGGCCAAAAGGCACAGTCACCAACCTGTTGCCCGTGAAGGTGGCGGCAAAAACAGAAGAAAGTTTTGGGTGAAGCTTTTTTCAAAAAGCTTTGAAGAACGCCGACTTTTTGAAAAAAGGCGGCACCCAAAAATTTTTATCATTTTTTATCAATGGGTTGTTTTCAAGTAGTGTTTCAGGGTCTGGTGCTGTCATGCTGGCTCTTGGCGGATGTCCGAGCCACCCGCAGATAGTACATGACAAATACACTGGCGCCACGGCCTGTGTTTCGGGCAAGCATACGGATCATTCCGGACTGCTCCAGACATTGAATACCATCGCCACATATGTGCAGGGCAAGGGCTACGCGGTGGGAATTGAATATAACTCATATAAGCTGCCTGTCGCCTGTCGCCTGTCGCCTGTCGCCTGTCGCCTGTCGCCTGTCGCCTGTCGCCTGTCGCCTGTCGCCTGTAACCGTGTGGAGCGACGGGCATCAATACACCTATAACGACCTGGGATCGGATGCTCATGCCTGTATGGGCGCGGACGGCTGCCTGATCGAGGAACGCGGCGCCATCAAACTGTCAAAGGATGAATTCTACTAGGTCGCCAAAATGGGGTTCGATTTCAAGATTGTTGGCTATCATGGCGAGGTCACGGGGCATATGCCCGCATCGATTTTCCAGAGCGTTATCGATCAGTGTCCCGATGCAGGCAGTACATCAGGCGGATAATATCATCCGGGCCTGTGCCGCCGGGCTGGCCACCCCGACGCTGTCGCGGCCCATTGTTTGAAAGGGCGGCAATGCCGGGGTCAGCTTTTGCGAAAAAGGCTGTTGTGGGAAAGGAACCTGAAAAAGTCTTTCCCTGTTCATTCAGGTCATGCCTGAAAAAAAGGGTATGTCCGCGGCGGGATTCGAACCCACGGCCCCAGGATTCATACCACTTCGGCTTTCACCGCCGCCATGAGCATGGCGTTCGTGGTCTGGACTGTCCCTTCACCATGGACCGCATGCGGTCTACAGGTGCTGCCCATCCAGTCTCTACACCTTGCCGGTTACACCGGCCTTGGCTCGGGATTGGCACGGCTTTCGCCAGAGCGTTCCCCGAATTTGAGCAGATCCGCCATGGGGTTTCCCGTCATGGCGCCCAATTTGAAAACCAGGAATCCTGTGCTCTATCCGGCTGAGCTACGCGGACATACTGCCAGCTTTCTAACCGAGCCCATGCGCGTGGGCAAGGGCAATTTTCCCGCTAGCGCCGCCTGCGTGCCTTCTGCGCCAGGCCGCACAGGCGGGCCACATGCCGCAGCCCCAGCACGATATCGGGGCTGCCGGTCTGCTTGCAGGCCAGTTCCAGCGCCTGCGTATCCTGTGCCGCCTGCAGCAGGGCGGCAGCCGACCAGGCATTGAGTGCCTGCCCGAAACTGTCCGTGCGCTTGAAAAAGACCGGCGGGCGTAACTGCCGCATGGCCTCTGCCCGGCCCATCCCGCCATCCATGGCCAGCCGCACCCGGCGCAGGCGGTGAATATGGCCCAGCAGCACGCGTGCCAGCGCCACCGGGCTGCTGCCATCGGTCACCAGCGCGCGCTCGGCGGCGGCATCGGCGGTTTCGCGCTCGCCCGCCATGGCGGCAAACGCCGCATCCTCCAGCGACACGCCAGCCGCATCACCCACGCAGGCGCGCACATCCTCCAGCCCCAGCCTGCCACCGGCACCGGCAAACAGGGCCAGTTTTTCCACCTCGCTACGGGTAGCGGCACGATCCGGCCCTGCGCGTTCAACCATCCAGCCCAGCGCATCGGGGTCAATGTCTACCTTATGCCCCGCCAGCATGTGCCGGATCGCGCCTTCAAGCGCGCGGCCTTCCTCGGGGTAGCAGCCGATGACGCCACAATGCCGGTCCTTTTCGGCAAAGGCGCGCAGTTTTGAGCGTGAGGCCAGGCCAGGCGCCTCAAGGATGACCAGCGTGTCCGACTCCTGCGCCAGGCAGTGCTGCATGGCGGCCAGCACGCTGTCACCCACCTCGCGCAGCCAGATCACGCGCCGCCCGCCGGTCAGTGACAGGGCGGTGCTTTCCTCCTCCAGCCGGTCATGATCCTCGCGGCCCAGGATGGCCACGCGAAACGGGTCGTTGAGGTCGGGGCATATGGCCCGTGCCGCTGTCGTGGCCCGTTCGCGGATCAGCCCGGCGTCATCTCCATGCAGCACGATGGCCCGCAGCGCGCCGGGCGCGTTCAGGGTCGCGTTGACGGAGCGGGCGTCGATCTTCACCGGTTCTCGTTGCCCCCGATGCTGATGCCAGACATGTCATCGTTCTCGAGCGTGGACGTGCCCCGACGGGTGCTGGCAGGGGCCTGCGTGGTGGTGTCGGGCGTATTGTCCATGGGGCCGTTTTCATCGGGGGTCATCATGTCACCGTTGTTTTCCCCGTTGAGCTGGGCATCGGTGCGGCCGGTGGCCATGGTGGGCATGCCGTCGGCGCCGGGTTGCTGGGCAGGCATCTGGTTATTGGGGTTGATGATGCCGTTGGGGTCGGTGTAGCGCGGCTGGTTCTGCCCCCGCACCGAGCCGCTGATGGCGGGCTTGGCATGGGTGCGGAACCACGCGGCCACCTGCTGCGTGACCTGCTCGCCCAGGTTCTTGGCCACGCGGGCGCGCACGCCTTCAAGGTTCAGGGTCTGGGCGAAATACTGCTCGTAATTGTTGTTCACGCCATCCACCACCGAGGCATCGCCCCCGGCCAGCATCTCCGGGTCGTTGGCCATGGTTTCCAGCGTCCAGTGGGCAAAGGCTGTGGTGCGGGTGCGGCCCGATGTGTTGTCGGCGTGGATGTCCACGGCCTCGTTCATCAGGTAGGTGCGGATGCGCAGCACGTAACGGGTCGGGTTTTCCGGCCCGGCGCCGCCCATGTCCTGTTGCAGGGCCTGGCGCAGCAACTGGCCATAACGCTCGTTGATGCGCGCGACATAGACCTGCTTGAGTTCGGCCAGCACATTGCCGGCAGTGGGCCTGCCATCCGGGCCGATATGGCTTCCCGTCGTCTTGTACATCGGGGAAAAGCCGCACCCTGCCAGCATGAGCAGGGCGCACAGCACGCCGGTGCGACGGACGGGAATGGCCATGTCTATTTCGCAACCACGAAATTGACGATGCGGCCGGGCACATGGATGCGCTTGACGATCCTCGCCCCTTCAAGCAGGCGGGCCACGTTCGGCTCGGCTTCCGCCAGGGCGATCACCTTGTCCGCGGGCGTGTCCGGGGCCACGGCAATGGTGCCGCGCAGCTTGCCCATGATCTGCACCGCAATGGTCAGTTCGCTGGCCTTGAGCAGGTCAGGGATGGCGGCAGGCCAGGCGCGTTCCACCACGGGCTGGCCGCCGGGCTCAAGCAGCGCCATCATCGCTTCCGCCTGGTGGGGCACCATGGGGGCGGCGAGCAGGGCCAGCATGGTGGCGGCCTCGCGGCGGGCAAAGGCCATGCCGTCCTCGCCTGCCGCCTTCTCGGCCTCGGCCAGGGCGGAGGTCAGTTCATGCAGGCGGGCCACGGCCACGTTGGCGCTGAAGCCTTCAAGCGCCTCGGTTACGGCGGCGATGGCGCGGTGTGTTGCGCGGCGCAGCCCGTCAGCTGCGCGTGAAAGGGTGGCGGGGCAGGGCGCATCCGCCGGAGTCTGTTCGGCCACGGCGCGTGCAAGGCGGAACAGGCGCTGCAGGAAGCGCGCGGAGGCCGCGACACCCGATTCCGTCCATTCCATGTCGCGCTCGGGCGGGCTGTCCGACAGCACGAACCACCGCGCCGTATCCGCGCCAAACCGCTCGATGATGGCCACGGGTGCCACGGTATTGCGCTTGGACTTGGACATCTTCTCCACGCGGCCAATCGTGACCGGCGCGCCGTTGTCGCGGCGCACGGCGCTGTCCGCGCGGCGCTCGACTTCCTCGGGGTAGAGCCAGTTTCCTTCCGCGTCGCGGTAGCTCTCGTGGTTGACCATGCCCTGCGTGAACAGCCCGTTGAACGGCTCATCCACATGCAGGTGCCCGGTCTCGTGCATGGCGCGGGTAAAGAAGCGGGCATAGAGCAGGTGCAGGATCGCATGCTCGATGCCGCCGATATACTGGTCCACCGGCAGCCAGCCATCGGCGGCAGCGGGCACGGTGGGTGTTGGCGCGTGCGGTGCCGTAAAGCGGGCGAAATACCATGAACTATCGACAAAGGTGTCGCAGGTATCGGTCTCGCGTAGGGCGGGCTTGCCGCAGTTGGGGCAGGCCACGTGCTTCCAGGTGGGGTGGTGTTCCAGCGGGTTGCCGGGGCGGTCGAAGGTCACGTCCTCGGGCAGCTTTACGGGCAGCTGGTCATCGGGCACGGGCTGCGCGCCGCAATCGGTGCAGTGGATGACCGGGATCGGGCAGCCCCAGTAGCGCTGGCGCGAAATGCCCCAGTCGCGCAGCCGCCAGTTGACCACGCCCTGGCCAACGCCCATGCCCTCAAGCCGGGTGATGGCCTCTTTCTTCGCCGCATCCGTGTCCAGCCCGTCGAGGAAGCCGGAGTTGAACAGCGTGCCGTGGCCGTCACAGGCCTTGTCGGTCATGGTGAACGTCCCGGCCTCGGCGCCTGGCGGCAGGATGACCGGGGTGACGGGCAGGTTGTATTTGCGCGCGAAGTCAAGGTCGCGCTGGTCGCCACAGGGGCAGCCGAACACGGCGCCCGTGCCGTAATCCATCAGCACGAAATTCGCGATCCAGACCGGGAAGGATTTATCGGGCATGAACGGGTGGCTGACCCGTAGCCCGGTGTCGAAGCCACGCTTCTCGGCGGTTTCGATCGCTTCTTCCGATGTGCCAAGGCGCTGGCATTCGGCAATGAATTCCTGCGCCTTCGCATTGCCCACGGCCACCTTGGCCGCCAGCGGGTGGTCGGCGGCAATGGCCAGGAAGGACATGCCGAACAGCGTGTCGGGGCGGGTGGTGAACACCTCGACCGAATCAAGGTCGGTGTCGAATCCCGTGGGTGGCTCGTGCAGGCCGAAGCGGACCTTCGCCCCTTCCGAGCGGCCGATCCAGCGTTCCTGCATGGTGCGCACGCGCTCGGGCCAGCGCGGCAGGGTGGACAGGCCCTCAAGCAGTTGCGGGGCGAATTGCGTGATCTTGAGGAACCACTGCGAGAGCTTCTTCTGCTCGATCAGCGCGCCCGAGCGCCAGCCGCGCCCGTCCACCACCTGCTCGTTGGCCAGCACGGTGTTGTCCACGGGGTCCCAGTTGACCCAGCTTTCGCGGCGCTCGACCAGGCCGCCCTTGAGCATGTCGAGGAACAGCTTCTGCTGCTTGCCATAATATTCGGGCAGGCAGGTCGCGATCTCGCGGTCCCAGTTGAAGGAGAAGCCAAGGCGCTTCAGCGTGGCGCGCATGGCGGCGATGTTGTCCATCGTCCACTGGCCCGGATGCACGCCGCGCTCGCGCGCCGCGTTCTCAGCGGGCAGGCCGAAGGCGTCCCACCCCATCGGGTGCAGCACGCTGAAGCCGCGCGCGCGCTTGTAGCGCGCCACCACGTCGCCCAGCGTGTAGTTGCGCACATGGCCCATGTGCAACTGCCCCGACGGGTAGGGGAACATCTCCAGCACATAGTATTTGGGCCGGTCGGCGGGGGGCACGTCCGGCACGTCGAAGATGCCCGAGGCAGCCCAGCGTTCCTGCCACTGCGGCTCGGCCGTGTGGAAATCATAGGCGGGGGCGGCGTTATCGGCAGGGGTGCTGGTTTCGGTCATCTTCTTCTGGTTCGGTATGCGGAGGGCAGGCGGCACGCGCCCGCTGAAAAGGGCCGGGCAGCGCACGACCCGGCCGGGACTGATGCGGGGCGCGGGGCCTAGTGCTGGCCGCTATCGGTGCGGAGCTGGCGCGCGCGGGTCAGGATGCGGGCCGTAATGTCGGACACGGTATTGGCGGCAACGGGGGTATCGACCCACTGCCCTTCCTCATAGGCCTGGCGGAAAACCGACACGCGCACCGCATCCGAGCGCAGGCTGCGCGAGAGGACGAAGCAGGTGATCTTGAAACGTTCATCCTTGGTGGCGGGCGGGGTGTACCAGTCCGTCAGGATCACGCCCGCCACGGCATCGGCCGAGGCAAACGGCATGAAGGACAGCGTATCAAGCGCGCCACGCCACAAAAAGGCGTTGACCCCGTTGCTTTCCAGCGGCGTAGAGCCGCCATTGGCGCCACGATCTTCCTTGAGCAGGCGGTTCTGGGGCACGGCCAGGCCGCTTTTGTCGTGCTGCGGCGCGCTGCCGCAGGCG
The DNA here is from genome assembly GCF_001571345.1 of Komagataeibacter xylinus NBRC 15237. Lineage (GTDB taxonomy): Bacteria > Pseudomonadota > Alphaproteobacteria > Acetobacterales > Acetobacteraceae > Komagataeibacter > Komagataeibacter xylinus. The sequence goes on along the minus strand of NZ_BCTP01000014.1, from coordinate 36,897 downwards.
GCCAGCAGGCTGGCGGCAAGCAGGGCGGGCAGTGCGGCGCGTGGCAGCAGGGCACGGCCCGGGGGGGCGGCAGAGGGAGCAGGCTGGAACGGGCGAAGGGTCATGATGCCTCTGTGGACGCCGGGGATGGCCCCGCATGTGGTGATCCGGCCACCCGCCCGGACACCGGCGGGCATGCCGGGCAGGGGCGTTGCGGCCTGTCGCGTTATTCTTCTTCATATCCTGCCGCGCCTGCCACGCCAAGTCGCATGGGCACTTTACCGTGCCCTGCGTGACAATCGGGCCATTGAAGCGCAAAAATGGGCATACACGCCAACTGCTGCGGAACATGATGAAACACGCGCTTACAGGGTCTGCTACCTTCCTGCTCATGGCCGGGCTGTCTTTTGCCGTTCCGGCGCATGCGGCGGTCGCACTCGCCGCAAGCCCGACTGGCGCGCGGGCGGCGGACATGGCGGCCCGCCTGCAACCCGCCGAGCAGCAGGCCGTGCTCCAGGCCCGCCCCGTTCCGGCTACCGACGGGGGTGAGAACGCCCCCGGCCTGCTGGCCTGGCCGGGCGTGCCCCGGCTGGGGCTGCCGGTGCTGCGCATGCCCACCTTCGCCACCCCCGCGCAACCCGGTGATGGCCCGCCCCGGCCCATGCTGCCATGGCTGGCGCTGGCCGCGACATGGGACCCCGACCTCGCCCGCCGCGCAGGCGTGGCCCGCGCCCGGGCGGAATGGCTGCATGGCCGCGCGGTGCTGCGCGTGGGCGGCGTGGACACGCTGCCCTCGGGCCGGTTGCAGGGCGGGGAGGACCAGGTGCTGGCGGGCAGCATGGCGGGCATGATCGGGGCGGGGCTGCTATCGGGTCATGTGCTGCCGGTTTTTGGCTCGGTCGTGCGTGAGGAGCAGGTGCGTGCCGATGGCGCGGCCCCCGAGCGCGGCGCGCCGGTCAAGGCTGCCGACCTTGCGGCCCACAGCCTGCTGGGCGTGGCCATGGCGCTGGAGGTGGCGCATGGCGGCGCGATGCTGTGCGGCGGCATGGCCCCCTGCGCGGCGGTTACGGGGCTTGAGGCCATGGTGCGCGAGGCATGGCATTTTTCCGGCATGATCATGGCCGTGCCGGGCGGGGCCGTGCCCGCAGGTGCCGTGCATGGCACGGACGGCGCGCCCGCGCTCGATGCCGTCGCGACCGGGGTGGACATGGAGCAGGTCGGCCCCGGCAGGCCCGACGTGCTGGGCGAGATGCTGCGCGAGGCCGTGCGCGATGGGCACATAAAGCCCGCGCAGGTGCAGGCCATGGTTACGCATATCCTGGCCTCGTTCTACATGGCGGGCAGCCTTGACCATCCGCCGCCTTTCGCTGCCGCCCGCACCGGCGTGCAGCCCCCGCCCGTTGATACGCTGGTGGGTGACGTGGAGGCCGAGGGCGCGGTGCTGCTGCAAAACGAGAATCGTGTTCTGCCCCTTGATCCCGCCCTTGGCCCGGTGCTGGTGCTGGTGCACCCGGCCATGCGGGGGGCGGCCGACCTGCTGGCCGACGGGCTGCGCCATGCCGGGCTGAACGTGACGGTGGCCATCGCGCCTGATGGCGCGGGGGCGACGGGCACCCTGCCGGCCGCCTGCGCGCAGGCGGCCCGCACGCTGGTGCTCAGCGCCAGCAATGACGATAACCAGATGATCACCACCCTGGCCGAGCTTGGCGGCCACGTGGCCGTGGTGCTGACCGCCGATGACCCCGACCGGCAGATGCCCTGGCTTGATGCGGTCGATAGCGTGGTGCAGGGCTGGGCATGGCGTGATGAATATGCGCAGGCTTTATCGGCGCTTTTGTCGGGGCAGCAGGATTTCTCGGGTCATCTGCCGGTGACATTGACGGGAGGGCTTTACCCGCCGGGCATGGTCGATGCGAATTACCGCGCGTTCGAGCGCGCGCATGTCGTGCCGCTGTTTCCGTTTGGCTATGGGCTGTCGGCCCGCGGGCGGCTGGTGCTGAGCGAACTGCACGTGGCGCGTGAGGGCAATCACCTCAATGCCAGCTTCACGCTTTCCAATCCCGGCACGGCGGCGGTGCGGGCCGTGCCCCAGCTTTATGTCGAAACCCCGCCCGACCTGCCGGGCAATCCGCGCAGGCTGGCCGCGTGGCGCAGCGTCATGGTCACGCCGGGGCACCCGGTGCGGCTGAGCGTGCCGGTCAGCCTGCGGCTGGTGGGGCAGTGGAACAATATGGCTGGCAACTGGGCCGTGGCGGCAGGCGACTATACGCTCTCGCTCGGGTTTTCATCGGTCATGCTGGTGCGGCATGCAACACTGCACCTGCCCGCGCTGCACATACCCGCCACGCTGGAAAACCAGCCCGCCCCGATAGTGATCGCTGAATGAGCGGTAACGATTGAAGGTTTCTTGTGAGACTGTTGGAAGTTTTTGGTGAAGCTTTTGTCAAAAAGCTTTGAAGAACGCCGCCTTTTTGAAAAAAAGCGGCACCCGAAAACTTTTGTTGTTTTTCATCAATGAACTGTTTTCGAACAGTTTCTTACTCTCCGGGCCGGATGACGGTGCAGGGCAGGCCCTGGTCCTTCAGCGTGGCGCAGGCCCGTGTCGCGGCGGATTGCGAAAGCCCGGCGAGGCGGGCGCGGTAGATCACGCCCGCGGGCCGCCGGACCGGAATGACCAGGCTGCGCGCGCCCTGCAGGGCCGCAAAGTCACCCTGCCGCGCCATGGAGTTGGCAAAGCGGGCCTGCCCCTCGGCTGAAAACGCGCCAACCTGCACCATCCATGCCCCATATCCGGCACCGGCACTGGGCGCGGCGGCAGCCGTGCGGGCATCGGTGTGGCAGGCGCTGCTGCCGGGATCATAGGCGAGGTTGGCATCATGCACGCAGGCCGTGCGGTGCTGCACGGGGGCGGGCGGGTTGAGGGTCGCGTACTGCACATAGGTGTGGTCGGGCTGGATGGTGGTGCCGTTGCCCAGCGGCGTGGGCGTGGATGTTACCCGCTGGCCGGAAGAACCATAAACCGCCAGCGGCCCGCTCAGTGCCACTTCATTGCCAAGATTGGGGGTGATGATGCGTAGGTAGCGAACCGTCTGGCTGGGGAGCGGGCGACCTTTTTCAAGGTAATCGTTCAGCCGTTCCGTGCCTGCGTTATAGGCGGCAAGGAAGCCGGGCGCGCCATACAGCCCGTACAGGATGCGGATATAGGCCGTGCCCGCGAGAATGTTGTTGTGCGGGTCATACGGGTCGGAGCCGAGGTGATTGCGCCGCTCCATCTCGGCATAGGTGGGCGGCATGAGCTGCATCAGCCCGATCGCCCCGCTGGCCGAGCGCGTGAGGCGGCCATCGATATATTCGTGCCCGCCCGATTCCTTCTGGATCACGGCGCGAATCCATTCCTGCGGCACGGAAAAACGGCTGGAGGCATCGGCAATATAGGGCTGCCACGGGTCGGTCGCAGGACCTGGCGGGCGGTAGGCGGCCTTGCCCTTGTAGTAGCTGCCATAGCTGGCATGCGTGTGGCTGCTGCCACCCCCGCCGGGTGACGTGGCGCAGGCGGCAAGCCCGAGGCCTGCAATAGCAAGCAGAAACAGGCGCGTCATGTCCCGCAGGGAGGGAGGTGCAGGGAGCATGTTCAGATCAGGCACAGTTCCGCCAGTTCGTTGCGTAGGGCTTCGGGCAGGATGTCGCCCGCATGGCTGTTTGCCAGAAGGTCGGGTGGCGCGTCTGCGGGCTTGAGGTAGCGCCAGCCCTGAAAGGCGCGCATGGCACGTGGGCTGACGGGAATGATTTCGGGCGCCATGACCACCCGCGCGCAGGCCACGCCATCATCGCGCGTGTCAGGTTCGATGGCGGTAATGCGCTGGCGGCACAGGATGCGCCCGGCGATGACGCGGTAGATCGACCCACCATCAAGTATTTCCGCCGCCCGGCGTGGATACATGCGCGTGCGGAACCACGGCTGGCCCGAAGGGCTGGTGCCATCAAGGTCATCCGCTGGCGGGATCTGGAGCGACTGGCGGGCAGCGAGTTCCTCAAGGGAATGCACGCCAACCGCCAGCTTGACCATATGCAGCATGCCCGGCCCTTACCGCGCGGGGGGTGCGGCATCGCCCTGCGCCGCATGCATGAAGGTCTCGCGGAAGCGCTTTTCATCAATGCTGCGCACGATATGCATTACCCGCATGGGGCTGTCTTTGGGGGCAAGGGCCTCGGGCACCACAAAGGCATGGCCATAATGCGGGCCACGACTGGTGTCGATATCCATGCGGGCATCGACGGCGGAGGTGACCAGCGTGGGGTCGGCGGCGATGGCGGTGGTCATTTCATCCCACATGGGCAGCGGGTCGTAATAGCTGCCGATATAGGTGGTGAGCGGCGTCTTTTTGCTGGTGATCTGGCCGAGGTACTCGCGTGAGAGCATGAGGTCGTTCGACACGCTGCCCACCACCGTAATCGCCTTCCACGGCGCGGTCAGCGTGATGTGGGCGGCCTCGGGGTCGAAGATCATGTTGAAGTCGGAGGCGAAGTCCGCGTTGCCGGTAATCGACATCATGCTGGTATCAAGCATGCCGCCCATGAAGATGAGCTGTTTCGCCGTCTCGGCAAAGGTGGGGTCCTGGCGGATGGCAAGGGCGAGGTTGGTCAGCGGGCCTGCGGCCACAATCGTGACTTCATGCGGGTGGGCATGCACCTGCTCGATCAGGAACTGCACGGCGTCCTGTTTTGCAGGCGGCGTATGGGGCGCGCCTTCCTTCATGGTACCGATGGCGGGCTGCATGTCGGGCGCGGTATCGATGGAACCAATGCCGCCCCAGGCACCCTTCCACGGAATGGCGCCGTACTGCTGCTCATGCAGGCGCATTTCGGCACGGGTGTTGACCAGCGGGTAGACCGCGCCATCGGCCACCGGCACGTCAGCCTTGCCAATGATTTCAAGCAGACGGCGCAGATGGGCGGATTCCGCGTTCTCCCACCCGTCGCCACTCACCACCGTAAAGCCCAGCACGCGCACATGGGGGTTGAACAGCAGCGGAATGGTGGAAAGCTGGTCCGACCCGCCGGGGCCGAGGAAGTCGTTATCCTCGATCATCAGTTCCGGGCCGCCCGTGGCGGGTGCTGCCATGGCGGGTGCCGCCATGAAGGCAAGGGCCGCGGCGGTGGCGGCGAGGCGGGTGGACCGCGAAAGGATGGATGACAACACGCGGCAATCTCCCTGCCCTGAATGCATGGCCCTATCGTATGGCCTAATGCCTCAAAGCACCAGCGCGGCCAGCAGGCTTTCCAGCCGCAGGCGGCCCGCGTCGGTGGCGCGCAGGCGCTGGGCTGCGGGGTCAAGTACCAGATAGCCTTCATCAGTCGCCATGTTCAGGATGTCGGCATCAAGCGCGTCAGCCACAGCCATGCCGGTGCGCCGGGCAAAGCGGGCGGTGTCGATGCCCTCGCGCAATCGCAGGCCCATCAGCAGCATTTCACGCGCGCGGTCGCGGTTATCGAGCCGCTCATCGGGGTGGGCGCCGGTGCCCGTGCGCTCCACGCGCTCGGCCCACGGCTCGGGCGCGCGGTGGCGGCGGGTGGCGCAGGTCACGCCATTGCGGGTCAGCCGCCCATGCGCGCCGGGGCCGATTCCCAGGTAGTCGCCATAGCGCCAGTAGGTCAGGTTATGGCGGCTCTCGGCGCCGGGGCGGGCGTAGTTCGAGATTTCGTAGCCCAGCAGGCCATGCCGAGCCGCCACCTCGGCAGTCAGTTCATACAGCCTTGCCGCGTCATCGCCTTCGGGCAGGCGGAAGCGGCCCTGGCGGTACAGCCCTTCGAATTTCGTGCCCGGCTCGATGGTGAGCTGATAGAGCGACAGGTGATCGGACACCAGCGCCAGGGCGGCTTCAAGCTCGCTGCGCCACGCGGCTTCGGTCTGGCCGGGCCGGGCGTAGATCAGGTCGAACGAGATGCGCTCGAACAGCTTGCGCGCGGTCTCGAGGGCTGTAATGGCCTGCGGCGCGTCATGCTCGCGGCCCAGAAAGCGCAGGGCCTCGGGCTCAAGGCTCTGGATACCCATTGAAATGCGGTTGACCCCGGCCGCGCGGAAGGCGCGGAGCAGGCCGGTCTCCACGCTTGTCGGGTTGGCTTCGAGCGTGATTTCCACAGTGTCGGTAAAGCCGAAGGCGGCGCGGGCATCCGCAATCAGCCCCGCCACCGTCTCGGGCGCCATGAGGGATGGCGTGCCGCCGCCAAAAAAGATGGAACTGATGGTCGGGCGCTCGGCGGGCGTGTCGCCCATCAATGCTGCTTCGTGGGCCAGTTCGCGCCTGAGTGCGCGACCAAAGCGGGCGCGGGGAATTTCATCGCGCACATGGCTGTTGAAGTCGCAGTATGGGCATTTGGACAGGCAGAACGGCCAGTGCACGTACAGCGCCAGCGGCTCGGCCATGTTGGATGCGAGACTGTGTGAAAACCCGGCCAACGAAACTCCTTACGAACTGTAAAAAGTTTTTGGGGAAGCTTTTTTCAAAAAGCTTCAAAAAGAATGCCGCCTTTTTGAAAAAAGGCGGCACCCAAAAACTTTTGTCTTTTTTTATCAGATCCCCAGCCGCACGCCCAGCTCCACCACGCGGTCAGGCGGAATGCGGAAGAACTCGGTCGCCGGCGTCGCATTGCGCGCCATGAACAGGAACAGCGACATGCGCCAGCGTGAAAGCTTGGGCACCGATGAGCGCACCAGCAGCTCGCGGCTGGTGAAATACGAGGCCTGCAGCGCATCAAAGTCCAGCCCGCTTGCCTTCAGGTCTTCCAGCGCGCGGGGCAGGTTGGGCATTTCCATGAAGCCGTAGCGCAGGATGATGCGGTAGATGTCGGGCGCAAGCTCCTGCAACGCCACGCGGTGGCCATGATCGGCCTCGGGCTGGTCGAGCGTCTGCACGGTCACGAACAGCACGTGGTCGTGCAGCACCTTGTTGTGTTTCAGGTTGTGCAGCAGGCAGGCGGGCACGAAATCGGGGTTGCCGGTCATGTACACCGCCGTGCCCGGCACGCGGATGATGCGCGACTGCGGCAGGCGGGCCAGGAAGGAGTTCATCGGCATGCTGTCCTGCTTCTGCCGGTTCATGATGAGCTGACGGCCCTTTTTCCAGGTCGTCATCATCAGGGTCAGCACCACGCCCAGCAGCACCGGCACCCAGCCGCCCTGCGGGATCTTGAGCGCGTTCGACGCAAAGAACGTCGTATCAAGCAGGAAGAAGCCGCCAAACGTGGCAATCGCCGCAGGGCGCGACCAGTGGTACAGCCTGCGGAACACCACCATGGCCAGCACGCAGGTGCACATGAACGTGCCCGTCACCGCAATGCCGTAGGCCGAGGCCAGCGCATCGGAACTGCGGAAGGCCAGCACCAGCAGCAGCGCGCCCACCATGAGGAAGCGGTTGAACTCGGGCAGGTAGATCTGGCCTTCTTCCTCCGCATTGGTGTGGGTCACGCGCAGGCGCGGCAGGTAGCCAAGCTGGATGATCTGGCGGCACAGCGAGAACCCGCCCGAAATGCCCGCCTGGCTGGCAATGACCGTGGCCATGGTGGACAGGATGATCATCGGCACCTGCATCCAGTGCGGGCCAAGCAGGAAGAACGGGTTCTCCAGCGCCTTGGGCTCGGAGATGATGAGCGCGCCCTGGCCCAGGTAGTTCAGCGCCAGGCACGGCAGCACGCAGAACAGCCACGCATAGCGGATGGGCTGGCGGCCGAAATGCCCCATATCGGCATAAAGTGCTTCCGCACCCGTAACCGACAGCACCACCGAGCCAAGGGCAATGAACGACAGCCACCCGTGATAGACGATGAACTGCACCGCATAGGTGGGCGAGATGGCCAGCAGCACCTTGGGGTGGTGCAGGATTTCAAGCCCGCCAAGGATGCCCAGCAGGCTGAACCACACCAGCATGATGGGGCCGAATATGGTGCCCACCTTGCCCGTGCCGTAGCACTGCACCGAGAACAGCCCCACCAGCACCAGGAGTGCGATGGGAATGACCAGGTCATGGGCGGCGGGGAAACTGACCTCAAGCCCTTCCACCGCCGAGAGCACGGAAATGGCGGGCGTGATCATGCCATCGCCAAAGAACAGGCACGCGCCGCCGATTCCCACCATGCCGAGCGCGATGCGCATGCGGTTGCTCGGTGCCACGCGCTGGGCCAGCGACATGAGCGAGATGATCCCGCCTTCGCCATTATGGTCGGCGCGCATGATCAGGATGACGTATTTCACCGTCACGATCAGCAGTAGTGACCAGATGATGAGGCTCAGGACACCCAGTATTTCCCACGGCTCGATCTTGTGGTGCTGCGACACGACCATGATGGTCGAGCGCAGGGCGTAGATCGGGCTGGTACCGATATCACCAAACACCACGCCGAGCACGCTGAGCAGGGCGGCAAAGCCGACCGGGTTCGCGGCATGCTCGTGCTGGTCGGCGCCGTATTCGGTAATCTTGGGCGCGGCATTGGCCTGCTGTGCGGCAGGCACGGGGTGCGCGCCGCCATCCGGCGTCGTTGAGGATCCGGGGGCAACAGGCCCCGTGGGTTGCGTCATGTCGTGACGGCTCCGCGGCAATGAAGACTGAAAACCGGCATCACATCGCGACCGGATAGTTCCGCATTACCGCCTCGCCCCATGTGCAGCAAGGCCCCTGTGTGCTCGGGTGCCATTCCGCCCCGTTCAGGCGTGGGCGGGGCGGGCCCCGAAAATGGCGCTGCCCACCCGCACCAGCGTGGCGCCACAGGCGATTGCCGTCTCGAAATCGGCCGACATGCCCATGGATGCCACCGGCAGCCCGTGGCGTGCCGCCAGCCCTGCCAGCGTGCAAAAATGTGGCGTGGGGTCGGCACCCTGCGGTGGAATGCACATCAGCCCGCGCACGGCGGGGCCAAAGCGGGTCATGCTGTCGGTGATGAAGGCATCGGCCTCTTCCAGCTTCACGCCTGATTTCTGGCTTTCATCGCCGGTATTCACCTGCACCAGCAATTGCGGCAAGCGGCCTGCCCTGTCCGCCGCGCGTGCCAGCGCATCCGACAGGGCGGGGCGGTCGAGGCTTTCGATCATGTCCGCGATTTTTACCGCTTCAAGCGCCTTGTTGGTCTGCAACCCGCCGATGATGTGCAGCTTCAGGTCGGGGAAACGCTCGCGCAGCGGGGGGAATTTGGCCGCCGCCTCCTGCACGCGGTTCTCGCCAAACAGGCGCTGGCCTGCCTCGAGTGCCGCGAGAACGCTGGACTGCGGATGGAATTTCGACACCGCCACCAGCCCTACGCTGGAGGGGTCGCGCCCTGCTTCGCGCGCACTCGTTGCAATGCGGGTGCGGATACCGCTCAGGGCCTGTGCTATGGATGCGGATGTTGACATGGCCCTAGGCTTGGCATGAATAGCGGCCCGGTCAAGCCCCCAGGCGCCGTCGCGCCGTGAAGTGCCGCATTTGCAGGTCAGGATTACATGAAGTCTCCCCCATCCCCGTCGTCCCGCCCCGATGGCCGCCCTGATGCCCGCCCCGATGGGCGTCGCAATCGCGCGGGTCGCCCCGACCGGCGTGGCGGCAAGGTTGCCCCTGACCCCACGCGCGACATTGCCTTCGATATCGTTGAAGGGGTGATCGTCCATCGCCGCATGCTCGATACCTCGCTCGAGCATTCCGCCGCCGCCCGCACCGCCGAACCGCGCGACCGCGCCGCCGCCCACCGGCTGGCCGCCACCGTGCTGCGCCACATGGGCACGGCAAACGAGGTGCTTTCCCCCTTCCTCAAGCGCGAGCCGCCCGAGCCGGTGCGCGTGGTGCTGCTCATTGGCGTGGCGCAACTGCTGTTTCTTGACACGCCGCCGCATGCCGCCGTGGCCACCTCGGTGGCGCTGGCGCGCAGGCGGGGGCTGGTGCCGTTTGCAGGGCTGGTCAATGCCGTGCTGCGCCGGGTGGCGGCTGGGGGCGTCGAAGCGCTTGAGGGGCTGGACCAGCCCCGGCTCGATGTGCCGGCGTGGCTGTGGCAGTCCTGGGGCAGGCTGGTCCGCCCCATCGCGGGTGCGCTGGGCCATGAGCCGCCGCTCGACCTGACCATCAGGCCCGGCTGCGATGCCCCGCCCGGCGGCGAGGTCATGCCCAACGGCAGCGTGCGTTTCGCGGCGGGCACGGTCAAGGTGGCCGAACTGCCCGGCTTTGCCGAAGGCGCTTTCTGGGTGCAGGACATGGCGGCAACGCTGCCCGCCCGCCTGCTCAACGTGACGGCAGGCGAGCGCGTGGCCGATCTGTGCGCGGCCCCTGGCGGCAAGACCGCGCAACTGGCCTGCGCGGGGGCGGAGGTATTCGCCATCGAGCGCGAGGGCCGCCGCCTTGAGCGCCTGCGCGCCAACCTCGCCCGGCTGGGGCTGGCGGACGTGAAGGTGATCCACGCCGATGCCGCCACCTGGAGGCCCGAGGCCCCGCTTGACGCCATCCTGCTCGATGCGCCGTGCTCGGCCACCGGCACCATCCGCCGCCACCCCGATGCCATGTGGATCAAGCGCCCGCGTGACATCGCCACCATGACCGAAGGGCAGGACCGCCTGCTCGCCGCCGCCCGCGACATGCTGCGCCTCGGCGGGCGGCTCGTCTATGCCGTGTGCTCGCTCCAGCCCGAGGAAGGCGAGCAGCGCGCCCGCGCGGCGCAGGCCATGGGCCTGGTCCCCGATCCGTTCACGCCCGAGGAACTGGCCTTCCTGCCCCAAGCCCGCACGCCGGAGGGCTGGCTGCGCACCCATCCGGGCATGCTGGCTGATCGGGGCGGCATGGATGGCTTCTTTGCCGCGCGCTTCCGCCGGGGGTGAGAGAGGCTGCGGCCCCGCGGGCAGGCGGACACATTACCGGGGGAAGTGTGATGAAAGGTTGGCGTCGGGCAGGGATTTCTGTTAAAAAACAGGGATGGCTGCTCTGAACACCCCCCTTATCGCGCCGAGCCTGCTGGCTGCGGATTTTTCACGCGCGGCGGAGGAAGTCGCCGCGGTTGAAACCGCTGGCGCCGACTGGCTGCATCTTGATGTGATGGACGGGCATTTCGTGCCCAACCTCTCCATGGGTCCGCAACTGATCAAGGCCCTGCGCCCCACATCAAAGCTCCCGTTTGACGTGCATCTCATGATCGCGCCGGTCGATCCCTATATCGAAGCCTTCGCCAGGGCGGGGGCCGATCATATCCACCTGCATGTCGAGGCCGGGCCGCATACGCACCGCTCGCTGCAGCATGTGCGCGATCATGGCGTCAAGCCGGGCGTTGCCATCTGCCCCGCCACCCCGCCCGAGGCGGTGGGCGAGGTGCTCGACTTGGTGGACATGATCCTTGTCATGACCGTCAACCCCGGTTTTGGCGGCCAGAAATTCCTGACCAGCCAGCTCCGCAAGATCGAGACCCTGCGCCGCATGGCTGATGCCACCGGGCGCGACATCCGCATTGGCGTGGATGGCGGCATCACCGCTGAAACCGCGCCGCTGGCCGTTGCCGCAGGCGCTGACGTGCTGGTTGCGGGCACGTCCGTCTATGGGCAGCCCGATTACGGTGCCGCCATCGCGGCCCTGCGCAGCGGGGCGCATAGCCCGGCGTGAGGCAGGGCTTGCCGATCCATCATGGTGGTGGTGGGTGCCCATGGCACTGACCCGCTTCGCGCGCGTCGTGCGCGTCTCCTTTGCGCGCCTTCCGCTTCTGGGTGATGGCAGGTACCTGCCTGCCGCCCCCGTTCACAACGTGCGCGACCTGTGGCCGGGCAATACCACCGCGGGCGCCAGGCTTGCGCGTGGCAGCCTGACATGGGCGGGCTATACCCACCCCGTAGGGCCGGGGCAGTGGGATGACCCGGCATTCGAGCCTGCCTTCCGTGAAGGGCTGCTCAGCTTTCGCTGGCTGCGCGACCTGCGCGCCGTGGGCACCGATGCCGCGCGGCTCAAGGCGCGCGCGCTGGTGGATGACTGGTTGCACCATCCCTCCCAAAGCCCGATGGCGCTTGAATGCGGGGTGATCGGCGCGCGGGTCGCGGCGTGGCTGGGGCATTATGATTTCTTTGCCGCCTCCGCCAGCGATGCGTTCCGCCAGCGCCTCATGGCCCGCATTCTGGTGGAAGGGCGCATGATCGCCGCCCTCATGCCGCCCGAGCAGCCGGGCTGGCAGGGACTGGCGGCACTCAAGGGGCTGCTGGCCGTGGCCGTGGCCATGCCGGAATATACCGGGTTCCTGACCCGCTACCGCCGCTATATCGACAACGTGGTGGAAAGCCAGGTCCTGCCCGATGGCTGGCACATCGAGCGCAGCCCGGAGGTGCAGTTGCGCGCCCTGCGCGAGTTGGCCGAGATGCGGGCCATGATGCAGGCGGTGCAGCACGCGCTGCCGCATTCAGTAGCCCTGGCGCTGGACAAGATGAGCCCGGTGCTGCGCGCCATGCGCCATGGCGACGGGGGGCTGGCGCTGTTCAATGGCAGCCATGAGCGCAGTGCTGCCCTGATTGACATGGTGCTGTCGCAGGCCACGCGCACGCGGGTCGTGGCCAGTGTCATGCCCGATGGCGGGTTCGTGCGCATGCAGGCCGTGCGCTCGCTGCTTCTGGTTGATGCGGGCATTCCCGCCCCGGCCCCGTTTGACCACAATGCGCATGCGGGCACGCTGTCGTTCGAGTTCTCGTGCGCGCGTCAGCGTCTGATCGTCAATTGCGGGGGCGGCGTGCTGCCCGCATGGAAGGACGCCCTGCGGCAGACGGCGGCGCACGCGGTCGTGACGGTGGAGGGCATGTCATCCGCCGAATTTGGCGAGGATGGCACCGTTCGCCGCCGCCCCACCCATGTGGGGGTGGAGCACGCCGTGGCCGAAGGGGCGCACTGGCTCAACCTGTCGCATGATGGCTACCATGCCTCCGCCGGGGCGACGTATTACCGCAGGCTTTACCTTTCGGCCGATGGCGAGGTCCTGCGCGGCGAGGAAACGCTGGAGGGCGAGCGCGAACTGGCCTTCGCGCTGCGGCTGCACCTGCACCCGTCGGTTACGGCAGTCGATGCGCTTGATGGTTCCATCCTGCTTTCCGCTGGCGAGCAGCACTGGCGCTTCCGTGCGGAAGGCGGCGTGGTCTCGATCGAGGAGAGCGTCTATTCCGGCGGGCAGGTGCCGTGTCGCACGCTTCAGCTTGTGGTGCAGGTGGAACCGGCGGCAAGGATGGCGGAAGGCGGGCAGGAGGCTGGCGTGGAGCCCGCGGCCCCGCCGCCACAGGGCAGCACGCCGCTTGGCGATGTGCCGCCAGGCAAGATCCGGCAGGTGGTGCGCTGGGGGCTGAAGCGTGAGAAACTGCTGCTGCTGACATGAAGATTCTTGAAATCACGAATGTCGATTTCTCGATGCGGCAGTTTCTCTTTCCCCTCATGCAGGCGCTGCGGGCCGAAGGGCATGAGGTTGCGGGCGTATGCGCCGATGGGCCATTGCTGGCGCAAATGCGTGCCGATGGACTGCGGGTTGTGTGCGTGCCCATGTCGCGCACGCTCTCGCCACGGGCGCAGTGGCGGGCATGGCGGGCGCTGGTGCGTGTCATCCGGGCGGAAAAGCCTGACATGGTGCATGCCCACATGCCCATAAGCGGCCTGCTGGCGCGGTTCGCCGCCCGGTGGTGCGGGGTGCCGCGCATTGCCTATACCTGCCACGGCTTTCTGTTCAACCAGCCCGGCTCAAGGGTGCGGCGCGTTGCGGCGCTGGTGCTGGAATGGCTGGCCGGGCGCGTGACCGACATCTACCTCACCGTATCGGAGGAAGAAGCGCGCGATGCCCGCAGGCTGGGCATTCACCGCCACGCCACCGCCATTGGCAACGGGCGTGACCCGGCCACCTTCCACCCTGACCCGCAGGCCCGCGCCCGGCTGCGCGCGGCGCTGGGCGTGAGGGAAGGGCAGGTGGTCATCCTGGCCGTATCAAGGCTGGTGCGCGCCAAGGGCTACCCCGAACTGCTGGCGGCGATGGAGCGCGTGCCCGATAACGCGGTGCTGTGGATCGTGGGGGAACGCCTGCCGAGCGACCGGGGCGCGGACCTTGCGGCCTGTTTTGCGGCGGCCCGTGCAAGGCTGGGGGCGCGGCTGGTTTTTCTGGGCTACCGCGAGGACGTGGCGGCCCTGATGGCGGCGGCGGATATCTTTACCCTGCCCAGCCATTTCGAGGGGCTGCCGATGAGCGTGATCGAGGCCATGCTGTGCGGCCTGCCGGTTGTCAGCACAACCATTCGCGGCCCGCGTGAGCAGGTCGTGGCGGGGGAGACCGGGCTGCTGGTCGCCCCCGGCAATGCCGCCGCGCTGGCCAGTGCCCTTGGGCGGCTGGTGCAGGATGCGACCCTGCGCGAACGCATGGGCGCAGCCGGGCGGGCCCGCGCCCTTGCGCGGTATACGCAGGCGGCTGTCATGGCCCGGGTTACGGCATTGCTTACGGGCAGGCCTGACTGATCAAAAGTTTTGGGTGAAGCTTTTTTTTTAAAGCTTCAAGGAACGCCGCCTTTTTGAAAAAAGGCGGCACCCAAAAACTTTATATTCTTTTTCAGTATTTTATTGGGGCGTGCCGGGCTGCTGGGCTTCCCCCTCGCTGCCGCCCATCGCCTGGATCAGCGCCTGCGTCTGGGCCTGATGCGACTGGAGCAGCTTGACGTTATCGGGGTTCAGCGTTGGCATGTTCCTGCTGTCCTGGGCCGGGTGCTGCATCACGGCGCTGGTCAGGCCAAAGGTGGTGATGCCCATCACGAACTCACGCGCGCTCATGTGATAATGCTCCAGAATGGGCTGGAGCGCGGGCATGGCCTCGGTGCGCTTGATCGTTTCCTCAAGCGACATGTTGGGTGTCTCGGGCGGGGAGATGCGCGACTGGCGGATCTGCTCGATCACCGGCATCATGCGGGTGAAGAAATCCTTGGGCAGCCTGTATTCCGCCACCGTTTTCATGTCACGGGCAATGGCGGCCTGCTGGGCAGGCGTCGGCTGGGCCTGCTCGGTGGTGCTCTGCTGCATCGGCTGCTGGGCCAGGGCCGGGCGCACGGCCATCAGGCCGGTGGCCAGCGCAAGCGTGCAGGCGCTGGCGGCAAGGGTGCGGCGCAGGAAGGAAGCGGTCATGGCTGGTTGCTCCATTCGCCCTGTCTCATCAGGGGTTCGCGTGTGCCATCGTGGTTGATGGCGTCGACATCGATCTTGCTGGACCCGATCATCCAGTCAATATGGATGAAGCTGGTATTGGCACCCTGTTCGGCCAGATGGGCTTCGGTCAGGCTGTCGGTATCGAGCATGCACTTGGCGTAGGACTGGCCAAGGGCAATGTGGCTGGCCGCATTCTCGTCAAACAGGGTGTTGCGGAACAGGATGCCGCTTGCCGAGATGGGCGAGGAGGCGGGCACGAGGGCCACTTCACCAAGGCGGCGCGCGCCCTCATCGGTGTCGAGAATGCGGTTGAGCACGTCAAGCCCGCTGCTGGCATGGGCCTCGACAATGCGCCCCTCTTCAAAGCGCACGGCAATATCGTCAATCAGCGTGCCCTGGTGGAACAGCGGCTTGGTGGCCCGCACCGTGCCGCTGACCTTGCGGGCATGCGGCGTGGTGAACACTTCCTCGGTGGGAATGTTGGGGTTGCACACGATGCCGTTGCCCGCGGGTTCCGCGCCGCCCGCCCAGGCATGGCCATCGGCAAGGCCCACGGTCAGGTCGGTATCGGGGCCAGTAAAGTGCAGGGCGGCAAAGCGTTTTTCATTCAGCCACGTGGCGCGTTTGCGCAGGTGGGCGTTATGGGCTTTCCATTCCGCCACCGGGTCATCCACCATCACGCGTGATGCCTGGAAGATGGCATCCCACAGGCGGCTGACGGCTTCCGCCTCCGGCACGCCGGGAAAGACCTGTGCCGCCCAGGCCGGGGTGGCGAAGGCCACGATGTTCCAGTTGATGGCGAATCGCGTGATCAGTTCCATGGCGGGCCGCCCCGCCTTCGAGGCCGCGCGGCCAATGCGCGAGACGCGCTCGGCATCCTCATTGGCCAGCAGCACCGGGTTGCCCCCGGTAATGGCCATGCGCGCCGCCCCCTTGCGGTAGGCGCTGGCCATGCCTTCGTGCAGCCAGTCGGCGGCGGTGTCGAGCGTATCATCCGCCGCATGGTGGAAGCGCGCCAGCGTGGTCACGTCATCGGAATAGAACGGCGTGACCAGGGATGCGCCTGCCCTGTAGGCGTGCTCGGCAATGCGGCGCACCAGCGGCACGGCGTCGAGCGGGGCCGTGATGAGAAGCTGCTGCCCGTGCGCGACATTCACGCCTACGCGGACGGCGACTTCGGCCAGGCGGTCCAGAAGATGTTCATGCCGGGGGGAAAGAACCATGCGTAATCATATCCTGTAAAAGGCAGGCGGCGTGCCGCAGGCCTGCGGAAACTGCCCTGCAGGATAGACGACACACGCCCGGTGCGTAAAATGATAACCGCAAACCAGCGGAGCGTGAGCATGCACTCAATGAAACAGGCCCCATCGGGTTCCCGCGCGTTATGCACCGTATCGGCAGCACTCGAGGCCCCGCAGCGCGTTATGTGCGCAGGCCGGGCCGTGGTGGTGTGGATGGTGGAGGGCGACCGCCCCGCCGTGATCGATGACCGCTGCCCGCACGGCAACGCCCGCCTGTCTGATGGATACGTGCTGTATGGCCGCATCGTCTGCCCGCTGCATATGTGGACCTTTGGCGCCGATGGCCATGCGCAGGCCCCCGGTGGCCGCATGGAGGCGGCGGGGCCGATGCCGCAGGCCTATGAAAGCTGGATCAGCGAAGATGAAGTCTGGGCGCGGGTTGACGGATAACGGTCGCCAGACGCCGTTCAAGGCTTTTGGGGAAAAGCTTTACCAGAGACTTGCTTATGATTGCTGGCTGCCATCGCGCCTGATCCATGCCTGGATCACGGCCAGAAGGTAGGCCTGCTGCGCAGCATCAAGCTTCTCGCCTTCCGGTATGGCATGCCATTTGGCCACACAGCCCCGGCAGCAGGTGCCGGTGGCATGCTGGGCAATGAACACCGGGTGCCCGCGCCATGGAGTCTGCCTGCCATCACGCGCGGGCTGCGCGGGGGCAAGGCGGGTGGCGATGAAGTCGGCTGCGTGGCGCATGACTTCAGGCAGGCCCCGGCTGGCCAGATACGCCTGCTCCCTGGCCCCAAGGTGAAAGCGGGCGCGGAATTTCGAGTAGGCCAGCCGCGCCCATAACTCGGGTGCGACAGGGGGCAGTGCGGACAGGTCGGCCAGTGGCGCAGGCGCAGGTGGCGGCGCAGGGCGCGCAGCGGGCGCAAACAGGTCAGCCTGTTGCGCCGGGGCTGCCTTGCGTGCGGGCCTGCGCGCCATGGCTCAGGCTGGCTTGACCAGAACGTGGCGCTTGCGCCCGGCCGAGAGCTTGACCGCGCCTTCAACCAGGTCGGCATTGGTAATGACCTGCGCCTCGTCCTCGATCACGACGCCATTCACCCGTGCGCCCTTGCCACGGATCAGGCGGCGGGCCTCGCCGTTGGTGCTGGCAAGGCCAGCCTCGGCAAACAGGCGGAAGGCAGGCATGCCCCCGCTCAGTTCGGCCGCGGGCACGGTGGAGGTGGGCAGGTCGGCCGTCAGGGTGCCTTCCTCAAAGGTGCGGCGGGCGGCCTCGGCGGCTTCCTCGGCGGCGGCACGGCCGTGGCACAGTGCCGTGGCCTCGGTGGCCAGCACTTTTTTCGCCTCGTTGATCCCGGCGCCGCCGAGGGCTGCCAGGCGCTCGCATTCCTCAATGGGCAGTTCGGTAAACAGCTTGAGGAAGCGGCCCACATCCGCATCCTCCACATTGCGCCAGAACTGCCAGTAATCGAACACCGGCAGCCGCTTTGCCGAGAGCCACACCGCGCCCTGCGCCGTCTTGCCCATCTTGGCGCCGGAACTCGTGGTGAGCAGCGGCGTTGTGAGGCCGAAAACCTGCGCCCCGTTCATGCGGCGCACCAGGTCGATGCCCGACACGATGTTGCCCCACTGGTCCGATCCCCCCATCTGGAGCGTTACGCCATGACGGAGGTTGAGTTCACGGAAGTCATAGGACTGGAGAATGGAGTAATTGAACTCCAGGAAGGTCAGTCCCTGCTCACGCTCCAGCCGCGAGCGCACCGAGTCGAACGAGAGCATGCGGTTGATGGAAAAATGAACGCCCACATCGCGCAGAAGGTCGATGTAGGAGAGTTTGTCCAGCCAGTCGGCATTATTGGTCAGGAGCGGTTCGGTGGGGCCGGTGCCCAGTGGCAGGAACTGTCGCAGGCAGGCTTCCACGCCGCGCAGGTTCGTGGCGATGGTTTCCGCCGTCATGAGCTGGCGGGCTTCCTCGCGGAAGGAGGGGTCGCCGATTTTCGCGGTGCCGCCGCCCACCAGGGCCACCGGGCGGTGGCCGTGGCGGTGCATCAGGCGCAGCATCATGATCTGGATCAGGCTGCCCACGTGCAGGCTGTCCGCCGTGGGATCGAACCCGATATAGCCCCCCACCGGTCCGGCCTGCATGGCGGCGTCGAGGGCCTCCATGTCGGTGCACTGGAATATGAAGCCGCGTGCTTCGGCTTCCCGGAGGAATTCACTCTTGGGCATGATCTGTTCCGCGCTGTAAGGTCCGTCGCTGGCCGGGCGACCCCGGCGCGGACAAGCCTCTAGCATGTTCGCAGGCGTTGATGAAACCGCCCGGAACCGGCAGGTGGTGCAATCAGTCCGCCGCGAGGGCGAGCATCTTGCGGTTCATGACCGTGCTTACATGGTCTTCAAGCGCTTCGGTCACCTGCTCGGCCTGGTTGGCAAACACATGGTCGGCACCCTTGAAGATGCGGTAATCCACGCTCACGCCCTTCTGGGTGTTCAGCTTGTCCACCAGCTTGCGCACGGCGGGCTCGGGCACGAGTTCATCGTTCTCGCCCGCAATCATCAGCCCGCCGCAGGGACACGGGGCGAGGAAGCCGAAATCATAGTAGTTGGCAGGCGGGGCGACACTGATCCAGCCGGTAATCTCGGGGCGGCGCATGAGCAGCTGCATGCCCACGAAGGCCCCGAAGGAATACCCCGCGATCCACAGCCCGCTGGCGTTGGGGTTGACCATCTGCATCCAGTCAAGGGCGGCGGCGGCATCCGAAATCTCGCCAATGCCACCATCATAGCGCCCCTGCGAGCGCCCGACCCCGCGCGAATTGTAGCGCATGACCGAGAAGCCCATTTTCTCGAACTCGCGGTACATGGCGTAGGTGATGCGGTTGTTCATGGTACCGCCATGCAGCGGGTGAGGGTGGAGCACCAGGGCAAGCGGCGCGTTGGGCGCGCTTGAGTGGTGGTATCGACCTTCCAGGCGGCCATCAGGGCCGGCAAACATGACCTCAGGCATAGGTGTCCCGCATTTGCATCTTCCCGTGCATTCCAGGCATTGCAACGGGAACGGTTGCTGTTACAGCCTGCCCGACCGGCGATGCCCCGTCAGGTCGGCAGGCAGAGAAAAAAAGTGCTGTCTTCGGGCTGTTACGCGCGCCGGATGCAGGCTGGCGGCCTGTATGCACCCGGTGGGTACAGCCTGAAAAGCAGAAGTGACCCGGCCCGGCGCGCCAGACCGCAAATATACCAACCCACCTGAATAATGGGCATTATGCCTACCGGGTAACAGTGCATCTTCGGCAGGCGTGCCCTGCGCGGGGGGCAGATATGGCGGGATATGGCCACGGTTCATGCCGTGGGCAATAGTCCTCCGGGCCTGCGCGGGGTGTCTCGTGTCGGTTCGCTCTCCTTGCCATGGCCCCGATGTTGGGCGGGCGACATTGAGGCAGCGGTATGGGATAAAGAGGTGCCCGGCACCCATAACACGTTGCAATAAATATTATGTTGCGCTGCCTTATAGCGGCGGGGATTCACAAAATGCCACATAAATCGTAATTGCCGTCGCAAAAGGACTTGGCGCAACCCATATGGCTGGACAGCATGAGCACCCTGAGCGAGCGTTTTACATATCTTGACGCCAATGCCGCCGAGCCCATCCGGCCCCAGGCGCTTGAGGCCATGATGCAGGCGGCCGTGGTGGCGGGCAACCCGGCCTCCGTGCACCGTGCGGGCCGTGCGGCCCGCGCCGTGCTCGAGACCGCGCGTGAGGACATCGCGGCCCTGTTCGGGGGGGCAGCGGAGAACTGCGTGTTCACCTCCGGCGGCACGGAAGCCAATATGCTGGCCATTGCCGGGCAGGCGGCCGGCAGGCGCGTGCTGGTGGGCGCAAGTGAACATGATGCCGTGCGCGCGGCAACGCAGGCGACCACCATTGCCGTGCGGGCCGATGGCGTGCTGGACCTTGATGCCCTCGAGCGCATGCTGGCGAACGGGCAGGCCCCCGCGCTGGTCTGCGCCATGCTGGCCAATAACGAGACCGGCGTGATCAATCCCGTGCGTGAAATCGCTGATCTGTGCCACGCCCATGGCGCGCTTTTGCATGTGGATGCGGTGCAGGCGGCAGGGCGCATCGCCTTTACGCTGGAGGGACTCGGGGCGGATAGCGTGGCCATATCGGGTCATAAATTTGGCGGCCCCAAAGGCGCGGGCGCGCTTTTGCTGGCGGGCGCGCGGTTCCATGCCCTGCCGCCGCTTCTGGCCGGTGGCGGGCAGGAGCAGGGGCGGCGCGGCGGCACGCCAGCGCTGCCTGCCATCGCTGGCATGGCGGCGGCGGCAAGGGTTGCGGTTGCGGCAATGGGGGTGCAGGCCGACCGGCTTGGCGCATGGCGTGACCGCATCGAGGCGGCGGCCGTGGCGGCAGGGGCTAGTGCGTGCGGGGCAGGGGCCATGCGCCTGGCCAATACCACCAGCCTTGTGCTGCCCGGACGGCGGGCGCAGACCCAGTTGATCGCGCTCGACATGGCGGGCTATGGCGTCTCCGCTGGCGCGGCCTGCTCATCGGGCAAGGTGGCGCGGTCGCATGTGCTCGAGGCCATGGGGCTGGGCGCGGGTGCTGGCTGCGCCATCCGCGTCTCGCTGCCATGGTCGGTGGATGAGGCGGACGTGCAGGGCTTCATCAACGCCTACACAGCCATGGCGGCCCGCCTGCCCGCACAGGCCGGAGCGGTTGCATGACCAGATCCATCGCGAACCATATGGCGCGCAGAGGGGCTGAACGGATGCCCCCCCAGCACGGGCGGCGGGCATGACCGACCCTGACCTGATCTATCTCGACTATCAGGCCACCACGCCGTGCGATCCCCGCGTGGTGGACGAAATGATGCCGTGGTTTGCCCACAGCTTCGCCAACCCCCACAGCCTCGACCACGCGGCGGGCCGGGCCGCGCATGATGCGGTGGAGCAGGCACGTGGCGAGGTTGCGGCCCTGCTCGGCGCTGATGCGCGTGAGATCGTGTTTACCTCGGGCGCGACCGAGGCCAACAACCTTGCCATCAAGGGGGCCGTGCGCCACCTGATCGCGCGCGGCGATCCGCGCAGGCGGGTCATCACGGTGGCGACCGAACACAAATGCGTGCTGGAATCGGTGCGTGACCTGGCGCACGAGGGCTGCGAGCCGGTGATCCTGCCCGTGCGGCCCGATGGCACGCTCGACCCCGCTGTGCTGGCCGCGGCCCTTGAGGTGCCCACCCTGCTCACCTCCATCATGGCCGCCAATAACGAGACCGGCGTGCTGCACGATCTTGCCGCCCTCGCCCCCATCGTGCGCGCGGCAGGCAGCCTGCTGCACAGCGACCTGGCGCAGGCTGCGGGCAAGGTGGATATTGATGTCAGGGCGTGGGATCTCGATCTGGCCTCCGTCTCGGCGCACAAGCTGTATGGGCCGAAGGGGGTGGGCGCGCTGTTCGTGCGGCGCAGGCCGCGCGTGCGGCTTGCCCCGCTGTTCTCGGGCGGGGGGCAGGAGCGCGGCCTGCGCTCGGGCACGCTGCCAGCCCCCCTGATTATCGGGTTTGGCGCGGCATGCCGCATTGCCCGCCTTGAAGGGGCGGCCGAGCGTGCCCGCATCGCTTCCCTGCGCGACCGCATGCTGGCCGCCCTTGCGGCGGGCTGTCCCGGCCTGCGGGTGCATGGCGGCATGCAGGCAAGGCTTGCCGCCAACCTGAACCTGGGCTTCGAAGGAGTGCGCGCGCTCGACCTGCTGGCCGCCGCCCCCGAACTGTGCCTGTCCACCGGGTCGGCGTGTTCCTCGGCCGAGGTGGTGCCGTCCTATGTGCTCAGCGCAATGGGGCTTGGGGCGGCTCGGGCGGCGGAAGGCTTGCGTCTGGCGGTCGGACGCTATACCTCACCCGCCGAAGTGGATCGCGCGGCGGCGATCCTGTGCCGCGCGGTGGCACATTGCCGCGCGCAAGGCAGCGCTGCGCAACCGTAACGGGCGCAACGCACAGGCAGGATGGAAAAGATGGCGCATATAGTATTCATCGAGCGTGATGGCACCCGCCGCGAAGTCGCGGCCCCGCTGGGCCTGTCGGTCCTGGAAATCGCGCACAAGAACGGTGTTGACCTTGAAGGCGCATGCGAAGGCTCGCTGGCCTGCGCTACCTGCCACGTGGTGGTTGACCCCGAATGGGCGCCCAAGCTGACGCCGCCGACCGAGGACGAGGAAGACATGCTCGACCTCGCCTTCGGGCTGGAAAAGACCTCGCGCCTGGGCTGCCAGATCGTGATGACCGAGGCGCTCGATGGCCTCGTGGTGCGCCTGCCCAGCACGTCCTGACCGGACGGCTCATGCCGCCCGCGTGATTTTGTGGCGCGGCCGGGCAGGATGATGTTTGACGCGCGATGCCCGGAGGCTGATAGTTCTCCGGGCATTGCCTGTTTCAAGGGAAGTGGAACCGAGCCCATGCGTATTCTTGTGGCCATGTCTGGCGGGGTGGACAGTTCCGTCGTTGCCGCGCGCCTCGTGGCCGAAGGGCACGAGGTCATTGGCGCGACCCTCCAACTCTACGATTCCCGCGAGAGCAAGAAAAAGGGTGCGTGCTGCGCCGGGCGCGACATACACGACGCCCGCCGCGTGGCCGACAGGCTCGGCATCCCCCATTACGTGATCGACGCCGAACGCCGCTTTCAGGACAGCGTGATCGATACCTTCGCCAATGCCTATGCTGCGGGCGAGACGCCGGTGCCGTGCGTTGCGTGCAACCAGGGCGTGAAATTCACCGATCTTCTGGGCATGGCGCGTGACCTTGGGGTCGATGCCATGGCCACCGGGCATTACGTGCGCCGCGTGGAAGGCCCTGATGGCGTTGAGATGCACCGCCCCGTTGATGAGGGGCGCGACCAGTCATGGTTCCTGTTCGCCACCACGCGTGACCAGCTTGATTTCCTGCGCTTTCCGCTGGGCGACATGCCCGATAAGGCCGCCGTCCGCGCCGAGGCCGAGCGTTTTGGCCTCGCCGTGGCCGCCAAGCCCGACAGCCAGGACCTGTGCTTCGTGACCGATGGCTCCTACGCCGCCCTGGTGGAAAAGCTGCGCCCCGACATAACCGGCGCGGGCGAGATCGTGGACCGCTCCGGCCAGGTGGTGGGCGAGCATGAAGGCGTGAGCCGCTACACCGTGGGCCAGAGCAAGCGGCTGGGCAATGCCGCCATGCTGGCTGGCGAGCGGCAGATGGTTGTGGGCATCGAGCCTGCCCGCAGGCGCGTGGTGATCGGCCCGCGCGCGCAGGCCGTGGCCCGCACGTTGGTGCTGCGCAACATGAACTGGCTGGTGCCGCAGCCGGGGCCTGATGGCCTGCGTTGCGCGGTGCAGATCCGCGCGCGCGAGGCCGCGCGTGCGGCCACCGTATGGGCGCTGCCCGATGGCGCGGCCCGCGTGGTGCTGGATGAGGGGGCCGTGCCCGCGCCGGGGCAGGCCTGCGTGATGTATGATGGCAGCCGGGTGCTTGGCGGCGGGTTCATCCGCCGGGTCGAGGCCGGAGGCGAAGGAAAGGCGGCATGATGAACAACAGTATTCTGGTCATTGGCACGCGGCGGTATTCATCATGGTCGCTGCGCGGCTGGCTTGCGGTGCGCCTGGCCGGGCTTGACGTGCGCGAGCAGGTGATCCCGCTGGCCGATAATGGCGAGACACCCGCCATCCGCACCATCTCGCCCAATGGCAAGGTGCCTTACCTTGAACACGACGGCGCTGCCGTGTGGGAGAGCCTCGCGATCTGTGAATACTGCGCCGAGCAGGCCCCCGGCCTGTGGCCTGCCGATGCCCGCGCGCGCGCCTATGCCCGCAGCATCGCCGCCGAGATGCATGCGGGCTTTCGCGCCGTGCGCGCCGCCATGCCCATGAATACCGGGCGCGAGAACCGCCCGCTGGCCGCGGGCACCACGGCGGATATCGATGCCGACATCGCGCGGATCGACGCGATCTGGACCGAGGCGCGGCTTGATTTTGGCAAGGACGGCGATTTCCTGTTCGGGGAAAAATTCGGCATGGCGGATGCCATGTTCGCGCCCATCGTCTCGCGCTTCCTGTCCTATGGGGTCAGTCCCTCGCCGGAATCACGGGCCTACATGACCGCCGTGCGCGCGCATCCGCTCATGGCGGAATGGTACCAGCTTGCCGCCCAGGAGCCAAAGCAGTGGCAGCAGGCGCGCTTTGAGGACATCGGCTGACCTCCGTGGACGCCCTGCCGTGGCGTGTGGCGGTGGTGCTGCCCGCGCGTGAAGGTTTCAGCACGGGGGCCGTGGGCGCCATCGGCCTGCAGGTGGCAGCCCTTGCCGGCCCGAATGATGTCATCATCGGCGCGCCGGTCGCAGGCCCCACGCTGCTGCCCGACCATGAATACCGGACAGTGCGCCCCGGCCTGTGGCCGCCGGGCAGCCGCAGCCACCGTTATGCCGCCGCCGTGCTGCGAATCGTGCATGACATCGGCCCTGCGGTGGTCGAGGTGCATAACCGCCCCGATACCGCGCTGCATATCGCGCGCAGCCGCCCCGGCCAGCACGTGCTGCTGGTGCTGCATAACGACCCGCAGGGCATGCGCGGGGCCGAGACGCCCGCCCGCCGCGCGGACCTGCTGCGGTGGATGAACGTGGCCTGCGTGTCCGGCTGGGTGCGCCAGCGCTTCCTTGAAGGCGTGCCCGCTACCGATGCGCAGTGGGTTGGCGTCTCGCCCAACGGGGTGGCCATTCCCGCCAGCGTGCCGCCCATGACGGATCGCGCGCAACAGGTGCTGTTTGCCGGGCGCATGGTCGAGACCAAGGGGGCTGACCTGTTCGTTGCGGCCTGTGCCCAGCTTGTCCCCACTTATCCCGGCTGGCGTTTTGACATGATCGGGGCCGACCGGTTTCGTGCCGATGCGCCGCTTACTCCTTTCATGGCGGAACTGCTGCCCCGCGCGCAGGCGGCAGGCATCGGGCTTGAGGGCTACCGGCCCCATGCGGATGTGCTGGCCGCCATGGCGCGGGCGGCCATTGTGGTGGTGCCCAGCCGCTGGCCCGAGCCCTTTGGCCTTGCCGCGCTGGAGGCCATGGCGGCGGGTGCCGCCCTCGTGGCTGCTCCCACCGGCGGCCTGCCGGAGGTGGTGGGCGATGGCGGTATGCTGTGCCCGCCCCAGCCCCCGGCCGAACTGGCACAGGCCATGGCCCGGCTGATGGACGGGCCGGCCCTGCGCGCGGACCTTGCCGCGCGGGGCCGCGCACAGGCGCTGCACTTTGGCGTGGAGCATGCCCGTGCCTGCCGCGCCCACATGCGGGCCGAGGCCCTGCGCCGCCGCACCTGACGCCGCGTTTTGCGTTTTTATGTCGCGCGGGTATGGGACGGGGCCGTGCGCCGTCCTATATCTGGGCACACAAGGCTCATGCCCAAACACTGGAGGTTCCATGTCCGATACCGTTCAGGCCGCTCCTGACGCCAAAGCTGCGAACGCCCTCGTGCCGGTTACGGTGCTGACGGGCTTCCTCGGCGCAGGCAAGACCACGCTGCTCAACCATATCCTCACCGCCCAGCATGGCCGCAAATACGCGGTTGTGGTCAACGAGTTTGGCGAGCTTGGCGTGGACAACGACCTCGTGGTCGATGCCGACGAGGAAGTGTTCGAGATGAACAACGGCTGCATCTGCTGCACCGTGCGCGGCGACCTGATCCGCATCCTCGGCAACCTCATGAAGCGGCGCGCCAAGTTCGACGGCATCATCGTCGAGACTACCGGCCTTGCCGCCCCCGCGCCCGTGGCCCAGACCTTTTTTGTTGATGAGGACGTGCGCGGCAAGACCCGGCTCGATGCGGTCGTGACCGTGGTCGATGCCTACAACGTGCTCCAGACGCTGGAAGAAAGCCCGGAGGCGGTGAACCAGATCGCCTTTGCCGATGTGATCATCCTCAACAAGGTCGATCTTGTGGATGAAGCGGGCCTTGAGGCGATTGAAAAGCGCATCCGCTCCATCAACGCCGTGTGCCGCATCCACCGCGCAAAGCGCGGCGACGTGCCGTTGTCCGACGTGCTCGACCAGGGCGGCTTTGACCTCCAGCGCGCGCTCGAGCATGCCCCCAACTTCCTTGAAGACACCAGCCACTCGCATGAGGCGGATGTCACCTCGATGTCGTTTGAAGTGGAGGAGCCGCTCGACGCCACCAAGTTCCAGGCATGGATCGGCGCGGTGCTGCAGGAGCAGGGGGCGGACATCCTGCGCGCCAAGGGTATCCTGAACTATGCGGGCGAGGACCAGCGCTTCGCTTTCCAGGCGGTGCACATGATGGCCGATGGCGGCTTTATCGGCCCGTGGAAGAAGGATGAGCCGCATGTGTCGCGCCTTGTCTTCATTGGCCGCAACCTCAACCGCCCGCAACTGCGCCGTGGTTTTGAAAGCTGCCGTGCGAAATGAGCGGCGCCATGAACGACACCATGCCCCCCTCGCTGCTCGAACGCCGGGGCGCGCAGCGCCAGCTTGAAGGGCAGATCACCGGCTGCGCCATTGCGCGTGACAGCCAGCAGGTCGCCTTCGCCACCGCCGAGGGCGACGTGATGGTGGCTGCCCGCGCCGACTGGGGCCAATCGGATGCATGGGATGTGCAGACCGTGCATGATGGCGCGGTGCTGTCCATCGCCCCCGATGCCGTGCCCACCGGCTTCCTGACCGGCGGCGATGACAACAGCCTGCGCCGGATTGCGGCTGATGGCACCGTGAGCGAACTGGCAAAAGGCCGCCGCTGGATCGAGCACATCACCACCTGGGCGGGTGACAAGGGCGGCGTGATCGCCTTTGCCTCGGGCAAGCAGGTCGAACTGCGCGATGCGGCAGGCAGGGATACGCTCAAGGTGCTCGAGCATCCTTCCACCGTCAGCGGTATCGTGTTTGACGCCAAGGGCAAGCGCATCGCGGCCTCGCACTATAATGGCGCGTCGATGTGGTTCGTGCAGGCCAAGGTGGATAATCCCCGCCAGCTCGAATGGAAGGGCAGCCATATCGGCATCGCCATCCACCCCGCGGGCGAGGCGCTGGTCACCTCCATGCAGGAATCGGAACTGCATGGCTGGCGGCTGGCGGATGGGCACAACATGCGCATGAGCGGCTACCCCACCAAGGTGCAGTCCATGGCCTTTACGCGCAATGGCAAGTGGCTGGTGACCAGCGGGGCGGACACCATCGTGATGTGGCCGTTCTTTGGTGGCGGCCCGATGGGCAAGCCACCGGCTGAGGCCGGCGGCATTCCCGGCATCATGTGCACCCGTGTTGCCTGCCACCCCGTGCATGACATCGTGGCCGCGGGCTTTGCCGATGGCGCGGTGCTGATGGTCGATACCAATGCCCAGCGCCTGCTGCCCGTCAGCATGGCGGGCGAGGGGGCGGTAACCGCGCTGGCCTTCAGCCCCGATGGCTGCGCGCTGGCGTTTGGCACGGAAGATGGCCGCGCCGCCGTGATCGACCTGTCGGCCAAATAAAGCAGCAGGGGGCGGAAAACGCATGCGGGTGCTGCATGTCATGGCGGCAAGGGGCAATGGCGGGGCGGAGCTTTATGCGACCGATGTCATGTGCAGCCTGCATGAGGCCGGGCTTGAACAGGGCGTGGTCATGCACCCTGCCGCCCCCCGCGTGCCCGCCATGCGCGCTGCGGGCATGCAGGTGGATACCGGCCCGCTGCGCCTGCCGCTCCGCTCTGCCGCCCGCTACGCCATGCGGCGGCTGATCAGGCGCGTCAGGCCCGACCTCATTCATTGCTGGCTGCGGCGCGCTGCCGAGATCGTGCCTGCGGGCACCGGGGTGCCGGTGATTGGCTGGTTCGGCAATTACAAGGATCTGCGTGCCTTTGCGCATTGCGACTGGTTTGTGGGCTGCACGGCGGATATGGCGGCCTCGATGGTGGCGCGTGGCGCGCCAGCGGAGCGCGTGGCCTATATTCCCACCTTCCCCTCCGTAAAACCGCAGCCGCCGGTATCACGGCACGCACTTGATACGCCGCCCGATGCCCCGGTGCTGCTGGTGCTCTCGCGCCTGCACCCGGCCAAGGGGCTGGAAACCCTGCTTGACGCGGTGCCCGCCCTGCCGCGCTGCCATGTATGGCTGGCAGGCGAGGGCGAGCTGCGTGCGGCCCTTGGCGCGCAGGCGGCAAGGCTGGGGGTGGCGGATCGGGTGCATTTTCTGGGCTGGCGCTCGGACCGGGGGGCCTTGCTGGCAGCAGCGGATCTGTGCGTGCTGCCCTCGCGCTATGAGCCGTTTGGCACCGTGATACTCGATGCCTGGTCCGCAGGCGTGCCGCTGGTGGCCTGTGCGGCGGATGGACCAAAGGCACATATCCGCAATGGCGAAAACGGCATGCTGGTGCCGATTGATGACGCCCCGGCCCTGGCTACCGCCATCCGCGCGGTGCTTGATGATTCCGCCCTTGCAGCAAGGATCAGGGCAGGCGGCACGCGCGATTACGAGGCAGGCTTTACGCCGCAGGCCGTAACCAACCAATGGCTGGCCTTTTACGACCGGGTGATAAAGACAAAAAACGGATAAAAGTTTTTTGGTGCCGCCTTTTTTCAAAAAGGCGGCGTTTTCCGAAGCTTTTTGCAAAAAGCTTCACCAAAAACTTCTGTTATTTTACGGCGGGTTCTGCCGCAGGCGGGGGCTTGGGGGCAGAGGCCATGCCATCAAGAAACGCCTCGGCCAGGGCCGCATAGAGCGGCTGCGAGCAGATCATGCGCGACACGCCATAGGCCAAAAATGACGTGGCCAGCAGCGCCAGCGTAACCTGCTGGTTATCGCACATTTCCATGACAATGACCGAGGCCGTTAGCGGTGACTGCACCACGGCGGAGAAATAGGCCACCGTGCCCAGCAGCACCACGGCGCCCGGCGTGGTGTGCGGCAGGAACTGCGCTACCCAGCCGCCAAACCCGGCCCCGATGGCAAGGGAGGGCGCAAACAGCCCGCCCGGAATGCCCGAGCAGTAGGAAATGATGGTGGCGATGAATTTGAGGATGAAGAACGAGGCGGGATAATGTGTCCGCCCGTCAATGATTTCATGCGCCTGATAGTAGCCGGTGCCATAGGTTATCCCGCCCGAGGCAATGCCCAGTATGGCCAGCAGAAGCCCGCACACGGCGGCGAACGCCACGGGCCGCCCCTTGGCAAAGCGCCCCAGCCCGCCGGGCAGGCCGCGCGTGGCCCGGATGAGAATGGCCGAGAACACGCCCCCGCCAATACCACCCAGAATGCCGCAGGTCGGCACCGCGATCCAGCTTATGCCAATGGGCACCACCACATCCGTGTGGCCGAAATAACTGTAATTGCCCACAAGGGCGATGGCCGTGACACCCGACAGGATCACGCCGGTGAGCATGGTGCCGCTGGTGCGCTGCTCAAACGAGTGGCTGAGTTCCTCGATGGCGAACACGATGCCTGCCAGCGGCGTGTTGAACGCGGCTGACACGCCCGAGGCCCCGCCCGCCAGGATCAGCCCGCGCCGCATGCTGATGGTGGACAGGTTGAGCCACCGCCCGCACGCATGCATGATGGCGGCGCCAATCTGCACGCTCGGCCCCTCGCGCCCGATGGAGGCCCCCGCCACCAGCCCCAGCGAGGTCAGCACGATCTTGCCCGCCGCCACCCGCAGCGACAGTAGCCGGTCAACAATGGCGAAATTTTCAAGGTGCAGCGTGGCAATGGTCTGCGGTATGCCGCTGCCCTGCGCGCCGCGAAACCATGTGCGCGTCAGCCACGTTGAAAGCGCAAGCCCGCCTGGCGTCAGCACCAGCATGAGCCACGGGTTGAACGCGATGATGTGCGTGCGCAGGCTCGCTGCCGCATCGGCCGCCATGGCAAAGCCCACCGCCACCACGCCCACCACCACGGCCGCCGCCCAGCACGCGAGCTTGCGCCGCCACTGCTCGGTGGTAATCCGCGCGGAACGGCGCAGATGGCGCATGTGTTTCCGGCGTATCTCGGTAAGGTCGGTTCGCATGCCCGGTAACGTACTTTCAGCAACTGCCCTGAAACGGGTAAAACCGGGTTTAGGCCATCCGGTTGCCCGGCAGGGGTGGTATTTATCGCAGGTCAGGCGGTCACTGGCAGAATATCCGCCCCTTCTGCCAGGTCAGGGCAGCACCAGCACGCCGGTATGCTTGGCCTTGCGTTCCGGCTCGACATGGATGTTGATCAGCGCATCGCCCAGCCCCGCGCGCAGGCCATCCTCAACCCGGTCGCATATGTGGTGGGCTTCCTCTACGCTCATGGCGCCGGGCACGACAAGATGAAACTCGATAAACGTCATGGCGCCGACAATGCGCGCGCGGATGTCATGCGCCTCAATGGCGCCGGTGGCTGTGTGCGAGATGATGGAGCGGATCTCGCCCAGCGTCTCGGAATTGGGGGCCTCGTCCATCAGTCCCGCGATGGAGGTGCGCATCATCTCCCACCCCGTGCGCAGCACGTTCACCGCAATCAGGGCGGCCAGCAGCGGGTCGAGCCACAGGAAGCCGGTGAGCGGAATCAGCACGAACCCCGTGATGAGCACCGCCGATGTCCAGACATCGGACAGCACATGGTGGCCGCTCGCCACCAGTGCGGGTGAATGGCGCGCCCGCCCCAGCCGCAGCAGGAACAGCCCCCACACCAGGTTGAGCACGCCCGCGCCGCCATTGAGCGCAATGCCCATCAGCGAATCCTGTGGCGCATGCATGTGCTGGAAGCCGATCCACGCCTCATGCGCGATGGTGATGGCGGTAATGACCACCAGCACCCCTTCCGCCACGGCGGAGAGGTATTCGGCCTTGTAGTGGCCATAGGTGTGGTTGTGGTCGGGCGGGAGGCTTGCCACCCGCAGCGCCCACAGCCCGGCCACGGCGGAGACCACGTTGATGATGGTCTCGATGGCATCGGAATACAGCGCGATGCTGTCGGTCACGCGCCATGCGGCGTATTTCATGCCCAGGGCGATGAGGCTGACGACAACGCTGCACCAGGCCGCGCGGATCTTGGGGTCGGTACGGGCAAACATGCTGAACAGGCGGTCCTTGCGATCAGACGGAGTGGGCTTCGGCCAGAATGCACTGGTTGGCATCGGTCAGGGTTTCAATCTGCAAGGTGGGGTGAACAATGCCGAAGCGGGCCTGCAGTTCGGCTGCCGCGCGGTTCAGCAGGCCATCAGGCGCATGGCCCTGCTCGCCTGCCCCGCGCACGAGGTGGACGGTCAGCGCGGTTTCGGTGGTGCTGATGGGCCAGATATGCAGGTCATGCAGGTCGCACACGCCGGGCAGCGTGCGCAAAAAGGCATCGACGGCCGCAGGGTCGATGCCACGCGGCACGCGGTCAAGCGCCATGTCGAGCGAATCACGCAGCAGCGACCATGTGGCGAGAATGATGGAAAGCGACACCACAAGGCAGATGACGGGGTCGATGCGCAGCCAGCCGGTCAGCAGGATCAGGCCGCCACCCGCCACCACGGCCAGCGCCATCACGGCGTCGGATGCCATGTGCACGAATGCGCCACGCAGGTTGAGGTCCTTCTTGCCCCCACTGGCAAACAGCAGCGCGGTCAGCCCGTTCACCACGATGCCGATCCCGGCCACTACCATCACCGCAACGCCTGCCACCGGGTGCGGGTGGATCAGCCGCAGCACGGCCTCCCACATGATGCCGCCGGTCACCACCAGCAGGGCCACGGCATTGCCCAGTGCCGCCAGTATGGAGGACCGCCGCAGCCCGTAGGTGAAATTGGCGGTAGGCGAGCGGCGCGAGAGGATTTCGGCCAGCCATGCCGCCCCAAGTGCGAGCACGTCGGACAGGTTATGCCCCGCATCGGCCAGCAGCGAGAGCGCATGGCTGCGCACGCCCCACACCGCCTCGCCCGCTACATAGACAAGGTTGAGCGCAATGCCGATGGCAAACGCCCGCCCGTAGGAGGCAGGCGTGTGCACATGGTGGTGGCCGAACAGTCCGCCGCCATGCCCGTGATTGTGCCCGCAGCCCCCCTCATGCCCATCATCGGCATGGTCGTGGCCCGCATGGGCGTCATGGTCATGGCCGCAGTCATGGCCCGCGTCAGACCCGGTGGGAGCCTGCTCAGGGTGCGCATGGGCGTCCTGCGCGTGGTCGTGGCCATTGCAGGCCGGACCATGCGCTGGCGGGGCGGCATGGTCATGGGAGTGGTCATGGCCATCCGCGCCATGGTTGTGCTGGCATTCGCCCATGGGGCCTGAATCCATATTGATCGGGAGGGGCAGGGTATCGCCGCCTTCCTAGCAGAAGGTTACGGCGCGTCACCAGCATTTAGCACATTCCTGTGCGCTGCCCCGGCGTGATATGGCTCCCGCACTGCCACCAGCCACGGAAAAACCCGCCCATGATCCGACTGACCGAACTGCGCCTGCCCATCGCGCATGACGACGCCGCACTGGAACAGGCGGTGGCCGAACGGCTGGGTGTGGCAACGGCGGAGATCGAGGCCATCACCATTTTCCGCCGTGGTCATGACGCCCGCCACCGGCACCGCGTGATGCTGGTCTATACGGTGGACTGCGCCGTGCGTGACGAGGCCGCCGTGCTCGCCGCCCACGCAGGCGCGCGCAACATCATGGCCACGCCTGATACCACCTACCGTTTTGCAGTGGATGATGGCCCGGCCCTTGCGGCCCGGCCCGGCTTCACGCGCCCGGTGGTGATCGGGGCGGGGCCATGCGGGCTGATGGCGGCCCTCGTGCTGGCGCAGATGGGCCTGCGCCCGCTGGTGCTCGAGCGCGGCAAGGTGGTGCGCGAGCGCACGGTCGATACCTTTGCCCTGTGGCGCAAATCCATCCTCAATCCCGAGAGTAACGTGCAGTTTGGGGAAGGGGGTGCGGGCACCTTCTCCGATGGCAAGCTGTACAGCCAGGTCAGCGATCCGCGCCATTATGGCCGCAAGGTGCTGGCCGAGTTCGTGCGCGCGGGCGCACCGCCCGAGATCGAATACCTCTCGCGCCCGCATATCGGCACGTTCCGGCTGGTGTCGATGGTCGAGCATATCCGCGCCGAGATCGAGGCGCTGGGCGGCGAATACCGCTTTGGCGCGCACGTAACCCAATTCGTGACCGGTGATGACGGCGCGGGGGGGCAGCGCATCCGCGCGCTGCGCCTGGCGGATGGGGACGAGATCGCAGCCAGCCACGTGGTGCTGGCCATTGGCCACAGCGCGCGTGATACCTTTGGCGCGCTGCATGCGGCAGGCGTTGCCATGGTGGCCAAGCCGTTTTCCATCGGGGTGCGCATCGAGCACCCGCAATCGGTCATCAACACCGCCCGCTATGGCCAGCCCGAGGCCGTGCCGCTGCTGGGCGCTGCGGATTACAAGCTGGTGCACCACGCCAGCAATGGCCGCGCGGTCTATTCCTTCTGCATGTGCCCTGGCGGCACGGTGGTGGCCGCCACATCCGAGGTGGGGCAGGTGGTGACCAATGGCATGAGCCAGTATTCCCGTGCCGAGCGCAACGCCAATGCAGGCCTGGTGGTGGGGGTGACGCCGGAGCGCGATTATCCCGGCGGCCCGCTTGCGGGCATCGCCTTCCAGCGCGAATGGGAGCGGCGTGCGTTCGTGGCCGGGGGCGGGGCCTATTTCGCGCCCGCGCAGACGGTGGGCGACTTCCTCGATGGCGTGGCCTCCACCACGCTTGGCGCTGTCGTACCGTCCTACCGCCCCGGCGTGACACCCACTGACCTGTCGGCCTGCCTGCCTGATTTTGCCGTTGAGGCCATGCGCGAGGCCCTGCCGCATTTTGACAGCAAGCTGGCAGGCTTTTCCATGCGGGATGCGGTGATGACGGGGGTGGAGACGCGCACCTCATCCCCGCTGCGCCTTCCGCGCGGGGTGGACGGGCAGGGCGTGAACCTGCGTGGGCTGTTCCCGGCAGGCGAGGGGGCGGGCTATGCCGGGGGCATCCTCTCGGCGGGTATTGACGGCATCCGCATTGCCGAGGCAGTGGCCCTGTCGCTGGCGGGGCGGGATGTGGAGCAGGCGCTGCACCGGGGCATGACCCATGCCACGGAGGCGCAGTAAAGCCTTAAAGAAGTAAAAGTTTTTGGGTGCCGCCTTTTTTCAAAAAGGCGGCGTTCTTCGAAGCTTTTTGAAAAAAGCTTCACCAAAAACTTTGATCTGTTTTGTCCTTACAGGAACGAGACCGGATCAATATCCACGTCAATCCGCGCCCCGCGCTCGGGTTTCACGCGGCTGAGCCATTCGCGCATGATGGGCTGCACCGCAATGTTGCGCCGCGCGCGCAACAGCAGCCGGTGGCGATGCCGCCCGCGCAGGATGGCCAGCGGCGCGGGGGCGGGCCCAAGAACCTGCACGCCATCAAGCCGTGGCGCGTTCTGGCCAAGGGCACGGGCGGTCAGTTCGGCGGCATCCGGCGTCTCGGCACTCACGATCAGGGCGGCGAGCCTGCCATAAGGCGGCCAGAAGCCGGGGCGGCGCTGCTCGGCCTCCTGCTCCATGAAGCTGCTGAAATTGCCTGAAACCAGTGCCTGCATTACCGGGTGGTCGGGCACGTAGCTCTGCAACAGCACCCGGCCCGGCGCCTCCGCACGGCCCGCGCGCCCAGCTACCTGGTGCAGAAGCTGCACCGTGCGCTCCGAGGCCCGCAGGTCGCCGCCGCCAAGGCCGAGATCGGCATCGACAATGCCCACAAGTGTCAGGTGCGGGAAGTGCCAGCCCTTGGCCACGATCTGGGTGCCGATCACAAGATCCACCTCGCGCCGGGCAATGCGCTCGACGGCGGCGGCCGTGGCGGCGGGGCCGCTGAGCGTATCACTCGCCATGACCAGAATCCGGGCATCGGGGAAGGTGGCGCGCGCTTCCTCCGTTATGCGTTCCACGCCGGGGCCGATGGGGGTCAGGCTGTCGGCATCGGCGCATTTGGGGCAGGTCTGTGGAATGGGCTCGTCATACCCGCAATGGTGGCAGGTCAGGATATGGCGCGCGCGGTGCTCGACCAGCCAGGCGGTGCAGTTGGGGCACTGCATGCGGTGGCCGCAGGTGCGGCACAGCGTGAGTGGCGCATAGCCGCGGCGGTTGAGGAACAGCATGGCCTGCTCGCCCCGGCCCACGGCATCGTTGATCGCGCCGGTCAGCACGGGGGAGAGGAACAGCCCGCGCTCGGGTGGGTCGGCGCGCATGTCCAGCGTTTCCACCACGGGCATGGTGGCATTGCCGTGGCGGGCATTGAGCTTGAGGTGCCGGTAGCGGCCTGCGCCCACATTGGCCAGGCTTTCAAGGCTGGGGGTGGCCGAGACCAGCACGATGGGGGCTTTGCTCATGCGCGCACGCACCACCGCCATGTCGCGCGCGTGGTAGGTCACGCCATCTTCCTGCTTGAAGGCGGTCTCGTGCTCTTCATCGACAATGATCAGCCCAAGCTGGGCAAACGGCAGGAACAGCGCCGAGCGCGCGCCCACCACAACCCGCGCCGTGCCATCGGCCACCGCCCGCCATGTCACGCGCCGCAGCCTTGCCCCAAGGTCGGAGTGCCACAGCGCGGGCTCCGCGCCAAAGCGGCGGGCAAAGCGGCCGGTCCACTGTGCCGAGAGCGCGATTTCGGGCAGCAGCACCAGCGCCTGCTTTCCGGCCTCAAGGCAGGCGGCAATGGCCTCCATGTAGATCTCGGTCTTGCCTGACCCGGTCACGCCTTCCAGCAGGGTGATGGAAAAGCTGTCTTCACCCACCCTTGCGCGCAGTTCGGTCGCCACCTCGGCCTGGTTGCCGCCCAGCGTGGGCGGGCAATGCGCGGGATCAGGCACGGCGAAGGGCGGCGGGGGCGTGATTTCAACCGCCCGCAGCGCGCCCGCCTGCGCCAGGCCACGAATCACGGCCGCCCCCACGCCTGCCCGGCGGGCGAGTTCGGCGGCGGGCAGGGGCGGGCCATTGCCTGCAATGTCCAGCACTTTCTGGCGGGCAGGGGTCAGCCGGAGGTCGGCAGGCAATGCGGGCGCGGGGCTGTAGCCCGTGCCGGGCCTGGGCAGGGCGGCCAGCGCATTGGCCCGCAGCGCCATGGCCAGCACCATGCCCGGCGGCGAGAGCGTATAGGCGGCTACCCAGTCCACGAACTGGCGCAGTTGCGCGGGCAGGGGCGGCAGGTCAAGGCGGGCAGCCACGGGCTTGAGGCGGCTGGTGGCGACTTCCTTCGGGGGCGGCGGCCTGAATTCGGGCGGCAGGCTGGGTGCGGCATCCCAGATCACGCCGGTTTCGGTGCGGCGGCCGAGCGGCACGCTTACAATATCGCCGGGGCGGGCAGCGGCCAGCCGGGGTGGCAGCAGGTAGTCCAGCGGCCCGGCAAAGGGCAGGGTGAGCATGACCCGCACGCGCCCGTCAGGGGCGGGGGGCAGCAGGTCCGTCTGGGTGGGGTTGCGATGCGGCATGTGTTTTTCTACCGTCAGGCATCGGCTGTGTCTTGTCCATCCATGAGGCAGGGCGCATCCATCGCCCCGATAAGACATTATTTTGAAACAACGCATTGATTAAAGAGTGATAAAAGTTTTTGGGTGCC
>NZ_BCTP01000013.1 GCF_001571345.1 Komagataeibacter xylinus NBRC 15237 | reverse complement strand
GTCGAGAGCACGCCGCGCAGTTTGCACATGTCAGAGAGGATGCAGCAGTTACCCTCGGGGTGGCTTGGTTCGCAGTGTACCAGTTGCAGGTCATCCTCGGTCTGGCGCACGACATCGCCAATGCGGATGTCCTCCGGGGCGTGGGCAAGGACAAGACCCCCCCCACGGCCGCGCCGGGCATCAACCAGCCCGAGGCGGGACAATCGGTGAATGACCTTCACCAGATGATTTTCAGAAATGTCGTACGCGCTGGCTATCTCATGGATCGAGACACGCCTGTCGGCATGTAGTCCCATGTATAACAGCGTACGTAAGGCATAATCAGTGTGCAGGGTCAGGCGCATACCGATAGCTAGCATGGGGCGAACAAGCAGAAACAGACCTCTATAAATTGCATAATAAATGCACATTATAGGGTAAAATCCTCTCCAGCCCTTGATTTCAGGGCGTTGAATGCCCTTAAAGGCGACAAATGCGGTGCTCTACTATCACGGTAATGTGATTGAAGTAACAGATAACCGCCATCATCCTGCCACGATATCTCAGCGTGAATCCTGTTTGTGAACCGTGCTGGCAGAATGTGTTTTTCTGCCAGGAATTTGCCTGTTTTCAGCGGTTTTCTAGGCAGGGCATCGTGCTGTGGCACGGCTTTCACTGCAGGATGAACGGGAGGCTGGCATACGATTCCATCAGGCGAGTAATCAGGTTGAGCAATAAGCCGCTGCGTAACAGGCGGCGAAAGCCGATATTTCATGCATCAGACAGACCCTGAGCATGGGTTGTTTTTATGCCCGATGCATTGAGACAGTATTAAAAAACCAAGAAAAACTGCCAAAAACAGGCACGAACGAAACCAGCCCGCCACCTCCGGTGGCAGGACTGCCTGCAGGCTTGTGGCTCTCCCTCGATGCGGTCCGCATTTTACAATGCGATTCGCGGCATCGTTTCTCCAGCAATGCTGAAGGGAGGCATGGAAAGGGCAGCACCGCTACATCCTGCTGGCCTACGCGCGGTTGCCACGCAGCCATCAAGATAACCAACCAGCCCGAACCAGCCCTCTGCCAGCCAGCTTCGGTGTGGTGCGCCACCCTTCGCGAATGTCCGGACGCGGCACATGCACCGGCGATTGGCCATTCTATAACGCCATCCTACCCAAAAGGGTAGGTGGGTAGATACATAATAAATGAATTTTTTATCATGCCCCTGCCTGCGCACCGGATCAGGGCATGGCTTTCAGGGCCTGCAAGCATGGGCGTGCCCTGTGGCCGCCTTGCAAAACTGGGGGGGCGTGCGTTACTTCCGGCGTTATCTTCTGATTAATGGCAGCAGGATTTTTGATTTGGCCCAGCCCGGAAAACGTAATGCCAGCGGGCGCACGCGCGCCATTGTGGTCGCGCTGCTGCTGGGTGTGGTCGTGGGGCTGGGCCTGCATGCGGCAGGCCCCGCTGCGGTTGAGGCCGCCACCCGCTGCGCCACCCTGCTGACGGGGCTGTTCCTGCGGCTCGTGCGCATGATCATCGCCCCGCTTGTTTTTGCTACCCTTGTGTCGGGCATTGGCAGCCTTGGCGATGGCACGCAGGTACTGCGCATTGGCGGGCGCATCCTGCTGTGGTTCATCGTCGCCTCCTTCCTGTCGCTCGTGACCGGCCTGCTTGCCGCCAACCTGCTCCAGCCCGGCGTGGGCTTTACCGTGCCGCAGGGCGGCGATACGGGGCTGGCGCATGCGCATTTCGATCCGGTCGAGTTCGTGCTGCATGTGGTGCCCACCAGCATTTTCGATGCCATGGCCCGCAACGACATTTTGCAGATCGTGGTGTTCTCCGTGCTGTTTGGCCTGGCCCTGCCGGCGGCGGGCAAGGGGGCGCAGCGCATGATCCTGCCCTGGACCGCCGAACTCGCCCGCATCATGCTGCGCATGACCGATATGGTGATGTATGCCGCCCCCGTGGCCGTGTTCGGCTCGGTCATGGGCAGCGTGGCCCATAGCGGCGTTGGCATCCTGGGCATGTTTGGCGTGTTCCTGTGCAAGTTCTACGGCACGCTGGGCGTGTTGTGGGTGCTGCTCACCACCATGACCTTCTGCGTGCTGGGCAGGCGGGTGTTCGCGCTGGCGAAGCTGCTGATCCAGCCCATCCTGCTCGGCTTTGCCACCGCGAGCAGCGAGGCGGTCTATCCGCTGCTTGTCGAGCGGCTGGAGCTTTTTGGCGTGCCCGACCGCATCAGCGGTTTCGTGCTGCCGCTGGGCTACAGCTTCAACCTTGATGGCTCGGTGCTGTTCCAGTCCTTTGGCGCGCTGTTCATTGCGCAGGCCTATGGCATCCACATCCCCGTAGGCCAGCAGATCGCGATGGTGCTGGTGATGATGCTGAGCAGCAAGGGCATTGCGGGCGTGCCGCGCGCGGCCCTTGTCACGCTGGCGGCCGTCATGCCGCAGTTCGGCCTGCCCGAGGCGGGGCTGGCGCTGATCCTGGGCATCGACCATTTCCTCGACATGGCGCGCACAGCCACCAACGTGCTGGGCAATGGCTATGCCGCCGCCGTGGCGGCCCGGTGGGAAGGCGAACTGGCCGATCACGCGTTGGAGGAAGGCGAGTAACCCCCTGCAACGTATGAAAAGCTTTAGAAGAATGCCGCCTTTTTGAAAAAAGGCGGCACCCGAAGATTTCTGCGTTATGCCTTGGCCAGTGCCGCGCTGAGTTTCTTGTCCAGCACGTCAAGGAAAGGCTGGGTGTCGAGCCATTGCGTGTCCTTGCCCACGAGCAGGGCGAGGTCCTTGGTCATCTGGCCGCCTTCCACCGTCTCGATGCACACGCGCTCGAGCGTATGGGCGAAATGGGTGACATCGGGCGTGTCATCGAACCTGCCGCGATAGGCCAGGCCGCGTGTCCATGCAAAGATCGAGGCAATGGGGTTGGTGCTGGTCGGCCGCCCCTTCTGGTGCTCGCGGAAGTGGCGGGTCACGGTGCCGTGGGCGGCTTCAGCCTCCACCACGTCGCCCGTGGGGTTGAGCAGCACCGATGTCATCAGGCCAAGGCTGCCGAAGCCCTGGGCCACGATGTCGCTTTCCACGTCGCCATCATAGTTCTTGCACGCCCAGACATAGCCGCCTTTCCACTTGAGCGCGCAGGCCACCATGTCATCAATCAGGCGGTGCTCGTAGGTCAGGCCCAGCTTTTCAAATTCGGCCTTGAACTCGCGCTCGTACACCTCCTGGAACACATCCTTGAACATGCCGTCATAGGCCTTGAGGATGGTGTTCTTGGTGGACAGGTAGACCGGCAGTTTGCGGTCGCGCCCATAGGCCAGCGAGGCGCGGGCGAAGCCCTCGATCGAGGCGCGGGTATTGTGCATGCCCAGCGCCACGCCGGGGCCCTTGAAGTCATGCACGTCAAGTACCTGCTCGGGGCCGCCATCGGCCGGGGTGTAGCGCAGCGTGACTTGGCCTGGGCCGGGAATGCGCGTTTCGGCCGCGCGGTAGATGTCGCCATAGGCATGGCGGCCGATCACGATGGGCTGGGTCCAGTGCGGCACGAGGCGCGGCACGTTGGTGCAGATGATCGGCTCGCGAAAGATGGTGCCATCAAGGATGTTGCGGATGGTGCCGTTGGGCGAGCGCCACATCTTTTTCAGGCCAAACTCCTTCACCCGGTCCTCATCGGGGGTGATGGTGGCGCATTTCACGCCCACGCCGTAGCGGCGCACGGCCTCGGCGGCTTCTACCGTCACGCGGTCATCGGTTTCGTCACGGTGGGTGATGCCGAGGTCATAATATTTCAGGTCGATATCGAGATAGGGCAGGATCAGCCGCTCGCGGATGAAATGCCAGATGATGCGGGTCATCTCGTCGCCATCCATCTCGACAACGGGATTCTTGACCTTGATCTTTGCCATGGTACGTCTGTGTGCCTTTGTTGAATCTGTTTTTTTGAAAGGTGTTTTCTTGTGGCGCCCGTCTGCGCGGGCCCTCCCGGCGGCCCGCATTATTAGGCGCGTGCCCAGGCTATAAAAAGCATTGCTGCATGCCGGTTCGTTCACAAACGTGCCAGCCCTGCGGCGCGGGGCCGTTTGCCGCCATTGCGCGCGGGTCTACCCGCCTGTGTGTGCCCGTGGCATGAAGGGGCAATGAACAGGCTCCCCCCTCCACGCAGGTTTCTGCATCGGTCGCGCCCATGGCGGCAGGCCTGGCCTGATGTGCTGCTGGGGCTGATGGCTGGCCTGGCGCTGCTGCCCGCCTGCACGGCGTTGCAGGGTATTACGCGCGCGCTCATGCTGTGGGGGGTGATCGCACTTGCCTGCAACAGCAGGCGGGTGCTGCTGGCATGTCTTCTGCCTGCCGTCGTGCTGCTGCCGGGGGCTGTGTATTACATCCATATCAGCGGGGTGCCGCCGGGTTATCCATTATGGCTGATCCTGTTCTACTGCTCGGTGCCGGTGGTGATGGGGTATGTCGCCCCGGTGCTGCCGTGGCTGTGCGCGTGGGCGGCGCTGTGGTCGGGGCTGGCCGCCCTTTACCTGTCGCGCCCGCGCGGAGTGGTGGTGCCGTGGTCGGCCCGGTGGCGTCTGGGTGCGGTGGCGGTGCTGGTGACGCTGCTGGTGGTGCCCGTGATGCGGTTGTGGCACAGCCTGCCGCCCACCCGCGCGGGCACGGAGAACCCGCTGGTGGCCATCCATGCCCATTTCGATCGCGCCTGGCCGTGGAGCCTGCTGACCGGCTATGCGGCAGCAAGGCGCGAGACATGGCGCGTAACCGCCATGGCGCGGCGCATCAGCCATGAGCCGGTCGAGTTTCTCACCCCACCCGCACCCGGTGCGCGGCAGGTGATCGTGCTGGTTATTGGCGAGAGCGCGCGCCGCGACCACCATCACGGCTTCGGCTACGCCCTGCCCACTACCCCGGAAATGGACCACCTGCCCGGCGTGGTGCGCTTTGACAATGTGGTTACGCCGTTTGACTACACGGTGGGTGCGGTGCCGGTCATCCTGTCAGGCTATGACCGGCTGCGACCGGGGTCCGTGCCGGGGCATGACCTTGTCTCGGTGTTTAACGCGGCGGGGTTCGATACGTGGTGGATCAGCAACCACCCCCGCCTTGGCCCGTATGACAGCGTGATCGGCGCTTATTCGGAGCAGGCGCACCATATCGCCTACACCACCGTGCAGGGCGGCGTGATGAGCAGGCCCGTGCTTGATGAGCGGATGCTGCCCGTGTTCGATCAGGCCGTTGCCGGGGCAAAGAGGCCGGTGCTGATCGTGCTGCACCTGTTCGGCAGCCACGAGAACGCGGCAGACCGCGCCCCGCCCGGCTTCGCCCATCTGGGCAGCGCCTATGACAACAGCATTGCCTATACCGACCATATCCTTGCCCGCGTGCAGGCCAGCCTGCAGGCGCATGGGGGCGAATCGGCCCTGTTTTACGTGCCGGACCATGGGGTGAGGGTAAATGAATGCTCAGGCGGCATCCCCGCGCATGGCGATGTGCGCGCGGCGTATGAAGTGCCGCTCTATTTCTGGGCCTCGCCTGACTGGCAGGCTGCCCACGCCCCGGCCATGCAGGCCGCGCGCGCCAATGTGCATGCGCCGTTTACGCTGGCCAGCATGCCCGCCAGCGTGCTTGAGGCGGCGGGGCTGGCCTATGCGGGGCTGGATCGCGGCCTGTCGGTGCTGTCAGCGGATCCAGCCCGCCCGCGCCGGATCGTGCATGGCGATAGTGCTGCCAACCAGAACGTGGATTACGACCACAGCCATGACGACCAGAACTGTCATATCGCGCGCGATTAACCGCTTATGACCAAAGAAGTTTTTGGTGAAGCGTTTTTCAAAAAGCTTCGAAAGAGCGCCGCCTTTTTTCAAAAAGGCGGCACCCCAAAACTTTTACTTTTTACAGGATTTTACTTGCCGTTGGGGTGGTCCTTGCGCCAGGCGTCATAGCGGCGCTTGTCCAGGCAGTAGGCCAGATCACGATAGAGCTGGATGTGGCGGATGTGCGTGACTTCCTCCTGGCAGCCGATCTTGTCGCTGTCCTTGTATTCCTCCCATGCGGGTTGCAGCACCAGGGCGCGTTCCTTTTCCGCCGTGACGCAGGCATTCGTCACCTCATCGCCAAACTCGGTGGTGCAGTCATCCACTACCGGATAGTTGGGGAATGTCAGCGCGGGGGCTGCAAGCTGCACCTCGGGGCGGATATACAGCGAGTTCAGTTCCGCCTCGGGCACGTCGGCGCGGGCGGCGGGCACGCAGGCCACGGCCAGCGCGCCCAGCAGGGCAC
Organism: Komagataeibacter xylinus NBRC 15237; assembly: GCF_001571345.1. Lineage (GTDB taxonomy): Bacteria > Pseudomonadota > Alphaproteobacteria > Acetobacterales > Acetobacteraceae > Komagataeibacter > Komagataeibacter xylinus. The sequence continues at coordinate 70,220 of NZ_BCTP01000013.1, read as the reverse complement.
AGGTGATGATCTTGTTCATGTCTCTGTATGCCTTCATTCGAAAAAAGCGCGGCACGAAGCTGCGTGCCTTATGTGGCCATAATGCCCGTTCCTGCCAAGGGGAATGGGGATGTGCGTTTCGCCCCGGCTATCAGGTCCCGCCAGGCGGGCCAGTCGTGTACCAGCCGGGCCAGCACGGCATGGCCGGCCCCGCCGGGATGCAGCCCGTCGCCCTGGGCAATCCCGCCACACCATGCGGCGCTGCCCAGCAACGGTGCCCAGACGGACAGGAAGGGCACGCCAGCCCGGCTGCATAATGCCGCCATTGCCTGCTCCAGCACGCGGGTGCGCTGGTCGGGGCCGGGCCGCCCTACGGGTGGCGGGCCGATCATCAGGGTTGGCCATGCGGCGCGGGTGCTGCGCAGGATCTGTTCGGTGGCATGCAGGCTGTCCTGTAGCGCCAGCCGGGGCTGGCCTGCGGCATCGATCCTTGCGTCATTGGCCCCGAATGACAGGATGATGCCGCCATCATCGCGCCCGTGCAGGCGGGCCTGTGCTTCAGCCTGCCAGCGCAGCGCGATGTCGTGGCTGGTCTGGCCCCTTACGCCAAGGTTGTAGAGGGTGAGATCATGCCCGGCCTGCCGCTCGCATGCGCAAAGCCGACCGGCCCAGCCCTGGCAGGTTTCATCGCCCGTTCCCGTGACATAGCTGTCACCGATAAAGCAGAGTCGCATGCGGGCATGATAGGCCCACACCCTGTGCGAAGGCACTGGCATTTCTCTACTTTCTTATTTTGTTCTCATGTTTTAGACTGGTTGTGCCACGAATGCAGGGGAGCAGGAATACATATGCGGGCAGGCATCGCGCCATGGTTGGGCTTGTGGCTTCTACTGGCCCCCGTACCCGCGCTGGCAGCCCCTACCGCCTATCAGGTCGCGCCTGGCACCATAGGGTGCATGCAGGCCGCCAGCCTGCGTCGGGTGGCGGAACTGCCGCTTTCCATGCCTGCCACGGCCTACGGGCAGGCACTGGCCCAGTTGCATTGCCAGCGCGCTGACGGGGCGGGAACATGGCAATTACTGGGCATGCGCGATGATGGCGCCGTGGCGCGGTTGCGCCCGCTGCCCGCGCGGCGGGGGGGCACGCCGCTGTATTTTGCAGCCAGTGCCGTGGGTGTGGCGGGTGCCGCGCCCGCAGCGCTGCCATCAGGGGTATGGCGGCTTGTGCTGGCGGCCGGCGTGGCGATGGTGCTGTGGCCTGTGCTGCGCTATGGCGGGCGATGGTGGCGGCGCAGGCGGGCGTGGCGGTTGTGCGGGCAACTGGTGCGCCGCCATGCCGAGGCCCTGCGCATCCGCCGCAGGCAACTGGTGCAGTTCAATAGTTACGGGGTGGAGCGCACCACGAAATGGGAGCGTGAGCAGGCCGAATTCGTCAAGACGATCATCCAGCCCGCCCTGCGCGGCAGAAAGCTGGCGGGGCTGTGGCCAGCCCTCGCCCGGCCCGTGCTGGCGCTGATTGATCAGGTGGCGCGTCAGGCCCCCTCCGGCAGTGATGTGGCGGATGACTTTTCACCCGACATGGACCCCATCGCCTATGAGCGGTACTGCGCTGCCCGCCTGCGGGCCTGTGGCTGGAATGCCCGCGCCACCCCGCCGGGCGGTGACCAGGGCGCGGATGTCATTGCCGTGCATGGTCCTGTGCGGCTGGTGGTGCAGTGCAAGCTGTACCGCAACGCCGTGGGCAATGAGGCCGTGCAGCAGATTGCAGCCGCCCGCCTACATTACCACGCCGATGTGGCGGCAGTGGTCTCGAATGCGGATTACACGATTCCGGCCCGGCAGCTTGCGCGCTCCAACAACGTGTTCCTGCTGCATCACGATGAACTGCCCGCCTTTGCCGCCCGGCTGGCGCGGGCGCGAAAGAAGGCATGACGGACATAGTGTGTCATAACATGACACGCGCCTGCCCACCCACTCGCGCGCCCCGCCTTGCGGGAGAGGCGGTCAGTCCTTCGTGGGCTGCGAAACTGTGGAAGAGGGCCGATTACGCGTGCTCAGCCGAACTGTAATCAGCAGATGGGCGATCATACGTGCAGAGTTGCTCATGGATCATACCTCCTATCCTCTTGATACATGAATCGTTTCGCAAAAGCGAAGGTTTCCTGAAAAATGGTCGCATTTTATGCCGCTGTTGCGCCTCATGGTCGGCATCCCCATCTGTAGGGCAGAACAAAACAGGACAGGATCAGGGCTTGAGACGACATCGTGTGATGCTGGACGGGCGCGAACTCTATGCAGGCGCGCAGTGGACGCATGTGCAGCGCTTTGCCGCGGCCCTGCAGGCCAGGGGGCAGAACGCCGTGGCGATTCGCGATGAAACACCCCCGCCGCCGCGTGTGCCCCGCGCCCGCCTGCGCGGCCTGCCCCCGCGCGCCACGCTACCTGCAGGGGATTGAAGGTGGCGTATTGTTATCTGATCATCGCCATCGTGGCGGAGGTGACCGCCACGTTCTGCCTGACCCTGTCCAGCGGTTTTACGCGGCTGGGTCCATCATGCGTGACGGTGGTGGGGTATGGGGTGGCGTTTTATGCGCTGTCTCTGGCGTTGCGGGTCATTCCCACCGGCGTGGCCTATGCCATCTGGTCGGGCATTGGCACGGTGCTCATTACACTGGTCTGCCGCGTGGTGCTGGGGCAGAAACTCGACCTGGCCGCCATTGCGGGCATGGCCCTGATCGTGTGCGGCGTGCTGGTCATGAACCTGCTTTCCGGGGCGGGGCAGCACGGATAAAAAGGTCTGGCAAAGCTTTTTTCAAGCTGGATGCCACCCATTAAAAAAGGCTGGCTCCGCGCGGAGCCAGCCCATGTCACGTTCAGCGGTGATGGTCACCACCCCCGCCGGGGCCATGGCCGCCGCCACCCGGACCGCCTGGGCCATGGCCGCCACCTCCCGGTCCGCCGCCCCCAGGCCCGTGGCCGCCCCCACCGAAGCCACCGCCATGATCGCCGCGCGGTCCGCCTCCGCCCATCGGCGGGCCACCGCCGCCACCCCGGCGCGGGCCGCCAGAGCCGCCCCGGAAGCCACCGCCACGGGGGCCGCCGCCGCGCCCGATATATTCCGGTGCGCCACCATAATAATCGCCATAGCCACTGTAATAGCCGCCGCCACCATAACCGTAGTCGCCATACCCGCCATAATAGCCGCCGGGCGGACCGTCCACACAGGCGCTCAGGCCGCTGGCCACGGCCAGCACGCAGAGGGATCGGGTCAGTTTTTTCATGGGGCAGATCGTCCTTGATTGTCATTGCGAAGGCAGGGTCTGAGCCTGCGGGGCGCGTATGAGTGCACTAAGGCGACTGTTCCGGTCTTTTCACGCACATGCAAGGGCGTGGGGAAACCATGGTCCTGTTTTTTCACGCAAAGAGGTCTTTGGTGAAGCTTTTTTCAGAATGCTGCGAAAAACGCGGTCTGCTTCACGTCTTTCCCGCCGGGGGAAAGGGAAAGGCCGGGGGAGAAGGCATTACCTTCCCCATCCCGGCCGGCCTGCTTATTTCAGGCCATCGGCCTTGGCGAGTTCCTTGACGCGGCGCAGCAGCGAGGTCGCGTAGTCTTCCGCTTCCATCTTGGAGCTGAACCCGGCAATGGCGCCGGTCAGGCCACCGATGTTGATTTCAAGCGCGAATTTGCCCTGTGCGTCGGGTCCGGTCGCTACGGCTTTGCTCATGATGGCATCCTGTTCGTCATGTTGTGCATCAGGGACACACACGCGGTGTCCGTTCCACCATAATTGGGGTGGCGCAGGGCCGTCATCCAGACCCGTGCCTGCATGGCAGGATGCCGCGGCGCAATCTTGACATGGAACAGCGCAATACAGGGGGCCTGCCGCCGGTTTTGCACAGGGTGGGGTAAGCTTGTTACAAGGGTTGCCTTTCGTGGCGCGGCATGATGGCCGCAAGCCCCCAGCAAGGATACCGCCCCGCATATGATGAAGCGCCTGCCCGGTTTTTTTCAGATGGCCCGCCTGTTCGACCTGTTCGAGGAAGGGGTGATGCTTATCCTGACCCTGCTGATCGTGGTGATCGCGGGCACGTCGCTTGTGCATGTGGTGGTGGCGGTGGGGCGCATGGTGCTGACCTCGGGGCTGAACCCGACAAGTCCGGAGGTGCTGCAGGGCATTTTCGGCATGTTCTTTACCGTGCTGATTGCCCTTGAGTTCAAGCATTCCATCCTGGTGCTGCCCGATGCGCAGCCGCACAGCATGATCCGCATGCGCTCGGTGCTGCTGATCGGCATGCTGGCCACGGTGCGCAAGTTCATCGTCATCGACCTCAAGGAAGTCGATGTGATGGAACTGCTGGCCCTGTCGGCCGCCGTGCTGTCACTGGGCATTGTCTACTGGCTGGTGCGCGCGCCCACGCCCGGCGCCACGACCCCCACCACGCCTGAAGAATAAAGGAATAAAAGTTCCCGGGCGCCGCCTTTTTTCAAAAAGGCGGCGTTCTTTCAAAGCTTTTTCAAAAACTCTTCACCAGAAACTTTTGTCTTTTCAGGTTTTATTTTGCGCGGGCGAGGTCGTCTTCAAGCTTTTTCATGCGCGCGGCGAGCGCATGGGCATGTTCGGGGCGGTCCTTGAGCGCGATGGCGTGGTCGCGGCGCACCTGCTCGAGTTCACGCTCAAGGTCGGTGGTGGACGGCATATGATGGTCTGCGGACATGAACTGGCTCCATAAAAAATGTGGCTCCTGTTCATGTCGGAATGCGTTGGGGATGGCACAACCTGTTCTTTGCGCGGATGTGGTATGCCGTGGGGCATCAGTGGCTTGCAGCGCGCGGGCGTGCTGGCATGATGCGCGAAGGAATTTCAACGCGCATGAGGGAAAGGAGTAAGGGCTGATGGATTTCAAGGACGGCGATATCGTGGTGGTGAAGGATGATGCTGTGGTCAGCCCCGGGCAGCGTGGCTTCAAGGGGGCTATCGTGGAAATGATAGAAAATGGGCAGGTGCGCGTGCGTAACGACAGGACCGGTAATGATGCCTGGTTCTCGACGGGCGACCTGCGCCACGAATAAAGGGAGCGCGGGGTCAGTCTCCATCCCACAGGCGCAGAAAGGCGTATGGATAGGCCATGCAGCTTCGCATCAGATGCATCATGCGGCCAGACCATTCGGCGGCGGGCGCGGGGGCTGTCAGTATCTGCATGGCCGTGCTCCTTGAATGCTTTTGCACAGGGGGCCGGGCCAAGGGGCCAGCCGGTTATCCCTGTAACGAAATGCAAGCATGAAAGTGGCCGGGGCGGGTATCACATCTGCATGAGTCATGCGCCGTTGCCCGGCTGGCGCATTGCCGCCGCGCATGCCGGGTTTGGACGGTTGTGGTTACATGGTGATAGAAGTACGCACGCCGGCCCCGCCGGGAACCAGACAGACAGCGAAGAGATTTGATGAACCGCGGCAAGATTGTGAAATGGGGGACCATCGTGTCCCTGCTGCTGATGATGGGCAGCGTGGGCGTGCTGGTGCGCGGCATGACGGCTGATGGCATTGGCCCCATCTCATGGATGGTGGCCGAAGGGCTTGCAGGGCTTGGCCTGCTGGGGCTGGGAATCATCAACATAAGTGGCGGGCGCGACTGAGCGCCCGCCGGGGCTGCGGGGCCTAACCGCCCATGCCGGGGCCGCCTGAGCCGCCCGGTCCGTCGCTGAGCGAGTCCTGGCCGGGCGAGCCGGTCATGCCGCCCACGCCGCCGCTCTGGTCGGGATCGGTGGGCGGATGGCCGGACTGGCAGGCTGCCAGCCCTGCAAGAAGCAGCAGAACGGTAATTTTTTTCATTGAGGGTTTGCGTCCTTCGATCACGATATGGCGAGGTATGTAAGGACATTGCTGCCGGAATCAAAGCTTTTCCCCATATCTTTAAGGTACGGGGGCTGAAACAGGTTCCACGCCAAGGCGGTAGATGGTCATTTCATCATATGTCTGGCCGGGGCGGAGTTCGATCGAGGGGAAGTCCGGGTGGTTGGGACTGTCGGGATAATGCTGGGTTTCGAGCGCTATGCCATCGCCCTGCCGGTATGTGCGGCCTGAAGGCCCGGCATAGGCGCCATCAAGGGAATTGGCCGTATAGACCTGCATGCCGGGCTGGGTGGTCAGCACTTCCAGCACCCGGCCCGATGCCGGGTCGCGCAACCGGGCCGCAGGCACCGGTGTTGCGGGCTGGGCGCGGTTGATGACCCAGTTCTGGTCATAGCCGTGGGCATAAAGCATCTGGGGCATGCTGTCGCGCAGGCGCGCACCAATGCGCTGTGGCGTGCGGAAATCAAGCGCCGTACCCGCCACCGGGGCGACGGTGCCGAGCGGCAGCGCATTGGCATCGGTGGGCGTATAGGCATCGGCATTGAGCTGGAGCACGTGGTTTTCCACCGTGCCGCTGCCTTCCCCGCTCAGGTTGAAGTAGCTGTGGTTGGTCAGGTTGACCACCGTGGGCCGATCTGTCGTGGCGCGGTAGTGCAGCGAAAGCTCATTGCGCGTGTTGAGCGCGAACGTGACATGCGTGGTCAGCGTGCCGGGAAAGCCTTCCTGCCCGTCGGGGCTGACGAGCTTCAGGGTCACGCTGGCAGTGTCTGCCGTATGGCCAGTACCCTCAACGGTCCAGACCTGTTTGTCAAACCCCCTGCGGCCGCCATGCAGCGCGGTCGTGCCCTTGGTGGGGGGAATATGGTAGCGCTGGCCCTCAAGCACGAAGGTGCCGTGGGTAATGCGGTTGGCCACGCGGCCTACCGTCGCCCCAAAAAACAGGCCGCCCTGCGCGCTGTCCACCGTGTAGCCCGCCAGTGTGGGGAAGCCGAGCACCACGTCATCGACATGGCCGGTGCGGTCCGGCGTCTCGATGGCGGAAATGATGGCCCCATAGCTCAGCACCTGCACGCGCATGCCGTGGGCATTGGTCAGGGTGAACCGTTCCACCCGCTGCCCGTCGGGCGCGGCGCCAAATGGCGCGCGGGCCACGGTGGGCGCGGGCAGGGGCTGCGCCCCGGCGGGGCCGGGCATGAGCAGGGCCGCCACCAGCAGGGCGGCGTTCATGCGTGAAAAAAGGGCCTGCATGGCGGCTTCCTGTCAGCGCGAAGCGATATGCGACGTGTTTGCGGGTGGTTTGTCTTGCCGCTCCTGGCATGATCCTGCAAAACAGTCTCGTGATGTAGGGTCTGGCATGCATGGGCATCGCACATGCAATGAAAGGGAGACAATGGGATACAGGGTAGTGTTGGCAGTGATGGCCGGAGGACTCGCCTGCGGTGGCCTGGCGGGCGGCGCGCGGGCGGCACTGGCGCAGGAACCTGCTTCCCCCGCCCCGCACGTGGCGGCGAACCTGCGTAAACTGCCGCCGTACCAGAACAAGGTGAACGAATATATCGACCTTGCTTCGGTGCAGGCGCGTGGCACCCATTCGTCGGCCACCTTCATCCAGGATTTTGACGAGGACATGATCCGCCACGGGTTGCCTTTTGCCTCGGTGCGGTTTTCCGTCGTCTATAACTGCGCGGGCGATACCTATCGCACAATGGCCTATTCCACCTGGTCGGGGCACATGGGCACCGGCCACCGCATTGCCGATGGCCCGGTGCCGCGTGGCGAAATGACGGTTGACCCCTCCTTGCGCGACGGACGCCGCATTGCCTGCGCCAAGGGCGCGCATGGCGAGGGAGAATGAGTTTCCGCCCTGTGGATAAAACGGTAAATAATGTGGATAAACGAGTGGACGAGCCACGGGCTTACGCACCACATGGCTGAGGGAACAGATAAAAATGAGCGATCAGGCGACTGTGGACAGTCATGTGATTGATGCCGTGGCGACTGCCCTGGAAGGGGATGGGGCAACCCCCGCTCTCACCCCCGCCGCGCGCGCGCAGGCCCGCGCCTTCATGCAGCGGCTGGAGCAGCAGGGGCTGAATGTGACCCCTGCAGGCGGCGAATCTGCCCTGCGCCTGATTTCAGACGGGTTTATCGACCTGTTCTCGAATGAGGACCGCAAGCTGAAATACGGCTCCCTTCTTGTGCTTTTCGCGGTGCTGGTGGTGCTTTACGTGCAGCCGCTGGTCATTCTGTTTGGCCTGCTGCTGAGCGGCGTGATCTTTTTCATACAGGCGCTGCGGCGCGACAATGCGGCGAACTGACAGACCAACGGTTGTGCCGCCCGCAGGGTTGCATGCCGCTGCCCGCAGCAGCAGCTTTCAGATCATGAAAGTTTCCGGGTGCCGCCTTTTTTCATAAAGGCGGCGTTTCTGGCGAAGCTTTCTGAAAAAAGCTTTGCCAGAAACGTTTACTGTTTCTGAGCAGGGGGCGCCTGGCCTGTCGCGGTCGTGTTCTTGGCGGGCAGGATGTCATCGCTACCGCTTGAGCCTGATACGAGCTGCCACTGCCGCCGGTCATCCTGATAGCGCGAGAGGCACATGAGCAGGGCCTGATATTTTTCCAGCCGGCCCGGATCATTCACCAGGGACAGGCATGCCCCGCGCAGGTCGCTGTCATAGCCGGTCCAGTGCGTGCCGAGCGCGGCCTGGCTTTTCTGTTCGGCGCTGACGCATTCGCCATCCGTATCGAGCATTTCCACATGGGCGCGGTCGCAGTTGGCGGCAATGTCGTATTGCGGCAGCGCCACCTTGCGTCCGTGCTGGGTGTCATAGGGGTGGTGGGCCAGTTTTTCTATGTCCAGCCCCGGCTGGGTCGGGGGGGCTGCTGCTGCCGGTTGCAGCGGGGGCGGCAGGCTCTCGCCATGGGCCATCGCGTAATGGGCCAGATCCTCAAGGGCGGGCATGGCGCCCTTGAGCGAAAACGAAATGGGATCATGCTCGAAGGGAATGAGCGCGCCGGTGCCAGCGTTTTTCAGCGCGTTGACCATGTCGGGCACGGTGTCGGGCTTGAGGTCGCCGCCCGCCGTGTCCCATTTCTGGCCGGTCAGAAAGGTCTGGAGGGCTATGGTGAACTTGCCGATCATCGCCATGGCGGTTTCCACGCCCTTGGGGTTGCGGTACCTGCCATGGCGCTGGTGAAAGGCAATGCCCAGCGTGCCGCTGGCCGCGCGGTAGAACATCACATCAAGCGTGCCCTGGTGCGATATGATCATGGGCTGCCCGCCGGGGCCGCTATTGGCAAAGATCCAGTCCGGATCGGCGGCGCGCGCCTGTGTTGTGGCGCAAAGGGTTCCGATTGCCAGGATGGCAGCAGGTAACAGGCGCATCCCGGCTTTTTCCTTCCAGATCCATGAAAAAACAGTGTGAGGGAACTGCATGATAACGGTCCCGCGCCCGCAGGCCAATGCCGTGCGCGCACGGCGGCCGTGTGGGCATGCGAAAATGAAAATCTTCTTTAGTATTATTATGCGCGCCTGCGTGGCAGGCATCGACTGGGTGGAGCGACATGCTTTGTCGCAGGGCAGGCAAGCCCTTTACCTTATCCACAATTATGACAATATATGTCAACATCACGCCAGGGTGATGCTGAAATCGTTCACCATTCCGATTCGTCGGTCCTTGTTGCAATGGGATTGTCGCAAAGTGAGCACGAAATTTAAGGTTCTTCTGGGTTGCCTCACCTGTCTTGCCCTGCCGGGCGGGGCGCTGGCGCAGTCCTATGACAACACGGCACATGCCATGCCGGTGGCCATGCAGCCGCAGGATGAAAACAGCGGTCCCAGCCCGTCGCAGATGCTCGTTGATGAACATGGCGGCGGCTGGGTCGCCATCCATCACACGCCTGATGCCGGGGTGCATACCGACCTGTGCATCGCCGGGTCGGAGAGCGAGATCCTGATGTTCCGCGCCGATGCCGACTCGCTACAGGTGCGCAGCGCGGATGATCACTGGACCCTGGCCAATGGCCAGAAAGGCGACATGACGGTCACGGTCGGCGCCTATACGCATGTCTTTCACATGCAGGCCAATGATGCCACGACGCTGGTCGCCAACGTGCCCGCAGCCGACCTGACCAGCCTGCTCGACGCCATGGCCCACCAGCACCTTGCGGTGGTGCGTTTTGGGGGGGCAGCCGCCGCTCAGCGTCAATCTTGCTGGCAGCATTCCCGTGCTCGACCGCTTTCGTGGCTGTGCTGAAACCCAGCATTTTGCCGATCTTGGCCAGGGTGCGGGGCAAAAATCCTCGCCGTTCTGATCGTCTGACCGACCGTCCAGCCGCCGTCCAGCCGCGCATGCATGGCTGCCCGCACGTTGCGTTGTGGTGACAAGCCGCGTGTGTATGGCAAAAACGGCCTTGCCGAATGCAAGCCGCAGGCTGATTTCTTGACGGAAGGAAGACACGACGTGAGGCGACGTTTTCATCTTGGTGCGCTGGCCGGGCTGGCTCTCATGGCCACGGGCATGGCCGCCACACCCGCCATGGCCCGCGACCCCAGGGGGCATGCTACCCCGCCCGCGCCGCCACCCACGCTTGATGTCGCCTCCTTTCAGGCGCAGGCCGCGCAGTATGTGGGCAAGCCCGTGCGCATCGAGGGGTGCACCATTACCTCCGCCAATTCGGGCGGGGCGGATTGCGCGGCCTTCCGCATTGCCGACCTGCCGGGCAAGGTGGACTGGAATGGCGCCATCCCGCTCGATGGCCCCACGATGGAGGAAGCCTCCTTTCGCAAGGCGCAGCAGATCTGTGGGGATACCGGCCAGCATGAGCAGTGCCGTGCCGATGTGACCGGCGTGGTCTATGACCCGTTTGGTGATATGGGCGTGCAGGGCCAGCGCAATTTCGAGTTGCGTCAGGCCCGCATTCACTGGCTGGCGGAACCGGCCCCCCGGAAGAAGGCACCCACCCACTCCGCCATGCGGCAGGCCGCCCGCTGAGCCGCCCGTTTCTGGCCAGAAGCTGAAAACATTTTTGAAAGACGCCGTCCTGTTGAAAAACGGGCGGCGTTTTTTTATCCCGCGTGGCCCAGCAGATGCGAGAGCAGGGTGAACACCCCCCCGCACAGCACGCTGCCCATGACCACCATCGGCACGATCCAGGCCTCGCGGATGAAGGTTGTCACATGCGTCATGGCGCGGCGCGTGGCCGGGCTGCGCATGGGCGATAGTGATGGATTGAGCATGGTTGTCATGGCGTGACGTCCCGGGGCGCTAAGGCCCAAAAAAGCGACTGCGGTGCGTGACCGGTGGCGCGTAATGGAGACATGGCGGCACGCTGTCAAGCATGAAAAACGGCCGCGGGCGCGGCATTCAGGTGGGAAGGGGAAAAAACCCCGGTTTCAGGCTGTTTTCACGCATGCATGTTTTACCTGCAGGGCGGTCGTGCCGCAGGGGCCTGTGCCTTCAGCCGGTGGGGGAAGCGTATGGATTCCGTCAAGGGGTCTGGCTGAGCGGTCATGGGAGCCGGATCAACAGGACTGCGCCTGTCAGGCATGGGGTATAAGCCCCCGTTTTCATCAGTGGATCATTGCGGCAGCCTGCCTGTCGGTTGTGTCCGGTGCTTACGCGTACACGCCGAGTGAACAGCAGGCTGTGCCCGAGATCAGGGCGGCCATGGCCAACCCGGATACCAAAAACCTGTTTTCCATTGCCACGCATGAAAAATGTAATGTCCGCATAGAATACAAAAACGGGCCTGAGCGGTCAGATACCTGTAATGTTTCTTTATACAACGTAAACAGAAGGCTGTTCATCAGCGCGGAAATATTCGGAAACAATAATACGCAAGTCATATTTTTTGGTTTCTTTTCAGATGCTGCGAGCAATGGTACAACTATTGGCCAGAACATCAACGGAATCCAGGTCATCACCAATGGCCAGTCTTATGCTGAAAATGCGACGGGCACCTGCAGGTTTGCGGGGGAAACAAAGGAACTGATCTGCAATGCCCAAGGCACTGACAAGATCAGGACGGTCGGGTTCTATGAAACAGGGGTCATGCACACGCTGAAGTAAAAGCCTCTGCTGTTCGCGCGTCGTCGGTTCTCAGGCACTATTTAAAAACGACTGATTGATAAAAGTTTTTGGGTGCTGCCTTTTTTCAAAAAGGCGGCGTTCCTTGAAGCTTTTTGAAAAAAGCTTCACCAAAAGCGTCCTTATGATTTCTGGATGTTTTCCGGGCTGACTTGTCAAGCAGTCTCTCAAACGCTGCAGGGCCGCCTTGGGCTTGCCCGCGTGCCTGCTCTGGCGGGCAGGCTTTCGGGGGGAGCGTGCAAGGTTGTTGCTTTCCCGCATGGCTGCCCTTTACAAGGCGCGTCTGGCTGGACAAGACTGGCCGCTCTCATGCACGGGACCGCTCCATGACTTCGCTCACGCTGATCCTGACCGGCATCGGTTCCATTGCCGTCCTGCTCCTGCTTATCCTCAAACTCCGGCTGCATCCCTTCATAGCCCTGCTGGTCGTGGCCGTGGCCGTGGCCCTGCTCACCGGCATGCCTGTTGCAAAGCTGGCTGACGCCATTCAGGGCAGCATGGGCCGCATCATGGGCCATATCGCCATTATCGTGGCCCTCGGGGCCATGATCGGGCGCATGGTTGACCTCTCGGGCGGGGCGGCAGCCGTGGCGAATGCGCTGATCCGCCGCGTGGGCCCCGCCCATGTGCCGCTTGCGCTGGTCATTGCCGCCTTTGGCGTGGGCATTCCGGTGTTTTTCGAGGTGGGCGTGATCATGCTCATGCCGCTGGTCTATGGCATGGCGCGGCAGACGGGCCGCGTGCCCGCCGTGTTCGGCATTCCCATGGCCGTGACCATGCTTACCGTCCATGCCCTGCTGCCGCCCCACCCCGGTGCGGTGGCGGTTGCGGCAGCCCTTGGCGTGGGGGCAGGGCACATGCTGCTGCTCGGCCTGCCGCTGGCAGCCGTGGCCACGGTGCTGACCTATGTGCTGACCCGGCCCATCATGGCGCAACCGCTGGGCTGCGCGCCCGATATCCGCGCCGTGGTGGAGGACGCCCGCACGCCTGCACAGGGGCAGGGGGCGGATAATGACGCGGCAGGAGCCTTCATGCAGGCTACCGCGCGCAGGCCGGTGGGCGTGGGCGAGATCCTGGGCGTCATCATCGTGCCGGTGGTGCTGATGGTGGCGGGCACGCTGGCGGGCGAGCTGATGGGCTCAGGGCGGTTGCGCACGGTGCTGGTCTTTACCGGGATTCCCTTCGTGGCGCTGGGGCTGGACGTGCTGCTGTGCGCGTGGCTGCTGGGGCTGCGGCGCGGCATGGCGCTGGCCACCGTGTCTGATGTCGTGGCTGCCGCCCTGCCGGGCACGGCCATCATCATTCTCATTACCGGGGCGGGGGGCGCGTTCGCGCAGGTGCTGGTGGGTAGCGGCGTGGGCGATGCGCTGGGCGGCCTGCTGGCCGCGACCGGCCTGCCGCTGCTGGTGCTGGCCTTCGTGCTGACCATGATCCTGCGCGTAGCCCAGGGACCGACTACGGTGGCGCTGATGACCACGGCGGGCATTCTTGGCCCCATGATCGGCCGCCTGCACCTTGACCAGACCCATCTGGCGCTCATGGCGCTGGCCATGGGGGCGGGGGGCATGGGGCTGTCGCATGTCAATGACGCGGGGTTCTGGATCGTGACGCGCCTGTGCGGCGTGAGCGTGCGCGAGGGACTGCGGAGCTGGAGCCTCATGACGCTGGTGGCATCGCTGCTGGTCTTTGCAGGTGTTGCGGCGCTGTGGGGCGTATTACCCACCTCGGCAGGGTAAAAGATAAAAGTTTTTGGGTGCCGCCTTTTTTCAAAAAGGCGGTGTTCTTTTCAAAGCTTTTAAAAAAAAGGCTTCACCAAAAACCTTTACTCTGCAAATCAGCCGGTCAGCGGCAGCAGGAAAGGCGCGGTGGCGCTGCCCTTTGCGCGGGCCACGTCATGCGGCGTGCCAGCGGCCACGATCGTGCCGCCCCCGTCGCCCGCGCCCGGCCCCATGTCGATAATCCAGTCGCTTCGGGCCGCCACCCGCATGTCGTGCTCGGCCACCACCACGGTGTGGCCGCCATCCACCAGCGATTGCAGGTGCGTCTGCAGCCGGTCCACATCGGCAGGGTGCAGGCCGGTGGTGGGTTCATCGAGAATATAGAGCGTATGGCCCCGGCGCTGCTTGCGCAGTTCGGTGGCAAGCTTGATGCGCTGCGCCTCGCCGCCGGAAAGCTCGGTGGCGGGCTGCCCCAGCCGCAGGTAGCCAAGCCCGCCCTGCTGCAATGTGGCGAGCGTGGTGGACAGGGCTGGGTTGTGCGCAAAGAAGGCGGCGGCTTCATCCACCGTCATGGCCAGCACATCGGCAATGGACTTGCCGCCTATGGTCACTTCCAGCACCTCGGGCCGGTAGCGCGTGCCGTGGCAGGTGGGGCAGGGGGAATACACGCTGGGCAGGAACAGCAGTTCCACCATCACCGAGCCTGCGCCCTCGCAGGTGGGGCAACGGCCTTTGGGCAGGTTGAACGAAAAACGACCCGCGTCATAACCGCGCGACCTGGCCAGGTCGGTTGCGGCATAGATCTGGCGGATCATGTCGAACAGGCCGGTATAGGTGGCAAGGTTGGAGCGCGGGGTGCGGCCGATGGGTTTCTGGTCGATCATGACCAGCCGGCTGATCTGTCTGGCACCCGACGCCACATGGCCCTGCGGCGTGCCTTCGGGCATGTCCTCGATGGTATCGGCATCTGCCGTATCGGGCAGTTTCTGCCCCAGCGCGTGTGCCATGATGGCGGGCAGCGCCTGGCTGACAAGGCTGGACTTGCCCGAGCCTGACAGCCCGGTCACGGTTACGAACGTGCCCAGTGGAATCTCCACATGCAGTGCGCGCAGGTTGTTCCATGTGATACCCGCAAGCTTCAGCCACCCTTTGGCCGGGCGCGGCACGCCCGCAATCGGGGCGTCACTGCCAAACAGGTAGGGCGCGGTGCGGGAGCTTTTGACCCCCCGCAGGCCATCGGGCAGGCCGCTATACAGCACTTCGCCCCCGCGCGTGCCCGCATCGGGGCCGACATCGACAATCCAGTCCGCCCGGCGGATGAGGTAGAGGTTATGCTCGACAATGAACAGCGAGTTGCCCGCCCGCTTCAGCCCTTCCAGCGCATCGAGCAGGTTGTGGGCGTCGGCGGGGTGCAGCCCGCTTGAAGGTTCATCAAGCACATACACCACGCCAAACAGGCTGGAGCGGATCTGCGTGCCCAGTCGCAGGCGTTGATATTCGCCCGGCGAAAGGGTGGTGACCGAGCGGTCGGCCTGCAAATAGCCAAGGCCCAGATGCTCCAGCACCGCAATGCGGCCGAGCAGGTCGGTGGCCATGCGGCGCGCGGCAATGGCGGTGGCGTCGCCCGCCTGCGGGGCGTGCTCGGGTGCCTGCGTGCCGTCAGCCAGCGGGGCCAGCGTGCGGGCGATGGTGGCCAGCGGCTGGCGCGTGAGCTGGGCAATGTTCAGCCCCGCGATGGTGACACGCAGCGCATCGGGGTTGAGCCGCGCACCATGGCAGGTGGGGCACGGGGTTGCGGTGAGGAAGCGCTCGGCCCGCCTGCGCATGTTCGCACTCTGCGATGTGGCGAAGGTATGCAGCACGTAGCGCCGCGCGCCGGCAAAGGTGCCGTTATAGGCGGGGGGCACCTTGTCGCGCAGCGCGCGCTGCACGGCTGCGTGGTCAAGGCCGGGATAGACGGGGTAGGTGGGCGTTTCCTCGGTGTAGAGGATCCAGTTGCGGGTTTCTTCCGGCAGGTCGCGCCAGGGGCAGTCCACGTCCACGCCCTTGGTGATCAGGATATCGCGCAGGTTCTGCCCCTGCCATGCCGTAGGCCAGGCCGCCACCGCGCGCTCGCGGATGGAGAGGCTGTCATCAGGCACCAGCAGGTCGGTGGTCGTGTCCATGATGCGGCCCTGGCCGTGGCATTGCGGACAGGCTCCTTCTGGCGTGTTGGTGGAGAATGATTCCGCCTCCAGCAGCTTCATGCCCGCGGGGTAATGCCCCGCGCGGGAATAGAGCATGCGCAGCAGGTTCGACAGCGTGGTGATGCTGCCCACGGTGGAGCGCCCGGTGCCCGTGCCGCGCTGCTGCTGGAGCGCAATGGCAGGCGGCAGCCCCTCGATGGACGTGACATCGGGCACCGGCATCTGCCGGAACAGCCTGCGGGCGTAGGGCGAGAC
Organism: Komagataeibacter xylinus NBRC 15237; assembly: GCF_001571345.1. GTDB lineage: Bacteria > Pseudomonadota > Alphaproteobacteria > Acetobacterales > Acetobacteraceae > Komagataeibacter > Komagataeibacter xylinus. Next base: position 54,146 of record NZ_BCTP01000013.1, on the reverse strand, counting down.
TGATTCAAGGTAGCGCCGCTGCGCCTCCGCATACAGCGTGCCGAAGGCCAGCGAGGATTTGCCCGAGCCCGACACCCCGGTGAACACGACCAGCCGGTCACGCGGAATGTCCACGCTGACATCCTTGAGGTTGTGCTCGCGCGCGCCGCGCACATGCACGAAGTCGGGCCGGGTGGACGGATCATCTGCGGGAGCAGGAACGGGGCGCTGTGACATGGCAAAACGGGCCTTTGATGCAATGGGCGGCCACGGGGCCGGCAGGGTGCCCTGTTATAACCCGACTGGCCGGGTCTGTGCGCCCTCTCTCGCGCGCTTGTATATTATCGCTCATGAAAGAATTGCTGGTGGTAGATGTATGTCGCCTCCGGCTTGACCGATGCAGGCGGGCAGCGCATCACAATAAAAGCAAGCTATGACAATATGAGTAATCAGGCGGTGGAAGCATGAAACGAGTTATTATACTGGGCGTGTCGCTCTGCCTGTGTTCCGGGGTGGCCCATGCGGCGAATGGTTCCGCCGTCATTACCGAAGCCGAGCGCCATGTGGCCGCCACCCTGCCCGACCCGCATGCCGCGACCTTCCGCAATGCCACGGTGCATGCCATGGATGGCGCAGCCGTCGTGTGTGGCGAGATGGCGGAACACAACCCGCCCGCCGATGGGGTGTATAAGAAATTCGGCTATGTGCAGGGCCAGGATGACCCGGTCATTTTCAGCGGGCGCCCGGTTCCGGCGAAGATCCAGTTCAATGAGGTCAATTCCTGGCTCAATGACAGCATCAAGCTCGAAGACCTTGAGGAAATGGGCTGCGTGCCAAAGGGCACCTATCACCATTACAACGAGCAGCTTAATCAGGTCATGGCCCAGCGCAGCCAGTTTGGCGTGAACTAGGCCAGGACAACTTCAGCCCATGCCGGGCGTTGAACGTGCAGGTGCGCCCGCAGCGACCTGTGCCGGGCATACGCGGCATGGGGGGAAAGTCCGGAGCGGTTGGACTATAAAGAACTCCGGCGCACAGAAGGCGGCCGACAGGGCTTGCCATGTGAGAAACAGGGCATGGGGCGGCACGCAGGTGCCAGCCCGCATGCCCGGCAAGGAAAGGGAATTCATGACGGATGTAACGCAGGCCATGCTGGGTCAGGACGTGATTGCGGCAGGCACGGGCCGCATGGGCACGCTCACGGCAGTCAATACGGATGGCACGATTCAGGTTACTGTTGATGGCCCGGCCGAGAGCGCCTTTACCATTCCCGCAGCATGGGTGCAGTCTGCCGATAATAACAAGATCCTGCTCAGCCATACGGTGGAAGATGTACAGGCCTACACACCCCCCACGAACTGAAGGGCCTGCGCTGCCCCTGACCGGGGTGCGGTAATGCACGCACCCGGTTGCCCGCCCGGCCCTGTGCTGGAGGCCGATGACCTGTTTCGCGTGCCCGCGCGCCTTGCGCCTGGTGCATTGCAGGCTCTGGCCGGGCAGGCGGTCATGCCCGCCTTTGCGCCAGCGCCCAGGGCTGCGGACCTTGTTGACATAACACGGGTTGATCCGGCGATAGCGCTTGATATCCGGTATGCCTGCAGCCGGAATTTTCTGGGCTTTCCGGTTTATCCGGCGGCGCGGGCGTTCCTGCAGCGCCCGGCCGCGCTCGCCCTGTCGCACGCGCGTAGGCTGGCTGGGCAGCATGGCTATGGCCTGCTGGTATATGATGCGTATCGGCCCTGGCATGTCACGGCGCTGTTCCGGGCTGCCGTGCCGGAGTCCTTGCATGAGTTCGTGGGTGATCCGGCTACTGGCTCACGCCATAACCGGGGCTGCGCGGTTGACCTGACCCTGTGGGAGCTGGCAACGCGCCGTGTTGTGCCCATGCCATCGGGTTTTGATGAAATGACGCCGCGCGCCCATGTTGACTATGCGGGGGGTGATGCTCAGGCACGGCTGCGGCGCGACCTGCTTGCGCGCATCATGCAGGCCAGCGGCTTTGTGCCGCTGGCGGAGGAATGGTGGCATTTCGACTTCGCGGACTGGGCGGATTACCCGGTGCTTGATCTTTCGTTTGATGCGGTGGCGCAGGTTGAAAAGGCGTAAAAGTTTCTGGGTGCCGCCTTTTTTCAAAAAGCTTTACCAAAAACTTTTGCCTGTATGACAATAAAAATGCCGCCTTTTGAAATGAAAGGCGGCATTTTTATTGTTCTAAAAAATATCAGTCATCATGCAGGGTGCGGTCGATCGTGCGGCCTGCCTTTTCACCGGGGCCTTTGGGCGGGTCAAAGGTGTCCTGCATCTTGTCGCCAAAATGATCGATTTTCTCGCCCGTTGTTTCGTGGTGGCGCTTGCATCCGCTCAACCCCGTGGCTGCCACCATCAGGGCCAGGCCAAGGGCGGCGACGGAGCGCAGGCGCCGCCGTGGTGCGGCAGGTGCACGCGCGCAATGGTGCAGGGCAATGCGGAACTGGAGGCGGGCTGGCTCCGTGCCGGAGGGGGTGTGCGTGCGGTTGCGTAAGGCGCTATCCATGCCCGATATCCTGTTGCGATGTCATATGCAGCCTTAAGTGGGCAATCCCCGTTCCGGTTCCTGCATCACGGGAATGTGAGCGATGTTAGCTGAACATGGTCCGGCATTCCGGGCACAGCCGCAAAAAGCGGCCATCGGCCACAAAGGCGGTGTCACAGTTCAGGCAGGTGCGGCGCACCTGGTCGGGGCGGTCCATCGGTATGGCATGGCGGATGCGGTGGCGGCGCAGATGGGCTTCGAGTGTCTTGATGTTCATGTCCAGCCTGCGCGCGGTCTCGCGCGTGGAGCAGCCCTGTGCCCGCAGGGTGGCCACGCGCGGGGCAAGGCTGGCCCAGTCAACGCGCGGCGGGCGCGTGCGGCGTGGCGGGGCAGGGGAGGATGCTGCGGAGGTGATGTTGTGCATATTTTTCATACACGAGTATGTGCTGAAAAATCACACATACAGCAAGAACTTTATGAGAACATTTGTGCCCACATCGCTGCCTTCCAATCCATTGTGTATTTTATTGGCACACATGGAGCGAAAACAGATGCAAAGTTCCTACCTGCCCGCCGGGTGCACGCAGGCTGATATCGATGCCCGATTCGCACCAGACGAGCCCGCATGGGTCGCCCGCTACACCACCCAGCTTGCCCGTCAGTTCGAGCGGATTGCCGCCATGCGGGCCGAACTCGCCGCCACCCGGTTTGATGGCGCCTATGACAGCACCGACATCGTGGGCTACCTTGATGATGAGATGCAGACGCTGCGCCAGCACATGGCGCACCCCCTGCCGGAATAGGCCGGTCGGGGGGTGAACGGGGCCGCCCGGACAAGGCCCATTGTGCATGATGAGGGATGTTTCATGACCGACCTGCTGCCCGATCTCGATCACGTGCATTTCCTGCGTCGCGCCTTTGCGGTGGCCGAGCGGGCGCGGCAGGGGGGCGACCATCCTTTTGGCTGCATTCTCGTCGATGCGCAGGGTCAGGTCGTGCTGGAGCAGGGCAATGGCTATACCGCCGAAGGCGGGGACATGACCGCCCATGCCGAACGCCTGCTGGCCACGCGGGCCTCGAAGCGCTTCCCGCCCGCCGTGCTGGCGTCGCACACCATGTACACATCAGCCGAGCCGTGTGCGATGTGTGCGGGTGCGGTGTACTGGAGCGGCATTGGCCGTGTGGTTTTTGGCCAGAGCGAACACAGCCTGAAGGAAATGACAGGCAATCACCCCGAGAACCCGACCCTCGACCTGCCCTGCCGCGCGGTGTTTGCCGCAGGCCAGCGCCCGGTGGCGGTGATCGGGCCACTGCTTGAAGCCGAGGCCGCCGCCTTGCAGCAGGCTTTCTGGAACGAAAACAAGGCTGCCCGGCCATAAAATTTTCAGGCGAAGCTTTTTTCAAAAAGCTTCAGAAGAACGCCGCCTGTTTTCAAAAAGGCGGCACCCAAAAACGTTTATTGTTCTGCATGCCGTCAGCCGGACCTTGCCCCTCTTCCACGCGCGCTTCTGGCAAATCGTTTCGGGTTCAATCTATAATGACGGACAAAATCAAGCGTAATGCCACGGCGGTTAAGGGAGAGGCATATGGGATTGGCACGGAAGTGGCGGTTGGGGCTCTGCCTTGGTGCGGGTCTGGCCATGGCGGGGGGCAGCCACGTGGCCAGGGCCACGGGGGCCAGTCAGGATGAAATCCTGTGGGATACGTTTGGCGTGCCCCATATCTATGCCACGACCGAGGCCGGTGCCTTCTACGGCTTTGGCTGGGCGCAGGCGCATAGTCACGGCAATATCGTGCTGAAGCTTTATGGCACCGCACGCGGGCGGGCCGCCGAATACTGGGGTGCGGCGGAAGAAGAGTCGGATCGCTGGGTGCGGGGCAATGGCGTGTATGAACGCGCCAGAACCTTCTATGCCCGCCAGACGCCGGGCTTTCGCAGGGATCTCGATGCGTTCGCACGCGGCATAAACGATTATGCGGCCCGCCACCCGGCGGATATTGCCGATGACATGCGTGCCGTCCTGCCGGTCAGTGGCGTTGATGTCGTGGCCCACGGCCTGCGGCTGATGAATTATGTCTATATTGCCGAGGAGCGCAAAATGCTCGGCGATGCGCCCGAGCGCAGGGCGGGCGGGTCGAATGCCTGGGCCATTGCGCCCTCGCGCACGACCGACGGGCATGCCGTGCTGCTGGCCAACCCGCACCTGCCGTGGAGCACGCCGTTCTATACCTATTACGAAGCGCAGCTTAATGGCCCCGGCTTCAGCATTTACGGCGCAACCCATGTGGGCCTGCCGGTGCTGCGCTTTGCCTTTACGCCCGATGTCGCCTTTACCAATACCGTCAACACCATTCTGGGCGCCGTGCGCTACAGGCTCACTCCTGATGGCGATGGCTACAGGCTGGATGGCCGGAAGCGGAAATTCACCACCCGCACCCTGTCCTACAAGGTAAAGCAGCCGGACGGCACGCTGGCCACCCACAGCTTCGTGCAGCGTTATGCAAGACAGGGGCCGGTCTTTAACGAGGCGGATGGCACGCCCATTGCGCTGTATGTGGCGGGCCTCGATCGCCCCGGCATGCTCCGGCAGTATTGGGATATGGCGCGATCCCATAATTTTAACGAGTTCCAGGCAGCGCTCAAAACGCTGCAGGTGCCCATGTTCAACATTGTCTATGCCGATCATGACGGGCACGTCATGTATCTCGACAATGGGATCTTGCCCAAACATGATAGTGGCGATTTCGATTACTGGAACAATACTGTGCCCGGTGACCGCTCGGATAACATACCCAGGGGCGTCGTGTCCTATGACAGCCTGCCCAAGGTGATCGACCCGCCATCGGGCTTTGTGCAGAATGCCAATGATCCGCCATGGCTTGCCACCTATCCGCGCCTGCTCGACCCCAAGGCCTATCCCGCCTATGTGGCGCAGACCGGCCCGATGACGCTGCGCGCCCAGATGTCGACCCGCATGCTGGCGGGCGATGTGAAAATGTCGTTTGACGATATCATAGCCCGCAAGCTCAACACCCATTCGCTGCTGGCCGAGCGGATCCTGCCCGAACTCCTCGCCGCCGCGCGCAAGGACCGCCGCACCGATGTAAAGGCGGCCGTGAAGGTATTGCAAAACTGGGATGGCGCCGATGACGCCACCAGCCGGGGCACCCTGCTGTTCGAGACATGGGCGCGGCTGTTCATGGGCCCCAAATTCGCAGGCTCGGATGGATTTGCCCGGCAATGGTCGCTTGATGACCCGATCGGCACGCCCTCGGGGCTCGGTGATCCTGCCCACGCAGTCAACCTGCTGGCGCAGGCGGCAGCCGAGACCAGAAAGCTGTACGGTGCAATCGACCGACCGTTTGGCGATGTATCACGCTTTCACATCAATGATGTCGACCTGCCGGGCAATGGCGGCTTTGGCAATACCGGCATTTTTCGCACCATTACGTGGGGGGCCATGAAAAATGGCGAGCGCACCCCGCTGCATGGCGAGACATGGGTGTCACTTGTCAGTTTTTCCACGCCCATGCAGGCGAAGGGACTGTTGAGCTACGGCAATTCCAGCCAGCCCGGCTCGCCTCACCATTCTGACCAGCTCTCCTATCTGAGCAGCAAGACCCTGCGTGACCTGTGGCTGCGCCGCGATGTGGTTGAGCAGCATGTAGAATCGGTTGATCCGTTGCCTGACTGAGGGGCTGCCGGTCATGAAAGAAGTTTTTGGCGAAGCTTTTTTCAAAAAGCTTCGCATAACGCCGCAATGCATGCTGCTCCCCGTTCTGGGGTGCCAAGGAGATGCCCCATAATGTCAGCCCCTTACACGATGCGGCTTTGTTACCTCATGGCTTGTGGCGTGCTTGTCAGCCTGTCGGCCCGGCCAGTTCGGGCGCAGGGTGTGGTGCCTGACCCCAACCAGATTTTCAGTCCGGTCGCGATGCCAACCCCGGTCAGCGCCTATCGCTCGGGTGATGGCACGCCGGGGCCGATGGCATGGAAAAACCAGGCCGATTACCGCATTGCCGTCACCCTCGACCCCGCTACCCATGAACTCACGGGCGAGGAAACGGTCACCTACCACAATAACAGCCCGAGCAGCCTGCCGGTGCTGTGGGTGCAGCTTGACCAGAACATGTATCGCGCCGACAGCAGGCGTGCCGCCATGTCCGGCCCCGCTGGCGCGCCGCATACGGATGGGATGCAGATCGGGTCAGTGACCCTGATGGAGGGCACCGCCACGCAGGAGGTCACCCCGCTGATCTCCGATACCCGCATGCAGATCACCCTGCCACACCCGCTGGCGCCGGGCAGGATGCAGGTGTTCCGGGTGCGGTGGCATTACACCATGCCGGGCGCATGGGGCGGGCGCACGGCGGTCAGCCCCTCGAAAAACGGCGATATTTATGAAATCGCGCAGTTCTATCCCCGCATGGCGGTGTTTGATGATGTGCGCGGGTGGGACACGCTGCCCTATGTGGGCGATGAGTTTTATCTCGATTATGGCAGTTTCGATTATGCGGTCACGGTTCCCGCCAGTTTTCTGGTCGTGGGTTCCGGCGCGCTGGTCAACCCGGCACAGGTGCTCTCGCCTGCGCAGCAGCTGCGCCTGGCCCAGGCCCGGCGCAGCGACACGCGCGTCATGATCCGCGATCTGGCGGATGTGGAGGCGGCAGCCCACGCGCCACCCGCAGGCAGCCGCACATGGCGCTTCCATATGGACAACACGCGCGACGTGGCCTTCGTCGCCTCGCCCGCCCTGCTGTGGGATGCGGCGAAGCTGGACCTGCCGCCCATGGCCCCCGCGCCGGGCATGAAGCCCGAGGCCCGGCTTGGCATGTCGGTCTACCCCGTGGAAGGGGTGGGGCCGCAGGCATGGGACCGCTCGACCGAATATGTCAGGCACACGATCGCCTATTTCTCACACGACTGGTATCCCTACCCGTGGCCCACCGCGATCAATGTGGGCGGGCACGGCGCGGGCATGGAATATCCGGGCATCGTGTTTGATGGCATGCACGACCGCGATGCCAAGCTGTTCTGGATCACCACCCACGAACTCGGCCACACGTGGTTCCCCATGATTGTTGGCTCCAACGAGCGCCGCAACGGCTTCATGGATGAAGGCTTCAACACGTTTATCGATTCACTGGCCTCGCTGCATTTCAACAATGGCGAGTTCGCGCCCAAGCATGATGGCGAATACGCGCCCGATACCGGCAGGCCCGCTGATGACATCGTCAAGGTGCTCAGGGACCCGGTCTACCGGCCCCTCATGGCGCCCTCCTATATTCCCGGCAGGGGCGACCGGCATGCCCTCCCCTATTTCAAGGCGGCTTACGGGCTTGAACTGCTGCGCAGCCAGATCCTTGGTCCTGCGCGCTTTGACCCGGCGTTTCGCCACTACATCGCCGCCTGGGCCTATCGCCATCCGACGCCGTCCGACTTCTTCCGCCTGATGGAAAGTGACGCGGGCGAGGATCTGTCATGGTTCTGGCGCGGCTGGTATTTTACCAATGCCGCACCTGATTACGCGCTGGCGGGGCTGGAATATGTCGGGAACGACCCGGAAAAAGGCGTGCGGGTGACGGTGCGGAACAAGGGCACCCTGCCGCTGCCGGTCACGTTGCAGGTAACCTGGGCCGATGGCACGACCACCCGGCGCATCCTGCCGACCGAGATATGGACGAAAGGCAACGAGGCTGTCGTGACCCTGCCCGGCGGCAGGCTGGTCCGCTCCGCCAGTCTCGACCCCGACCACGCCATTCCCGATATCGACCGCAGCAACAATGAAAGCACGTCCGTAGCACCAGTGGCAGCCGGCATGGGCATGGTCGTGGCGCGGCGCAACATAATGCCGTGACAGACAGCCACGAACCGGGGCAGGTGGTAGAAAACAAGGGGCTATCGGGGTAATATATAGAATGACTTGTAAGAAACAAAACAACGGGCGCGGCAGTATAGTCAGAGCGATCCGGGCACTGTCATAAAAACTTCACACAAGTAAACCAATGTTGTTTCAACGGTGTGGCATTGTCGCACCGTCATGAAACCTTCACATTAAAAAGAGTAACCGCGCTGATAGACGGTGGACCGCCTTCTCATCGCGGAGACCTTCAGGTGTCGATCAAGTTACTACGTAATGGTCATGTTGCCTTTGGCCTGTTCTGTTCTGCCCTTGCGCTTTCCACGGCGCATGCACAGACGGTCCAGCCTGCCTCCGGGGAGAAGAATCCTGAGCGGGCGCCATATAAAAAGGCGGCCGGGGTCCATAAGGATGATGCGCGGTTCTCATCCACCAATGCCGAGCAGATCATGGCAACGGCCCGCCGCACACGCTCCGAGCAGACCGTCAACCGCACCCAGTTGCAGCGCATCCTGCCCGGCATCAACCCGGTCAAGGCACTCGAGATCCTGCCGGGCGTCGTGTTTGAAAATGCTGACCCGTGGGGCAATAACGAACAGAATTCATCGCTTTACATCCACGGCTTCAACCAGAACCAGCTCGGCTTTACGCTTGATGGCGTGCCTTTGGGCGACCAGTCCTATGGCAATTACAACGGCCTCTCGCCCCAGCGCGCGGCCATAAGCGAGAACATCGGCTCCGCTACCGTTGCAACGGGTGCGGGCGCGCTTGGCACGGCCTCGACCAGCAACCTTGGCGGCTCGCTGGAATTCACGACACAGGACCCGCTGCACAAGGCCGGTGGCCAGCTTTCCCAGACCTTCGGCAGTTGGTCCACCTTCCGCACCTTTGCCCGGGTTGATACGGGCGATTTTGGCCATAACAACTCGGCCTATGTTTCATGGGCGCGGCAGGATGCGCGGGCATGGGACTTTGCGGGCCATCAGGGTGGCAATCAGGTCAACGCCAAGTTCGTGCATGACGGGTCGCACGACAAGATCACGACTTTCTTTGACTGGTCCGACAAGGTGGAACCCAATGAAGACGGGATTGTCGAGCCATCAGGCGGGAGCATGTACGTGCGCCCGTTCCTGTACCCCAACCTGAACGAAGCCGTGAACTATTACAAGAATGCGGCCAATATCGCAGGTAATAATTACCGTAATTATTACTCCGATGCCCAGCGTGAAGATTTCCTGGCCTATACAAAATGGACGCATGATTTCAGCGCGCACCTGCACTGGACCAACCAGATCTACTACCATCATGACATGGGCGAGGGCGTGGTGGCCGGCCCGATCAGTGCTGCCGGCCTGCCGACCCTTTTCGGGGCCTATTACCCCAATGCATCTTCTGGCGACCTGTCCAACGTGTTTGGCGGCTCGGGCATGGCAACGCGCACGACCGAATACTGGGATAATCGCGGTGGCCTGATGTCCACCCTGCGCTATGAGGTTGGCCACCACCATATTGAACTTGGCGGCTGGTACGAGCGCAACAACAACACCCAGGCCCGGCGCTGGTATGCCTTTGACATCAACAACCCCACAACCCCCTATGACCGCCAGCAGAACCCGCTGATCCACCAGTACACAAACTATTTCTATACCAATACCTGGACCACGCACCTGCAGGATAGCTGGCAGATTACCAAGAACTTCATGCTGAATGCGGGCTTCAAGTCCGAGCTGGTCTATACAAACGGCACCCTGCCGGTTGCCGCCCTGCCGGGGTCGCTCTCACCCAAAACGGCTGAAACCATTCCCGGTGGCCGGATTGCCACGGTCAGGCCGTTCCTGCCTTCCTTTGGCGCCTTGTGGAATTTCACGCCGCATGAGCAGTGGTTTGCCAATATTCAGGAGAACATGCGTTCGTTCCAGGATACGGGCTACGGCAATGCCAGCCCCTGGGGCATGACCAGCCAGGAGGCATTCGAGAACTTCAAGAAAAACGGCAAGCCCGAAACCTCATGGACCTATGAAACCGGCCTGCGTACCAACCGCAACGTCAAGCTCGGCCCGCTGACCCATATCAGCGGGCAGCTTGAATACTATCATGTCCATTTCTCCAACCGCCTGCTTGCCGTAGCTTCATCGGCGTACAACAGCAATGTTTCCTATATTATCGGTTCATCCACCATCCTGACCAATGTCGGTTCTGTCTCGACCGATGGTATGGATTTCTCGTTCACGGCACAGTTCGGACCGCATTTCTCCTTCTATAATGCGCTGTCTTATAACAAGTCCGTTTATAATGATGATTATTTCTCAGGTACCACACAGGTGCATACGGCAGGCAAGAATGTTGTCGGCCTGCCTGACTGGACCGAAAAATTCGTGGCCTCCACCAACTGGGGCCGTTTCTATGGCCAGTTCATCGGTGATGTCATTGGCCGGCGTTACACGACCTATACCAACGACCTTTCGGTCGGGTCCTATGCGCTGTTCAGCATCAATGCCGGTTATACCATCAAGGGCATTCCGCATGTGCAGGGGCTCAAGGTGCAGGGCAACATCACAAACCTGACCAATACCCGTGCCTGGTCCACGCTCAGTACCTCGCAGGCAAGCGGGCAGTATACGGCCTACCCCATGGCGCCGCGCATGTTCTTCCTGACGGTTGGCGCAAGCTTCTAGCCCAGCCTGCTTGCCAAGGCCCCGGTGGCATCACGGCACCGGGGCCTTGGCAGCAATACGTAAAGTCCTTTTGCAAGAAGGCGGTGTTCTTCGAAGCTTTTTTCAAAAAGCTTCACCAAAGGCTTTCTGATGATTGCTGAATATTTTCCAGGCTAATTTTTCAAACAGTCCCTTAACGAAGAGGGATACAAAATTTCCACATGCCATGCGGGCAAGGTCTGACAGGCCCTAGAACCCGTTCACCGTTGTCTGCCCTGTCGCCATGGAATACGAGCAGGCGCGGTCGCCATCGGTAACCACCAGCCAGATGATGTTGCGCAGCCCGGTATAGAACTGCCCCGCATCGCGCAGCGAGGTATAGCCATGATGGCGGAACCATGCGGCGATGATGGTGGTGGGCTGGTTGCCAAATGATTTGCGGATCGTATCAAGCAGCTTGTCGCATTGCGGGCGGCTGAAGCTGTCATGGTTCTGGTACCATATGCCCACCAGGATGCTGTTGCGCCTCGGGTCGAAATCGGCAACCGGCACCATGTCGCTGTCATAGGTGTCGGGCAGGCTGTCGATTTCGTGCTGCATGGCGCGTTCGGCGCGGATCAGGCCAAGGTCCATCATGGTCAGCTTGTCAGAAAACAGGGTGCTGATGACCTGTGAGGCCGGTGTCTGGGCGGCAGCGGTGGCACACCCCCACCCCAGCAGGGCAAGAAACACGAACAGATGGCGCAAGATATCCCCCATGGCGGACTAGATCGGTTCATCCCTGTCATGGATGGGCGGGCATGATGGCGCGCCCGATGGTGGGCAGCCCTCATGTCATGACAGGAATTAAATAAAAATAACCGTTCAGGCCATATGTGTTGACTTGAATGTCATGCACATAAGGCTTATCTGCCATGAGTATAATAACTGACGTGGCGGTGAACGGGAGTGCGCGCGATATGACACGGATGAAGCTTGCCCTGCGGGGCTGGTTGCAGGTGCTGTGGGGCCAGATCGTGCGCGAAACCGGTTATGCCATCAGCCATGAACGCCTGCAGCGCCGGGGCATGCTGATTGAAAAGCTCGGTCACGGCCTGCTGTACCGCGCTCACCGGCTGGGGGCGGCCCCCGCCGCTCCGGTGGCGGACCCTTACGCCACGCCTTCACGCGCGAGCGAAGGCTGAAGCCGGGCGGTCGCCATCGTGCCTGTTATGTGAAGGATTCGTGACAAACGTGCCCGTTTTCCCCTGTTTCTGACAGGTCTTTCCACAGGGTTGCCAGAACATCCTTCCCCCGAATCTGGGGATAAACAGGTGCCTACAGAGCTGTTGAAAAAGAAGAAAAGTTTTTGGGTGTCGCCTTTTTTCAAAAAGGCGACGTCTTCTGAAGCGTTTTGAAAACAGCTTCACCAGAATTCACTTGGCCTCAACGGTGCCCCGCAAGGTGCTGCATGTCATCGCCCACATGGCGCAGCGCGTCACGCACCGACATGTGGCGGCGGTTTCCAGCCTCTGACACGACCGTGACGGTGGCCGTCATGCCGGCTGCCAGCACGAGGTCGGGCGGCACGCTATCGATATGCACCCGCACGGGAATGCGCTGCGCCAGCCGCACCCAAGTATAGACCGGGTCCACCGCCGGCAGCCCCTGTATGGAGGTGGCGGCGTTGTTGCTGGCAATGCCGCGCGTAATGCTTTCCACATGGCCGAACAGGGGTTCATGAAATCCCATCAGGTCTAGCCGCACGGGTTCGCCTTCACGGATGGAATGGATTTTCGTCTCCTCGAAATATCCGTCCACCCAGTAGGACTCCGCATCGATGATCTGGATGTTCACATGCCCCGCGCTGGCATAGTCGCCCGCGCGCATGGTCAGGTTGGTGACATAACCGTTGAGCGAACTGCGCACCTCGGTGCGTTCAAGGTCGATGCGCGCCTGCCGCAGGTCGGCCAGGGCCGAGGCATACTGGGCTTCCGCCTGCTGGGCCACGGCCTCGAACTGCTGCTTTTCCTCGCCCGATACCGCCACGCCGGAAATCTTCTGGCGGCGTTCGTATTGCGATGTCTTGAACTCGAGGTCCGCGCGGTGTTCGTTGACCGCCGCCTCGGCAACATCCACCTTCACGCGGAAGTCGAACGGGTCGATCACGTACAGCACGTCGCCCTTGTGCACGAACTGGTTGTCATGCACGCGCACTTCATTGATCTGGCCCGAAATGCGCGGCGCGATATTGGCCACCTGCGCGCGGACCTGCCCGTTCCGTGTCCACGGCGAGGCGGTATAGTAATCCCACAGCACGATCACCACGATGGCCGCGACAAAAAGAATGGTCGCGGTAATGGCCAGGCGCACGAAGCGGTTTGCATATGCGAACACGTCAGCAGTCTTTCACAACATCAGGGTATAAAGGCCGACAAGGCAGATCAGCAGGCCGAACTGGGCCAGTGGCGGGTTCCACACAAAGCGCCACAGGTTGAACCACGAGAGTGCGGCCCGCAGCACGAGCAGCGTGCACAGCGCCAGCCCGAGGTTCATGACAAAGGCCGAGACCAGCACGCCTTCCACATCCACGACCTGCCGCATCAGCCTGCCTTCCCTGTCTTGATGATGCCGTAATGGCGCAGCCGGGGCTGTGCCGCGCGCCATGCGTGCAGCACCCCGTCCAGACCGGCCAGCAGGTTGATCGCCGCCACCTGCTCGGGTTGTGGCAGGTAGGGGGAGGGGGCAGGGACTGCGGCACAGGCGTGTTGCAGGCGCGCGTCAAGGTCGCCCCAGGGCGCATGCAGGCGCAGTTCGCGTGCGGCCAGTTCAGCCGCGGGCCGCAGCAGGGCATGGCTTTGGGCCTGGCTGGCATAGGCGCGTGCGCGCGCCAGCGCGCCATCGAGTTCGGTAAAGGCGGTAAAGCTTTCAAGCTGCCGGGCGCCGCTGGGGCTGGGCGGCAGGCGGTCATTCCAGAACTGCATCTGGGCCAGCCGGTCATAGGCGCGGGTGAGGCGGGTCGGGCCATCGGCCTCGCCCCTGCCTGCCATCTGGCGTTCAAGCGCGCGCACGATGGTCGATGCCATCCAGAAGCGCTGCCTGCGGGCCGAGGGCGGAAACAGCAGTACGAGGATGATGAAAGCCAGCAGCGCGGCCAGCAGGTAGAAGATGTTGCGGTTGAGGAATTCGGTGGGGTTGTAGCTCTGGTGGTTGTCCAGCCCCAGCATGGCGAAGAAGAACACCCCGTAATTGAACCCGATCGCCGCCGTGCCCGGCCGCATGAGCAAAAGGCAGGCCAGGAAGGTCTGCGGCAGAAGCGCCAGGGCGAGGAAGGGCATGTCCGCCCCGTGCAGCAGCACGAAGAAGTTCAGCGCCGCCGCCGCCAGCACGCTGCACGGAATGCCGATGACCGCCCCCATGCCAAAGCGGGCCGTATCGACATTGGTGGCCGCCAGCGTCAGGGTCAGCGCGGTCTGGGCCAGGGCCACGGTCGCACCCGGCAGGCCGGTGATCACGCACACCGCCGCCGCGAACGAGAAGCCCACCAGCACCCGCAGCGCCCCGATGAAGGCAAGCAGGATGTTGGGTTGCGTTGCGATGGCAATGGTCTTGCTGTCAGCAGCGCTGCCGGTGCCGTCCACCAGCATCTGCTGGCCTGCATGCAGCCGCACGCGCGCGGTGAGCATGCGGGCCGCGCGCTCGATGGCAAAGGCTTCATCGGCATTGGGCACATGGGCAGGAAGCGCTTCACGGATGGCTGCGAGAATGCGCAGCGTAAACCCCGCCTGGTCCAGCCGCAGGTCGGTCTGGCGCGCGATGCGGGCAATGGCCTCCTCAACAGCGGGGGCGATGTTGCCGTGGCCTGTGTGGCGGCCAAGGCCGCGCGCGCAGTCGAGCACCGTCAGCATGGACACCATGGCCAGCCGCGCCCCGTTGGCCCGCATGCCGCCACGCTCGAATTCCGTGCGGGCATAGGACAGGCGCGTGGTCAGCGCCAGAATGCCCCCGGCCAGCTTGATGTCGGCCTGCGCACCCCGGTCATACAGGTGTTGCAGGGCCGCGCGCGCGGTCTCGCTGATGGGGCGGGTAAGCTGCTTCAGCCCGTTAGCCAGTCCATGCGTGGCCTCGGGCGAGCCGGAAAGGATATTGACCACCGCTACCGCGAACACGCCAATGGTGATGGCCGAAGCCCGCGAGACGGCAATGTTGAAGACATTCTGCGGCGTGTCGATGCAGTTGACCGCCACGAGTGCCACCGTATAGCCCGACAGCAGCGCCCCATAGGAGCGGAAGTCACGCTCAAGCGACCCCACGAACGCACACGCTGCCAGCCACAGCGCAACCCCACCCAGAAACGGCCCGCGCTGCTGGTTCCACACCGCCACGAGCACGATGGACACGCCCATGCCCACCACCGTGCCAATAATGCGGTAAAATGCCTTGGAGAGCGCCTGCCCGCGTAGCGGCTGCGCCAGGATCATCACGGTCACGCCCACCAGAAGCGGATTGTCGATCTGGACCCAGAACGCCGTGGCCAGCCCGATGACGAGCGAGCACCACGTGCGCAGGCTGAAGCCCAGCCACCCCGCGGGCAGTCTGTCGGCCCAGGGAAGGTAAAGACGTGCCATGTCGCGCAGGCGCTGGCCTGCGTTTGCAGCCGATGTGTCGGACATGGCCTCCCTGACCGTTCGGTGGTCTTGGCATTCCATACAACGGAAGTTGCAGTACATTCATAACAAATGATGTACGGCGTTCTGCCTCGCAGCAGGTTTTACGCAGGCGAGATGACCCGGTGGCGCACCACTTCGCCCACAATGATCAGCGCCGGGCTGGCCACGCCCGCGCGTGCTGCCTGCGCGGGCAGGTTGCCCAGCGTGCCGGTCAGCACGCGCTGGTCGGCCCGCGTGCCGCGCTCGACAATGGCGGCAGGCCATTCAGCGGGCAGGCCGTGTTCAACCAGTTTTGCGCATAGTGCGGGCAGGGCGGAAACACCCATGTAGATCACCACCGTCTGGCCGGGGCGGGCCATGCTGTCCCACGGCAGGTGCAGCGTGCCATCGGCGCGGGCATGGCCGGTTACGAACAGGCAGGCCTGGGCGCAGTCGCGGTGGGTGAGCGGAATGCCCGCATAGGCAGCACAGCCATTGGCCGCCGTAATGCCCGGCACGACCTGAAACGGGATGGCGCATTCAAGCAGCGCCTCGATTTCTTCCCCGCCGCGCCCGAACACGAACGGGTCGCCACCCTTGAGCCGCAGCACGCGCTGGCCCGCCTGCGCGCGGCGGATCAGTTCGGCGTTGATCTCTTCCTGCGGCATGGTGTGGTTGTTGCGTCGCTTGCCCACGAACACCAGCTCCGCATCGCGGCGTACGCGGTCGAGCAGGGCGGGGGAGAGAAGCTGGTCATACAGCACGCAATCGGCATTCTGCATCAGGTGCAGGGCGCGCAGCGTGAGCAGGTCCGGGTCGCCGGGGCCTGCCCCCACCAGCCAGACCTCGCCCCGGGTGGCGGTGGTGGCGATGATGTCATCAAGTATCGCGCGTGCGCGGGAGGCATCGCCATTGCGGGCGGCCTGCGCGCCCGCGCCATCAAGAAAGGTTTCCCATACCTGCCTGCGCCGCGAAATGTCGGGGCAGGCGGTGCCCACATGCTCGCGCTGCTGCTGCATGAACACGGCCAGCGCGCCCGTGCCTTCGGGTATGGTGCTTTCCACCTGCTCGCGCAGGCGGCGCGCCAGGACGGGGGCTGCCCCCCCGGTGGAAATGGCGATGCGTACCAGCCCGCGATGGATTTGCGCGGGCGTGATGAAGGTGGAAGGCTGCGGGTCATCAACCGCGCAGACGGGAATGTTCATGGCGCGCGCGATCGAGGCGGCCGCACGGTTCACATCACGGTCATCGGTCGCGGCATAGACCAGCCGGCAGCCGGGCATGGCGGCGCGCAGCGTGGCCTCGTCCGCCGTGGATGCGATGCAGGTAATGCTGCCCTCATCTTCCCAACGCTGCATCTCGGCATCGAGGCGGCCTGCGATCACCTCAACCCGGGCGCGGTGGGCGAGCAGCAGGCGCACCTTGTTGGCGGCGATCATGCCGCCCCCCACCACCAGCACCCGGACACCGTCCAGCCGCAGCGCGATGGGAAACCATGCGGGTTCGGAAATATTGGTCATGCGCTTAAAGTCGCCGGGCGTGCCGGCGTCCTGTCAACTGGGGGAGGCTTATCGGTTTCCGCGCCGGGCAGGGGCGTGGGGCGGGTTTAGTGGGAGGCGACGTTCTTGACGCCGTCGGCATAGCCCCAGCGTGCCCATGTCGAGCGGTCCTTGACCGATCCCGGCGTGTTGGTGGCGCAGGCGGCCAGTGACAGCACGATGGCACAGATGCCAAGAACGGGAAGAAAACGGACCAAAAAAACCTCCTGCACGACGCAGCCGCCAGCCTAGCAGAAAAGCCCCGCCATCACCACGCCTCGTGTGAAAGGATGTGCATGCGCCCCGCCTCTCGCCTGCCACGGCCAAAAGATGGTAAGCCGCACAGGCATGAAAGCCCATGGCATGCCGGGGCACGAACAGGGGGATTGCCGCTGATGGAAACCGTAAGCACCGTGGCTGAACTGCGCCAGCATGTCCGTGCATGGAAGAAGGCAGGCGCACGCGTGGGCGTGGTGCCGACCATGGGGGCGCTGCATGAGGGCCACCTTTCGCTGGTACAGGCCGCGCGCGCGCAGGCGGACCGGGTGATCGCCACGGTGTTCGTCAACCCCATCCAGTTCGACAATGCCGATGACCTGGAAACCTACCCCCGCACGCTGGCGGAAGACGGGCGGCTTTTGGCCGCGGCCGGGGTGGACCTGTTGTATGTGCCCACCGTGGCGCAGATGTACCCGCCCGGCTTCGCCACGCGCATCAGCGTATCGGGCGTGTCGGAGGGGCTGTGCGGGGGTGCCCGCCCCGGTCATTTTGATGGCGTGGCCACGGTCGTGTGCAAGCTGTTCATGCAGACGCTGGCCGAGTGCGCTTTTTTTGGCGAGAAGGATTTCCAGCAGGTGCAGGTCGTGCGCCGCATGGTGGCCGACCTCGACCTGCCCATCGAGATCATTTCCTGCCCTACCCTGCGCGAGGCGGACGGGCTGGCGCTTTCCTCACGCAACCGGCGGCTGAACGCGGCACAGCGGCAGGTGGCGGTGGCGCTGCCCCGTGCGCTCGCGGCCTGCGCGGACGAGATCGCCACCGGCGCGGACGTGGCCACGGCGCTGGAGCGCGTTGTGCAGCAGGTGCGCGCGGCAGGCTTCGGCCCGGTGGATTATGTGGAACTGCGCCACGCAGACAGCCTGCAACCGCTGGCCACCTGCCCGCCGGGCACGCCCGCGCGCGTGCTGGCGGCGGCATGGCTGGGCGATGTGCGGCTGATTGATGGCATGGCCGTGCCCACGGTAGCAGGCTGAATAAAGACAAAAGTTTCCGGGTGCCGCCTTTTTTCAAAAAGGCGGCGTTCCCTGAAGCTTTTTGAAAAAAGCTTCACCAGAAACGTTCATTATATTCAGGCATCAAGCCTGCGGGCTTCATCGGGCAGCATGATGGGAATGCCGTCGCGCACGGGAAAAGCCAGACCGGCGCGCTTGCTGATCAGTTCACCCGCCTCGCGATCATAGACCAGCGGCCCCTTGGTCACGGGGCAGACGAGAATGGACAGCAGCCGGGGGTCGAGAGGCGGCGCGAGGGGCTTTTCGGTCATGGTGGCGGGTTCCATGCAGGTTGCGGTGGGTAATGGTTATGCGGGGGATGCACCCTCATCGGGTTCCTGTCCAGACCCTTCCAGCAGATCACGCAGGATGCGCGCGCGGTCGGCAGGGGTCGGGGCCTCGAGCATCTTCTGGCGCGGCGCCGTGCCAAAGGGGCAGATCATGGGCAGGGTGACGAGCAGGGCGGCGTCATCCATCTGGTGCAGCGCGTCCCACTGGGTGCTGACCCCCTGCGCCTCGCAGAAATCATGCAGTGCGTTGAGCAGCCCCTCGCGGTCGAAGGGGATGTCATCTTCCACATCGGTCAGGTCGGACACGAAGGACGAGGTATCGACCCGCGCCACCCGGTAGCCACGGCGCAGCCCCGTCTCGCGCAGCAGGCGGAAGCGCGCGATGCCGGTCAGCGTGATGGCGTAGGTGCCATCAGCCCGCTCGGTCATGGCGGTGATGCGGCCCACGCAGCCAATGTTGTACAGCGGCGGGGTGTGGCTGTAGCCATCATCCATGCCGGGGTCATCGGCCTCATCATCAAGCGGCGTGTCATCCATGCCATTGAGCAGGCGGGGCTGGATCATGCCGATCAGCCGGTTGCTGGCCAGTGCGTCCTCCACCAGCGCGATGTAGCGCGGCTCGAACACATTGAGCGGCAGTCGCCCCTGCGGCAGCAGCAGGGCCTCATCAAGCGGGAAAAGCCCCAGCTCGGCGGGGAAGTCCGCCAGCGTCATTTCGCTTACCAGCGGGATGCGGCGGGGGATGTCATCATGAATGACGACCACCCCGCTTTCGTCATGCCGCGTCACGAAAACAGCAGCGAGGACATGCGCCGCCGCGCGGCCACGGTGTCGGGGTCGGTCTGGCCCCAGGCCTCGAACAGGCGGATGAGCTGCAGGCGGGCGGCATCATCGTTCCACTGCCGGTCCGCCTTCATGATGGTCAGCAGCTC
The DNA here is from genome assembly GCF_001571345.1 of Komagataeibacter xylinus NBRC 15237. GTDB lineage: Bacteria > Pseudomonadota > Alphaproteobacteria > Acetobacterales > Acetobacteraceae > Komagataeibacter > Komagataeibacter xylinus. Next base: position 34,481 of record NZ_BCTP01000013.1, on the reverse strand, counting down.
ATCGGCGGCCTCGGCCCGCTTGCCCGCAGCGTTCAGCGCGGCTGACAGCTCGAAGCGGGCGGCATAATCCTTGGGGTTGGCGGCAATGCGGGCGCGGATTCCTTCTGCTTCCTCCGCAGCCTTGCGGCCCTCGCGCTTGAGTTCGAGGGCCGCCCGCGCGCCTGTTATCTCGGCATGGCTGGCAATGGCGGGCGGGGCGTCATTGAGCGCGGTCTCGGCGCCTTCCTCATCGCCCATCTCGATCAGCGCGCGGGCCAGGCCACCCCATGCGGCGGGATTTTCCGGCTCGATTTCCAGCACCTGCGAGAACAGGCCGGCCGCTGCCTCCGCGCGGCCCTCGGCCATGTCCTTGCGCGCCGCCTCGATCAGTTCGGCTGCGGGCAGGGCGCCGCCGCCTGCGGCCTTGAGGGCATTCTCGACAAAGTGCCGCACTTCGCTCTCGGGTTTGGCGCCCTGCATCATGTCCAGAATCTGGCCCTGCCAGAACACGGCCACGAGCGGGATCGACTGCACCGGCAGGCCGATCTGGCCAAGCTGCTGCACCAGCGCGCGGTTGGCATCGACATCAACCTTGACCAGCCGCACGCGCCCGCGCGCCGCGCGCACCACTTTTTCCAGCACCGGGGTGAGCTGCTTGCACGGGTTGCACCACGTGGCCCAGAAATCGACCAGCACCGGCATGTCGCGGCTTGCATCCACCACGTCGCGCATGAAGGTGTTCTGCGTGCCGTCCATGACCGGGTCGGGGCCGCCGCCGGGCACTGCGCCTGCGGGGCCGGAACTGTCAGGGCGGGGGGTCTGGCCGATGATGTAGTCCATATGGTCGCATATCCTGTCGGTCTGGCGGCAGGCGTAGGCGGGTTGCTTGCGCATGGCCCGTCCTGCCGGTTCGTTCTTGTGCAATAGATTGGCATTCCCCGCGACCGTCGCAACCGCCTTGTGGCGGGATGAAAAAAAACTTCGGGAAACGCATTTTTCCCCCTTGCGGCTCCCACGGGTTTACCGTAAAAACCGCTTCACCGACACGGAGCGCGGGCGTAGCTCAGGGGTAGAGCACAACCTTGCCAAGGTTGGGGTCGTGGGTTCGAATCCCATCGCCCGCTCCAGATTGTTAAAAATCAGTTGGTTACGAGAAAGCCGCCGCAAGGCGGCTTTCGTCGTTTACGGGCATTTTCTTTTTTGCAGCTTTTTTCAAAAAGCTTCACCAAAAACTTTCTTCAGTTTTGCAGGCTGTTTTCTCCCCTACCGTCCTGCCCGGCGGGGCAACCCACTGGTGCTACAGGCGTTGGCTTGGTGATGGATGATGGGAAGGATCAGGCCATGACGCATGATGACCCTGAAAAATCTGGCCCCGGCGATGGCGAAGGCAGGCGCTATCCGGCCCCCGGCGTCAGTTCGCCGCCCGAGGCCCGGCCTGATCCGGATGCCAGCAAAAAGCCCCGCCCCGAGCCCGTTCCCACCGACCTGCCTGATCCGCTCACCCTGCCGCAGCATGATGGCGAGGAAGATACCGCAGGCTGAAGCGGGGCGCAGGGCTAGAGCAGCTTCATGATCTTGAGCAGGAACCACGTGATCATCATGAAGATGAAGCAGATGCCGCCGGCTTCCATCGTGCCCATGCCGCCCGATGCCAGGAACATGCCACCGGTATTCATGCCAAAGAAACCGGTTACGAAGGTGGCGGGCAGCATGAGCGTGGTCACGATGGAGACGGTGTAAAGGCGGCGGTTGGTTTCTTCCGCCTGGCCTGATGCCAGTTCATCCTGCAGCGAGCGCGAGCGGTCCTGCAGCGCCAGAAGGTCATCGAGGGCCGCGTGGATCTGGCGCTGCGAGCGGTCGCGTATGTCATCTTCCGCCCATTCGGGCAGTTCAAGGTCTTCGTTGTGGAAGATGCGGTCCACGGGCGAGATCACGCGCCGTAATTCGGTCGAGCGGCGGCGCACGCGGCCGATCAGCCCGCTGATGCGCCCGAAATCGGTGTGCTGGTCCAGCGTCAGCAGCAGGTCCTCGGCGCGGTCGAGCTGGTCATCGAGCATGGCGATGTTGCGCCGCACGGTATCGGCGAATTCCAGCAGCGTATGGTCCACGACCTCGGCGGGGGAATCAAAGGACTCATTGCGTTGCAGCGCGCGGTACACCACCCCAAGTGCCGGCACCGGCTGGCGGCGCGTGGTGATGAGCAGGTCGGGCAGCACGGCAAAGCGCCAGGCAGAGAGGTTCTTGTCATCCTCCGACATGGCATCATCAAAGCCGGGCAGGGCGCCATACACGATGTCGCCTTCCGCCTCCACATTGGTGCCGCGGTCGGTGCTGCCAAGTGCGAGGCGCACTTCCTCGGGCAGGCAGGGTATGGCCTGGATATGGGCGCGGCTGGCGGTGTGGACGATATCGTAATGCAGCCAGACCCATGAATCGGGGCTGGCGGGCGAGCCGCCTTCAAGTGCCCGCGTAATTTGCTCGTCATTGAGCCGCACGGGGCGGTGGCCGGACTGGCAGCCAATGGCCCAGACCAGCCCGTTCGAGATGGACGTGGCGGCCAGCCTGCCTTCCATCGGCATGGCGGCGTCGGCTGCGGGAAAGTCGGGAACGGTTTCCATCGCTTGTCCCTCCATCATGCCGCCTGCTGCGGCTGTCGTGTCCGGGCGGTGGCTGACATGAAAACGGGCGGGCGGCGGCCACAGGCCACGCGTCCGCCCGCTGTCACGCAGTTGGGCTTTATTTCATCAGGTCAGGGGAGACCTTGCCGCCATTTTCCGCCAGCTTCTGCATGACCTGCTTGATCAGCCAGATGTTCATGGGGGCGGTATCGTTCATGTCACCGGTGTAGTGCAGTTCGGTGGCCAGTTCGCGGCGCGCGGCAAGCGAGCTGTCCAGCCCGAGCAGCGTCATCAGGTCAACGATCGAGACCTGCCAGTTCAGCTTCTGGGGATACTTCGCCGCCAGCGCGCTCAGCACGGCATTCACGTCCACCGGCTGGGCCGGGGCCGCAGGGGCTGCTGCGGGAGCCGCGGCGGCAGGGGCGGCCGTACCGGCTGCGGGGGTTGCGGCCGGGGTGGCGGCAGCAGCATGGCTGCCAAAAATCTTGGACAGGATTGAACCGAAAATGCTCATGATCTCTCTTTCTTCATCGTGTATCCGGCCTGGCGGGTGCCAGGCCGTTCACATGCGTCGTCAGGTTCGCCTGGCAGCGCTCAGTAACGGTACTCTTCATTCTTGAAGGGACCGTTGACCGGCACGTCAATGTAGTCTGCCTGTTCCCTGGTCATCTTGGACAGGTGCGCCCCCACCTTGGCCAGGTGCAGGAAGGCGACCTTCTCATCAAGGTGCTTGGGCAGGGTATAGACCTTGTTTTCGTATTTGCCCTTGGGCGCCTGCCACAGCTCAAGCTGCGCCAGCGTCTGGTTGGTGAACGACGCGGACATGACGAACGAGGGGTGGCCCGTGGCGTTGCCAAGGTTCACCAGCCGCCCTTCGGACAGCACGATCAGGCGCTTGCCGTCAGGGAAGACGACCTCGTCAACCTGCGGCTTGATGTTGTCCCACGTGTAGTTGCGCAGGGCATTGATCTGGATCTCGGAATCGAAGTGCCCGATGTTGCACACGATCGCGCGGTGCTTCATCTCGCGCATGTGCTCGATGGTGATGATGTCGATGTTGCCCGTGGCGGTTACGAAGATGTCGCCGCGCGGAGCAGCTTCTTCCATCGTCACGACCTCGTAGCCTTCCATTGCGGCCTGCAGCGCGCAGATGGGGTCAACCTCGGTTACCAGCACGCGGCAGCCCGCGTTGCGCAGCGATGCGGCCGAACCCTTGCCCACGTCGCCATAACCGGCCACCACGGCCACCTTGCCTGCCATCATCACGTCCGTGCCACGGCGGATGGCATCGACAAGGCTCTCGCGGCAGCCATACAGGTTGTCGAACTTCGACTTGGTCACGCTGTCATTGACGTTGATGGCCGGAACCTTAAGCGTGCCCTTCTTTGCCATCTCCCACAGGCGGTGCACGCCGGTGGTGGTCTCCTCGGACAGGCCGCGCACGTTTTCCAGTAGTTCGGGATACTTGTCGTGCATCATGACGGTCAGGTCGCCGCCATCATCGAGGATCATGTTGGGCGTCCAGCCATCCGGCCCGTGGATGGTCTGCTCGATGCACCAGTTGAACTCGTCTTCCGTCAGGCCCTTCCACGCGAACACGGGCACGCCGGTCGCGGCAATGGCGGCGGCGGCCTGGTCCTGCGTCGAGAAGATGTTGCATGACGACCAGCGCACCTCGGCGCCGAGCGCGGTCAGGGTCTCGATCAGCACGGCGGTCTGGATCGTCATGTGCAGGCAGCCTGCGATCCGCGCGCCCTTGAGCGGCTTTTCCCCGCCGTGCTCGGCACGCAGCGCCATCAGGCCCGGCATTTCACCTTCGGCGATCGAGATTTCCTTGCGGCCCCACTCGGCGAGCGAGATGTCCTTGACCTTGTAGTCGGTGCTGGTGGTCATGTTTTATCCTGTGTTCGTTAATTCGGCACAGGATATACCCGTTTGGGCGCGACTGATCCAGAGCGGGCGGGATTTGTATTCACGCGATCGTGCGGGCAACCGCGTCGGCCTGGTCGAGCAGGCGCAGGAAGTTTTCGCCCCACAGGGCCGCGATCTGGGCGTGGTCGTAGCCCCGGCGCAGCAGTTCGGCGGTGAGGTTGCCTGATTCCGATGCATCGGCCCAGCCGCGAATGCCGCCGCCGCCATCGAAATCCGATGAGATGCCGACATGCTTGATGCCGATTCGCTGCACGGCGTAATCGATATGGTCCACGAAATCCGCCACCGTGACGGGGCGGATGTCGCGCACGTCGCGCGGGCGCAGGAAGGCGTCCATCGCGGTGATGTGGATCACGCCGCCACACGCGCGCAGCGCATCAAGCTGGCCATCATCGAGGTTGCGGGGGTGATCGCACAGCGCGCGCACGCAGGAATGGCTGGCAAAGACCGGCGCGCGCGCGAGTTCGACCGCCTGCATCATGGTGTCGCGCGCGGTGTGCGATACATCGATGAGCATGCCGGTGCGGTTCATTTCCGCAATTGCGGCCCGCCCCAGCGCCGACAGGCCGCCATGCAGGCTTTCGGGGTCGTTGAGGTGGTGCATGGGGCGTGCCGAGTCGGCCAGGGCGTTATGGCCGTTATGGGTCAGCGTCATGTACCGCGCGCCAAGGGCGCGGAACTGCCCGATCAGCGAGAGGTTGTCGCCCATCGCGTAGCCGTTCTCCACGGCGGGCACGATGGCGATGTCACCGGCTTCATACGCCGCGCGCACGCCTGCCGCCGTATCGCACACGCGCACGCCCCCGATCCGGCCCGCATCGTTGATCACGCGCAGCATGGCCAGCGCGCGGGCGGAGGCTGCGGCATGCGCCGCCGCGTCACGCGCGCCCTGGCCCACATAGGCCACGAGGCAGGCCGCCCGCAGGCCGCCTGCGCGCATGCGCGGCAGGTCCACCCGGCGCGAGGGGCTGCCTGTGGCGAAGTCGCCCCGGTCGGGCCACGGAATATCGACGTGGGTATCGAGGGTCAGGATGGTGTGGTGCAGGTCGGCGGATGTATCGGTCATTCGGTCCTCGTCTGGTGCTGATAATGAACCACATGCAGCCCAGTCCTGAAAACTGGGCATAAAACAAAAGCCGCGTGATGTCGTTAGGGTAACAGACGGCGACACGTCCTGCCCCGGCCTGGTCGCCACCCTGCCGCCCTTGCGCCGGGGCACCATGCAACGCCGGGGCGCCAGGCGAAGGAACGACCATGACCACCATCCCCCTGCTGACCCTCAATGATGGACGCAAGATCCCCGCGATCGGGTTTGGCACCTACCCTCTCGACAACCCACAGGCCGAAGCCGCCGTGCGCGAGGCGCTTACCGCAGGCTACCGCCTGTTCGACACGGCAGCGCGCTACGGCAACGAAAGCGGGGTCGGCACCGGCCTGCTCAGTTTTGATGTGGGGCGGGAAGACATCTTTGTCACCACCAAGCTGCGTGGGGCCGAGCAGGGCTTTGACAGCACGCTGCGCGCCTTCGAGGCCAGCCTCGAGCGGCTCAAGATGAGCTATATCGACATGTATCTCATCCACTGGCCGCTGCCGAGCAAGGATCTGTACGTGGAGAGCTGGAAGGCAATGATCCGCCTGCAAAAAGAAGGGCGGGTGCGCTCCATCGGCGTGTCCAACTTCCTGCCCGAGCACCTGCAGCGCCTTGTGGATGAAACGGGTGTTACGCCCGCGGTCAACCAGATCGAGATGCACGTCGATTTCGCGCAGGCCGCACAGCGTGAAGTTGACGGCAAGCTCGGCATTCTCACGCAGGCATGGAGCCCGCTGGGGCGTGGCGACATCCTCAAGGACCCCACGCTGGCACGCGTGGCCGAGCGTCATGGCCGCACGCCCGCGCAGGTCATGCTGCGCTGGGTGGTGCAGACAGGCTCGGTGCCCATTCCCAAAAGTGCCCACCCCGAGCGCATGCGCGCCAACCTGCGGGTGTTCGATTTTCAACTGACCGATGAGGACATGCGCGACCTCGCCACCCTCGATGCCCCGGCCCACCGCACCGGCGGCGACCCGGCCACCTATATCGAGGAGTAACCACGCCGGAACTGCCCTGCCGCCCCCGTGGCCACGGGGGCGGCAGGGCAGGATTGCACAAGCCGGACCCACGCTGTTATGGTGCGGCGCCCGTTCCATGCCGGGCGGGCCATGTCGGCACGTCCTTCATTGGGTGTGCGGGCATAAGCAGGATTACGGCACGACATGGCAGTAGCGCAGGCATACGCACCATCCGGTGAAGCGGACAATCGGGTTGGCTGGCCATTTCGTCCTTCGCCCCGCCGCCTTCTGCGCTGGCTGGCGCTTGGGTTCGCAGGTGCGCTGGCTGCCTGCGCCCACAACACTGCGGGCACCATGAGCGAAGAGCAGATGGTCCACGAGGCCGACACCTACCGCGCCCGTGCCCATAGCAGCTATACCCCTCCCGGCCCGGCCGATGACCCGTGGGGCCCCTACATTACCGAGGCTTCGCAGCGCTTTGACGTGCCCGCGGTGTGGGTACGCGAGGTGATGCACCGCGAATCGGGTGGCCAGCTTTATCGCAACGGGCAGTTCGTGACCTCGCTGCCCGGCGCCATGGGCCTGATGCAGCTCATGCCCCCCACCTATGATGCGATGCGCGCGCGCTACAACCTTGGCCCCGACGCCTTCGAGCCACATGACAACATCATGGCGGGCACCGCCTATATCCGCGAGATGTATGACATCTACGGCTCGCCCGGCTTCCTGGCCGCCTATAACAGCGGGCCGGGGCGGCTGGATGATTTTGTCGATCACTATCACACCCTGCCCAGGGAGACGCGCAACTACGTGGCGGCCATCGGGCCGCGCATCGCGGGGAGTTCGCCCGTCAACCGCTCGCAGGCCGACCTGCTGGTCGAGGCGCGTGCCATGGCCCGCGCGCAGGCCGCCCAGAACAGCCAGAGCAGCCGCAGCCGGGGGCAGCGGATGCTGGCCTCCGTGCCGGGTGGAACCGCGCTCGAGACCCCCTCGCCCGAGGCCTCCGCCGTGCGGGCGGCATGGCGTGCGCGCGCGCAGGACGGCATGACCCCCATGGTGGCTGCGGGCGAGCACCCGGGCGTGATCAGCATGGCGGGCGGGCATGACTGGGGCGTGCAGGTAGGCGCCTATGGCTCGGCAGGGCAGGCGGAGCAGGCGGCGGGGCAGGCAAGGGCCAAGGTTTCGCTCAGCGGCGTGCATACCCAGGTTGCAAGCGTTGCATCCGGGCATGGTCATGTCTATCGTGCAAGACTGACCGGCCTTTCGCACGGTGCTGCGCAGCAGTTGTGCCAGAGGCTTGGTGGTTCCGGGTGTCAGATTTTGCCGCCTGCCACATGATGACATTGGCCTCTGTAACGGGGTGTGAGGAAACATGAGGTATTTTTACAGGCGTCCGCGTGGGGCATTGCCGGGGTTGTGCCTGCCGCTGGTGGGCCTCATGGCCTTTGCCGGGTTCATCTGCTTCTCGCCCGCGCGGGCAGCCCTGCCGGTGGGCAGCGAGGCGCCGCTGTTCGATGCCCAGGCCACGCGCAATGGCAGCGAGTTCAGTTTTCGCCTCGCTGATGCGCTCAGGCAGGGGCCGGTGGTGCTGTATTTCTACCCCGCCGCCTTCACCCGTGGCTGCACCATAGAAGCGCATGACTTCGCTGATGCCATGGACCAGTACAAGGCGCTCGGCGCCACGGTCATTGGCGTTTCTACCGATGACATGCCCACGCTGGACCGTTTTTCGGTCAGTGAGGGCCATGGCCGCTTTCCCGTGGCGGCCGACCCGAATGGCGAGATTGCCCGCAAGTATGACAGCCGCCTGCCGCTGCTCAACCGCGCGAGTCGCACCTCCTATGTCATCGCGCCTGATGGCAAGGTGATCTACGCCTACAGCGCGCTTTCGCCTTCGGGGCATGTGAGCAAGACGCTTGCTGCGCTCAGGCAGTGGCAGGCCGCACAGGGCCAGGCTACCAAGGTGGCGTTGCCCGCGGCCCCCACGGCCCGATGATATAAAAGTTTTTGGGCGCCGCCTTTTTTCAAAAAGGCGGCGTTTGTGCAGGGGTGTGGCAAAAAACAGTCCCTCAAATCGCCGCCTGCCGGCCCCGGCCTGTTGTGGTGGCCGGCAGCGCGTGCGGTTGTCCCGACATTGACTTGCCGGGCATGCGCGCTATTGACTGGACGCTCACCCTGCATCGGGGGGAAGCCGGTGGGATTCCGGCACGGTCGCGCCACTGTACACCGCATGGACCATGCGGAAGTCAGACCTCCCCGACAGTTCTCAAGCATCATTTCCGATACGGGACGCGCTTTCCCGACAGGAGCATAGCCATCATGACTTTCCTTTCCTTCCGTTCATGCCGGGGCGTGGCCTGATGGCCGGTCGCCTGCTTCTGCGTGGCATGCTGGCCGGTATTGTGGCCGCCTGCCTTGCCTTTATCTTCGCCCGCGTGTTTGGCGAGCCCCAGGTCAATCTTGCCATCGGCTATGAAGCCGCGATGGATGCCGCGGCGGGCGAGCCGCCGGAGGTGGAACTTGTCAGCCGCGCGGTGCAGGCCACGGCGGGGCTGCTGACGGCGGCGGTCATGTATGGCGCGGCCTATGGCGGGGTGTTCGCGCTGGTATTCGCCACCGCCTATGGCCGCATTGGCCGTTTTTCGCCGCGCATGCTGGCCATGCTGCTGGCGGCGGCGGGTTTTCTGGCCGTGGTGCTGGTGCCTGACCTCAAATACCCGGCCAACCCGCCCGGCGTGGGCAACCACGAGACCATCGGCCTGCGCACGGTGGCCTATTTCGAGATGGTGGTCTTTTCCATCTGCGCCCTGATCATGGCGGTGCTGGCCGGGCGGTGGCTTGCGGCAAGGCTGGGCAACTGGAATGCCAGCCTGTGCGGCGCAGCGGCGTTCGTGGTGCTGGTCGGCCTGCTGCAATGGGCGTTGCCGGGCATTAATGAAGTGCCCGACAACTTCCCGGCCCAGGTGCTGTGGCACTTCCGCGAGGCGGCGCTGGGCATGCAACTGGTGCTGTGGGGCAGCCTCGGCTTTGGCTTCGGCCTGCTGGCCGAGCGCGTGCTGGGCCGCCCGAACGCCCTGCGCCATTACGGCTGAGAAGTCGGCGCATCCGTCGTGGCTGCATCGCCCGCGGGGCGCGGTGTGGCCATGCTGGCGGGCGTAGGCGGGCTGGCCGTCTCGGTATCCTTCATCACGTCGGCCCATAGCGCGCGCAGTTTGGCATCCATTGCGTCATCCACGATGGGGAAGGTGTGGCTTGCCGCGATATAGGCGGGCTGCTGCGCCCAGTGCAGGGCGGCGCGTGTCGTGTCATCAAGCGGGGCGCGCGTGTTGGCGGGCATGCCCCAGTAGCATGATGAGGTGGCCAGCCGCGCCTGGGCCGCGGGCGTGCGCAGGTATTTTGCAAAGGCCAGCGCCAGCGCCTTGCGCTGCGAGGCCTCGACGATAGAGATGCCATGCTGCCAGCGGATGCCGCCCTGCCGGGGCAGGGTAAAGGTCAGGTCCGGCCTGGGCTGGGGGGCATGGGCATCGGCCGTGGTCACGGTGCCGCCTTCATCCACGCCTGCCGTGGTCCAGCCGCCACCGCCCACCACAATATCCACCTGCCCGTCGGCCAAGGCCTGCTGCACGCTCGCCGTATCGCCCACCAGCGTGGCATTGGCGCGCAGGGCCGCCAGCTTGTCGTGCAGGGCGGGCAGGTCGGCCTCGGTCAGATGGGCAGGGTCAAGGCCGAGTGCGAGCGCCACGTAGGACAGGATGGGCAGGTAGCTGTCATAGATGGCAATGTGCCCGTTATGGCTTGGCTGCCACGGGGCGTTGATGTCGTCCATCTCGGCGGCGGGCACGCGGGCCTGGTTGAAGGCTACGGCATGAAAGCCGTATTTTTCCGGCACGGAATAAAGCTGGCCCTGATACGACCCGCTTGCGGGGCTGGCGATGGCGGGCGGAATGTCGGTGTTCGGGAAATCCGCCGGGTCGAGCGGGGCCAGCAGCCCGGCTGCCGCAAGTTGCGGGGCGGCCGTCTCCTCCATGATCACCACGTCCCAGTCACCGGGCCGGGCCTGGCGCAGGATGCCGCGCACGGCCCCGGTGCCGTCAATATCCTTGAAATGGATGCGCACGCTGTTGGCCTGCTCGAACGGGCCGAGCAGTTCGGGGTCCTCATGGTCGCACCATGTCAGCACGTTCAGAACCTCGTCAGCCGCCCGTAGCGGTGCAGGCGCCATGGCGGCAAGGAGCGAGAAGGCGGTCGCGGCAGCGAGGGCGCTGCGACGGCTGCGTGCGGACATGGGAAATTCTCCTCCAGGATCAACCCCCAGCATGAACGCGTCGGGCAGTGAGGTCCAGTGTACAGGTAGCGTTTCGCGCGGTCGTTCCGTACGCCCAACGGGTGCTGGCGCGTGTCATGACAGGCGTGGCGTGCAGGACACGCCGGGCTGCCCGCCGGTTTGCCCCATATTGTCGTGCGCCATGATGGCGGGCTATGGATAGCCGCATGATCGCCGATTTCATCCGCCGCCTTGCCCGGCGTCGTTCCGCCTCCCCCGCCATGTCCCGATCCGCCGCGCGGGCTTCGCGGCAGGTGATCGCGCCCGCTCCGGGCTCGGAGGCGGCGCGGGCCATTGCCACCACCACGGTCATGCCTTCGGGCCGCCTGCGTGAATATGCCCGCACAGCGCGCGGCGTGGGGCGGCTTGCGGCCATTACGGTGTGGGTGCCGCTCTCGGTCGGGTTCGAGGCCGTGCTGCTGCTCGTGCCCGGCACCGCCAAGATCCGCTGGACGCGCATGGTCTGGGGCGGGCTGTGCCTGCTTCTGTCGCTGCGCATCCGGGTGGTGGGGCGCAGGGCCGGTGGCGTGGGCGGGCGCAGGGCGCGCCAGAACGGCGAGCGGCCTGTCATTTACGTCTCCAACCATTCCACATGGCTTGACGTGCCGGTGCTCGGCACGGTGCTGCCATCCAACTTCGTGGCCAAGGGCGATATCGAGGGCTGGCCCATCATGGGGCTGGTCTCGCGCATTGGCCGCACCATTTTCGTCAGCCGCCAGCGCAGCACCACGGGGCGCGAGCGCGACGAGATGCTGCACCGCCTGATGGTGGAGGGCGACAACCTGATCCTCTTCCCTGAAGGCACGTCATCGGACGGCTCAAGGGTGCTGCCCTTCCTGTCGGCCTTTTTCGCCATTGCCAAGCCGCCGCGCCTGCCCAGGGGCAAGGGGCCGGTCGAGCCCGACAGCGAGGCCGCCGCCATTGCCGCGCGTCCCGGCATGACGCCGCTGATCCAGCCGGTCTCGGTGGTGTATGACGAGCTTGAGGGCCTGCCGGTCAACCATGCCCGCCGCCCGGTCTTTGCGTGGTATGGCGACATGGAACTCGGGCCGCATGTGTGGCAGTTGCTCAAATGGCGCTCCATGCGCGCGACCGTGCTGCTGCACCCCGCACTCGACCCCGACGACTTTCCCAGCCGCAAGGCGCTGGCGCAGGCGGCGTGGCGCGCGGTGGCGGCGGGTGCGGCACAGTTGCGCCAGAACCAGGCCCAGCCCGAGCAGGACAGCGCCTATGCCTGCCGCCCGCTTGCGGGCATGCTGCCGCAGGATCTTGAACGCCACCGCGGGTAAGGCGCGGCGCTGGCGGCTTTGTGTCAAGATTGAGGCATGTCATGTTTTCGCATGGGCACAAACCATAGTATGATGCCTGTGCCGAGTGGTCCGGTGCCTGTTGCCGCATGGCCATGATCGAGTCTGGCCGCGTGATGCCGCGCCGGGCGGATGCGTGCCCAGCTCAGGAAAATGATCTCACATGGCGCGGTTGGTCGTGCCGATGTTCTGGAGTTTACGGTGGATCAGCCGAAGATTAGCGCCGATGTCCTGCTTTCTGCGATGGAGCAGGCCATTGATCCCATGGTCGTGATTGATGAGCATAACCTCATCATCTTCTTCAACGCGGCGGCCGAGAAGATATGGGGCCGCCCGCGTGCGGAGGTCATGGGCCGCAATGTGAGCTGCCTCGTGCCCGAACCCGAGCGCGACCGCCATGACGACTACATCAACCGCAACCGCGATACAGGAATCGGCCGGATTGTCGGCACCTCGCGCGAGGTCGAATTCCGTCGCGCCAATGGCGAGTATGTCTGTGGCGAGCTGTCCATCTCGCGCGTGCAGGTGAGTGACTGCGGCAAGATCTACTACATCGCCGTCATGAAGGACGTGACCGAGCAAAGCCGCCAGCGCAAGATCCTCGTGCTGCAGAATGACGTGCTCCAGGCCCTCGCATCCGACATGAACATAGCGGAAGTGGGCGACCTCCTGTGCCGCCGGGTGGACAGCTTCGTGCCCGGCGCGGTCGGCGCACTCATGCTGATCGACCGCTCGCGCAGGCTTTCGGTCAATGCCTCGCCCTCCATGCCCAAGCGGTACCGCACAGCACTCGACAGCATGGAACTCACCCCCGAGCAGCTTGAAACGCTGCGCGCCAACCCCGCTGCCAGCAACACCGTGGTGTGGGATGGCTACGCCTCGCTGGCCCGTTCGCTGGGGCTGGAGCGGTGCTGTTCGTCTACCATCGTCTCGCGCACGGGGCAGGTCATGGGCGTGTTCGCGCTGTACATGCGCGGCGATGAGGCCGATCTGGCCTGGGCGCAGCGCGTGGTCTCGACCAGCATGCCGTTCTGCGCGCTGGCCATCGAGCAGAGCGAGACGCGGCAGCATATTGCCCAGCTTTCCAATTTCGACAGCCTGACCGGGCTGCTCAACCGCACTTCGCTGCACAACATCATCGAGCGCCTGATCATGCGCGGCGGCGATAGCCAGTTCTCGCTGTTCATGGTTGATATCGACCGCTTCCGCGATATCAACGACGCGCTTGGCCATGTGAATGCCGACCGCTTTCTCATCGAGATCGGTCGCCGCATCCGCCATCTGGTCAAGGATGAATATATTGTCAGCCGCTCCGGCGGTGACGAGTTCATCATCGTCGTGCCCGAATGCTCGCATGAACGCGCAGAGAAATTTGCCGAGAACCTGATCAACGCCATCGCCAAGCCGCTGCAGGTGGGCGAGAACACGCTCAGCATCTCGTGCTGCGTTGGCATCAGCACCTTCCCCGCCAACGGGCCGGATAGCGAATCCCTGCTCAGCCATGCCGATGCCGCCACCCGGCAGGCCAAGGAGGACGGGCGCGGCCTGTTCCGCTTTGCAGGCCAGGAAAAGAACCAGGTGGCGCAGGACCGGCTGGTGCTGGGCTCGGCGCTGCGCGATTCGCTCTCCAAGGGCATGCTCAACCTGCATTACCAGCCGCAGGTCGAGACCATGACCGGCGGCCTTTACGGGGTGGAGGCGCTCTCGCGCTGGCATCATCCCACGCTGGGCAACATCTATCCCTCCCGCTTCATTGCCGTGGCGGAGGAGACGGGCCAGATCGAGGCCATCGGCCGCTGGTCGCTTGAGGAAGCGTGCAGCCAGATGGTGAAGTGGGACCGCGACGGCGTGCGGGTGCCGACCGTGGCGGTCAACCTCTCCGCCGTGCATTTCCGCAATCGCGGGCTGCCCGAGCACATTGCCAACCTGCTCAAGCACCATGGCCTGACGCCGGACCGCCTGACGGTGGAAATAACCGAGAGCGTGATGATGGACAGCAGCAGCGAGACCGAGGAGGTGCTGCATGCCATCCGCAGGCTCGATGTCGGGCTGTCGATGGATGATTTCGGCACGGGGTATTCATCGCTCTCGCGGTTGACCCGCCTGCCGCTGACCGAGATCAAGATCGACCGCAGCTTCATCAACGACTTCGAGCATGACACCAACGCCCAGGCCGTGACCATGGCGGTGATCGGCATCGGCTCGCGGCTGGGCATGACGGTCGTGACCGAAGGCGTGGAAACCGAGCAGCAGTGGCGCCTTCTGGAGGAATTGCATTGCGATGTGATGCAGGGCTATCTTTTCTCCCGGCCATTACCCCCAACGGAACTGGAAAAATGGTTCCGAGAGCGGCAGGAGCGTGGCTCCTTCCTTATTCCAACGACGGCATAGAGCATGTGGTGCCCCGCGCTGGCACCGGTGTTTCAGGGGCATGCGGGGGCCGGTTTGAGTTCATGACGCATAACAGTTTGTTTTTCATTACGGATTCCAGGCGGGAATATGGCATTGCAACACGATGATCGGCTGCGGGCCCTGACGCATCAGGATGCGGATTTCTGGGCTGATCTGGTTGATAATGTCCTCATTGTCGCGATTACGGATAGCGAGGGGGTCATCACCTACGTGAATGACCGCTTTTGCGAGATAAGCCAGTACTCGCGCGAGGAACTGGTGGGCTCGACGCACCGGATCGTCAATTCCGGTTATCATGATGCCGATTTCTTCCGGGATCTGTACCGCACCATCAAGGCGGGGCAGTTGTGGCGCGGCAATATCTGCAACCGCGCCAAGGATGGGTCGCTGTACTGGGTGGCCACCACCATCATCCCCAAGACCGACCGGCAGGGCAGGGTTACGGGATATGTGGCCAGCCGGTTCGAGATTACCGAACTCATGAACACGCGCGACCGGCTGTGTGAACTGGCCGAGACCGATACCCTGACCGGCCTGCTCAACCGGGGCGGCTTCAACACGGCGCTGGCCGATGAGATCGCGCGCTGCCGCGAGCCGGGCATGACCGCCCACCCGGCACTTGCCATGTTCGACCTTGATGGCTTCAAGCAGATCAATGACGTGCACGGCCACCATGCGGGTGACATCGTGCTGCGTGCCATTGCCTCGCGGCTGATCGAACTGACCCACCCCGATGACCCGGTCAGCCGGCTTGGTGGCGACGAGTTTGCCGTCATCCTGCACCGCACGCTCGAGGATGTATCGCTTGAGCGCTACATGGACCGCCTGCAGGCCATCCTTGAACGCCCCATCGATATCGAGACGGTAACGGTGAGCGTTGCGGGCAGCATTGGCGCGGTGCTGCTTGATGGCACCGACACGATGGAAGACGTGCAGAAAAACGCCGACATGGCGATGTACGCCGCCAAGCGCGCGGGCGGCAAGCAGTCGCAGATGTTCACCAGGAACCTGCGCGAGCGCGCACAGGCGCGTGTCTCGATCCTGAGCGAGGCGCGGTGCGGGGTCGAGCGCAACCAGTTCGAGGTCTATTACCAGCCGATCGTGAACTGCCAGACCATGGAGGTGGACCAGATCGAGGCGCTGCTGCGCTGGCAGCACCCTGAGCGCGGGCTGCTCGCGGCGGAAGACTTCTCCGACGTGTTTACCGATGCCGGTCTGGCCCAGGCGATGGGGCCGCGCATGATCGAGGCCTTCCGGCGCGATGTGTGCATGTGGAACGAGAAGGGCCAGCCGCCGCGCCAGCTTGCCATCAACCTTTCGCGCATGGACCTGATCCGCGATGACTACCAGCGCGAGCTTGAGGAATCGCTGCGGCGCTTCAACATGTCGCCCGACAGCTTTGTGCTGGAAGTGACGGAAACCATGCTGCATGGCCGCCGGGCCGAGCAGGGCATCCGCAACCTGCGTGAACTGGCGCGGGCGGGTTTCCGGATCGCGCTCGATAATTTCGGCAAGGGCATCACGGTACTGAACCACCTGCGCGAGCTGCCGTTCTCGCAGGTCAAGATCGACCAGAGCATGGTGACGAACATCGTGGGCGACCCCGATGCCTGCATGGTCCTGTCCAGCCTGATCGACATGGGGCAGGGCTTCAACATGGAAGTCACGGTCGAGGGTGTTGAAAACCGCGAGCAGTTTGAACTCGTCAAGGCGCTCAGGCCCGAGCGCATCCAGGGCTTCTTTGTTTCCTCGGCGCTGTCCTCGCAGGATATCCTCAAGCTGCCCGCGCGTTTTGAAGGGGTAACGTTGTGAGCGACGACGCGCCCCGCACTGTGGCCGCACGCATTGGCGATGACCTGCCGCGCGTGGACGTGATTGGCCTGGCCAATACGCGGCGCATCATGCATGCGGAGCGGCATAATGATGGCTCGCGCATGCCCATGTTCATTCCCACGCCCTCATGGGCGCGGTTGCTGGAACTGCATTGCATGGGCGACGGTGACCAGCCCCGCCTCGTGCCCTCGCGCGTCATGGATGGGCTGGAGCGCGCCCTTGGCCGCATCATGACCGAGGTGGTGCGCCATGATGCGGGGCAGGACGCGCCGCTGCGCCCGGTCTATGATGTCACATCCGACCTGTTCGGGGCGGAAGGGCCGGTCGAGATCCGCATGCTTGTTGACCGCACGACCGGTGTCGCCTGCATGCTGGCCGGACCGCCTGCGGATATTGCGGCACTGCCGCTCGAGTCCGCTCCTTAACTATAGAAAGTTTTTGGTGAAGCTTTTTTCAAAAAGCTTCAGGTAATGCCGCCTTTTTGAAAAAAGGCGGTGCCCAAAAACTTTTATTTTGCGCTTGCCGGCGCTGGTGTGTTTGGTGTCGGCGGCGTAGCGGGCTGTGCCTCGAGCCTGGGCGAGTGAAAGGCCGAGACGGGGCTGAAAACCCCTTTCTTCACATGCCGCATGGACGGGACCGGCTGGCGCACGCAGCCACGGGTGACGATGGAACACACACCGTCCGTGCCCATCATTTCATCATCATCGCCGCTGTAGTGCACCTGGGTGACCCGGTCGTTTTCAAAGCGGATATCGGCAATGCAGGTCTTGCCTGCGCCGCCGAGTGTCGTTTCGGTCAGGTTGACGACCGACTGGAGCGGGATCAGCGTCGAATCATTGGTGGAGGGAATGTTCAGGGTGCGCGAATATTCAAAAATCTGTACCGCATCGCTGATTTTCTTGGTCTTGTCGGGAATGCCCACGCAGGACTGCACATCCGTGCTGTCCATGCCGATCATGGTCATCTGCGCACGATGGGCAGCGCGCGAATCCGTATAACCACACCCTGAAAGGCCGCTGAGCCCCGCCACAAGCGCTATAGCCTGCCACAGGCGCAGGCAGGGCCGCAGGGCGGTCAAACGGGCGGGTATGGGTGCAGTCATATGGCCTCTGTCAAATATCTGGACCCGTGCAGGCCCTGTGCGGCGTGAGCGGGTGCGTGATGGCGGAACAAACCGGTTTGTGAAAGCGGCCTGAAAAGCGTACGCCCAAGACTCCCTGCAAACTGCAGGATGTTTGTGGTGAATATTTTTTCAAAAAGCTTTAACGCGCGCCGCCTTTTAACAAAAAGCGACACCCAAAACGTCCTTGTGATTCCTGGATGTTTTCCGGGCTGACTTTTCAAACAGTCTCTTATTTTTTTATCAGTGCGTTGCTTCAAAACCGTCTTGTGTATCGAAACAATAACGCGGCAGGGCGGGGGGAGTTCTCGCGGTGCGGGCAGGCGATCTGGACGGCCCTGCATATTGTGGCATGCGCTTCGTCATATCCGTGCGACGAGGGTGGCAATGACCGGAGTGCTATTGAAAAGGGCACCAGGTTTTTTGGGAATGGCGTCGAGACGATCGCGCGCGTTTATGGGTACCATGACCCTGACTGGCCAAAAGAAGCCGCAGACATTCTATCGGTATTTCCTGGACCATGTGGACCAGAACAGAAAGAATCAATCTGACAGAAAAGGTAGGAAAATAATGGTGCTGCTGGACAGGATTGAACTGTCGACCTCTCCCTTACCAAGGGAGTGCTCTACCACTGAGCTACAGCAGCACGGTATGCGGGCTTCCTAACTTTTCCTGCACCGGCTGGCAACCCCCTTTTATCACCTTTTGGCAAATTGGGGCCTTCCAGCCGGGCGGGGACGGGGTCAGTCGTCGCGGTGGATGCGTTCCATGCGTTCGTGGCGCTCCTGCGCCTCGATCGACAGGGTGGCAATGGGGCGGGCCTCAAGGCGCTTGAGCCCGATCGGCTCGCCGGTTTCCTCGCAAAAGCCATAGGTGCCCGCTTCAACGCGCAGCAGGGCCTGGTTGATCTTGGAGATCAGCTTGCGCGCGCGGTCACGGGTGCGCAGTTCGAGCGCGCGGTCGGTCTCGACGCTGGCGCGGTCGGTAATGTCGGCTTCATGGATGCCGCCTTCCGACAGGCTGGCAAGCGTTTCATCCGCTTCCTTGAGAAGGTCCGCCCGCCATTTCAGCAACTTGAGGCGGAAATATTCCACCTGCTGCGGATTCATGAATTCCTCATCATCCGAGGGGCGATAGTCGGGGGGCAATGTAATCATACGAACAGGTCCCTGCGCCATGCTTCCGTGTGGCAGTTACTGGCCTGCCAGTCGGGAACGGGGCGGCTTATACTAGCAAGGCGCGCGCGCGCCAAGCTTTTAACGCAGGCCATCAGGCAGGCTGGCCCGGCGTGGTGGAAGGAGCAGAGGTGGCAGGCGTGCCGCCCGTGGCTGCGGGGCGGGTCGTGGCGGTGGCCTGTTTGTGGCGTGGCGTGTCGGGGTAGGTTGTCTCCCACCCGCCGCCAAGCGCGTTGTACAGCCGCACCAGATTGCCCGATATGGTGGCGGTGCTGGTGGTGAGGTCGGACTCGGCGCCGAGATACTGGCGCTGGGCATCGAGCACGTTAAGGTAGGTCACCATGCCGTTACGGTACTGGTTCTGTGCCAGTTCCAGCGCGTGGTGGCTGGCCTGCATGCGCTGCTCGAGGCTGTCATGGCGGCGCTGTTCGTCGGTGTAGGCGGTGAGCGCGTTATCCACGTCATGCCAGGCGCCGAGCACGGTTTTCTGGTAGGTGATGGCGGCTTCCTTCTGGGCGGCCTTGCGCAGTTCAAGCTGGCCGCGCAGGCGCCCGCCCTGGAACAGGGGCAGCGTGATGGAGGGGCCGACATTCCACGCCTTGGCGTTCCAGAAGCCAAGGTCACGGAAGGAGAGGGATTCGAAGCCGAAGCCTGCATTGATGGTCACGCGCGGGTAGAACTCGGCCACGGCCTCGCCCACCTGGGCGGTGGCGGCGTGCAGGTTGGCCTCCGCGCGGCGGATATCGGGGCGGCGGCGGGCCAGTTCGGAGGGCACGCCCACCGGCACGCGTGGCGGCACGGGCGGAATGGCGGCGGCGGTGAGCAGTTCATCGGACAGCGCGCGTGGCGGCGCGCCCATGAGCAGGCTCAGCGCATTGACCTGCATGGCCAGCTGCTGCTCAAGCTGCGGGATCTGGGCCAGCGTGTTTTCGTACTGCGCGCGGGCCTGCTCCACCTCGAGGTTGCTGGCCAGGCCCTTGGTGTAGCGCTGCTGGTTCAGGTCCAGCATGGATTGCGCCACGTCGCGGTTTTCCAGCACGATGCGAAGCTGCTGCTGCGTGTTGCGCAGCTCCATGTAGTCTCGCGCCACTTCCGACTGGCGTGAGATGAGCATGCCACGGCGGGATTCGTTGACCGCCTGCGAGCTTGCGGCCGCGGCCTCGTATTCACGGCGCACGCGGCCCCACAGGTCGAGCTCCCATGTGGCGTCCACGCTGTCGCGCCACTGGTTGAACAGCGGAATCTTGGCCTTGCCCGGCGTGCCTGCCGCCTGGCCAAGTTCGGGGTGTTCACTCTCCACATCGGTCACGATGCGCTGCAGCATCTTGGTGCTGTACTGCTGGCGGGCGTAGGAGCCGGTGGCCGACATGGCAGGGTAGCGCTCGGCACCGGCAATGCGCAGTTCCGCCCGGCTCTGGGCCATGCGGTAGGCGTAGGCGCGCACATCAAGGTTGTCGGTGGCCACGCGCTGTTCAAGCCTGGTCAGCTCGGGATCGTGGAACAGGGACCACCAGGCGGTATCGGGGTCATCAGGCGTGGTCTGGCTGGCCACATCGGCGGGTTTGCCGTTTTTGTCGGTTGCGGCCGCGATGCGGTCCGGGCCGCCATACTGGTTGGGAACCCATGGCTTGGGCTTATGGAAATTAGGGCCAACCGCACACCCGGCGGTCATGACCGACAACCCGACCACGGCCGTGCGCCATGAAATTCCCCTACCCACCAACATGGCCCCCCTGTTGTACCTGAAACAGCTGATGTAAATTCTGCATTCTTGGCATGGTTTTTAAACCATGGCATGAATGACCGATCAGTTCGGTCAGTCCCCTAGCCTATCGGCTTTCCTCACGGGGTCAATCGAAAGTACGCGCCAACCGCGGGAGCAGGATGATTTCAATGGGCACCACGCCAGGCCATTCAGGCAAAATGCAGGCGGCCGAGAGTCTGCCCCCGGGTGCCTCCGCCGCCAAGCGCCAGCAGATCCTGGCGGGGGCGGCGCGTGTCTTTGCCCAGAACGGCTACGAGGGGGCCAGCATGTCGGGCATCGCGCGCGATGCCGGGGTGTCGAAGGGTACGCTGTATAATTACTTTGACAGCAAGGCCACGCTGTTCTCCGCCTTTGTGGAGCAGTGCGCGTGCGAGAAGATGCCGCTCCTGTTCAGCCGCATTGATGAAGGGGCGAACCTGACGGAATCGCTCGAGCACCTGGCCGTGGCCATGATCCGGCTGCTGACCTCGCCGCTGTCGCTCATGCTCAACCGCATCATCATTTCCGAGGCAGGCAATTTTCCCGAACTGGCCGAGACCTTCTGGAAGCACGGTCCGCAGAAGGCCATCAACATCCTCTCGGCATGGCTGATGCAGCATAATGATTCCGGCGTGCTGAACATTCCCGACCCGGTTTTTGCCGCCGAGCAGTTCTATGCCCTGTGCCAGACCCGCATTACCGCGCGTTCGCGGCTGCAACTGCCGGTCAGCACCGACCAGGCGCATATCGACTTCATCGCCCGCTCGGCAGTGCATACCTTTCTCAACGCCTATCTGCGCGAAGGGCCGCGCCTGCCGCCGCTGGTGATGCAGGGGTAAGGGCGCATTCCGGCAAAGCCGTTTGAAAAAAGCCGCACCCCGATGTTGCCTGCCTGCGCTGTGGCGCGACCCCTGACGATGATCCTTTCCCGAGGGCAGGAAAAGGGATTAGGTAAGAAGGGCGCTTTGGTTGGTAGTTTCTTTGACAGTAAAATAAGGCTGTGGAATCAATGGGTTCCACGAAGAGTGTTCCCCACCCAGGCAGGGCGCGGCAGGGGCGAATGGCTGCCTGAACACAATAACCGGCAAACCAGATTGGCGGCACGCGGGGAGGGCCTGCTACGGGAACCCTCCAATGCGCGACCGCCATGAAGGCGGTGCTACGGCCAGCAGAATATCACCGTGTCGCCGCGTGCCAGTGCGCATCATGAAATATTTCAAAAAGAATGTGCATCCTGCACGTCCTTTTTATTGATGCAACAGTCTCTGCCCAGCCCATGCAGGGATCAAGCCCTGTCTTTTCCGCCTTTAATCGCACTGATAGACCACACGCGCCTGGTCAAACCGGCGGGCCACGATATCGGCCTCGCGCATCATCACGTAATAGGCCCCGACATCGGCAAACCGCGCATGCGGGTCCGCCCCGATCTGCACGACAAGCCGCCACTGTGCCGCGGATTCAAGCAGCGCCTTGGCCTGAGCCGTGTGCCATATGTTGCCCCCGCAGTTCAGGCCATTGGCGGCAAGCTGGCTGCGGGCCTGAAGGCCATTTTGCAAAGGCTGCGGAAAACCACCAAACTGGTGGTTGTCACGGTTCTTCTCGTCAGGTGTGCCGAAAGCGCAGAACCACGCGTCATAGGCTGTGAATTCTGCATTATCCTCCAAAGGGAAGGCATCCCATCCCTTGTCATTGAACGGCATGGGCGTGATGACGGAGTGCTGCGTGGTCACGGGGGCGGGGGGAAAGACGCAGCTCCACTCATCGTTCGAGATCGCCAGCAGGGCTTGCGGCACCGGCGCGCGCACCAGTTCAGCCACAGGTGACGGATCCCATATCACGCGCCACCCCACGGCGGCTTCAGGGGTGAATTCTTCCGGCTCTATCCAGTAATCATAGAACACCAGCAGGCGGCCCTCGGTGGGAAAGACGGGGTCAAAACCCGGTGCCTGCGCCAGTTCGGCCAGATTGAACTGACCAAAGAAAGCCAGCGGGAAATCCTTCGCCACCGCCTGCGCCTTGGCCCGGTGTTCGTTGCTGAACCATTCGACGCCCTTGGTGCGTGCCCATGAGGGCGGATTGGCCAGCAGGTCATCCGCCTTGCGGTTGTAATATTGTGCCCGCCTGTCGGCATCGGGGTAGGGTGGGCGCAGGGGCCATGCCATGCCCTGCGGCAGGTCCGGTCGCCCGCCGAGTTTCGAGGCCCCTGCGGGAATGGCGTCCTCATCCCCCGCCGTGGTGGGCATGAGCACGGCAGGCCGCGCCTGTGCGGCCAGATGGGCCACAATGGCTGCAGGCAACCCGGTTGCCTGCAGCGTGTGCGTCAGGGTCTCGCGGTCAGGGGGGAGCGGGGTATCGGCCATGGTGGTTTCCTTGATCAACAGAGTATTTTAAAATAACGAATTGATAAAAATTAACAAAAGTTTTTATATTCTGCCTTTTTATGAAAAAATAGGCGCCTCCTGAAATGTTTTTAACAATGATTTATATAAAAAGTATTTGCAATTTTCAGTACAAATAAAATATGCATTGATGATATATTTTAACAATATCGTATTAAGGCAGGATCGCGCACCATCATAAACCACCAGCAGGTAACGTAACAGAGGTTGCCTACCGTTTGGGCCGAAGCGTTCTGTTGCATAAATACAACATTTGGTAGCCCCGGTGAAAGCCGCGGCTTTTTCATGTTGTTATGTTATATTGTACCAAATAAAGCTGCGCCTCCCGAAACCACCTCACCGGATGCGAGCCTTTCCGCCATGACGCGCCTATGGTTTTTTCCCCGTCCCCTTTCCCGTGCCATGCTGGCGGCCATAACCGCGCTGACCCCCGTTACCACTGCCCTCGCGCAGGGCATGCCCGCCACCGCCACAACGCCCGATGATCCGCACGCCGCCACAACCGCGCAGGCGCTCGACCGCACCTCCTCCGCGCCCGAGACCATGACCGTCACCGCGCGCCTCGACCGTGCGCGCGTGCAGTTGCAGCCCTCCACGGGGGCAACGGTGCATGCGTTCAGCCGCAAGGCGATCGAGACCATTCCCGGTGGCGACAATACCGGGCTGAACAGCGTGCTGCTGCAGGCCCCCGGTGTGGCGCAGGACAGCTACGGCCAGATCCATGTGCGCGGCGACCATAACGAGGTGCAGTTCCGCCTTGATGGCGTGCAACTGCCCGAAGGCATGAACGTGTTCGGCCAGACACTCATGACCCGGTTTGCCGATAACATGTCGCTCTCCACCGGTGCGCTGCCGGTGCAGTACGGCTTCCTGCAGGCTGCGGTGGTGGACATCACCACCAAGAACGGTACGACCAACAGGGGTGGCAACGTGTCCATCTATGGTGGCGCGCGTGACTACTTCTTCCCCTCCGCGCAGTATGGGGGGCAGCATGGCAAGTGGGATTACTTCTTCACCGCCGATTACGTGCATGACCGGGTGGGCATCGAGAACACCACGCCCTCGTTCAACGCGCTGCATGATTTGAGCAACCAGTACCATTTCCTCGGCCACCTGCGCTACACGGTGGATGAGAACACGCGGCTGAGCCTGATCGCGGGTGTCTCGAACGCCGAGTACCAACTGCCCAATATCGGCGGCCAGACCTTTCCCTGCGCGGGTGATGATTCGGCCTGCGTGTCGGTGCCGGGTGCGCCAGGTGCGTCCAACCTCAATGAACGCCAGAAGCAGATCACCGATTTCGGCATCCTGTCGCTGCAAAAGGAGATCGGGGCCTTCTCGCTCCAGACATCGGTGTTCTCGCGCTACAGCAGCCTCGGCTACAGCCCCGACCCCAACCTGGGCGATCTGGCCTATATGGGCATAAGCCAGCATGCCGAGCGCTCGGTCATGTCAACCGGCACCCAGAGCGACGTGACCTGGCGCGTGCGGCCCGATCATACCGTGCGCTTCGGCTTTCAGGTCTTTGCCGAGCGCAACATCACCAAGACCGATTCACTGGTGCAGAACACCGACACGGGGGCGCTCCAGTCCATCCATACCGGCAATGGCCGCACGGGCGATGTCTATGGCCTGTACGTGCAGGATGAATGGCGGCCGCTGCGCAATGTCACGGTCAATTACGGCCTGCGCTTTGATGGGGTGGGCGAATACACCAACGAGCACCAGCTCAGCCCGCGCATCAACGTGGTGTGGCGCGCGTGGAAGGGTGCAACCCTGCATGCGGGCTATTCGCGCTACTTCACGCCGCCGCCCTTCGAGGTGGTGGGGGGTACCGACCTGCAGCAGTTTGCGGGTACTTCGGGTGCGGCAGCCGGCACCGGCAGCAGCACGGTTAAGGCCGAGCGCGATCATTACTTCGATGCCGGGATCGAGCAGGTCATCCTGCCCGGCTGGCGCGTGTCGTTCGATGCCTATTACAAGCTGGCCCATAACCTGATTGACGAGGGGCAGTTCGGCGCGCCCATCATCCTGTCGGGCTTCAACTACCGGCGCGGGCAGGTGAACGGCTATGAGGTCTCGACCTCCTATGACCGCGGGCCGCTTTCGCTTTACGGCAATTTTGCGTGGTCGCGCGCCATCGGCAAGGATATTACCAGCGCGCAGTTCAATTTTGACCCCGGTGACCTGGCCTATATCAGCAATCACTGGGTGCATCTCGACCACGACCAGCGCTGGACCGCCTCTGCCGGTGGGTCTTACACTTTCTTCCACCACACCGGGCACCCCACGCTGCTCTCGGCTACCATGGTCTATGGCAGCGGCCTGCGGCAGGATACCGACACTGTGCCCAATGGCGGCGTGATCCCGCAATATGCCACGTTCAACCTGGCGCTGGTGCAGTCCTTCCGCGATCTGTTCCACTCGCGCTTCCTGCGCACGACGCAGTTGCGGCTGGACGTGACCAACCTGTTCGATCACCCCTACATGCTGCGCAGCGGCACGGGCATTGGCGTGGGCGCCCCGCAATACGGGCTGCGGCGCACGATCCTGACCGGTATTTCACAGAACTTCTAATAGAAAATAAAAGTTTTTGAGTGTCGCCTTTTTTCAAAAAGGCGGCATTCCTTTAAAACGGTTGAAAAAACTCTCATGCGCGCAGGCAGGGTCAGATTTGTTGTCTGAAACAATGAGGCAAAATCCATTTACCTTTCCCGGTTCAGGTATTTGATATAAAAATGAATCTTCTGTTTCATTTTTAAAGACCGGGAATTTTTATTGAATATTAATTGCAGTATTTTTGGGTTTGGAACCGCTTTTTTTCATTTCCCGTTCCGCCTGCCATGCACGCTGCAGGCAGGGGTGTAAGCCGTCATGCACGATGATGCGCCTCCGCCCGGCCCCGTAACGGATGATGCCACAACCGAACCGCAGGCCGGGACCGGTTTGCAGCCCATCACGGGCAGGCTCAGGGCAACCCCACTCGATGTACTGGCCGAAATCCTGCTGGGCTGGAAACAACTGCTGGCAAATGGAATATTGCTGGGCCTGCTCTGGTCCATCAGTTTGCAGGCGCATGAGTATCCTCCTTTCGATCATGCCGTAGGCCAGACGGAATGGGGGGTGGTGATGGAACTGATTGCCCTTGGCGCACTCCAGCCTGCAGCGCTGACGTTTATTGTTCTTGTCGCCTCGGGGTGGTTCTGGCGGTGTCTTGTTTTGTACTGTCGGCGCAATGTCCGGCGTGGTACGATCTACGTCCTCTCTGCCAGGAGCATTTCAGCCCGGGATGCCAATGGAATATATGCCGACATTGCGTGGGATGATTTCAGGATAATACGTCCGACACGACGCCTTCTGGTCCTGCACATGCGGGGCCGGAACAAGCGGCTTGTCATCACCTGGAACAGTTTCGCCCCGCAGGACGTGCCCCGGGCGAAGGCGCTCGTCCACATGGTGCGCATGCATAAGGCGGCCCCGGTTGCCGCATGGCCCCCTGCTGGCACCACGGCCCTCCCGGCACGGTTGGATGCGGAAGGGGATGAAGTGACCGTTCCCCTGTCGCTCACCAAGGGGGAGCGGTTTTCTATCTTTTTAAAACTTGTTCCCTATGCCGCGCTCATGACTTTGGGGCTGATGCTCATGCTGCATCTGGTTTTAATGTTCTCGCTAACGGATCGCAGGACAGTTCTGTTCGGTGCAACGGACATGATTGACAGGGTACGCCTGCTCCTTGGCCTTGATCCACAGACCCTCTGCATCAATGCGGGTAGTGTCGTTCTCAGTATTGTATTTCTGTTTGTAAACTACCTGCGCCAGATAAAGGCACAGCCCATGGCAAGGGTGCGGATTGATGCGCAGGGCATCATGATCGAGGGGAGTTTGCCATGACCTTTTCCATCCGCCCGGCCCGGCCTGAAGAGGCAGGTCTCCTGCCCGCTATCGAGCGCTCTGCCGCAAAAGCCTTCCTGGCCGTGCCCGCACTGGCCTGGTTGGCACAGGCTGACGGGTTGCCTCCTGCCGTGCATGTAGGCTGCATTGCCCACGGCCTGTGCTGGGTTGCAGTGGATGGTCGGGATCAGCCCGTTGGTTTCTTAAGCGCGCGGCAATATGGCGCTGACCTGCATGTGCTTGAAATATCGGTCGCACATCCGGCGCAGGGCAGGGGGCTGGGGCGCAGCCTGCTGGCGGCCGCCCATGAGGGTGCGGCACGCCTGCCGGGTCTTGCCCGCATCACACTGACCACATTCCGCACTGTTGGATGGAACGGGCCCTTTTATGCGCGGGCAGGCTTCCGGCTGCTCCCGCCTGCTGCACAGGATGCACGTCTGGCAGGCCTGTTGCGTGATGAGGAAGCTGGTGGTTTTCCCCCTGGTTCCCGCTGCGCCATGGTGCGTGACGTGATCCTTGCGGGCGGGACCTGAAAACCGGTTTGGGGCACTGGCCGTGCGCACGGACCAGAAAAAAAGGGCGGCCCCACAAGGCCGCCCTTTTCCGTCATGTTGCATGCAGGCAGTCAGGTCAGGAATTGATCCGCTCGCCATGCAGGCTCATGTCGAGACCTTCCATTTCCTCATCGCGCGTCACGCGCAGGCCGATGGTCAGGTCAATGGCCTTGAGCAGGATAAAGGTCAGCACCGCGCACCACACGATGGTAATGCCGACCGATTCCGCCTGGGCGATGAACTGGTGGAACGACCCGCTCACGCCCTCGGGGCTGGCATCGGTGGCAGAAAGCGGGCCATAGGCGAACACGCCGGTCAGCAGCGCGCCCACGATGCCGCCAATGCCATGCACGCCAAAGGCGTCGAGGCTGTCATCATAGCCCATCATGTGCTTGAGCCCCGTGGCGCCCCAGAAGCAGATCACGCCCGCGAGCAGACCGATGACCAGCGCCCCGCCCGGCAGCACGAAGCCTGCCGCGGGCGTAATGGCCACCAGGCCACCCACCGCACCCGAGATGATGCCCAGCACGGTTGGCTTGCCGGTCTTCATCCATTCAGCGCACATCCACGACACGCCAGCGGCGGCGGCGGCAATCTGGGTTGTGGCCATGGCCATGCCCGCGCGCCCGTTGGCGCCGCCTGCGGAGCCTGCGTTGAAGCCGAACCAGCCCACCCACAGCAGGGAAGCGCCAATGACGGCATAGGTCAGGTTGTAGGGCGAGAGGTCTTCCTCCCCAAAGCCCTTGCGCCGTCCCATCACCAGGGCCGCGACCAGACCCGCGATGCCCGCGTTGATATGCACCACCGTGCCACCGGCGAAGTCGATCGCGCCGATCTTGCTGGCCACCCAGCCATCCGGCCCCCACACCCAGTGGGCGACGGGCACGTAAACGAGCAGCCCCCAGACGATGGTGAACACGCACAGCGCGCTGAACTTCATGCGTTCGGCAAACGCGCCGGTAATCAGCGCGGGCGTAATGATGGCGAAGGTCATCTGGAAGGTCATCCAGACACTTTCGGGAATGGTCATGGTCGTGGCGGCCGACGTGCCCGCGGCCATGGTGAAGGCCACGTCACTGCCCTTGCTGATGCCCGCGCCCAGCCCGTTGAGCATGACGCGCGACAGCCCGCCAATGAAGGCGTTGCCCGAGGTGAAGGTCAGGCTGTAGCCCAGCACCATCCACACCACGGTCATGATGCAGCAGATGGCAAAGGACTGCATGAGGGTGGCGAGCACGTTCTTCTTGCGCACCATGCCCGCGTAGAACAGCGCAAGGCCGGGGATGGTCATCATCAGCACGAGTGCGGTGCTGACCAGCATCCAGGCGGTATCGCCCGTATCGATGGCGGGCGGGGCATCGGCTGCCATGGCGGGCATGCTGGCCATCGACGCGCCAAAAGCTGCCGCCGCCAGCCCGGCATGGCGGGCGCTTTTGCCAATCTTCGTGATCACAGCGCGTTTTCTCCGGTTTCCTGTGTCCTGATCCGTATGGCCTGCTGCAGGTCGAGAACGAAAATCTTGCCATCACCGATCTTGCCCGTGCACGAGGCGGACTGGATGACTTCCACCACCTTGTCGCACTGCGCGTCGGGTACCGCGATTTCGAGCTTGATCTTGGGCAGGAACTGGATGTTGTATTCGGCGCCGCGATAGATTTCGGTCTGGCCTTTCTGGCGGCCATATCCCTTCACCTCGGTTGCGGTCAGGGCATCGACCCCGATGGAATGCAACCCTTCGCGTACCTCATCGAGCTTGAACGGCTTGATGATGGCAATAACGAATTTCATCTCGTCCCCTTCCTGGCTTGCCCCTGAAACACCACCTGCTATGGCTACTGTTCCGTACAGGCAACCATATCGCAAAGCAATGTGCAGTTGCTAGCGCCTTTCAGCATCGTTGTGCAGGGGGTGGGTGTTGCCATTATCAGTGTGGCGTGTTCGCCATTTCTGACCTGTGGCGCACAGGCGGTGGTACAGGGCCGTCAATACCTTGGGCCAACCCGTGGCAACAGGCCAGCAGCATGGCGGCGCGCATGATCCCGCCCTGCGCCACCGCGCGGGCCCTGGCGTGCGTGCGTGTTAAACCGGCTTGGCGCGCCCTGCCTTATCCGGCATATCCCATGCCATCATGACCCAACCTGCTTCCGCTCCAGCGCCCCGTGGCGCGCCCACCGCATGGCCGGTCATGGCCATGGCGGTCATTGCCACCGGTTTCCTGTCGGGTGTGGGGGGCACGGTGCTGTCCGTGCTGCTGCACATGATCCAGCATGTCGCCTATGGCTATGGCCAGCCCGGCGGGCCGCATACCTTCGTGCAGGGCGTGAGTGCCGCGCCACCGTGGCGCCGGGTGGCCGCCCTGTGCGCTGCTGGCGTGGTGGCGGGCGTGGGCTGGTGGGCGCTGGGCCGTTTTGGCAGGCCGCTGGTCAGCATTGCGGCGGCCGTGGGCAAGACGGGGCCGGGCAGGCCCATGCCCGCTTTGTCCACCACGGTGCATGTGCTGCTCCAGATCGTGACGGTGGCCCTTGGCTCGCCGCTTGGCCGCGAGGTTGCCCCGCGTGAACTCGGCGCGGTGCTGGCCACCGACACCGGTCGCGTGCTGGGCCTTGCACCTGAGGACCGGCGCATCATCATCGCCTGCGGGGCGGGGGCCGGGCTTTCCGCCGTCTATAACGTGCCGCTGGGCGGCGCGCTGTTCATACTCGAGGTGCTGCTGGGCACGGTGGGGCAGCGCGCGGTGCTGTGCGCGGTGGGTGCTTCGGCCATCGGGGCATTCGTGCCGTGGGCGGTGCTGGGCAACCTGCACCAGTATGACATCGGGCCGATGGCGGTCACGGCCCCCGTGGTGCTGTGGGCGCTGTGCGCGGGGCCGGTCATTGGCGTGGGCGCGCAACTGGCCAGGCGGCTGATGGCCGTGGTGCAGAACCGCGCAGCAAGGGGCGGGGCGCGCATTGCGTGGTGCCTTGTGGTGTTTCCGCTGCTGGGCGTGCTGTCATGCTTCTACCCGCAACTGCCGGGCAACGGGCGCGGGCCAATGCAGCTTGCGCTGGCGGCGCAACTGGGCACGCAGCTTGCCGCCACCGTGCTGGTGCTCAAGATCGTGGTCATCATGGGGGCGTTGCGGGCCGGGGCCGCGGGCGGCCTGCTTACGCCCAGCCTGACCATGGGCGCGCTGCTGGCCACCGTGCTGGCGGGGGGGTGGAACGCCTGCCTGCCCATGGTGGATGTGGGCACGGTGGCGCTGCTGGGTGGCATCGCCTTTCTGGGCACGTTCATGTCCATGCCGCTCACCGCGCTGGCGCTGGGCCTCGAGTTCACCCATGTGGGGCATGACATGTGGATCCCGGCCTTCCTTACGCTGGCAGGGGCGCTGCTGGCCTTCCGGGTGTGCGCTGAAATGGGCCAGCCGCCTGTTGCCCAGACCCAGCCCGGTGCGCCGGGCAGCATGTCGGCACGGTCGTGAAAGACGGAAGGACGAAAAGTTTCGGGCGCCGTCTTTTTTCAACAGGGCGGCTTCTTTCGAAGCTTTTTGAAAAAAGCTTCGCCAAAAATTTCTAACTGCATCAAGGGCCGCAAAAAAGGCGGCACCGTTGCCGATGCCGCCTTCTTTTTCTGAGAACAGTCGCTGTTTTAACGAACCGTCAGCATCCTTCATTCCATGCGCGGGGGCCTGCCACAACTGGCACGCCTTCACGTCTGGCTGATCTCACGCCATCGTGGCCTGCGGGCCTATTTCTCGGCAAACGGGTCGAAGTCGCCATCGTTCTCGCGCACGCTCCACCAGCCTTTGTTCCAGTCCTCATAGGCGGGCAGGGTTTCATCAAACGGGTTTTCGATCAGCGGCTCGCCCCTGGTGGCGGCTGCCTTGCCCTGTGCAAAGGCGTCGGGCGGGGTCTGGTCGGTCATGTCGGGTTCCTGACTTGTGTGCCTGGCAATGTGGCAGGCTTACACCATGCGGTTGCTCCCCGCAGCCCCGCATGGCGGAAGGGGGTAATGCACTGGGCGCAGGTGTTGGAGGCGATTATGCGCTTTGCGCCATACATCGTAGGATACGTGACCGCCTCTGCGCGTTATGGGATAAGGGCGCTGGCACGGGCGCATTTCCGCCCGCCCGGACTGACATCCGTCAAGAGATTTTAGGGAAGAACGACACATATGAACGTGAAGCTGTTTGCATCCCGCCGCGTGGCGCTGGCGCTGGCCTGCGTGGTTGGGGGCGCGTGCGCTGCCGCACTGCCCGCCATGGCGCAGGCCCCGGTCATCGTGGGCAACCAGACGGCGACCGCCACGGTCGAGAGCGTGGACCACGAGGCGGGCATGATCCTGCTGCGCGACAAGGCGGGCAACCTCGACACCGTGCGCGTCGATCCCGACCTGCGCGCCAAGCTGCCGGTGCTCAACCCCGGTGACAAGATCGGCCTGCGCATTGTCCGCACCATCGACGCGGCCATCGCGCCGCCGGGCGCACCGCTGCCGGAATCGACCGAGAATGCCGCCGGCACCCGCACCGGCCCGCACCCGCATGGCATGATGGTGTCCTTCAAGCGCGAGCGCGTGAAGGTGACCGGCGTGGACACCACGCGCAACCAGGTCGTGTTTGTCGACCCCGATGACATCACCCGCGTGGTGCTGGTGCGCCAGAAGGCGATGCAGGACTTCCTCAAAACCCTCAAGCCCGGCGATGAAGTCGACACCACGGTGATGGATGCGGTGTCGTTCTCGGTGCTCAGCCGACTTCCGTCCTGACGGCAGCCAGCGGCGGCCTGTGGGCGGCGGGATAGTCCTCCGCCCATTGCAGCGGGCCGCGCTGGTCCAGGAAGCCGGGTATGTCCTCGATGATCCGCGCCGCCTGCTCAAGGCAGGCCATGGCCTCGACCTGGGCTGCGGGGCGCAGGGTCAGGGCATCGGGCGGGCAGAGTATGGTCGCCGCCCGCCGCAGGCTGGCCGCCGTGAGCAGCGGGTTGTGCGTCAGTTCGCTAAAGGTGCCCAGCGCATCATAGATCGCCGCCTGCTGCGCGCCCATGATGTCGGGGCTGCCCGCGATGGTGCGGATGCGCTCGATCAGCCGCCCCAGTGAAAGTGTGGCCAGTGCCGCATCGATATATTCATGCATGCTGGCGGGCCGGGCGAAAAATGACAGCCGCATGGCCAGGCGGGTGACCTTCTGCAGTTGCAGGTTCTCCCATACCAGCCATTCCTTGCCCTGCCTGCGGCCCGACAGCGCCAGCCTGCGCAGGCTGCGCGTGAGCGACATGACCAGGCGGGCGGCATCAAGCCGGTGGTTGGGCGGCAGGATCACGCGGAAGGACAGCACCAGCATGATGCACCCCATGAACAGCGCCATCCAGCCATTGAACAGGCTGATGTCGTTATAATAATGGATCGGGTTGTTGACCTGCAGCATCACGGTGGCGAACACGCCGTAACCAAACCCCCCCACGCCGAATTTGGGGTGGAACTGCAACCACACGCCGGGTAGCAGCATGATGCACAGCGAGAGCCACAGCAGCGGGTAGCCATCGATCTGTGGCAGCAGGAAGATATGGCACAACAGCCCCGCCGGTATGCCCAGCGCCGTGCCCGCCGCCATCATCCCCGCCGCGCGTGAGGCGGAGGGCAGGGTGGAGAGCAGGCTCGCCGCCGCCACCACGTACAGCATCATGGTCGGCCCCGCCGTCCAGTGCAGCACGTACCAGATCAGGGTTGTCAGCAGCGTGGTCAGTGACCCGCGGGCGGCGTTGCGCAGCGCGGTGGGCCATTCCAGATAGGGTTGCAGCCGCAGTTTGCGCCCGGCACTGCCCCGGCGCGAGAGATCCTGCAGGGCGGTGTCGATCTGGCCGAGCAGGTCCTGGATGTCATCAAGGAACAGCAGCGAGCGGGGCGAATGGGTGGCGCGCGCCTCATTGATCATGATGGTCCGCGTGTGCTGGATGCGCGCGCAGCCCTGCGTCCACACCGCTTCGAGCGTCTGGTCCTGTGTCAGGTCGAGCAGGGTGTGCAGCATGGCCTCGATCTCGCCATGCACGGCGCGGTCCTGCCCGGTATCGGCGGGGGTGATGGTGTGGGGGTGGTACGAGGCCACGATGCCCGAAAGCCGCGCAAGCCCGGCCCTGATCTCGCGCTGGCGCACGCTGATGTCGTAATTGTCGGCTGCCGCGTATTCCACCGCGTCCGACAGGCGGGCGATGCGGGTGAGCATGGTGGCGCGGCTGTCATGAAACGTGGTGGGGAGCGCGCGGAACGTGCTGCCGGGCAGGGCATCGGGGTTCTGCGCGGGCACGTTGCTGTAGCCCTGGTGGAAGGCCAGGATATAGCTGACCGTGTCACGGAACAGGGCGTGGATCTGGGTGAACAGCGTGTCCGACCGGCGTGGCGAGGTGACCATGAACACCGCCGCCGTGGTGACGATGCCCACCACCACGGCCGCAAGGCGCGACATGGCGGAGAGGAAGATGCCATCGGGGTTGTCAAACGCCGGGGCGGAAATGATGACGATGGTGTAGCCCGTCAGCACCGCGGCATAGGCCCGGAACAGCCGCAGGAAGGTGGCGGCCATGCAGGCCAGCCCCACCACGACCGACAGCCCCATGAAATACAGCACCGGCGACTGCACGAACACCGCCATCAGCCCCACGCTGATCGTGGCCCCGATGATGGTGCCGATGATGCGCCACACGCTTTTTGAAACCAGCGCCCCCACCGTGGGGTTGGCCACGATCATGACCGTGGTGACCGAACTCATGGGCGACTGGAGCTGGAACGAGAAGGCCAGGAACAGCGCAATGCCCACCGAAAGCAGCGCGCGCGCTGAACGCCGCCGTGGTGCGGGTGGCGGCCCATTGGGCATCATCGGAGAAAATGCGCTTCAGGCTGGACAACATTGGGCGAAAAACTCCCGGCGGCGGCGTAGGGGCTACCTGATAAACCCGGCGGTGGGAAGAGAAAGGCGTACGAAGCCGGAATTTATTGTATGACAATTAGTGCTATGTCAATTATATTGATGCTACCGGTTCTGCCGCCGGGCAGCCATCTCCATAAACGGTCATGATTCCGCGCCCCCTGCGTGCTATCGCGCGGCAGGCGCCGTGGCCTGACCAACCAGCACAGGGAATGCTCATGACCGACCGTTCGCCACTGCCCGATATCG
>NZ_BCTP01000012.1 GCF_001571345.1 Komagataeibacter xylinus NBRC 15237 | reverse complement strand
GGTATGAGGCCCCACACGTCTGGTGATCGCAGCAGCCCGCGCGGCATCGACAACCACACGATGGAGCTGCCGTGTGCTGATGGGCCTCATGGTGTCCTGCCCGGGAAAAAGCCAGCCACCGGAATGCATCACGCCCTGCTGGCGTCCGGCCTTCCACCACTCCCGCAGCAGGGGCAGAAGGTCTGCCGGAAGCATGGCGTTGCGATATCGTCCCCCTTTGCCCCGTTCGACCCTGAGCAGCATGCGCTCGCTGTCGATATCGCTGATCTTGAGAGCGGCGACCTCGGCCACCCGCAGGCCTGCCCCATAGGCGACCGACAGGGCGGCCTGATGCTTGAGGCATACGGTCGCGTTGAGCAACCGGGCAACTTCATCGCGGCTCAGCACGACGGGCAGGTTGCGGGGCTGCGCTACCCGGACCAACTTGCGTGCAAGGTCGGGGCGGTCGAGCGTCTGGGTGAAGAAAAACCGCAGCGCCGACACGATGGCGTTCATGGTCGGTGTCGGCATGCCAGCCGCGTTCTGCGCAATCTGGAACTGGCGCACATCCTCGACTGTTGCCGTGTGGGGTGAGCGGCCTAGAAACGTGGCGAAACGGCCGACATCGCGAAGGTAATTGCGCTGCGTCTCCCGGGAGAACCGCCGCACCGCCATGTCATCAAGCAGGCGCTGGCGAAGGGGACTGATTGCAGCAATGCACAGGGACTCTGTCATCATCCGGCTCCTTCTGGTGGGAAGAAGCCAGAGTGCTTGGCCCGATCAGGACAGTTCCAAATAAAACAGATCGCTCACGCCGTGGTGACAGGCCTGCACACCGCACCAATCCCGCGCAGCGGGTTCGTTCTACCCCTCCATTGCTGTCGTTAATTATTCACCGATCAGCGACCAGAAACCCAGCTTGCGCTTATGCTGCGCCTTCAAGCGGGTCATAAAAGCTTCATGGGTTTCCATGCCGTTTGTCGCTGTCAGCATTAGCGCGAGAAGTCGACAGGAGGCGAGATCCTTCGCTGCATAGGAATAATAACGAGAAAGCGCCTTATCCAGCACGGCCTCGACCAGTAGGCGATAAAGAAGCGTTGCCTCGTTGGGATACGATTCAGACAGACGATCGGCAGCCGGACGGAGTGTCCCGTAATCACGCCCGTCCAGTTCCGCCGTATGTTCCCGCACGAGATTGGCAGCGGCATCGAGCGCTGGCCATTCAAGAAGAGTGGAAAGGGCTACGCTCCTGACCGGGAAATTACGGATGTAATTGAGTGTCTGTTCTTCAGCATCAATCGCATCGTAATCGCTGAGATGGCGTTGGTATGCTTGCCAGTGCGGCAGGCTAAGGCGTTCCTGAAAGACTTTCCATCGCAGGGACTGGGCTGTGTCGCGGTCGCCCACGGCTTCGCACGCTTCGATCCGAAGATCGTCGTTTTCCGAGCGGGACCGGGACGTCTCCTCAGTCTCCCGGTCGAGCCATTCGAGCGCCTTACTGGCGCGCTCCTTGTCCAGCAGGCGGCGTGCAACATCGCCGATAGAGGCGGACTGGCGGTCACTCAGGCTGACTGCTTCGATATAGGCATCGACGTCACCCATCGCGTCGGCCAGATCCTTCAGGTGACCGAGGGTCTGAATGCGCCTAATGTCGGTACGATAGTCTCCCTTCGCCTTTGAGGCGGGAAGGTCGTGCAATCGTGCAAGAAGCGTGCTTCTGAGTATGGCCGCGCCCGCAGTCCCCAGTGCCTCGCCGCACGATGCGATTAGATGGTCACACGTGCCATACCCGTCGTTATCGAGAAGCGTGAGCAGATCCCTGACGGTGACAGCCGGATCCCGGCCAGCCTGTCGTCCCCAGAGGGTGCCAAGGTCGGAGGCCGCTTCGCGAAACACATCTGACAGGTAACCGGAACTGTCATCAGAGCGCTCATAAACGGAAGGAGTAAGTTCCACGAGAATACGCATCGCGGAAATGGCCTGTCCGACCTCCGTAGTCGCAACATCATCGAGAATGGATTGCCGTAGAGTGTCGAGTTCAGTCGCGAGGGGTTTGATCCGGTCCCAGGGCAGGAAACCACGGGAACACTGGATCGTTCGCAGCCTCTTTTCGATCTCCTTGCCAAGTTTGTCTTTCGCATGAGTGGCTGTCAGCGCCATGCGCAGCTTCCGGGTGAGCACGGCATCCTGTTCCGACAGCTCGACCAGAAGGTCTGCAAGCCGATCCGGACCAAGCGCTTTCAAATTCTCTTTCGTGACGGTCGTGCCGACTTTCGCGGATGCGGCGGATTTGCGGGTGGCAGGTTTTGTCGAAGGAGTGCGGGCCATGAATACAGATTATGACCGTGCCCCCAGGGGCGCAAGCAAATGCCGTCACCATGAAAAAGAGGAAAAAAGCTAATGGCTCCGCCCTCGCGCCGGAAACGGTGCGCGTCAGCGTGCTGACGCCGCCCGATGGGGTGTCCCCGATCTTCCTGCGCTGTGCTCCGTGCAGACCGGGTGATACCCCTCCCCATCGGTCGCCCTTGCCGTTGCTACCCCGCTGCTCGCCGCGAGGCAGAGGAACAGCGGGGGCTGTTCCTCGCGGAACAAAGGGCAAAGACCATGATCGGCAACACCAGCACGGCGACCGATTTCCGCAATATCATCGTCAACGGCGACAGCGTGCATCTCATGCGGTCACTTCCCCGCAACACGGTGGATTTCATCCTGACAGACCCGCCTTACCTTGTGAATTATCAGAGCAGGGACGGGCGAAAGGTTCGCAACGACAACAATGCGTGCTGGCTTCGGCCCGCTTTCAACCAGATGCACCGTGTCCTGAAATGGGGCGGGTTCGCTATCAGCTTTTATGGCTGGAACCGAATTGATTTATTCGCCGACGCATGGAAGGCGGCGGGATTCCGCATGGTCGGGCATATCGTCTTTCGCAAGTCGTATTCCTCATCTTCCCGGTTTCTTCGCTATGAACATGAAAGCGCCTATCTGCTGGCCAAGGGCAACGTGACACCGCCCGCAAAGCCCATCCCGGACGTGCTCGACATGCCCTATTAGGGCAATAAACTGCATCCTACCCAGAAGCCGGTGGCGGTAATCCTTCCCCTGGTGGAAGCCTTCTGTCCGGCCGGGGGCTGGTTCTGGACCCGTTCGCGGGTTCGGGTTTGAACTGCCCCGGGTTTACCGGAGAGCGATTTGTTTAGTAATCAGGCAGCGATATCAAGCCTGCTCTGATCTGCATAGAAAGCGCGTTCGGCTTCGGCGGGCGGCCTGTAGCCGATTGGCGCCAGCAGGCGTCGGTTATTGTACCAGTCCACCCATCTGAGGGTTTCCCATTCGACCTGCGCCATGGATTTCCATGGCCCCAGATGATGGATGACCTCGGCTTTGTATAAACCGTTGATGGTCTCAGCCAGTGCATTGTCGTAGCTGTCACCGACCGTGCCGACCGAGGCATCGATGTCAGCCAGTGCCAGGCGTTCGGTATATCGGATCGACAGGTATTGTGATCCACGGTCCGAATGATGGATCAGCGCTTTGTTTCCCGCGGGCTTTCGTTGCCAGATGGCCTGTTCAAGGGCATCTGGCACGAACTGGGTGGTCATGGAAGTCGAGACTTTCCAGCCCATGATCCTGCGGGCGAACACATCGATGACGAACGCCACATAGACCATGCCATTCCAGGTCTGGACATAGGTAAAGTCCGAGACCCAGAGCTGGTTGGGGCTCTCGGCCCGGAACTGCCGGTTGACCCTGTCATCGGGACAGGGGCGCGCCGTATCCGGACGGGTCGTGATGACCTTCCGGCCCCGGATTACACCCTTCAGACCCATCTGCCGCATCAGACGCTCAACAGTGCAGCGCGCAACCTGTCGTCCTTCACGCTGCAGGCTGTGCCAGACCTTGCGCGCACCATAAACAGCACGATTATCCTGCCAGATCCGGCGGATATGTTCCATCAGTTCCCTATCACGCAGGGCACGCGGGCTGGCCCTGCCCGGATCTCTTGCCATGGCCGCCTGCTGGTAAAACGTGGACGGGGCAATCGGCAGAACGCGACAGATTGGCTCGACCCCGTAATCGGAACGGCAGGTTTCAATAAACGCGATCATTTGCGAAACGGGCGGTCGAGCGCTACCTGAGCAAAATAAGCCGAGGCCTTCTTGAGGATCTCATTGGCCTGACGCAGTTCACGGACCTCACGCTCCAACGCCTTGATCCGTGCCGTCTCGGCCGTGGTCGGCCCCGGTTGCGCACCCGCGTCCCGCCGGGCCTGCTTCCACCAGTCGTGCAGGCTGTCGCCCGAGCAGCCCAGCTTGCCACCAATCTCGCGACAGGCTCGGGTCATCCGAGCGATGCTCGTCCAGAAGGCGCACGGCGCGCTCACGGAACTCAGGCGAATAACGCGATGTCTTCTTCTCTACCATAGGGCTCATCCTCCGAGAGTTTTACTCTCCGGTAAACCCGGGGCAGTTCACTCCTTATTAAGGGCCTTTTGACAATGCGGTCGATCCCCTGCATGCCTTGTTCTCATGGACCGGTATGCGGCGAGAGGACTGGCCCGGTCAGGTTGTCATCCGGGTCGGGGCCGTGGCTGTGGGGCGGCGGCACGTCACCTGTGGGGCGTGCGTTATGCAGGCCGGAATACTGTAGCGGGTCCACCGAGAACAGCGTGTCGGGCGCGGGCAGGCTTGCGGCATTCCATCCCCCGCCGCAGGCCCGGATCATGCCAACCTGCGCCTGCAGGTAACGGGTCTGGATTTCGGCCTGCTGGATGCGGGCATCAAGCGTGCTGACCTGCGCGATCAGCACATCGAGATAGGTGGCAAGACCGCCTTTATACAGGTTCATGGTGATGTCCTGCGTCTGGCTGGCAGCCCCTACGGCGGCACGCAGGCGGCCGTTTTCACCATCAAGCCGGTTGGTGCGCGACAGGCCATCCTCCACATCGCGAAAGGCGTTGAGAATGGTCACGCGGTAATGGTCGCGCGTTTCGCGGTAGGCGGACCAGCTCTGCTGCAACTGTGCGCGCCGTAGCCCGCCTTCAAACACCGGCATGGTCACGGTGGCGCCATACGACCACATGCTGTTGGCCAGATTGGCGAGGTTGAAGCCGTTATCATCAAACCCCCCGTTCATCTGGAAGGATACGTGTGGGTAGAACGCGGCGCGCGCAATGCCGATGGCCCGGTTGGCCTGCGCCATCTGGCGCTCGCTCATGGCAATGTCGGGCCTGCGCTGCAACAGGTCCGAGGGCAGGGGGGCGGACAGTGCGAAGCGGGTGGTATTGAGGTGGGCATCGGGCGCAATATGGAAGGATGAGGGCGCGACATTGACCAGAACCGCGACCGCATGCTCCATCACCTCGCGCTGGGCCTGAATGTCGAGCAGGCGGGCCTGCGTGGTGTAAAGCTGGTTCTGCGCACGCGCCACATCCAGCCGGGAGGCCGCCTGATCCATCAGCCGGGTCTGGGTCACGCGCAGGGATTCCTCATAATAGCGGATCGACTGCGTATAGATCGCCGCCTGCGCATCCAGCCCGCGCAGGGTAAAGTAATCGCTGGCCAGTTCGGCCTGCAGGCTCAGCCGTGCGGCGGCATATTGCGCGGCCTGCTCCTGGGCATAATCCTTTTGCAGGCGCACGCGGTTGCGGATGGAGGACCAGAAATCCGGCTCCCACGAGGCCATGCCACCATAGAATTCATCGGAATCCGTAATCGGCCCCTTGTAGCGGAACAGCCGCTCGGCCGAGCTTTTGTTGTTGCTGCCGCCAAAGGCCACGCCAAAATGCGGCAGCAGGTCGGCCCGTGCCTCGCTTACAATGGCGCGCGCCTGCAAAAAGCGCTCGCTGGCGGCCTGCAGGTCGCCGTTATGGGCCATGGCCGCCTCTTCCAGCGTATCCAGTTCGGGGTCGGCAAAACTCTGCCACCACTGCGCGGGAATGGTGTCATCCATCGGGTGGGCTACGCCAAACGGGGCCTGCCCCTGCCATGTGGCGGGAATGACGTAATGCGGCGCATGATAGGCGGGCGCAAGGTCGCACCCCGTCAGTGACAGCAGCGATATGGCGCAGGCAGCGCCCATGAACGTGGCGCGGTGAATGGTAGAGGCCATCATTCATCGTCCTTTTCATCGGTGTCGTTGCTGTATCCGGCAGCGGGCTGGACCACATGCACGCGCTCGCCTTCCAGAAGGTCGGCAGGCGGGTTGTCGATGATCCGGTCATCGGGGTTTATGCCCGAGAGGACCTGCGTTGCCCCATCGCCCATGCGGCCTACCGTTATGTCATGAAAATGTGCGCGCTCCTGCCCATCCACCACGGCGACCTGCATGCCGTGCTCCTGAAACACCAGCGCGCCGGTGGGAATGCTCTGGTGGGCCGCCTGTTCGGGCGCGCTCAGGGTCACGGCGGCGAAGGTGCCGGGCCACAGGGCGTGGTCGGAATTATCAATCACGAATTCACTCACGCTGGTGCGGGTATCGGGGTCGTAGCCGCCCGATACGGTCAGAAACTTCGCCTCGAACGTACGATCGGGGAACTGCGGCACCCGCACGTTGGCATGCAGGCCGGGCTGGAGGATGTAGGACATGTTCTCCGGTATCGAGACGAACAGCCGCATCTGGTGCGTATCGGCCACGCTGAACAGTTCGCTGGCCGCCCCCGTGGCGTTGAGGTTGCCGCCGCCTTCATGCACGTAGTCGCCCACGTTGATGTCGCGCTCCGTCACCACGCCATCAAAGGGGGCGACAATGACCTTGAAACGCTCGAGGGCGGCGTAGCGGTCAAGGTTGTGGCGCGCGGCCTCAAGGTCAGCCGAGGCCGATTTCTCGTTGGCATCCTGCACCGAGACCGACTGGCCCGATACCGCCTGTGATTTGCCCATCAGCCGCCAGCGCTGGGCCGTGACCACCGCAAGGTCGTATTTAGCCTGAGAGGACTGAAGGTCGGCCTGCGCCTGCGCAAACTGGGCATCAAGGCCGGGGGTGTTGATCTCGGCCAGCACGTCGCCTGCCGCCACGCGGGCGCCGTAGTCCTTGTACCACATATGCACGTAGCCCGAGGCCTGCGGGTAGATGGGGGCCTGGTACCACGCCTCGATCGTGCCGGGCAGGTCGAGGCTGACATGGCGGGCCTCCCTGCGTGGTGCGATGACCATGACATCAGGCACGGCAGCCTGTTCCGCATCATGGCGCAGGGCAGTGGCATGGTGGATGCGCCCGACCAGCAGGTAACCGCACCAGCCCACAAGGATCGTGGCGCCGGCCAGCATCAGCATCTTACGGGATTCCCGGGTGGACATCAGTTCAGTTCCTCGCGGTTGCGGGGGGCGCGGTTATGCAGGATTGCGTAAACACAGGGCACGAACAGGAGCGTGGACACGGTGGCCACCAGCAGCCCGCCAATCACGGCGCGGCCCAGCGGCGCGTTCTGCGAATTGCTCATGGCCATGGGTACCATGCCGATCACCATGGCGAGTGCCGTCATCAGCACGGGGCGGATGCGGCCATAGCCCGCCTCGAGTGCTGCGCGCAGCGCGTCGCCATGCTCCTCGATCCGCTCGCGGGCGAAGGACACCACAAGGATGGAATTGGCGGTGGCCGTGCCCATGCACATGATGGCTCCCGTCAATGCCGGGACAGACAGGCGCGTATGGGTCAGGAACAGCGCCCAGGCGATGCCTGCAAGGGCTGCGGGCAGGGCCGAGATGATGATGAATGGGTCCAGCCAGGACTGGAAGTTGACCACGATGAGCAGGTAGATCAGCAGCACCGACACCACCAGCCCGAACACAAGCTCGATATAGGCATGGCGCATGGTCTCGGTCTGGCCGCGCACCACCACGGCGGCGGTGGAGGGCACCTTGTCGCGCGTCTGGTCCAGCACATGCTGCACGCCGGTGGTGACCTGCCCCAGATCCGCTCCCTCGGCGGAAACATAGATGTCCACCTCAGGCATGGAATTGAAGTGCGAGACCTGCCCCGGCGTGCCGGTGGCGCTGACATCGCTGATGCCGCCAAGCAACTGCATGTGCCGCCCCTGCGGGTCACCATCGCCCTTGTCGACCGGAATGGTCATGAGGTTGTTGAAATGCGTCAGCTGGTCCTGCGAGACATAGACATTGAGCGGGAAGGTGATGCCCGTGGCCGGGTCGAGCCAGTATTGCGGGTCCACCGTCTGGCTGCCTGAAAGGGTCATGAGTTCGTTATTGGCAAGGTCGGCTTCCGTCATGCCGGTGGCCTGGCCGAAGGTGCGGTTGCCCTGCACGAACAGGGTCGGTGTCTTCATGGTCTGCTGGATCACGACATCGGCAGCACCCGGCACCCCGCGCAGCCGGTTTACGAGCAGGCGGGCGTAATCGTAATTATCGCGCAGGTCGGGGCCGGAAATCTGCACGTCGATGGGGGCAGGGGAGCCGAAATTCAGGATCTTTGCCGTAAGGTCGGCAGGCTGGAAGGTGAACACCGTGCCGGGAAAACGCGCCGAAAGGTCACGGCGCAGGATGGCGCGGTCATCCCACACCGGGGTTTCCTCATCCTTGAGCGCAATGGTGATGTCGCAGTCCTGCGTGCCGATGGTGGGCGTGGGGATGAAGGCCTGGTTATGCGCGCCTTCGGGCAGGCCGCAGTTCTCGATCATGCTTTCCACCTTGCCGGGGAACAGCGCGTTGACCCGGTCCTCCACCAGCGAGGCCTCGCGGCCCGCCACCTCGATGCGGGTGCCAAGGGGCGCACGCATGTGCATCTGCAGCGTGCCGGACTTTGTCTCGGGGAAGAAGTCGCGCCCCGCGATCAGGTACAGCCCCAGCGAGCAGACCGATACGCCAAGGAATATGGCCACGAACCGCCCCCGCCGCGCAATGGCGCGCTCGAGCAGCGCTCCGTAACGCTCACGGAAAGTGTT
The DNA here is from genome assembly GCF_001571345.1 of Komagataeibacter xylinus NBRC 15237. Classification (GTDB taxonomy): domain Bacteria; phylum Pseudomonadota; class Alphaproteobacteria; order Acetobacterales; family Acetobacteraceae; genus Komagataeibacter; species Komagataeibacter xylinus. The sequence continues at coordinate 77,655 of NZ_BCTP01000012.1, read as the reverse complement.
GAAGCCGCGCTCGAACGCCTGCTGGAAGCGCTCGGGCAGGCGTCTGGGGTATTGCAGGTTATGCACCTGCGGCTCGCAGTGATGGGAATCCCCATGCCCCGCCACGCTGTGGCCAGCCAGCAGGTATTTGGCCATGGTGGGCACCAGCGTGCGCGAGAGGATGAACGACGCAATCATGGCGAAGATGATGGCTTCCGCCATGGGCATGAACAGCCAGCCCGCCACCCCGCTCAGCCCGAACAGCGGCAGCCAGACGATGCAGATGCAGGTGGTGGCGACAAAGGTGGGGATGACGATCTGGTTGGCCGCATCAATGATGGCGGGTTCCAGCGTCTTGCCCATTTCAAGATGCGCGTCGATGTTCTCGATCATCACCGTGGCATCATCGACCAGAATGCCCACCGCCAGCGCCAGTCCGCCCAGCGTCATGACATTGATGGTCTGCCCCGCCCAGTGCAGGCCGATGATGGCGCACAATATGGCCAGCGGAATGGAGGTGGCGATGATGACGGTAGGCCGCCATGAGCCGAGGAACAGCAGCACCACCATGCCGGTCAGGAAGGCTGCGGTGAGCATCTCGCGCACCACATCGAAAATGGAATCCTTAACGAATACCGAGGCATCGCCCAGAATGCTCACCTTGACATCGGGCGGCAGCAGTTTCTGGATGCGTGGCAGGAGTGCCTTGGCACCTGCGACCACATCGAGCGTCGAGGCATCGCCACTTTTCATGACCACGATCTCGACACCCTGCTTGCCCTTGACCAGCACAAGGTTGGTCTGCGGGTGGCCGCCACGATAGACCTCGGCCACGTCATGCACATAGATCACGGCATTGCCCACGCGCTTGACCGGAATATCGCCCAGTTCCTTCATCGAGCGCGGAGTGGCGTTGGTCTGCACCATCCAGTCGGTGGCCGCGATTTTCTGGTCGCCCGCGGGCAGCACGATATTCTGCCCGCGCAGGGCGTTCTGCACATCCATGGCCGAGAGGTGATGCGCCTGAAGCTGCTGCTGGTTCAGCGCCACCATGACAAAACTGTCCATGCCGCCATAGGCCTGCGGCACCACTGCACCCGGCACGGTGACGAGCAGCGGCCGCACGCGGATCATCGCCAGCTTGAACAGGTCGGATGGCGTCTGTTTATCCGACGTGACCTGAAGCGTAAGCACCGGCACGGATGAGGCATCAAGGCTCATGACCATGGGGGAGGGGATGTTCTCGGGCAACTGCTTGATCACCGTCTGGGAAATAGCGGTGACTTCCGCTTCCGCCTTGCCAATATCGGTGCCGGGCTGGAAGTATATGTTGACGATGCCGCGCCCGTAATACGAACTGCTTTCCATATGCTCGATGCCCTCGACAGTCGAGGTTACCATCAGTTCGTAATTATAGATGATCCGGCCTGCGAATTCCTCAGGCAGCATGCCGCCATAGGTCCACACGACGGACACGACCGGAATGCGGATATTGGGGAACACATCCGTCGGCGTACGCCATACCGACATGATGCCAAAGACCACGATCAGGATCGAAAGCACCACAAAGGTATAGGGCCGACGCAGTGCAGTGACTACGATGGCATTCATGGGATGGGTAATTCCCTGTATCACGAAAAACCGCATAAGTGTCCGCATGCGGTTTTATTGCGTTTATGGCATTCCTGACTGGCATATGCGCCCGGACCGGGCGCATGACGGCTTCATGCAGCCCGCATCGGGGAGGTCTGTATGACATGATGGCGCAATATGCCCCGCCGGATCGCGCCAGCGGGCAGGCGCGGGTCAGGAATATTCAGGCAGCACAGGGGGCATGACGGGGACACTCCAGCAGGATGGGTGATGGACGGGCCCGCCTGAATCCGCGGGCTGTGCCTGAACGACAGATACAGCGTTTTTTTACAAAGTATGAACAGATAAGATTTAAAATAATTTTCATTACAACTCAGTATATTTTTTATTTTAAATATTTAATGAACTGATATTTACATTTATCTTTGAAATGAAATTAATTTTATTATGAAACTTTTATTGTATTGACGCGCAAGAGCATGCTGTCATGAAAACGCCGCTTGAAAAAAATGCGGCACCCCAAAATTCATGGGGCGGGCATAATTATGCCGATAGAGGCTTGATATATCCTATGAAATCACGGCGTCGTAACCGGTTATCTGTAGGCATCCAAAAAATGGCTTCTGGAGCACTTTGTTGCGGGTCCGCCCGAACGGAGTGCCGCCAAACTTGTGGGTGTCAATCGTAATACCGCGACCCTGCATTACCGCAAGCTGCGCGAGATCATTACTTTGTAAGTCTAGAACCTGTTGGGCTTTGAATGACAGAACGGGCTGCATAGCTGTTTATGATGAGCATGATGTAGTCTGTTTTTTCCGATACCGCATGGTCCGTCTGGGAGCCTTTGATCGAGGAGGTCCGCCCGAAGGGCAAGACCCCGCCGAAGAACCTTCGACGGACGATCTCCGCGATTTTCTGGCGCCATCAGAACGGCGCGAAGTGGCGCGCCCTGCCATCTGAGTTTGGTCCCTGGTGGATTGCCGCACAACTGTTCATTCGCTGGTCGAAGCTTGGGGTGTGGGAGCGCCTCTTTGAAAAGGTCAAAGACAGGGATCAGGCTCTCGACATGGTCGTTCTCGATGGCACGACGATCCGTGCCCATCACAAGGCGGCCGGGACCGCCAAAAAAGGGGATACAGTGAACGCCGCAGAGATTGTGAGGCGCCTGGCCGCTCACGTGGGGGTTTTGGCACCAGGGTCTGCGTAGCCGCAGACGGCCATGGCAGGGCAATGTCCTTCACGCTGTCACCCGGACAGGCGCACGAACTGCCATCCGCTTATGCCCTGCGCGACGAGCGGCCACACCCACCGACCTATGTCGTCTGCGATCGTGGGTATGCCTCACATAAATTTCGTGAAGATCTTTGAAACCGTGGATCTCGTCCTGTCATCCTCATCGCGGCTACAGCAGACTATATCAAGGCCTAACAAGCCCTAGCAGCTCCATGCGGATCACGCTTCAAACCCCCGGCGATACTGCCGGGGGAGTGTGGAGGCTTGGGTCGGTGCTCAGTAAAATCAATTCCCGTCGCCATAAAGGCGCGTCAGACCGGATTTTGAAAAAAATCTGGGGAAATGGCGCGTTTCAGGGCGGTAAAATAAGAGTCTCTGAATTGTCTGCTCATGGGTGCGTCGGGAATGAACACGTCAAAGACATGATAGGCACCGGGAACGACACAGACCTCTGTCGGCACGCCAGCGGCCATCAGGCGCCGGGCATATTCCAGATCCTCGTCCAAAAACAGGTCCAGGGACCCTACGCCGATATAGGCAGGCGGCAGGCCTGTCAGGTCCATTGCACGAAAGGCCGCGGCATATTCTGAAATGCCTGCGCTTCCGGGCGTTTTACCAAGATAGGCGTTCCATGCGTAATGATTGGCGGAACGCGTCCAGATATATTCGCCCAGGACAGGCGATGGCATGAGTGTTGTTCCGGTCCGGTCATCGAGCATGGGATAAATCAGCAGTTGGAAAAGGACTTTGATTTCCGCCCGATCGCGTGCCAGCAGGGCAAGGCAGGCTGTCAGGCCGCCGCCCGCGCTATCTCCTCCAATAATCAGGCGGTTCCGGTCAATTCCAAGGTCGGTCGCATGATCATGTGCCCATTTCAGGGCGGCATAACAATCCTCGATTGCCGCAGGGTAGGGGGCTTCTGGCGCCAGACGGTAATCAACCGAGAAAATGACCAGCCCCAGTTCGCTGGCCATCTGCCGGCAGCGTGCATCATCGACTTCCGGTGTGCCGCTGACGATCCCGCCACTATGGATATAGACCAGAGCAGGGGCATTCGGGTGAGGGGCCATGGGTCTGTAGGTTACAACCGGAACGGCCGGCGCGCCCATCGGCCCGGGCACGTGGCCTTCCTCAACCCTGACGTCAGGATATTCGGTAACCTTGACGCTGCGGATGGCTGAAATGAATGCCTTGCGGGTCTGGTCCAGGGTCTCATCTGCAAGACCATCAAAGGAGGGCAGGACTTTCAGGGTCGCGCGAAATTCCGGGGCGACGGGATTGTGAGGCATGACAGGTTCTCCACATTATCTTTTCCTTACGATAGAAGGCATCGGATCAGCAGCATCATCACGTCCAACTGATTGAACAGAAAGTGTTATTCAGGGCATTCAGGCTTATGAATCCGGGAGCGGTGCATGCAGGCGCATTGTTTCATGATACAATATGCTTGTATGCGTTTTTTGTATTTATTTTTATTCACCTATATTTTATCTCATTAATCAATTAAGGTGTCTGAAATCATATATGCTAAGCACCCATCGTCACGATCACATGTAAATACCAAGCATAGGACAAATAAAATGCCTATTGATCAGATGCGCAAGAACATGTCGGAAAATGCGGGCTTCATCGCGGCCCTTGACCAGAGTGGAGGGTCCACGCCGGGCGCGCTGCGGCATTACGGCATACCCGATAGTGCCTACAGCACCGATGACCAGATGTTTGCCCTGATGCATGAAATGCGGGTCCGGGTCATTACCGCCCCGACCTTTACGGGCAGGAAGATCCTCGCCGCCATCCTGTTCGAGCAGACCATGAACGGACTGGTCAACGACACGCCCGTCCCCACCTATCTGTGGCAGGAAAAGGGGGTTGTCCCGTTCCTGAAGGTAGACAAGGGGCTGGAGGCCGAAGCCGGCGGCGTGCAGATGATGAAGCCCATTCCCACCCTTGAAGCCATGCTGGATCAGGCGGTCAGCAAGGGCATTTACGGCACGAAAGCGCGCTCGGTCATCCGCCTGGCCGAACGCGAGGGCGTCGCTGCTATCGTAAAGCAGCAGTTCACCCTGGCCGAACAGATTGCAGCGCGCGGTCTTGTGCCCATCATGGAGCCTGAGGTCCTGATCAAAAGCCCGGACAAAGCAGGGGCGGAAGCCCTGCTGCATGATGAACTGCACCGTGGGCTGGATGCGCTGCCGGGTGACTATCAGGTCATGATCAAGGTCTCGATCCCTGAAAAGGCTGATCTTTATCTTGACCTGATCAAGCACCCGCGCGTGCAGCGCGTGGTGGCGCTGTCCGGTGGGTATCCGCGTGATGAGGCCTGCCAGCTTCTGGCGGCCAACCACGGCATGATCGCCAGCTTCTCGCGCGCGCTGCTTGAAGACCTGCGCTACACCATGACGGATGCGGATTTTGATGCGGCCCTTGCAAAATCCATCGACCAGATCTTCAAGGCTTCGACGCAAAAGGTCTGATACCCGTCCTTTTTGATCTCAGACAGAAAACGGTTTCCGGTTTATTCCGGAAGCCGTTTTTTTGTCCGCCCGCCGTCCGTTTCAGGCAGATGGACGTGTGGATATTTTTGCGTCCTGCGGCATGGAGCGCGCGCCAAGGTCGCGCAGGGGCCAGCCGGCAAGCAGGTGCGATTCAATATTTTCCAGCGAAACCCCTTTTGTTTCCGGCACATAAAACAGCGTGATGGCGATAAACAGGGCATTCATGCCAGCAAACAGCCAGAAGGTATGGGCTTCGCCCAATGTGTCGAGCACGCTGAGGAATGTATTGCTGACCGCCCAGTTGGTCGCCCAGTTGGTAAAGGTGGAGCAGACAATGCCAAAGTCACGACCGCGGAGGGGCTGGATTTCAGCGCACAATGTCCAGACCAGTGGCCCGGCCCCAATGGCGAACCCCAGCACAAACACCAGCAGTGACCCGACCATGGCGATCTGGGCTGTGGTGTCATGGCCACCATATTCAACCAGGCCACCTGCCAGCAGCATGCTGCCTGTCATGATGGCGCAGCTGAGCAGCAGCAGCGGCCGGCGGCCCCAGCGGTCAACGGTCACGATTGCGACGCATGTGGCGACGAGGTTGATCAGACCGATCAGCGCCGTGGCCCAGCCTGCGGCGGATGCGCCGAAATCGGCGGCCTGAAAGACTTTGGGCGCGTAATACATCAGCACATTGATGCCGGTCAGCTGCTGCATGATCTGCAACACGATGCCCAACCCGACCGAGCGGCGGAAGTTGGCGTTGTTGCGGAAAAACGAAAACCCTTCCGACCGGCCTCGGGTCAGTTCCGTGGCAATATCGGATATTTCCTGGTCCGCCTGCTGCGGGCTTGGCCGCAGGTAGCGCATCACCGTGCGGGCACGCAGTTTTTCCCCGCGCATCATGAGCCAGCGCGGGCTGTCCGGCAGGAACAGGCAGCCGATGAGGAAGACGGTCGCGGGCACTGTCATGAGTCCCAGCATCCACCGCCAGTGCGCGCCATTCGCCAGCACCCCATCCGTCACGTAGGACAGGAAGATGCCGCCCGTCATCATCAACTGGTAACACGCGATCATCGACCCACGCTGCGCCACCGCCGAAACTTCGGATATGTAGAGCGGCGCCGTAAAGGCCGCGATCCCCACCGCGAAGCCCAGGAAAATCCGACCGATGATGAGCACCGTGACGGATGGGGCCAATGCGCTGATCAGGGAGCCAAGCAGAAAAAGAATGGACGACCCCAGCAGCGCACGCCTGCGGCCAAAACGGAACGAGATTGTCCCGGCAATCAGTGACCCCACGGCCGCCGCCGCCATCATGGAGGAGACAATCCATTCCTGCATGCGTGGCGATGCATCAAAATCCGTGCCAATAAAGCGCAGCGCGCCCGCAATCACTCCGGTATCCAGCCCGAACATGAGGCCGGCAAGGGCCGCCAGCACCCCCACCACAATGGCATGTCCCGTCGTTGGCGTGGCAGGAGAGGTGGCCTGCCCCTGTGGACTGGCATGTGTCATGGCGCGGGAAACCAGATCGTCTTCGGGCATGCGTGACACCTTTTCTTGTTATTTATTGGGATGCGGCTGTTCCGCTACATGATGAATGGGAAAGGTCCGGCCCGGCCAGCGTGAACGGCCGGGTCATTACAGACGCTGACATGCATGCATCAATGCATGGATTGCCCCCTGCTGAACAACAGATATGAACCCGGTCGCCAACATTTTTCTGTGACCCGGATATCTAGAATTTTTATATAAATCGAAGAAAATCCTGATAACGGTGATAAAGGGCCATTCGTCAGGCCCAATATCCGTTACTTTCAATGTTCTGGACGAGAAAATGCCTCATGGAAAGATATCTTGAACATTATATGTGCAAACCGTATTGCAGATATAAGTAACAGAATCGGTGCTGTCATAAGAACTGCGCGCCGGATTGAATCGACTCCGTGAACGTATTGCATGTTTACATATGTTATATCCGTAAATTCTAAAAGACATTCGATTAAGATTCTCTGTTATTTCTTCAATATGCGATCCTGCACATATTTTTGTGTACCAGAGCAATATCCGGGCCAGTTTCGGGGTGTCTGGCACGGTCCATGCGCCCATGTGTTCCAGCCCCCTGATTTCTGTAAAAAAAACGGCGGTTAACGGCAAATTTTCAGGGTATGAAATATCTTGTCACATTCTCACAACAGCATATAAAAAATGTATGCCCATGCGTGGAAAGAATAAATGCGTATCAAGAACTCGTGAATGAGCGAGGCTGGCCTTAGGGCAGGATTGGGACTTCAATGCAGGAACTGCCGCGCCGGACATGACGGCCTGTTCCATGTGAATGAACCGCAGGACTGAATCAATTACATCCAGACCTCGGGTTATATTGGAAAGATGTCAGCGCATCAGTCCCTGTACTGTCATGGATGGCAGCAGGGTAATGGATCTCGGCACAGATATGTGACGTACGTGACATGCGGGCATGACAGGATGAAAGCCGTCCCTTCATGCAGTTTCATGTAACGCCCGGAACTCACAGGGCTGGCCGTGACAATGGAGGACGGTTTTCATGCGTTCATTATTTCCCTGTCCCGTATGGGCACCCGATGGTGCCGGCACTGCACGGGTGGATATTGATACCCTGTGCATCAATACAATCCGCACACTGGCCATGGATGCGGTGCAGAAAGCCAATTCCGGCCACCCGGGCACGCCCATGGCGCTGGCCCCGCCAGCCTATGCGTTGTGGCGCGAGGTGCTGAACTACGATCCCGCCAATCCCCTGTGGCCCAACCGCGACCGCTTCGTGCTGTCGATCGGCCATGCCTCCATGTTGCTGTATTCGCTGATCTACCTTGCCGGTATCCGTGATGTGAAAGATGGGCGCGTTCTGGCCAACCGGCCTTCGCTGACCCTTGCGGATATCGAGCAGTTCCGCCAGCTCAATTCCCGCACGCCGGGCCACCCGGAATACGGCCACACCGCAGGCGTCGAGACCACGACCGGCCCGCTGGGGCAGGGGTGTGGCAATTCCGTCGGCATGGCCATTGCCCAGAAATGGCTGGCCGCGCATTTCAACAAACCCGGCTTCGACCTGTTCAGCTATCACATCTACACATTCTGCGGTGATGGCGACAACATGGAAGGCGTGTCCAGCGAGGCCGCATCCATCGCGGGCCACCTGAAGCTGGGGAACCTGACATGGATCTATGACAGCAACCATATTTCCATCGAGGGCAATACCCGCATCGCCTTTACCGAAAGCGTGCATAAACGCTTCGAGGCCTATGGCTGGCATGTGCTGGAACTGAAGGACGCGAATGATACCGGCGATTTCCGCCGCCTGCTGGCCGAAGCGAAGGCGGAAACATCCCGGCCGACGCTGATCATCGTGCATTCCATCATCGGCTGGGGTTCGCCACACAAGGCGGGCACGGCAGCCGCACATGGCTCCCCGCTGGGTGTGGAAGAAATCCGCGAAACCAAGAAATTCTACGGCTGGCCGGAAGATAGAAGCTTCTATGTGCCCGAGGGCGTGCCCGAACACTTCCAGCAGGGCATCGCCACACGCGGGGCTGCCGCCAGCAAGGCATGGTATGACCTGCTGGCCCGCTACCGCACGGCACACCCCGACCTTGCGGCCGAACTTGACCTGATCCTGGCCGGAAAGCTGCCCGAAGGCTGGGATCGCCAGATCAGCGATTTCCCTGCGGATACCAAGGGTCTTGCCTCCCGCGCCAGCTCCGCAACCGTGCTCAATCAGGTGGCTGCCAGCTACCCGTCGATGATTGGCGGGTCAGCCGACCTGTCGCCCTCTACCAAGACGCACCTGACATTCGATGGGGCCGGTGATTTCCAGCCCCCGCAATGGGGGGGCACCTATGGCGGGCGCAACCTGCACTTCGGCGTGCGGGAACACGCCATGGGGTCGATCTGCAACGGGCTGGCGCTGTCCTATCTGCGGCCCTACTGCTCCGGCTTCTTCATCTTTTCCGATTACATGAAGCCGCCCATCCGCCTTGCAGCACTCATGAAGTTGCCGGTGCTGTATATCTTCACCCATGATTCCATCGGGGTGGGGGAGGATGGCCCGACCCACCAGCCGGTCGAACAACTGGCGCAGCTTCGGGCCACGCCGGGAGTCACGCTGATCCGCCCGGCGGACGCCAACGAGGTGGCCGAGGCCTGGCGCACCCTTGTCCCGCTGCGCAACCGGCCCACTGTTCTGGTGCTGACCCGCCAGAACTTGCCTACACTCTGCCGCAAGACCTATGCCCCGGCCACCGGTCTGGCCAAGGGAGCCTACGTGCTGGCCGACAGCAGCCCCGGCACGCCGGATGTCATCCTTATGGCAACGGGTAGCGAGGTCGGGCTGATCGTGAAGGCTTTCGAGCAGCTCAAGGCCGAAGGGGTCAAGGTCCGCATCGTTTCCATGCCGTCATGGGATTTGTTCGAGGCCCAGCCCCAGTCCTACCGCGACAGCGTGCTGCCGCCCGATGTGACTGCCCGCGTGGCGGTGGAACAGGCTGCCCGCCTAGGGTGGGAACGCTATGTCGGCCTGCAGGGGGCAACCATCGTCATGCATGGCTTCGGCGCGTCTGCCCCGGCGGGTGAACTTGAGGTCAAATTCGGCTTCACGGTGGACGCCGTCCTGACCGAAGCCCGCAAACAGCTTGCCGCCCGGCGCTGACCGCCTGCCCAACCATAATTGCGACAGGACAGCCACCACGCGCCATGCGCCGGATGGCTGTCAGCAACACATGAAGGAACCACACCATGACCGCGTATGACGCCGGCACCAGTGACGCTGCCAATCCGCTGAAACAGATGGCCCGCTTTGGTCAGTCCCCGTGGCTGGACTTCATCCAGCGCTCCTATACTGAAAGCGGCAGGCTGAAAAAGCTGGTGGAGGAAGACGGGCTGAAAGGGGTCACCTCCAACCCGTCCATTTTCCAGAAAGCCATGGGGCACGGCACCGATTACGATCCGCAGATCCGCCAGATCCTCGAACATCAGATCGTGGATGCCGGGACGCTATATGAAACACTGGCGATCCAGGACATCCGTGCCGCGGCAAAGGTGCTGCACCCGGTCTATGAACAGACCGCGAAGGTGGATGGCTATGTCAGCCTTGAGGTCTCGCCCTATCTGGCGCGTGATACCGACGCCACCATCGCCGAGGCGCGGCGGCTGTGGCTTGCGGTGGGGGCGCCCAACCTCATGATCAAGATACCCGGCACGGATGAAGGCGCGCCCGCAGTTCAGGCCGCCATCGCCGCAGGGATCAATGTCAACGTCACGCTGCTGTTCTCGCTTAATGCGTATAAAAAGGTGGTGGAAGCCCATATCGCCGGGCTGGAGGCCCGCCTGAGCCGTGGCGAGAGCGTGAAGGGGATCGCAAGCGTCGCCTCTTTCTTCGTCAGCCGCATCGATGTGAAAATCGACGGTGAAATCGATGATCGCATTGCGGCAGGCGACAGGGACGCCACTGCCCTGAAGGCCCTGCGCGGCAAGGTGGCCATTGCTAACGCCAAGCTGGCCTATGAATACTGGCAGACCGTAGTAAAAAGCCCGCGCTGGCAGAAACTGGCGCAGGCAGGCGCCATGCCCCAGCGTCTGCTGTGGGCCAGCACCAGCACGAAGGACAAAACGTTCAGCGACGTGCTGTATGTGGACGGCCTGATCGGCCCGGAAACCGTCAATACCATCCCGCCCGCCACCTTTGATGATTTCCGCGATCACGGCAGGGTCATCCCGACCCTGACACAGGACGTGGCGGGCGCGCACGCGGTCATCGGCGAAGCCCGGCGCCTTGGCCTTGATCTGGATGGCGTGACCCGGACCCTTGTGGATGAAGGGGTGCGTGGCTTCGAGGAGGCCTTCGACGCCCTGCTTGGCGCGATTGCCGCCAAGCAGGCGGCGTTTCTGGACCACAAACTGACCACGACCACGCTCAACCTGCCTGCCGATCTTGATACGGCGGTCAAGGCTGAACTGGAAACATGGCGCACGCAGGGTAACGTCCGCCGCCTGTGGTCGAAGGACGCCACGCTGTGGACAGGCCGTGACGAGGCAGGCTGGCTGAAATGGCTCAGCATTGTCGATGACCAGTTGCTGGATCTGGCGAAGTTTGAGGAATTCCAGGCCGAAGTGAAGGCGCGCGGCTTCCGTGACGCGCTGCTGCTGGGCATGGGTGGATCGAGCCTCGGGCCGGAAGTCCTGTCAGTGACGTTCGGCAGACATGAGGGTTTCCCGCACCTGTATGTGCTCGACAGCACCGACCCGCAGCAGATCCGGGATTTTCAGGACAGGATCGACATCAGCAGGACGCTGTTCATCGTCTCGTCCAAATCCGGCGGCACGCTGGAGCCCAACATCCTCAAGGCCTACTTCTTCGATCAGGCGAAAAAGGTGCTCGGTGACAAGGCCGGCTCACACTTCATCACCGTGACCGATCCCGGTTCGCACATGGAAGACGTGGCGAAGAAGGACGGCTTCTGGAAAATCTTTTACGGCAACAAGCAGATCGGTGGCCGGTATTCCGTGCTGTCCGATTTCGGCATGGTGCCCGCAGCCATCGCGGGCCTGCCGCTGAAGCGGCTGCTGGACTCCGCCCTGCGGGGGGAAAAATCCTGCGCGGCTTCTGTCCCGCCCGCGCAGAATCCCGGCGTCGTGCTGGGCAGCGTGCTCGGCGTGGCAGCCCGCTCGTTTGGCCGCGACAAGGTCACGCTGCTGGCATCGCCTGCCATATACGACATGGGTGCCTGGCTGGAACAACTGCTGGCGGAATCAACGGGCAAGGACGGCCGTGGCCTGATCCCCATTGATGGCGAAACCGCCGGACCTGCATCCGTCTATGGCAAGGACCGCGTGTTCATCTACCTGCGCCTGAGCGAAAAACCGTGCGAGAAGCAGGATGCCGCGTTCAAGACACTGATCGCGGCGGGTGAGCCGGTCGTGACCATCGAACTGCATGACCGCTACCAGATTGCCGAGGAATTCTTCCGTTGGGAATTCGCCACCGCCGTCGCCGGTTCGATCATCGGCATCAATGCCTTCAACCAGCCCGATGTCGAGGCCTCGAAGATCGAGACCAAAAAGATCACGACCGCCTATAACGAAACCGGCAGGCTGCCGCCCTACGAGCCGTTTGCCAAGGATGGCGCGTTTGCCTTCTACGCCGACCACAAAAATGCAGCCGCCCTGAAGGGCGACACGGCGGAAGCGATCCTGAAGGCCCATTTCGCCCGGGGCAGGGCGGGCGATTATGTTGCCCTGCTGGCCTATATCGACCGTGACACCGCCACGCGTGAATGGCTGCAGCAGGTACGGCTGTCGGTGCGTGACGGGCTGAAACTGGCCACGGCTGCCGAATTCGGGCCGCGCTTCCAGCATTCCACCGGGCAGGCCTACAAGGGCGGCCCCGACACGGGCGTGTTCGTGCAGATCACGTGTGATGACGATGTCAACCTGCCGGTGCCGGGTGAGAAATATACCTTCAGCATCGTGAAGGAAGCCCAGGCCCGTGGGGACCTGGAAGTGCTGGGCGAACGCGGCCGTCGCGCCCTGCGCGTGCATATCCACGGTGATCTTAAAGCCGGTCTCGAAAAACTGGCGCAGGCCATCAGGGCCGCCGTCTGATCGCGCGGCGGAACAGCCCCGTCATGACCGGCAAATGGCGGGGCCTCTTTTTCACCAGTCCGAATCCGGGCTGAAGCGCAGGGCACGTCCCTGCCATGGGAGCGGTAAAAATCATGCAGATTGGTATAGTGGGTCTGGGCAAGATGGGCGGCAACATCGCCATCCGCCTGACACGTCACGGGCACGATGTGGTGCTTTATGACCGCACGGCCGCCGTAATGTCCAAGGTGGCGGAACGGGCCGAGGGCGGAAAGACCATCGCGTCATCCGGGTTGAAGGACATGGTGACGAAGCTGACCGCCGAGCGGCGGATCATCTGGCTCATGCTGCCCGCAGGCGAGGTTACCGAGGCAGCCGTCAAGGAACTTGGCGGCCTGCTGGGCAAGGGTGATATCCTGATCGACGGCGGCAACTCCTTCTACAAGGACGATATCCGCCGGGCTGCCGAACTGACGAAAAAGGGCATTCACTACGTTGATGTCGGCACCTCGGGCGGCGTGTGGGGGCTGGAACGTGGCTACTGCATGATGTACGGCGGCACGAAGGACGCCACCGATCATATCGACCCCATCCTGTCGGCCCTTGCACCCGGGCTTGGCGATATCCCCCGCACGCCGAACCGTGACAAACCCGGTTTCGACCCGCGCGCCGAACAGGGCTACCTGCATTGCGGGCCTGCGGGTTCGGGCCATTTTGTCAAAATGGTCCATAACGGCATTGAATACGGCATCATGCAGGCCTTTGCCGAGGGCTTCCATGTCATGAAGTCAAAGAATTCCACAGACCTGCCTGAAAACCAGCGCTTCGAGCTGAACATGGCCGATATTGCCGAAGTCTGGCGGCGTGGCAGCGTGGTTTCGTCCTGGCTTCTCGACCTTTCAGCGCGCGCGCTGGCGGGCAATCCGGACCTGTCCAATTACAAGGGCGACGTGGCGGATTCCGGTGAAGGCCGCTGGACCATCGAGGCCGCAATTGAAGAAGCCGTGCCCGTTCCGGTGATGACGGAAGCCCTGTTCACGCGTTTCCGTTCGCGCACGGGCAACAACTTTGCCGAGAAAATGCTGTCGGCCATGCGTTTCGGCTTTGGTGGCCATATCGAAGGCACGAACAACTGATGGCGCGCGCCTGATAACCCACCCGGCAGGCCAGACCACGGTGGCACCATAACGACCACGGGCGGCCCGTCGGGTTTTAACGCTAAAAAAGTTCAGGGAGAAGCAAGATGGAGAGCATTGTCGCATCCGCATCCTCGCAGATTGACGACACGCAGCATGAAAACGTGCCACGTCGCGGGCCACCGGGAGTATTTGTCATATTTGGCGGGGGCGGGGACCTGACGCACCGCCTTCTTGTCCCGGCACTCTACAACCTAGCCAGCGCAGGGCTGCTGGATAGCCACTTCTCCATCATTGTGGTGGACCGGGCCAATGTCTCGGCAGCCGACCTGCGGCAGAGCTTTCATGCGTCGCTGGAAAATTTCGTAACCAGCCGCGGCACGGAAGCCGTCAGCCTGCATGATGATGTGTGGAAGCGCCTGTCCTCCAGCATCGACTATGTGCGCGGTTCGTTCGAAGAGCCCGCGACCTACGATGCCCTTGCCCGGAAGACCGGCAACCAGAACTGTATTTTCTATCTTGCGGTGGCGGCCCGCTTCTTTGGCACGATCGTGGACCAGCTCGGCGTCTCGGGCCTTGCGAAAGAAAGCGGGAAGACCTTCCGCCGGGTCATTATCGAAAAGCCCTTCGGCAGCGATCTTGCTTCCGCCATTGCGCTGAATGAGCGGCTGCTACGCACACTTGATGAAAGCCAGATTTACCGGATTGATCATTATCTGGGCAAGGAAACGGTGCAGAACATCCTTGCCCTGCGCTTTTCCAACGGTTTTTTCGAGCCTCTGTGGAACCGCGACAATATCGACCATGTGCAGATCACGGCAGCCGAGACGGTGGGCGTGGAGCAGCGCGCCCGGTTTTATGAAAGCACGGGCGCCGTGCGCGACATGGTGCCCAACCATGTCATGCAGTTGCTGGCCATGACGGCGATGGAAGCACCCATTTCATTTGATGCCGATGCGGTGCGTGATGAAAAGACCAAGGTGCTCAAGGCCATCCATGCCGTGCAGCATCATGACGTGGTGCGCGGCCAGTACGCGGCGGGCACCATCAAGGGGCAGCCCGTTGCGGGCTATCGTGACGAACCCGGCGTGGACCCGCATTCCCATACCGAAACCTATGTGGCGATGAAGCTCATGATCGATAACTGGCGCTGGGCGGGGGTGCCGTTCTATGTGCGCACCGGCAAGCGCCTGGCCGCGCGCAAGACGGAAATCGCGGTGCATTTCAAGTCGGCACCCTATGCCCTGTTTCGCGACACACCAGTGGACAAGCTGACCCCCAATATCATGTTGCTGCATATCCAGCCGACCGAAGGGGTCACACTTCAGTTTTCCGCCAAAATCCCCGGTCCCATGGTGCATCTGGGTGGGGTGCGTATGAAGTTCGACTATTCCGAATGGTTCCACGAAGGGCCAAGCACCGGCTACGAGACGCTGCTGTATGACTGCATGATAGGCGATGCGACCCTGTTCCAGCGCGCGGACAATATCGAGGCCGGATGGCGCGTGGTCCAGCCCGTTCTGGACTGGATGCACGCGCCCGCGGGACTGGATTTCTACGCTGCTGGCAGTGAGGGGCCAAAGGCCGCCGATGACCTGCTGGCCCGCGACCACCGGCACTGGCTGAAAATCGGCTCCTGACGGAACCTGACGCGCCGCAGCCTGACTGACATGATACTGACAGGAGGACACTTCCGTGTCTGATCCCGAAATACGCCTTGTACTGGCCGATGTGGATGGCACACTGGTCACGAAGGACAAGATCCTGACCCCACGCGCCATCCGCGCGGTCGAGCGCCTGCGCGAGCGGGGCATCCTTTTCACCATCACCAGTGGCCGCCCGCCCAAGGGCATGAAGATGGTGATCGACCCGCTGAAAATTTCCGAGCCGATTGCAGGCTTCAATGGCGGCATGATGGTCAAGCCCGATTTTACCGTGATCGAGGCCCGCACCCTGCCAACTGACACCGCGCGCAAGGTGATCGGCATCATCCGCGACCACAGGGCCGACCCGTGGGTGTATAACGGCAATGACTGGATCGTCTCGAAACTCGAGGCCCCGCACGTGGCGCGCGAGCAGTGGACGGTCAAGTTCCCGCCCGTGGTGGGCGATGTCGAGGCGAAGCTGGACCAGGTGGTCAAGATCACCGGCGTGAGCGATGACCTTGAACTGATGAAGCGCCTTGAGCACGACCTGCAGCAGGCGCTGGGCGATACGGCATCCGCCGCGCTGTCGCAGCCGTACTACGTGGACGTGACCAACAAGGACGCGAACAAGGGCGGCGTGGTGATGACGCTCGAGCGCCTGCTGGGCATTCCCGCCAGCCAGATGGTGACTTTGGGCGACCAGCCCAATGATGTGCTGATGTTCCGCAAGAGCGGCATGTCCATCGCCATGGGTCAGGCCAGCCCGGAGGTGCAGAAACAGGCGACCCATGTTTCCACCTCGTGCGAGGAGGAAGGATTCGCCAATGGAATCGAGAAATTCGTGCTGGGGGATGCGTGAGATGACCGGTGGACATGATGTGAAAACGGGCGCGATGGTTGTCCTGCCCGATGCCGAGGCCATTGCGCAGCACATGGCGAAGTGGCTGACAGAACAGGCGCTGGCGAAAAAGGGGAGCCCGTTCGTGCTGGCCCTTTCGGGCGGGTCCACGCCCAGGCGGCTGTACCAGATCCTGGCCTCCGCTGAATATCGCGACCGTTTTCCGTGGGCGAACACGCAGTTCTTCTTTGGCGATGAGCGTTTCGTGCCCGAGAGCGATGCGGCCAACAACTACAACATGGTCGAGACCGAGATGCTGGCGCACGTCAAGGTGCCACCCGCCAACGTGCACCCCATGCCCACATCGGGCGACCCGGCGCAGGCGGCGGCAAAGTATCAGGCGGAACTCGAAGCGGTTTATGGTGGCAAGACGCTGGAACCCGGGCGCCCGCTATTCGATGTGGTGATGCTGGGGCTGGGTGATAACGGGCATACCGCATCCCTCTTTCCGCGCCAGCCGGTGCTGGAGGAGAAAAAGCTCTGGGTCTCGACCTGCGTGCCCGATGATGCGCCGCATACGCGCCTCACGCTGACCTATCCCGCCATCCATTCCAGCCGCCATGTGGTGTTCATGCTGGCGGGTGCAGGCAAGCGTGAAGCCTTCGCCAGGGTGCGCGCGGGCGACCCGGCGGAGCCTGCCAGCCATATCACCACCGAGGGTGAACTCATCTGGCTTATGGACAAGGCGGCGGCGGGGTAATGAGCGCGGTGGATAGCAGGAGCCCGGACATGATAGCCCAGACAGGTGACCCGCGTGAGGAACAGAAACGCCTTGCCGCGATCGAAGCCGCATCCATGGTCAGGGAAGGGATGGTGGTCGGCCTCGGCTCGGGTACCACATCAGCCTACATGATTGATGAACTCGGTCGCCGCTGGGCGGAAGGGCTGCGTTTTGCCGCCATTCCCACATCCGAGCATTCGGCCGAGCAGGCGCGTTCGCACGGAATAAATCTGGTGACATTTGCCACCCATCCGCAGATTGATCTTGATATTGATGGGGCGGATGAAGTGGAGATGGGCACGCTCAACCTGATAAAAGGACGGGGCGGAGCGCTGTTTCGTGAAAAGATCGTGGCCGCTGCCTCACGCCGCTTCGTGGTGGTGGTGGATGAAAGCAAGCTGGTGCCACGGCTGGGCCACCACATGCCCGTGCCAGTGGAAGTCACGACATTCGGCTGGGAACTGACGGCATCGCGGCTACAGGATCTGGGCGCACGCCCCACCCTGCGGCTGGACCCGCAGGGTACGCCCTTCAACACCGATGGCGGCAACCTGATCCTGGATTGCAATTTTGGGGAAATCGAGGATTCCATGGCGCTGGCACGGAAAATCCGCGCCATTGTGGGCGTGATCGAAAGCGGCCTGTTCATTGGCCGCACATCCGAGGTCATTGTGGCAGGCCGGGATGGCCTGAAGCACCTGATGGCCGGATAATTACGGCTTTTACGCGTGGTGGCGGAAAACGATCATGTTTGCCGGGATTGATCTGGGCAGCAGGTGCTGCCCACATTTCTTTCCGGCCCGGCATATGATGGAATGATGAACCTGCCGCATTGGAATGCGTGGAATTCGAACGCAGGTTTCCCCGTAGCCAACAAATATGCAGCACCATTGCGATGCCCGGCTTTGCCGCGCCCAGGCTGATAGGAGCCGCGCGACATGAGCCGGACATTTTCCATGCAACCCATCCCGTGCAACTGCCCAAGGCATGGATACATTACCAGCCCTGCAGAGAGATAAGCGAAGACATGCCCGCTGCATCCGGCACGTTATGGCTGGATATGGGGCAGCGGGAATGGTCGGACGCAGTTCTTGCGGCAACGGACCTCATGTCTGCGGCCATGCCCGCGCTGATGGAAGACACCACGTGGGCTGGCTGTATCAGGACCGTGTCCGACGCGGTCGGTCACGGGTGGTCAGACCCGGTTTTTTGCGCTCACGCACATAAAAATAATACATTCTCAAAATCCGGAACCAGCTATCCCGCTATTGTTCTGTCTCCTCATCACAGGCCTGATCGCTCAGATGACAGGCACAAGACCGTTATAAATCCAAAAACAAGGCCGCCCGGCAATCATTTGCAGATACATTTTGACATTAATTGCAAGTGATTCTCATTTACGTTAATGGTCCCCATCCACATGATGAAAAACGCCAGAAACGGGGGCGGGCATACAGCGCAGCAGGGTTTTTTATGTCTTTCCACTTTCACTTCTGGTGACGGGAAATGCCCTTGCGGCGGATCTGGTCGATCAATCAGCCCACCAGCCTGTCGGCACGTCGCACGCAAAAAAGGCGAATGCCCAACCTGAAGCGAACGCCGTGCAGGCTGAAAAGCTTGAAGTCCATGCCCGCAGGGCCGCCACATCTGCGTCTTCGGCCACGAAATCCGATACACCGCTGATCGAAACCGCCCAGTCGGTCACGGTTGTCAGCCGCAATGAAATGGATGTGCGCGGCGTGCTCAGCCTTAATCAGGCCGTGCGCTATACGGCGGGCATTACGCCTGACCTGCGCGGCGGGGAGGGCACGCGTTATGACCAGTTCTTTCTGCGTGGCTTCCAGGTTCCGACCTTTCTTGATGGCCTGAAACTGCAGGATAGCCCGACAGGCTATGCCACGGCGCAGACCGATACGTTCCGCCTGGAACGCGTCGAGATCCTGAAGGGGCCATCATCCGCGCTATATGGCCAGTCCAGCCCGGGTGGGCTTGTCGCCCTGTCCAGCAAGCTGCCGACTGACCAGAAATTCTATGGTGGCGTGACCACAACCGGCGGCATGTTCGATCTTTACCGCGTAGATGCCGATGTGGGCGGCTATGCAACGAAGGACGGCATGGTCCGCTATCGGCTGTATGGCACGGTCAACGGCCAGCATACCCAGTTGAGCAAGACAGGCAGCCGACGCTTTTCCATCAGCCCGTCCTTTACGTTTGGCGGGGATGGGCCAACAACACTGACATTGTTGGGCAATTACCAGTACGATCCCGAAAACGGCACTTATGGCGGCGAGCCGCTGGTGGGCTCACTCAAGCCCGCATCTTACGGATACCTGCCACGGAATTTTTACGATGGCGACGTGCCGTTCGAGAAATTCAACCGCCGGCAGGGCGGGATTACCTACATCTTCAACCACCGTTTCAACAATGACTGGAGCTTCACCAGCCGTGGCCGGTATGATGACATCAAGACCATCTATCGCAGCGTGTATAACAACGGGTATTACACAAGCGACGACATGCTCAGCCGCTCGGCGTTCGGCACAAACGAGCATACACACAACCTGACTTTTGACAGCCAGTTCAAGGGCCATGTCCGCACCGGCACCCTGCGGCATACCATGATGTTCGGCTTTGACTACATGCAGCAGAGCGCGGCGGAGCAGGGATTTTATGGCTCGGCGCCCGACCTCGATGTCCTGCATCCGGATTATCACATGGCCATTCCCTCCATGGGCAGCCCTTATGTGAATTACCGGACCAATTCGCACCAGATCGGCATGTACGCGCAGGATGAAATGCGCTGGAAAGGGCTGGTCGTAACCGGCAGCCTGCGCAATGACTGGTACAGGTCACAACAGAACGAATATGTCAGCCATACATCCACGCATGAAAATCCCCGTCAGATCACCTGGCGTGCGTCGGCCCTGTATCATTTCAACTTCGGCCTTTCACCCTATATCAGCTATTCGACCTCCTTCCAGCCGCAGTCGGGCATTGTCTCCAATGATGGCGGCAAAACGCAGCGCCAGGCCGATCCATCGCTTGGCAAGCAGCTTGAAGGTGGCCTGAAATACCAGGTTCCGGGCACGTCGCTGCTGTTTACGGCTGCGGGCTACCACATCGAACAGACCAATGTGCTCGTTGCCGTGGGCAATCTGGGCTACAGCACCCAGAGCGGGAGGGTCCATTCGGATGGCTTTGAATTTGAAGCCCATGCCGAGCCCTACAAAAACCTGATGATTACCGCAGCGGTGAGCGTGCAGAAAGTACGTGATGATTCGACAGGCAAGCCCCTGATCCAGTCCGGCAAGGGCAATGCGTCGCTGTTTGCATTCTACACCATGCCGTCGGGGCCGGTAAAAGGCCTGGGCTTTGGTGGCGGCCTGCGCTACTCCGCCAAGTCCTATGGCGGCGAGGCCAGTTATGGCAGCGTCTGGGTGCCGCAATACGCCGTGTTTGATGCGTCGCTGCGCTATGATCTTTCGCACCTTTCACCCAACCTGCGCGGATGGACGCTTGCTGCGAGCGTGCGCAACCTGTTTGACAAGAAGTATGTCTCCAACTGCCTGAGCTACGCATCCTATAATCAGGAATGGTGCTATTATGGCGAGCGGCGGAATGCGCAGGCGAGCATTGGCTTTAGCTGGTAACCTTTCGCCTGCTGCTCAGGCCCGGCTGAACGTCGCCTTGCGTGCGCTGGTGGCCGGGCCGGGCGGGTATGGTCTCGCATCGCTTGGTGGCATGGCGCTGGGCCTGTGGCTTCCCCTGTCACGGGCGGACAGGGCCATGGCCGGAACGCTTTCCGGGCTGCTGCTGTGGCCTGTCGTGTTCATTGCGGCCTTTGGCGTCTCCAGTCTCCGGCGGCTTATGCTGGGTGTTGGCGCCTGCATGGGGGCCTGCGCCCTTATGGTGCTTGTGGCCGGGTGGCGGCCATGAAGGGGTTATTCCGCGCCTCCATGGCATGGCTGCATACCACGCTGGGGCTTATCACCGGCTGGGTGCTGTTTGCCATTGCGCTGTCGGGTTCGCTGAGTGTCTATCGGCAGCAAATCACCCGCTGGATGCACCCCGAACTGGCCAGCCCGCCGGTTGATCCCGCGCAGGCCTGCAGCCGGGCGATTGACTGGCTGGGCCAGCATGCAGGCACGGCGGCGGCATGGTACGTGGCCTGCCCCACGCCTCAGGCACCCTTTGCAACCGGCATATGGCCCAATGCGCAGGGTGCATACAGTCAACGGGTTCTTGATCCGCAAACCGGCAGCCCGGACGGCCTGCGTGATACGCTTGGAGGCGAGTTCTTTTACCGTTTTCACTTCGAACTCCAGCTTCCCTATCCCTGGGGCAGGCTGATTGCGGCCCTCGCGGCCCTCGCACTTGTGGTGGCCCTTGTGACGGGCATCATCATCCACCGGCGCATTTTTGCGGATTTTTTCACGTTCCGGCCGAACAAGGGGCAGCGAAGCTGGCTTGACGCCCATAACCTGCTTGGGGTTGCAGTGCTCCCTTTCCATCTTATGATTTCGTTGACGGGGGCGGTAACGCTCGCCTCCCTGCTGCTGCCGTGGAGCACGCAGGCCGTCTATCATCATGATGAGCGGGAATCCTACACGGAACTGAACCCGGCTCTGTACGCCCGCCCCGCCAGCGGTCAGCCGGGGCATCTTGTGCCCATTCTTCCCCTGATCCAGATGGCAGACAGGCATTTCAGGGGCGCAGGCATTGCACAGATCTATGTCTTCAATCCGTCTGATCGTGCCTCTCTTGTCACTTTCATTTCTGGCAACAGCCAGACGGTCAGCACATCCGCCCGGATCATGACGTTCGATGGGGTAACGGGGCAGTTGCTGAACGCGCATACCGAAACGCGACCCGTCATCAGGCTCTATACATTTCTCTATGGCCTGCATGTCGCGCGCTTTGCACCGGCACTTACACGCGGGCTTTATTTCGTGTCCGGTCTGGCTCTTGCCGTGGTTATCGGTAGCGGGATGCATCTGTGGGCCATCAAGCGCCTGCGCCAGCGGCCTCATATCGGGCACGTGATTGTCAGTCGCCTGAATGTTGGTATCCTGGCCGGAACTCCCTTGGCCTTTGCCACCTATTTTCTGGCCAACCGGCTTCTTCCTCCCGCACTCGCGGGCCGGTCCGGATATGAGGTGCGATCCGTTTTCGTGATGTGGGCGCTTGCGCTTGTCTTTGCCCTTGCCCGCCGCCCTGGCCGTGCGTGGCCGGAACTGCTGGGTGGCAATATGCTGGCCTGTCTGGCCATAGCATTGCTCAGCATGCCATGGGCGAGTGCCGCGACACTCGGGGCTGGCAGCATCGCCCTCGGGCTGGCCGGGGCGTTTGGGTATGCCACTTTGCGCACGGCACACCGGGCATGATGATGGCCGCTATCCTGTGCGGGCAATGTGCCATGCTGCTACTGGCCATGGTCTCTGTGCGGGGCAGTGGCATCCTTTTACGCAAAGCCGTCACGCCGCTGGCATGTCGATGCGTCCGGGCGGCAGGGATCGTGCTGCTTGGCCTGAGCTTTTTGCTGCAGATGCAGACGGTGCAAACGCCGGTTATTGCGGCGATCAACTGGGTTGGAGTGATCAGTATTGAAATTGTCATGACAGCACTAACCTGTACGGTAATAAAAAACATACGGGAAAATGGCTGAAATATTTAATTCAGGACCAGACATCATTAATCTGATGAGCCTCAGTGGCGCAACCGCATAGTGCATGATCTTCGGCCGGTCCTGGCCCGCAGCAGGGGTGAGAACGCCAGCCGTCATGACAGACAGCGAGGGAACGGATCTGCGGCATGATGACCCTGTCACACGCGCAGACGTGTGAGGGCATTGGCGTGTTCTCTTGCTATGATCAGCGCCCTGATAACACGGACGGACATTGTCATGCAGGACGATACCCTTTTTTCACTTGCCGGAAGACGCGCACTTGTGACCGGAGCCTCTCGTGGCATTGGCCTGACCCTGGCCCGTGGCCTTGGCCGCTATGGGGCGAAAATTGTGCTGAATGGCCGCCATCCCCAACCACTGGAGGCCGCCCGCGCCATGCTGGAACGCGAAGGGGTGGAGGCTGCGATTGCCCCTTTTGACGTGACGGATCAGGACGCCGTCATTGCAGGGGTTGAAAAGATAGAGGCCGAATGCGGACCGATTGATATCCTGATCAACAACGCGGGCATCCAGCGCCGTGCGCCGCTGGACCAGTTCAGCCGGGCGGACTGGGATGCCCTGATCGCTACGAACCTTAACGCGGTTTTCTTTGTCGGGCAGGCCGTAGCAAAGCATATGCTGCCGCGTGGGCAGGGGAAAATCGTCAATATCTGTTCGGTGCAGAGCGAACTGGCACGCCCGGGCATCGCGCCCTATACCGCGACCAAGGGGGCGGTCAAAAACCTGACCAAGGGCATGGCAACGGACTGGGCGCGTCACGGCCTGCAGGTCAACGGGCTTGCACCGGGTTATTTCAAAACGGAAATGAATGAAAAGCTGGTAGCCGACCAGGCCTTCACCCAGTGGCTGTGCCAGCGCACGCCTGCTGGCCGGTGGGGGAATGTGGAGGAACTTGTCGGGGCGGCTGTTTTTCTATCTTCCGATGCCTCTAGTTTCGTCAATGGGCACGTGCTCATGGTTGACGGGGGCATAACCGCTTCCGTGTAGACAAAAAGCGGACTTCCTGCCCATTTCCGCCACCATGTCCGGGAGGAAATGGGTAGCCTCTTGTCACGTGCTCAGGGAGAGCAGGATCTTGGCGGCCTGCCTGCGGTCTGGCGCAAGGGCAAAGGCTGCGGCAAAATTGGCCAGGGAAAACTGCTGGGTGACCAGAATATCGGCAATTTCGGGCCGTTCAGCCAGTAAGGCCAGGGCTGCATCGAATTCGGTATCGAAACGCAACGTTCCTCTGAAATCGAGTTCACGGTTGATGATCTGGGCAATCGGCACGGGGATGTCACCTGGTGGGAACATGCCAACCTGCACCAGTATGCCGCCCCGCCGTGTGCGGGCTATGGCCGCAGGCAGGGCGGCTGGCACGCCCGTAGCCTCAAACAGGATATCGAATTCTTCTTCCACTGCGGCATGGCGAGTGTTGTAGCACCTGCTGGCACCCAGCCGGGTTGCGCACTGGAGTGGAAAATCCTCCAGGTCGGTTACCACAATCCGTCCTGCCCCGTGATGGACTAGCCCCGCCACGATTAACAGCCCGATTGGGCCTGCCCCCTGCACCATCACGCTGCGGTCGCGCACATCGCCTGCGCGCGCAATGGCATGCAGGGCGACGGATAATGGTTCGGCAAGGCAGGCCTGGCGGAGAGTCAGGCCGGGGGGAAGGGTATGGAGCTGTGTCGCCTTGACAGTCATCGCCCGCCGGAAGCCGCCATCGGTATGGGGATCACGTGCAGCACTTCCCAAAAACTGCATGTTACGACACAGATTGCGCTGTTTCCGCGCGCATTCGGGGCAGTGACCACACGGCTGGGCCGGGTGAATGGCAACGGCCTCGCCAACGGAAAAACCTTTCACATCGCGGCCCAGCGCGCCAATCGTGCCCGAGACTTCATGCCCCAGAACCATGGGGGCATGCAGAATGGATGCGCCAACGCCCCCATGCGCAAAATAATGCAGGTCCGAGCCGCATATGCCGCCCCAGGCCATATTCACCTGCACTTCATCAGGGCCGGGTGGTAGCAGGGGAGTTGGGTCCAGCCGCAGGTCATGCGGCGCATGGATCACCAGTGCCTCAGTCAGGCAGGAACCGACGTTGTTATGACTTGCTTCAGTATACACGTTCAGAATGCTCCCCGCCTGTAAACAGGGCTGTCGCTTTGTCGGGACAGGTTGAGCCGGCATGACGGCCTTGACAGGGCATGGCAAAGGGTAAGGGTTCTGCCCGCTCTAACGAGACAGCAGACAGTCTGGTTTCCGCCATGAAAAGAATGATGTGCGCCGCCTTCGTATCCGTGGCTGATCCGGGGCAGGTTTTATAATGCCGTGCGATAGGGCGCGATGCCGCGTCCCTCATTGTTGACATCAACCCGGTGGCCAACCATGGGCAGGGCGCGGTGATGACAGTTCTCGCGGGTGCACGCACGGCATCCCGGCCCGATGGGAATGATCATCTGCGGGTCATTCAGGTCCAGCCCTGCGGAATAGATAAGGTGCTCAGCATCGGCAATGGAGCAGCCCAGAACCACGGCAGTCAGGCGCGGACGGTCAAGGTAGGAGATGCTGCTGCGCCCGACCGTGCGGGCTATGTTGAGATAAAGCGCGCCATCGGTGGTCTGTGATAGCTGGACCTGCACCTGCTGGGGCGTGCTGAATGCACGGAAAATGTTCCATAATGGGCACGGACCGCCGAAGCGGGACTGGGTAAAGCGGTTCGCACTGAAACTCTTGAGGATATTGCCAGCAATATCCGTCTTGAGAAAGTAAAAGGGTATGCCCTGGCTTCCCGGGCGTTGCATGGTACTGAGCCGATGGCACGCCTGCTCGAAACTGACCCCGAAATGGCGCTGCAGCCGTTCCAGGTCATGGCGGACCTCACGTGCGGTTATCCGAAAACGCTCATAAGGCAGGAGCAATGCCCCGGCAAAATAATTGGTCAGATAGACACGCGCCAGTCCCCGTGCCTCACTTTCGCGCAGGCGGGAGCGGCGGATGGTGCGTGCAAACACGGCCTGATGCTCGATCTGTCCCAGCGCCTGCGCCATCCAGAACGTACTGCTTTCCGCCGGGAGGATGCGCGAAAGGAAGATGGTGCGTGCCCGCCGGTCCATCCGCCACATCAGGCCCCGCTGCCCCAGGCTGAGATCGGTTTCCGTGCGTATGCCATGATGGTCCAGAAGATAGCGGGTAAGCTGTTCGCGGGGGCTTCCTTCATCAAGCCGTATCATCTCGAACTGGCGTTCCGCCGTGCGGTCTACTTCATCAAAATAGTTGCGCTGGAACTGCACCCAGTCATTGACGGCCTCATAAGGTTCCACCCGATCGGGGGCATCATCCTGTCTGGCGGGCGATGGCGCGACCGCGCCGACCAGTGGGGCCGCCGTGTGTTCCTGCCGTAGCAGATAGGCACGATAGAGCCGCACAAACTGGGCGCATAGATCAGGTGCTGCGCGCATGGCGGCCTGGATACTGTCGAGCCTGATGCCGTCCGTATCGAATACGGGGTCGGTCAGTATTTCACGTAGTGCCTGTATGCCCCGTGTTTCTTCAGTATCACTGAAATAATCCGCCCCTACCGAAAAGATGTCGCACAGGGCACCAAGCAAAGGCAGGGGCAGGGGGCGTATGTCATGTTCGATCTGGTTAAGGTAACTGGCTGATATGCCCAGCCGCAGCGCCAGCGCGCTCTGTGTCATGCTCACACGGTTGCGTTGATGACGGATGCGTGACCCGGTGAAGGTTTTGGTGGCGGCTTTTTTCATCTTCGCAACCTTTGCAATTCGCGGCGCGGCGTTCGCCCCTTTAAACGGCAAAACATCTTCCGCCCGCAACCGGGATTTGTCACAGTCCGTGGTAACAAAAGCAAACAAGAGCACATCCTATGAAATGCCATGACGGGGCGCAGCCCCATACCGACAACAGCTTTTTGTGGAACCGGACCGCGCGGGTGACGGCCATCCGCTTCGGTTCCCGGTTGTGGCACGGCGCGCGTATCCGCCAGGTCGGCACACATCCGTCATCGCGTTTTTTCGCGTAAAGCACACGTCGCCTCTCTTTTAATTTATGACTGCATCGCGCGTGATCCGTGCCGGAGCAGTTGAACAATGGGGAACAGGTCCATGATCAGCAGGACTTATGACAACGTGTTCGTTCTGCCTGCCATCCATGCGCGGCAGCACCCTATTCAACCGGCCGCTCATGCAGTCTCGCTGCCTGTCGACCCGCTGCGGCAATATGCCTCGCCCATGCTGAATATCTCTGCCTTGTGCATTGACCGTCATCTCGGCGATCATGCGGACAGGGCCGCGATAATCTGGCCGGGAT
The DNA here is from genome assembly GCF_001571345.1 of Komagataeibacter xylinus NBRC 15237. Taxonomy (GTDB): domain Bacteria; phylum Pseudomonadota; class Alphaproteobacteria; order Acetobacterales; family Acetobacteraceae; genus Komagataeibacter; species Komagataeibacter xylinus. Next base: position 50,337 of record NZ_BCTP01000012.1, on the reverse strand, counting down.
CAGGCGCGCGGCCTGAGGAACGGGTTTCCTGTCAGGCACTGCATGAGCACGTCTGCCGTCTTGCAAATGCCCTGCTGGACCAGGGCGTGCAGCGCGGTGACAGGGTTGCGATCCATATGCCGTTGATGATGGAAAGTATCGTTGCAGTACTGGCCTGTATCCGTATCGGTGCGGTGCATGTCGTGCTGGCCGGCGTATCGGATGTTCCTGCCCTTGCCGAACGGCTGGCGCAATGTGGCGCTGTTGTCGTTCTGACAGATATTGAAACAGGCGGCATAGAGGGTTCCGTATCGTCAAAGGCCAGACTGGACAGCGCTCTGGCCATTGCCGGTGCCCGCTGCCGGGTGCAGATGGTTCTGGTCGTGGCCCGCGCCGCGGCAGATGTGCCGATGAAGCCGGGCCGCGACCATTTTTATGATGCAGTGGTGGATTGGTACGAGCCTGATTTTCCGCCTGCGGTCATGTTTGCGGATGAGCCGCTGTTTCTTCTTTATCCATCGCACCGGTCAGGTCGGGAGCGGGGGGTGTCCTATACGGTCGGGGAGTACAGCCGCTTGACCAGCTACGCCATGGAAATGCTGGCCCCACAGGGCAACGAAGAAATTCCTTACAGTCTCCTTAACATGGCGTGGAATGCGGGCCAGACTGCACTTGTGGTCAGCGTTCTGGCAAAAGGGAGCACCATTGCGGCCCCCGGCGATGGCCTTCAGCCCCAAAATGGCTGACCTGGACGGGCTCCGTTCACGATTTTGTTTTCAACCTGACAAAACTGGTTCGGTAGGGCAGCGTTTTCAGTCAAGCGTCACCGGTTACTGGTGCGTTGAAATAAACAATAAATAAAAATTCAACATTTGGTTGTTTCCCATACCTGATGCCACAAGACACGCCCCCTGTGGGGGAAGCGTGCCCATTATGGAGAGGGCCTGCAATTGTCCCTGATCATCCAATGAACAGTCCTATCGGTTGGGGCCTGATTGGCGCAAGCAATGTTGCCCGGCAATGGATTGTCGATGCCATTCGTGCGCAGCCAGACAGCCAGATCCTGAACGTGCTAAGTTCGAGCGAAGAGCGCGGCGCCCGGTTTGCCACGGAAAACGGCATCCCTGCCTACACGACGGATATCGACGCGATCCTGACAGACGGAAACGTGGATGCCGTCTATATCAGCACCGCCAACCAGTTCCATTGTAGCCAGACACTGGCGGCAGCCAGTGCCGGAAAAAACATCCTGTGCGAAAAACCGGTTGCCCTTGGTATTGATGATGCCCGGAAAATGATCGCTGCCTGCCATGATGCGGGCGTGGTCCTGGCGGTCAATCATCACTTGCGCTGCAATGCCATGCACCAGAAACTGCGGCAGCTTCTGGAAGCGGGGGAGATCGGCCGGCTCAATGCCGTGCGGGTCTTTCATGCCAATTTCCTGCCTCAGGCCCTGCAGGGGTGGCGTATCAACGACCCCAACGGGGGCGGGCTGATACTCGACAGCACGATCCATGACATCGACACGCTGCGTTTCCTGATCGGCAGCAACCCGACACATGTCATGGCCATGACCCAGAGCGGTCGCCTTGCCCATGATGGCGTGGAGGACGGCATCATGGTGATCATGCGCTTTCCAGGCGATGTCCTGGTCCAGATCCATGGTTCCTATACCGTCCCCTTCTCTGAAGGTGGGGTGGAGTTCTATGGCAGCAATGGTGTCCTGATCGGTCGGGACTGCATGAGCCAGCGGGCCGCGGGGCGGCTGTTCATGCGCAATGCCGATGGTGAAAAGGAAATACCGGTTCACCATCACAATCTCTATCACTACGCCCTTGCCGCATTCAGCAATGCGGTGCGTGGCACGGGGCAACCCGCCGCGACCGGCGAAGATGGCCTTGCTGCACTGGCCATAGCGCTGGCCATTCGTGAATCGGCCCTTACGGGCCGTCAGGTCGAAGTGGAAATTCCATGACACAAGCAGCATTCGGGGCCATCGGCGCAGATGGCCGGATAATGTCTCCCCCGGTTCGCCTTGCCCTGACGGTAAGCGAACTGCGTCGCGCGGCATGGACATGCTCGTTGGGAAGTGCGCTTGAATATTATGACTTCGCACTCTACAGCCTGGCATCGGCACTGGTTTTCGGGCCGCTCTTTTTTCCTTCGGCCACGCCGGTCACAAGTCTTATCGCCAGTTTCGCAACCTATTTTGTAGGCTTTGCCGTACGCCCGATTGGCGGGATCGTGTTCGGTCGGCTAGGCGACCATATCGGTCGCAAGAAGGTCCTGCTGATGACCATAACCCTTATGGGTCTGGCCAGCACGGGTATCGGCCTGATCCCGACCTACCAGACAATAGGGATATGGGCCCCCATCCTGCTCATTACGGCCCGGATGCTCCAGGGGCTTGGGGCAGGGGCGGAACAGGCCGGCGCCGCCGTGATGATGACGGAATATGCCCCTGTGGGTCAGCGCGGGTTCTATGCCTCGCTGCCATTCCTCGGCATCCAGATCGGCACTATCATCGCAGCCGTGGTCTATTGCAGCCTTCTGTTCGGGGTGACGGACATCACGCATTCATGGATATGGCGGCTGCCGTTTCTGGTCAGTGCCGTAATTCTTGTGGTTGCGCTTTATATGCGCCTCAAGCTTCGGGAATCTCCTACTTTCGAAGTAATCCAGCGCAAGGTGGCGGAAGAACGTGAATCGCTTTTCTCCCTCATCCAGGGCTCGTGGCGCACGATTTTGGCCGGGATTGGCGTGAGAATGGCCGAAAATGGCGGTTCCTCCATCTATCAGGTTCTGGCGATCAGCTATCTTGTCAACACTATGGGCCTGGGCGGACTGCTGGGCACGACATCCCTGATAACGGCTGCGGTAATCGGCGGCTTTACCGTGCCGATTGCCGGGCGGCTGAGTGACCGTTTCGGGCGGATCAGGGTCTACCGCGCCTTTGCCATCCTGCAGGCCATCACGGCGTTGCCGGTATGGTATGCCTTCAGCACCGGCCGTCCGCTACCTGCCATTATCGCGCTGTCCATCGCCCTTGGGGTAACCACCTGGGGCATGTTCGGCACGCAGGCCGCCATGCTGCCGGAAATGTTTGGCGCTCGGCACCGGTACATGGCCGTATCGCTGGCGCGTGAAGTCTCGGCCGTGATTGCAGGTGGCATAACGCCCCTTATCGGATCATGCATTATCAGGTGGGTGGCAAGCTTTTCGCCATCCGCGGCGCATCCCGGCCAGATGTCGTGGCTGCCAATTGCAGGTTATGTCGTTTTTCTTGCGGGCATCACCATTGGCACAACTTATTTCATTCCCGAATGCCGTAACCGTGACCTCGTTGCGCAGAACGACATTCTATAGTTGTTTTTTATTTCATTATGGAAAGTGCAGACCGAAACCGTTTTTGTCGGGCATGATACCGAAATTATGGCCCGATTTCCCGCTATTGGCAGTGTAAGTGCCCATTTTGCTTGAACTGGAAACCTGAAATCATGAAACCTGAAATCCTGCTGATTGAACCCATGATGCCCGAAATCGAGAAGCAGCTTGATGCTGCCTATACCGTGCATCGTTTTACCTCGGTTGCACAATTGAAAGAGAGTGCGGGCAGGATACGCGGTATTGCGACAGGCGGCGCGACTGGCGTGCCTGAAGCCGTCATGGACAGCCTGCCTGCCCTCGAGATCATTGCCATAAACGGGATCGGCACGGACGCTGTGGATCTGAAAAAAGCCAGGCAGCGCGATATCCATGTCACCACCACGCCGGGTGTCCTGACCGATGATGTGGCGGATATGGCCATGGGGCTTGTCCTGTCGCTTCTGCGCGGGCTGCCCTCAGGGGATCGGTATGTTCGTGACGGGGCCTGGGGGCATAAACCCGCTCTGCCGCTCGGGCGCAAGGTAACCGGCAGGAAGCTCGGGATCATAGGCATGGGCCGGGTGGGGCGTGCGATTGCGCATCGCGCCCAGGCTTTTGCCATGCCTGTATCCTATACCGACCTGCGGGATTTTGAACTGGAGGGTTATGCTTTTGTGCCTGATCTGCTGACATTGGCACGGGGTAGCGACATTCTGGTCATCGCGGCATCGGGTGGTGCGGGATCGCGGCATCTGGTCAACCGGGAGATTATGGAAGCGCTGGGGGCCGATGGTTTTCTGGTCAATGTCGCCCGCGGTTCGGTCGTGGATGAACAGGCGCTGATACAGGTGCTTGATGCGGAAAAACTCGGTGGAGCGGCGTTGGACGTGTTCGAGCATGAACCCCGATGTACCTGCGCCGCTCCGCCATTCTGCCCGTGCGGTACTGCAGCCTCATCGTGCCAGCGCAACCGTGGAAACGCGGCTGGCCATGGGAGAACTGGTCATAAAAAATCTTGCTGCCCATTTTGCGGATCAGTCATTGCTGACTGCCGTGATCTGAACTGGCGTACTGCTTGTGTGGGATACGTCCGCAGTCAGGCGTATCTTACACATATTGAAGACATCCCTGCGGGCAGGGCGGCTTTAGGCATCTATTTTTCCGGAATGTCGTGATTAAATATTCATGCAATGAATATTTGTTTGATAAACAATAAGTGCGACAGGAACATGGTGGATGCGTGCGTTATTGACGGTTATCATGGAATTATATTGTCAAAAACATGTTTCTAGAACAAAATCCTGGCTCGTCATTGTCATCGCGGGTATGTTTCTATGCAGTCAAGCAACAGCGCAGACTTTTCAGGATAACTCTAATAGTGACGCCAGGCTCCGTGTGGCGACACCACTCATGGCCCATCCGTCAAACGGGCCTATGGTTCCGCCATTTTCCCGGCCGGAAGCCCTGTTTACAGACCCATTCGGCATGACATCATGGCTACGCACGCGTGGCATTGTCTTGACTATGGATAACACAAATGAATTCACGGCCGCCATTTCAAGTCCAACGCCCGGCCACCCGGATTACAAGCAGGGGGCAAGTAACGCAGGGCAGATGAATACCGCTCTTCACATCAACTGGGAAAAGGTTATTGGTCTGAAAGGCTTTGCCACCCATACGCTTTTTACCAGTCGCTATGGCACGACCGCCAACCGCATGATGGGAGACTGGCTTGCACACTCATCGGAAATATACGGGGGAGGGGGCAATGTTGTCGTTCATCTGGTTACGGCATATGGGGAGGAAAACCTGCTCGGTGGTCGCGTCAGTATTGCCGGGGGGAGGTTGACTGAAATGAGTGAATTCAGCGCCAGTTCGCTTTTCTGCAATTTTCAGAATAACGGTTTTTGCGGGCGCCCCAAGGCGGCGATCGATAATCAGTATATTACGTCCTATCCGGCCGGAGAGTGGGGCTTTCGTGTGCGTGGCCGTCCATCACGTTACATTTATATACAGGCCGGTGTCTATTTTGCCGAACGTGGAATTTACGCCAACAGCCAGCACAGGACCGGGTTTCATTTTAATTCATCCAATATTGTAGGGCAGCTTGCGCCGATTGAGCTGGGTTGGGAGCCCCTGCTGGGCCACCAGCATAAACTGCCGGGACATTACAAGATTGGCGGCCAGGTGATCTCCGCTCCCAACCCTGACAATTACTATGATGCTCAGGGTCAGCCTTATGCCCTTTCTGGCAGGGCGGCCCGCACTCATCAGCAGACATGGAGCACATGGTTTGAAATTGACCAGAAGCTCCTCCGCCATTCCTATTCCAATGCCGAAGGCGGGCTGACGGCAATGACCGGAATAATCTATAATGATCCGCGTACCTCATTGCGTAATTACGAAACATATGTGGCATTTGTGGACCGTGGTTTTATCAGAAGTCGCCCCTATGATTCGTTTGGTGTCGTCATGACCTATGTAAAAATTGCGCCTGGTGTTTCAGATACGGATATGCTGGATCTCAGCATGATCCCCGCTAAAACGGCGCCAAACCATGCCACGGGTGTCCAGGGACACGTAACGGTATTTGAGGCAAACTACCAGATTCATGTCATGCGCGGCGTAGTGTTTGCGCCAGACTTCCAGATCTATTTCCATCCCAATGCACAGAAAAACCTGAAGAACGTGGAGTTCATTGGGTTCAAGTCGCAGATACAGATTTTATAACCAGACTGCGGATCGTATCTGTTCTGTATGGAATTCCGCGATGTTGCAAAAACCTGGACATCCGTGATCTGAAAAGATCTGGTAGTTGGAACTTGTCGATTTTCAAAGTAAGCAACACCCTTTGTTGTAATTTTATTCTGTCTAGTTTTAAGGTAAGGAATATAAAATTCCATGATTGTTAACGTGATCGAATGTATCAAGCGGGAATAAAATTATGCCATCCATTTTACTGGATTTATTTATCCTATTTCTGTCAGGATGTCGATGTCTTGAATGCTGATCGGGTCAGTAACGGTTATCTATCGCTTCTTTGCCGGTCGAGACAGGCCTGGGTCGATCATTTTCTCATGATAATATTCGGTAGGATAGGCAATGTATGACATGGGGCAGGATATGGTTTCATTCTCGCATAGGTTTGGTGAGGCGGGACGACCGTGCGTGCTGATTGTTATGGGGGTATCAGGTTGTGGCAAGAGTACACTTGCCCAACTGATAGCCGAACGAATGGGCTGGTCCCTTATCGAAGGTGACGACCTGCATCCTCCTGCCAATATTGCCCTCATGAGCAAGGGCATTCCGTTGACCGATATGGATCGCGCACCATGGCTTGATCTGATTGCTGGCCGGATACAGTCATGGCGCGATGCAGGCCAGTGTGGCATCGTGACGTGCTCGTCGCTCAAGCGCAGTTACCGCAGGCAGATTGGCGGCGACAGCGCGGATGTCTGTTTTGTCTACCTTAAAGGCAGCAGGGAGGACATCATGCCCCGCCTTTCCCAGCGAACCGGACATTTCATGCCGGTTGCCATGCTCGACAGTCAGTTCGCCACGCTGGAGGAACCCGACATGCATGAAGAAGTGGTCATGGTGCTGGATGTCAACGCCCCGCAGGCGCAACTTGCTGAACTGGCCTGTGCACATCTGGCCCAGCTTTCTCTTTAAAAATAAGGCGCGCCGTTGCCATGCTTCTGACGGAAAGCCAGATAAGCGATTATTACGGCGCCCACATGCTGCTTCCAGTCCTGCCGGATACTCACCATCTGATTGCGAATAAGGGTTATGACAGTACCTGCTTCCATGAGATGGAGGGTTCGAAGAACCGTTGATGAAGACCTTTCTGCCTGATTTTGGGTTCGCGGGCTGGTATTGAAGGCTCTGGATGATGATTGTCGTTCTGCGTTTTGAGCAGAGAGAGTTGCATGCTCTGGATTGTGCTACGCGGCGGCGTTAATCCGCTCCAGGAGGAGAATGGACTTGTCCCATTCGACGATCTGGCGGGCCTCCATCGAGGCAGGCTTAATGGGCACAAGTCCAAATTTTCTTTATCCATAAATAAAATAGATCCTGCGTATTGCTGCTACAGTCCTGCTTCTCCCATAAAGACCGAGACAATCTTGCGGTAGGTCCGCTGCAAGAAGCTGGTGGCGGTGGCGTGTATGCGGGCCATTCCCCTGATGCGCCGCCTGATTGGTGGCAGCGGCCCATCAGGCAGGATAATAACCTGATAAACCGCTTCTTCCGGCACGAGCCGGTGGCTGGTCTCGTCCCGGTGTGCCTTGATATGTCCACCATAAAGGGAGGCCTGTTCCAGCGCATCGATTTCAGGGACTGATGCTACCGAAATCGACTGTACATGCCCCGTAATCTGCTTGGCACCAGGGCTATCGGTCATAAAACTGGCCTCTGCTCCGGGCTGTATGAAGCTGATGTCCGTTTCATACACATATGCTTCAATAGTGGCGTGGTCTCTGGTTATGATTGAGCCAATATAATCATGCTGTTTCAATGTATCACCGACATGGATTTCCGGTGGAACATCCACCAGCATGCCGTCAAAGGGTGCGGTGAGGGTCAATTGCCTTATCGCGGCTTCAGCCCGCAGGCGCTCGGCTGTTTCCTGCTCGATCCTGTCACGCGTATCATCAAGCGAGGCGGTATCTTCCACGCCAAACAGTCGTTCCGACAATGTGGCCTCCAGCGTTGCCAGTCGTGCAATTGATACGGCACGGTCATGATCAAGCTGGGGAGAGCGGAGTTCGGCCACGGTCTCGCCTGCCCGTACCAGGCTGCCTGTGGGCAGCAGGCGCACCACCTGGCCAGGGTCCTGCGTGTAAAGCATGCTCTGCCCTTTCGCCCGCAATACGGCAGGCGCGCGAACAGTGTGGCTCCATGGCAGTAAAAGAAGGGCAATCAATATGGCAAACGCCGCACCCGTAATGTGTACGCGGCGGCTACCGGGGGCATGCAGGGCCTGGCGTGCCCACTGCGCCAGCTCTCCCATGATGGGGCGGGCAATAAAGAACCAGATTTCAATGCCCATCAGAACCACGCCCAGCGCGGGAAAAACCGCATGATAGACAACCAGTGCAATCCCGGTGAACAGGAAAAAACGATAAAGCCATGTTGCCATGCTGTAGCCGGTCAGCATGAGCCCCCGATATGTGGGAAAGACTTCGGGCGGGGGCGTATCCATGCCAAACAGGAACTTTCGGGTGCGCCAGCGTGTCCACGCAAAGGCGCGTTCCTGCAGGTTGGGAATGCCCATGAGGTCGGAAAGAATATAATACCCGTCAAACCGCATCAGCGGGCTGAGATTGACCGACAGGGTGAGGATCCATGTCGAACTGCTTAACGTAAACAGGCCATCACGCAGCGGGCCATCGGGTATGACGCTCCAGATAATGGTGGCCAGCGTGGCCAGCATGATTTCGGCCACCATGCCGGCACAGTCGATCACCAGCCGGTCACGCGCACGGACCAGTCGCCATGCATCGGTGGTATCGGTCCATAAAACAGGGCACAGGACCAGAAAGGCCACCCCCATGGCAGGCACCCGGCAGCCAAAATGCCGTGCCGCGATGCCGTGGCCCAGTTCATGCACCATCTTGCTGCATGTCAGCGCCAGGGCAATGCCGATTGCGCCCTGCGGCGTGATGAGATGCATGAACCCCGCAGCGTAAAGGCTCCATTGCTGCACGACCAGAATGACCGCCAACCCCACTGCCAGTGCCAGCCCGATGCAGAACCTGCGGGTAAAAAGCCAGTCCGTTAGCGGCACGCAGCGTTTGAGAACGGGATCGGGATTGCACAGCCTTACCCGCAGGAAAAGATAATGATGCAGGATCCATGACAGCAAGGGCGGCCTGCGCGCCTGCCGGGCCAGCAAAGCGGTGTCTGCGCTGGTCTGCGCCGTCGTCAGCCCGGCCTGTTGCAGGAAGGCGGCAAAGGCCGTGACATCGGCCGACTGCGTATCAAACGTGGTCTGCTCATGCACAATGCGGGCAATCGTGTCCGGGTCAGCCAGGTCCCAGCGTTGCAGGATTTCCATTTCCATGCTGCCAAGGCGCACGTAACGGTGGCGGGCGGGGTCATAGAGGCTCCATGTGGGCGCGCCGGTCACGACGGGGCCCCGTAACAGCTCAAGGTCATCACGCAGGGCAGGCCAGGGGGCGGGGGTGCTCATGCGTCGTCTGCCGGGTCAGCTAGAAGGAAAGCCATTGCCGGACCACGCCCAGTGGTTTGCGCAGGGCCCAGAGCACCAGCATGTGCCGTGGGCCGTAGATGCGCGCAGTGCCGCGCAGGCCAAGGCGGATGTCGCTATCGAGGTCGGCACGCAGGGTATAGGCCAGCGTGCCCGCAGGGGTCGGTGTGCTGGCGTAGGAGGTAAAGACCAGATGCCCTTCTGCCGGATGGTTTGGGTGCACATTGTCAAAAAAACGCACGCGCGCATCGGGGGCGAAATGTGCGGCCTCGGTTGCGGGCAGGCGGATCTCGATCCGGCGCGACAGGGCGGGTGCAACCATGAGAATGCGTTCGCCAGCTTCCACCGGGCGGCCTATCCATTCGGAAGGATCGTTATAAAGCGCCAGCCCGTCTATCGGGGCGGTCAGGGTGGCGCGGTGCAGCAGTTCGCTCTGGTAGCGCATCTGGGCCGCTTCCTCGTCAATGCGGCCCTTGAGTTCACCAGCCTGCGCGCGGGCCTTGGCATCAAGCATGCCTGCCTGAATGGCTTCATCATACTGGGTGCGGGCCACTTCCAGCGCCTTGCGGGCAACAAGGTACTGGCTTTCAAGCTGCGCGCGCTCCAGTTCCACGACCGGTGTACCGGCCTGCACGACTGTATTGGGAGCGACATCAAGCTGGTGGACGATACCGGCAAAGGGCGCGCGCACATAGGTGGGGGCAACCGGCACGACTTCAGCCGGGGCCAGAACCCATGAATGGACCGGGTAGCACGCCACCAGCACGGCAGCCGCCAGTATGGCGCCGATGCGTCTGCGCATTCGTGTATCGCGTGGCCTGGGCGGTTGGGAGGCGATAAGCTGCCGACTTTCCGCATACTCGCCGCCAATCATGCACAGGGCCTGGATGTCGGGCGGTGTCCATGCATCTGCCCGCGCGACAAGCAGCGTGCCCACCGGGCCATGCCGCCCAAGCAGCGGAAGGAGCACGGCATGAGGGGCCATCCATTGCGCCCATTCATCGCGCAGCGTGGCAGGCAGGGTCGCGACATCAAGCGCTCTGGCCTCAGCCTGTGGCGTGATGCTCTCGAACACCCGGCCCAGCCAGCGCACATAGGGGGCGGCGGAATCGAACACCGCCGTGCCGGATATGGCGGTTATCCCTGCCTTGTCCGTGCGGTAAAGGGCGGCCTGCTGGTAGGGAAGGAGATTATGGCTTTCGTTGACCAGCACGAAATCCAGTTCATCAGGCGGGCAGGTCCGCAGGCGCTCGCACAGATGCACAAGGGCTGACAGCCGCAGCAATGCGGCCTGCCGGCCCTGCTGCAGGCGTAAGGGATCAGGCGGGGAGGAGGTCATGATCCGTCAGCCATCCACCTTCATTGACCGAACTGGGCTTCTCCTGTCATGCCCGGTAGCAGGTCAGGGGCGGGGTGGGTCAGTTTGCCATAGACCTTGATGGTCTTGCTGACAGGATCAACCTTGCCCGAAATGCGGCTGACGGTTGCCGGGTAGGTGGCATCCGTTTCCAGTATATGAACCTTGAACGGTGTGCCGGGCTGCAGATGGCGCAGTTCCATGGATGAGACGATCATGGACAGTTCAAGCGAGGTATCATCCAGTATTTCCAGCATGGGGGTTCCGGCTGAAAGATACTGGTAATTATGCACCGTGGTATTGGAGACACGCCCGTCAAACGGGGCCTCGACCTTGCACTGGGCCACAACGGCGCCGGCCATTTCCAGATCGGCATTGGCTGCCTGTTCATCGGCCGCGGCCGAGCGCAGGTCCGATACACTCCATTGCCCGAGCGCCTTCATCTTGTTCTGCACATCCAGCAGGCCACGGCGCTTGATGTATTCGGCATGCGCGTGGGCAAGGGTTGCCTTCTGCTGGCCGCAGCGGAACTCGGCAAGGACGTCGCCCTTGTGGAAATGGTCACCGTCGCGCAAAGGAAATTTTTCAAGCTGGCCCGACATGCTGGCGCTGATCTGCGCACTCACCGGTGCGGTGACCTGCACGCTGGGGGCATGGACCGCCGTGCTGTCCGGCTCCGACGTGGGCGCAAGATCAGGCTGCTGGGCAGGTGCCGTGGCGGTCAGTGTCATGTCAGCGGGTGCGACCGGTCGTGCTGCCTGGGCCAGGACCGTGCCGGGTGCAAGGCCAAGCAACAGTGCCGAGATAAACGAATATATACGCATATATGCAACCAGCCTTCCGGAATATAAGGCACCACTCCCGCCAGGGTGATGGGGCCTTAAAACATTACTTATTAGTAATAATATTCAAAATGGCAGATCAGCCAGGTGTAACGGCAGGCTGTGCCGCATCCGTCTGTGCAACAGGGGTGGAAGGCGGCGCAGCCTGCGGCACCGGTACCGCGACGGGTACCGTGCTGGTGCCCGCATCCGGTTTCCTGACATTATCGGGCAGCGTCAGGTCAGGCAGGCGGCCGTTTTCCCACAGGGCAATGGAATGCTCGACTTGCGCCGTCAGGTGCCTGAGGTCCTGAATATCGGCATTGGCGGGCACAAGGTCCACGCCGATGGAGGCATACAGGTTGGCCAGCGCCTGATGGGTATGGGCAAGGCTGCGGCTGTATTCGAGTTGGCCGAGCAGGGCGGCCATCTGGTGGCGCACGCGATTGGCCTCGGACTGCGCGCCTGCGGCGGAGGCGGAGACGGCAAGCTGCTCCATCTGCAGGCTCACATCGTTGATCTGCCGTGAGGATTTGAGAAAATCCACCGCCGTAACGTATTTCTGCGCGCTCAGGTTGATCTGGGCCAGAATGGCGACGCTCAGCGCAAGGCGGCGCATTTCCGAGAGTTTGACATTGCCCTTGGCCACAGCAATGGCGCGCGGGCCCTGGATCATGTTGATCAGGTTGACGGTCGCCCGCACCCCGATCTGCCCCCAGATGTGGTGGTAGAGCAGGGCATTCGAATCAAAGTTGCCGTTCCCGATGGCGCCAATGCCGGGCATCATCTTCAGGATTTCCTTATAGACATCCTGCCGGTCAACCTTCTGCTGGTACACTTCCATGCGCAGTTCGGGGCGCATCACCAGCCCCATGCGCTCCAGCGTGGGAATGTCGAGGTTGCCCAGCGGCTGCACATCCTGCGGGTGGGTGGCCAGATTGAGCTTTTCATCCTGCGGCACGTTGATGAGCGAGGCGAGCTGGATCTGCGCGCCAACCAGCTCATCCTTGATGCGCCGCATCTCACCCAGGATCTGGATGATGTTCTGCTGGTAATCGAGCAGCGTCAGCGGGGACTGCAGGTGCGCGTTACCGGCATCCTGCGATGCCGCCAGCATGGTCTCCGCATCGTGGATGATGGGGTCGAGCCGGGGCAGCATGACCTGGGCTGCGGCAGCCTCCCAGTAATTGGTGGTGACGGCCTTGACCAGATCATTGATGGCGCGCCTGCGGCGCTCGACGGCAATCAGCGCGCGGAAAGCCTGCTGGCGGGCGGAGAAATAGCTGATCCCCGCATCCATGGCGTTCCATGAAAAGCTGATATCCCCGCTGCCATGGCTGGGCATTTCGGAATAGGAATAATCCAGCGAGCGCTGGTTGCTGAATTCATCAATACTTTCAGCAGCATTGTTGTTGCTTCTGTCAGTATAGCCCGCATCGGCCGCAAGGTGCGGCAGCATCTGCATCAGGGCCAGATCAAGCTGCTTTTCCTGCTGGTTGATCTCAAGCTTGGCGACCTGTGAGTCATAGTTGAACTTGAGCGCGCGCGCGATGGCGGTGCCCAGTGTCAGGTCGCCATCGAGCGGCAGATAACGCGCCTCGATCGTGGCGTGATCGGCATCGGCACGTTTGATATGATCGGCCAGGGGCATGGGCTTGGGCCGCATGCCACACCCCGCCAGCAGCATGACTGTCGAAAGCGCAGCGCAGGAAGCCAGACGTAATTTGCCACGGATAAGCTGATGCGTCACAGGATTTACCATGAATTTCAGGGTTGTATTCAGGTCGTCAAGAGTAATTTCAACACAAGATGGCGGGAATAGAATTGTGGTTATCTGATTATATAGAACTATATAGAGATATATATAGGTATGGTTTTGTAATGCCCGCCTGTTTTGCAGTTATGCTGCGCTCGATACCGAGTGCGGCATGGTAGTTATGGTGCCGTCACATTTCTGTCAACTTCATTTGTTGTAACGTAAGCAAAAAAAATGTAGATGGAATGCGGGAATTGAAAATACGGTCGTGGCGCCCTGCTGAGTGGAAATGATTCATCTCATGGAAACCATAATCTGGTATTCCTAAACAAATTGTTGATAAAAATGGATTTTTCATGCGTCTGATTCTTGAGCAGAGATATCTCTTTGATGGCAGCGTGGCGCATGTCTCCCATCACCATGGGGCAGACAGACACCATCACGAGAATCAGGGGGAAAATGCCCATGATGCCCCTGTTGTGGATGAATCCGTTGGTTCCCTGCCGGATTTACCTGCAACCACTGGTACAGATAAGTCGGTACATGAGCGCAATGGTGGAAAAAAAGACAGTTTTACCGATATCGTCTTTGTGGATTCCCGCGTCAGTGACTGGCGTGAACTCACCGCCTCGCTAGGCAATAACGTGGGCGTGGTGGTGGTGGACAATACGCGTGATGGCATGTCCGTCGTCTCGCGCGTGCTGTCGCACCAGCACAACCTCAACAGTGTCAGCTTCCTCACCTACGGGCAGGCAGGCCAGATCGAGCTTGGCAGTGCCACCATCAATGCCGCCACCCTCATGGCGGACAGTACGCAGGTGGCGCAGTGGGGCGATGCGCTGGGGGCTAAGGGGCAGATCCTGTTCTGGGGCTGCGATGTGGGGCAGGGGGCTGCCGGTCAGGCGCTGGTCGAGGACCTGCATACCCTGACCGGCGCGGGTGTCGCCGCCTCGACCGATGCCACGGGCCTTGGCGTGCTGGGGGGTGACTGGACCCTGGAGCGCACGGCCGGGCTGGATGGCAATGCCGTGGATGCACCCTTCTCGCTTGCGGCCGAGGCCGGTTATGACAGTGTGCTCGACAGCCCGACGGCCACCGTCACCATTTCAAGTTCCACCGATACCAGCAACCTGCTGGGCAATGCCTTTTCCCAGACCATTACCTTTGCCAACAATGCGTCCAATGGCGTGGGCTACGCGCCCTTTGTCGAGATATTCGCCCCGACCAACGCCACGCAGGATACCCCGCTGACCTCCGTAACCTATCTGGGCCAGGACCTGTCCGCCAAGGCTGTCACGCTGGTGGATGTCGATGGCAAGATCGGGGCCTATAATCCCTACAGCAGCGGCACGGATGGCAAGCCGCAGTTTGTCACGGCGCCTGCGGGCTTCAAGGCGGGCGATACCATGTATGTGGTTTCCCTGCCGTTTGGCAGTTACACGCCCAAGCAGCCAACCCTCACGCTTACGGCGAATTTTGCCAATAACACGGTCGAGTCCGTCGATGCGCCCACAGGTGCCGGCGCCCCCGTTACCATCGCCGCGGCTGGTGGTTACCAGTATGGCGCCGATGCGCTCAATGATCCCGGCACCGACCCGACCATCCAGGGTTCGGTCGTGACTAATAGCGTTGACCAGAATATCGTGCAGGTGAGCGCCGGTATCATCACCTCGCCGCGTGGCGAGGATGAAGTGCCGACTGGCCCGGATTATCCCGCCACCTACGAGGTGACCGTCACCCCTGCCGAAGTGACGCAGAACAACGCCATCAAGGACATGACGCTCAATGTCGCCCTGCCTGACAGCGTCAATTACAACAACAGCCCCATTACCCTGACCGGGGCCGATGGCTCGACCATCAGCGGCACGGCCACCTACGTGCCGCCCGCTGACGGCTCAAAGGAAGGCGGGTCGGTCAGGATTACGCTTGATAGCGTGGCCTACAGCGCAACTGCGCCCTACAAGATTGATATTCCGGTTTATGTTGGCCAGACGGATGCGGCCGGGAATTCCATCCTCAATTCTTCTGGCGGCAATTCTTCTGGCGGCACGACAGCGCCCACCACCATTCCGGGCGCTACCATATCCTATACCGGCAGTTGGACCCCGCCTGTGGCAGAGGGCCAGACAGCCACGGCCGTTGCGCTGGACCAGACGGTGGACACATCGCCCACCACGTTCAACGCCAAGGCGTTCGCGGTGCAGGAGACGGATACGATCACGAATGCGGATGGCAGCGCCACGGGCCTGCCTGCCGGGCAGGTCATGCCCGGCGATATCATCACGCATGACATCCATATCGAGAATTCGGATTACTACTCCAGCACCGGCATGGTGGTCACCACCACGCTGAGCGATGGCCAGGCCCTGCAGGCGGGCACCAGCCCCACCTTTACCTATACCGATGCCACCGGCACGTCCCATACCGTGCAACTGGGCAGCGCCTACTGGTCGGCCACGCCGGGCGATAACGGGCAGACCGTGGTGAAAATGAACATCGCCCAGTACCTGGCCGATAACAGCCTGCCTGCCATGGGTGCGGGCAAGCAGGGCACGATCAGCTATGCCAGCACGGTAAGCGACAATTATACCGCCACGAACACCCCGGTCACCGAAGGCGATACGGTCAGCAGCAGCGTGAGTGTCAGCGCGCAGGCAACGGGCCTTGATGGCACCACCTCGCAGGTGCAGGATGGTTCAGGCAGCACGCTTTCCGTGCCCGAGGGCACGACGGGGCTGAAGATCGTGGCCATCAATGGCGTTGCCGTTGAGGGTACGGATACGCCCGTCATCCACGCGGGTGACAAGGTGACCTACGAGGCAATCTATACCCTCCAGACCGGCACCTATACCGACCTGAACCTCTCATCTTACCTGCCCCTGCCGCTCTATGACACGAGCAACCCCACGGGCACCGGCGATTCCGCTTTCACGGCTGCCGACAGCACGGACCCGACCCAACAGGCGGCTGGCACCTACAGCGTGGTGAGCGTGCCAAACGGTGTCGATCCGGGCAAGGTTACGGTCTCGACGCAGTCCGCGAACAACAGCATCAGCTTCGATATGGGCAACAGCAACACGCTTGCCACCAATGATGCTGGCAAGCAGGTGGCCGTGCTGTTCACCCTCAATGCAACATCAAGCCCCTTTGCCGATGGACTGCGCCTGACCAGCCAGGAGCAGTCCACCCTGACCAATGGGCAGAATGCCCAGACGGCCCAGTCTACCCTGCAGTCGATTACGGTTGCCGAGCCCGCGGCCGAGATCAAGACGGGCGTGGTGTCGGTCATGAACGGCGCCAGCACTGACAAATCCGTTACCTACACGCCCCAGACACCGGGTGAAGGGACGGATACCAATCCCACCACCACCTTCAACGCGGCGGGATCGGATGGTGGCGCCTATGCATCGGTTCCTGCCGGTGGCGTGAGCGGCCTTGGCGCGGTCAACGACCTCAACGCCACGGGGGCCGAGGGCGGCGACACGGTGCGCATCGCCTCCACGGTGGAAAATACCGGCTCGGCCGGCATGTACGACCTGACGGTATCGGGCACCCTGCCTGCCGGGTTCTCTGCGGGGGATGTGAAGAATTTCCAGATCACGCGCGCCGATGGCACGGTGGTCTATTCCTCGGCGGCGGATGCCACGACTGCCGCCAACAGCTATTTCACCACCGGCGGCCTGACCATACCGGCCACCTCGGCCACCGATCCGGTTCTGGCCAAGGGGCAGGACCTGACCATTACCTATGACCTGGCCCTGCCCACCGGCCAGAACCTGGGCGATACGCTGGTGGCCAGCGCAACGGTGGTGAACTTTGGCAACAGCGCTGGCGCGGTTGCGCAGGGCAACGGGTTCGTGACCAATGGCGTACCGCTTGGCGGGCAGGCGTCGGACCTGACCGATCCGGCAAGCGTCACCCTGCAGGTGCCCACCATCAGCAAGAGCATTGGCCCATCCAACCTGCCTGAAAACGATGGCGTGGATGCAGCCACCTCCAGCGGCACAATCGTCAGTGGCGAGACGCGGACCACCACCATTACCGTAACCGTGCCCGAGGGTACGCTCAGCAATGGCAATGGGGATGTGACGGTGGTGGAAACCCTGCCCGCTGGCATGGACTATGCCGGAGGCTTTACCGCGACCCTGACCGGCGCGACCGCCTCAGGCGCCGATGCCAGTGGCAACCTGCCCGCGCCAACGGCGGTCAGGAACGCCGATGGCACCACCACCCTGACCTTTGACCTTGGCAAGACGGTTACCAATTCCAGTTCCACGCCCGGCACCATAACGCTGGCCTATAACGGTTATTATGGCGAGAACAATGCGCCAGCCAATGCCGCCACGATCACGTCATCGGCCGTGCTGAACTACAGCGCGCATGATGACACGAGCACCATAGCCGAACAGGCCGGGCCCGCCGATGTGACCGTAACCGAGCGCAAGCCCTCCCTGACCGAAACCATTACCGATGATACGAACGGCCAGCCGCTGTACAGCGGCCAGCAGGTTACCTATACCCTGAAGCTGGGCAATAACGGTGATGTCACGGCCTATGACGTCGATCATGCCATTACGCTGCCTTCGGACCTGACGGGCGTCACCATTACGGGTGGGGGGCAGACCATCACTGTCGCCGCCGGCCAGACATCCGTCGCCCTGTCCCAGCTTGCCTCTCTCGCTCCCACCGATGCCCCGGTCATCTACACCATTACCGGCACGGTCGCCTCCGACCTGCCCGCAGGCACGAAGCTTGCGGTAACGGACAACTACACCTGGCATTCGGCGCCCAGGAGCAACGAATTCATGCCGCCATCGGGCACCCCGTCCGGATCGGGGGATGCGCCGGTGACACCGCAGGACGTGCCCGAAGCGTTCAAGGGCACGGCCAGCGATGCGCCAGCGGTTGGCAATTTCACGTCCGTGCTCGACATCGTTGGTGAAAGCAACGGCACCACCAGCGGCATTTCCCCCACTAAGCCCGTTACTGCGGCCGATACCGTGCCTGGCGACCAGGTGACCCTGCAGGGCGAGGTCTCGATCCCCGAAGGGCAGAACCAGGATGTGACGCTGACCCTCAAGGTGCCGGACAACGTGCAGCTTGACCCCACATCGCTGCGCCTGCTGCTGGCCAGCCCGAACGGGGAAGTCACATCATCCGGCTTTGGCAGTGCCGAGCAGCTTGCGGAAGGCACGACATCGGCCGTGCAGATGAACGGCAAGACCTTTACGCTTACGGATGCGGCGGAGGCCGCGCTTAACGGTAATGGTGCGGCCATAACCGGCGTGACAACGGATTCCTCCGGCCAGACCGTGCTCACCATCAATCTCGGCACGGTCACCAACAACGACACGTCATCCGTTCCCAACTATGCCATCATCCAGGTGGCGGGCACGGTGCTCAATACCACGGCCAACAAGGATGGTAATCCCGCTTTCAGCGAGAGCCTGACGGCCAGTACGTCACCAACGCCCACATCAACCCAGTCCTCCGCCGCATCCATCGTGACCGAAACGGTCAGGGAGCCCACCGTCACGCTGGGCAAGGCGGTGACCGCGATCGACTACACTGATGATACCGTCACCTTTACCGATACCCTGACCAATACCGGCGATGCCACGGCCTATGATGTCGCCCTCAATGACCCACTGGTGGCGGGGCAGGAAACCGTTGCTGGCGCTGTTGCAGCCAAGGGCGCTGGTACGGTGGACACCACGATCAATGCCAGCGGCAGCGTGGCGGCTGCCGATGCGAACGGCGTGACCACCAACGGCCTGACTCTGGCCGCCGGTGCCAGCGAGACCGTGACCTATACGGTCAAGCTCTCTGACCTGACGCAGGGACTGGCGCAGACCACGACCAGCGTGACGTGGGAATCGCTGGCCGGGGCTACTCCCGCCGCCTCGGGCGGCACGGCGCAGAGCCGCGATGGCTCGGCCGGGCAGGCGGGCACCGCAGGTTCCAACCCCGCCGATACCTATGAGCGCTCGGTCACGATGGGGCTTGGCACGCTGTCGGGCCAGATATGGCAGGCGCTGGGCAATACGCCCGGCACCTATGACAGCGCCATCGATACCCCACTGAATGGCGTAGGCGTTACGGTGACCGCGCGCGGGCAGGACGGCACCTATGCCACCGGCCTTGTGCAGACCGGCATCACGACCAATGCCAGTGGCGACTATGCGGCGCTGGTGCCTGTTTATGGCACGCCCACAGCCTCCATTGCGGAAATTACCGTGCCGACCACGGGAGGCACGGATGGCGTGCCTGCCAGCGAGACGGAGGTGTACAACCATGATGGCGCGGTAACATCTGCTACAACCGCTGTCAGCCCCGATGCGGATTCAGCCAGTGGCATGAGCGCAACCCATGCTGACCTGGCCTATGAACTGCCCGATACCGCGCCCACCATTACAGGCTGGCAGGACACCACGCCGCATGTCGCCACCGCTGGCACCGCCACGGCAATCGGCGATGGCGGGGTAGCGGTGGATGACCACGAACTCGATACGCTGACCACAAAGGAAAGCGGCACCTATACCTATGCCGGTACCACGCTGACGGTGCAGCGCTATGTTGATGGCAAGGCCACTCCTTCGGCCACGGACAGCTTTGGCGCAACGGGCACCGACGTGAGCATGGCGGGCGGACAGGTGAGCGTGAACAACACCGTAATCGGCACCTATACCGACACGGGCGGCGTGCTGCAGTTCACGTTCAATACAAACGCCACCAAGACCAGCATCGCCACACTGGCGCAGGACCTGACCTATACCTACACGCCCACGGCAACCGATCCGGCAACGCAGCTTGATGTCACGCTCGGAGCTACCTTCTCCGATGGCAATACCGACCTTGCGGGCCAGCAGGCCACCACGGGCGCGCAGGGCACGGGGGGCGTGCAGACCAGCGCGCCCATGTTCACGCATGTGAGTGTTGGTGGCACGACCTTTGCCACCACATTTACCGAACCCAATGACACCCCGGCCGCGGCATCGGCAACCGCGCTTGGCTCCTATGTCTCGGTAGAGGATGCATCGGGCACGGGTGCGGGGTCGATCCAGAAAGTAGTGGTGCAGGTCGGTTCCGCCACGGCGGAGGACGTGCTGGCCGCCACGACGGCGGGCGGCATTACCGCGAGCCTCGATAGCGCAACCGGCGCCCTGACCCTGACCGCAGGCACCGCCACCACGCTCAAGAACTGGCAGGCCACGCTGGCCAGCCTGACATATTACGACAGCTCCGATACGCCCATCGAGGGCACGCGCAATGTGAGCATATCGGTCTATGAAAACGGGGCGAGTGCGCCCATCGTCACCAACGGCACGATTGCGGTCACCGCTGCCAATGATTCCCCGGTGCTTGATCCCTCGGTCCCGGTTTCCCTGAACGATGCGCAGGAGGACTCCGCCCCGCCGCAGGGCGCGGTGGGCACGGCGGTTTCGCAGCTTGTGGGCTATGCAGGGGCAACAGGTGGCGCGGGCAACGTGACCGACCCCGACGGCGCGGGCCTGACCGGCCAGGGTGCCGCAGGCGCCACGTCGCTGCCCGGCATTGCCATTACCAGCGCCGATACCACACACGGTACATGGTGGTACAGCACCGATAACGGCAAGACATGGACCGAATTTGCCGGTAGCGGCGCAAGCAATGCAGTTGGCGGTGGCAATGCCCTGCACCTGATCGATAACGGGCAGGCGCGAGTGTATTTCCAGTCCACCGACCCGAACTGGAACGGCAAGGTCAATGATGCCCTGACCTTCCGCGCATGGGACCAGTTTGATGGCGCGGCCAATGGCAGCATTTCCGCCCTGCCCGCTACAGTGGGGCTGGGCACGGGCACCAACACGCCGGGTTCCGCCTATTCAGCAGCCACGGATAGCGTGGCGCTGATGGATGACAACGTGAACGACGCCCCGAACGTGGTGGCCGATAACACCACCCCCGGCGCGACCCCGGTCACGGGGGACCAGCCCGCCTCGTGGAAGGTAACGGAAGACACGCCGCAGGTAACCAGCGTGCAGGGGCTGTTTGGCAGCTACTTCTCCGACCAGACCGACCAGCAGCACAGTGCCACCAACCCCGATGGCTCTACCGCCAACACCATGGCGGGCGTGGCCGTGGTGGGTTACACGCCCTCGGCTGCGGGCACATGGTCGTATTCCACCGATGGCGGCAAGACATGGACACAGCTTTCGGCTGCCGTCTCGACCACGAATGCGCTCGTGCTGTCCAAGGATGCGCAACTGCAGTTTACGCCTGCGGCCAACTATAATGGCCAGCCTGTCAGTGGCGATGACCTCAAGGTCGTGCTGATCGACAATTCGGGCGCCTCATCGGGCAGTCCGGCCCTGGTGGGGGCGAACGGGCAGGCCCTGACCACGACCGACGGCACGCCGCTGACCGGGGCCGCGCTGGATTCCGGCACGATGGCGATAGCCGGCGCCGATGTTTCGACCCGTGGCGGGCAGACCGCGCTGAGCACGGGCACGGTTGACCTGTCCACCGCGGTGACGCCGGTCAATGATCCGCCTACCATGGCGGCAGGCCCCTACACGCTGCCTGATGTGACCTCCAACAGTGCTGACAGCGCCAATACGGGCACCACGGTTGCCGCCCTGTACTCCAATGCCGTGCAGGACGGGACCGATGCGCAGCAGAACGCGACCGACCCCACCGGCTCCACTGCCGACCATCTGGCTGGCGTGGCCATTACCGGCAATACGGCCAACCCCGCAACCGAGGGCACGTGGCAGTATTCCACCGATGGCGGCAAGACATGGACGGACGTGCCCGCCAATGTTTCAGGCAGCAATGCCGTGGTGCTGGGCGATCAGGCCAAGGTGCGCTTTGACCCCGTGCCAAACTTTACCGGCACGCCGGGCGGGCTGACCACGCAGGTTGTCGAGACCTCAGCCGACGTGCCCCTGACCGGCACCAGCGATGGCGTTGCCACCAGCGTGACCGGGCAGGCGCTCGATGGCACCGCCACGGCCCTGACGGGCGTGAACATAACCCAGATGCAGCAGGATCACCCCAACGGGTCAGTCAACACCAACAGCCAGCCGCTGGATATCAAGGTTAATCCGGATGCCCATACGGCTGTAAACATTCCTCCGGGCACGGAAGACCAGCCGGGCACGAAGCAGACGGTTTCTCAACTGTTTCCTGCCTCGGATGCCCCCAATGGCGTGGGCGGCGTTGCCATTACCGGCAACGCCACGCCCGCCAGCGAAGGGACATGGATGTATTCCGTGCCCGGTGGCACGGCGCAGGCGCTGCCGACCGGCCTTTCCACCACCAGTGCGGTCGTGCTGCCCGGGGATGCGCAGATCTGGTTCCAGCCTGCGCCCAACTTCAATGGTGACCCGTCCAGCATCTCGTTTACGGCAACGGTGATCGATAACACGACCGCCAACGCCTTCACGGGGGCGGATGGCAAGGCTGTGGCGGGTAATGCCATAACCGGCGTTGCAACAGGGGTTGATGTCAGCAACACCGGTGGCGGTACCGCGCTTGATGTGGTGCCGGTGCAGGTGAGCACCAGTGTTGAACAGGTCAATGACGCGCCGGTAGCCAGCGGCAGCGCCACGCTGCCTTCGGTCGATACCAGCAACCAACAGGTCAGGGGGGATAGCGTATCCTCCCTGTTCGGGCCCACTTTCTCTGATCAGGCCGACCAGCAGCATAGTGCTTCCAATCCTGATGGCTCGGTAGCCGACCATCTGCAGGGCGTTGCCATTGTGGGCAATACGGCCAACCCGGCAACACAGGGCACATGGCAGTATTCAACCGACGGGGGCCGGACATGGCAGAATGTCAGCACCTCGGTTTCCGCCACGACCGCCCTTGTGCTGCCTGCCAGCGCGGAACTGCATTTTGCGCCGGTAACAGGCTTTACCGGCACGCCGGGCGGGCTGTCTGCCGCACTGGTCGAGACCAACAGCACGCTGGCCACGGGCACGGCGGCACAGGTGGCAGATGTCTCGGCACTGATGGCTGATGAGACCAGCCATGTCTCGCAGACCACCGTGGCACTGAACACGAACGTGACACAGCAGGAGGGCAATCCCGCCCTTTCGGGTTCGACCCTCAACAATGACCTCAGTTCTTCCGACCTGCTCAAGACATCGGTGGAGGACGGGTTCGAGAACGAGTTCCAGCGTGGCTTTGGCGTCGCGCACCAGACATGGATACGCGGAACGTCACTCTACCGGTTTGTGACAACCAACCAGAAATACGATATCGATGTGCCGGCCGGTGCCTTCATCAGCTCCGATGGAACGGACCTCAACCTGACCATTACGGCACGCCAGGCTGGCGGCGCGCCGCTGCCGGACTGGGTCTCGTTCGATGCGGATCGCCGCTGCTTTTCCATGATCGCGCCAGATGAGGCCAGCGGCTCCATTGACCTGGCCCTTATTGGCCGCGATGAATATGGCCATGAGGCCGAAGTGGATGTGCATGTGGTGATCGGGCACGAACACCCCGCGTGGGAAATGGGCAATGATCCGTCCATTCCGCAGGCGGTGGAGCGCGCGATGCAGGTGGTGGAGCAGGACATGAACTGGCTTGCCTTCAACCCTGATTTCCATCGCGGCAACCATCACGCCAACGAGCCAACTCCCGGCAAGAAGGGGCTGCGGGCGCAGATGCGCCAGATCGGCCAGAGAGCGGCATATGCGCGCAGTCGCGATCTGGTCAATCACTGAGACACTGTTTGAAAACAACTCATTGATGAAAAATAATAGGGGCTGACATAGGGTAAGCCGATAAAGGCTTGATATATCCTATGAAAGCACGTCGTCGCAGCCGACTGCCTGTTGGCACCCAAAAACGGCTTCTGGAGCACTTCGTTGCGGGCACGCCCGCGCGGAGTGCCGCCGAACCCGTGGGCGTCAATCGCAATGCCGCGACCCTGTATTACCGCAAACTGCGCGAAATCATCGCTGAACAGATTGCTCATGACGCGCCCTTTTCCGGTGAGATCGAAGTCGATGAAAGCTGTTTCAATGGACATCGCAAAGGTGAACGGGGCAGAGGCGCTGCCTGAAAAGTTGCCGTTTCTGGTCTGCTGAAGCGGTCTGGCCGCGTTCATGCGGTCATGATCCCCAATGCTGGCCACCAGACGCCGGTGTCTTTCATCCGGCAGAAAGTTCTACCGGATTCAATCGTTTACAGTGATTTATGGCATGCCGACGACAAGCTCGCTGTGTCTGAGTTCCACCACGAGCGCGTCGACCACAGCAGGCATTTCACCCAGGGAAGAGACCATATCAATGGCGCCGAGAACTTCTGGAGCCAGGCCAGGCATCATCTGCGACGATACAATGAAATACCACGCAAGGACTTCCATCTCGTTCTGGCCGGGTGCGAGTGGCGCTTCAATACCCGCTCTCCCGCAAGGCTCGTGAAAATCCTTACCGGATGGGCTAAGCTTCCTTCCTAACCCGTCCCAATAAATGCTTACCTATGCCAGCCCCTTTGTATTTTACTGTAGTGAGGAGAAACCCGCGATGCCCAGAACGGTTATTGTGCAGCCGCCCGGCGGCTTCGATCATGTCATCATGTCCGACCAGCCCACCCGCGCGCCGGCACACGGTGAAATCAGGGTCAGGCTGCATGCCTCCTCGCTGAACTATCATGATTACGCGGTTGTCAGCGGCATGTGGGGTCCAACAGTGCCGCGCATCCCCATGGCCGATGGCGCGGGTGAAGTGGTGGAAGTGGGCGCAGGTGTGAGCGAATTCGCGCCTGGCGATCGTGTTGTCAGCACGTTTTTCCCCACCTGGCTGGGGGGCGCGCCAGAGGTGATCGGGTTCACCACCGTGCCGGGCGACGGCGTGGATGGCTATGCACGTGAGGAGGTGACAGCACCAGCCACCTCCTTTACCCATGCGCCGCGCGGCTGGTCGCATGCCGAGGCGGCCACACTCACCACGGCGGGGCTGACGGCATGGCGCGCGCTGTTTGTTGATGATGCGGTCAAGCCTGGTGATACGGTGCTGGTGCAGGGCACGGGCGGCGTGTCGATCTTCGCGCTGCAATTTGCCAAGATGGCGGGGGCTACGGTCATTGCCACTTCATCGAGCGCTGCAAAGCTCGAACGCCTGCGCGCCCTTGGTGCGGACCACGTCATCAATTACCGCGAAAACCCGCAATGGGGCACCACCGCATGGGAACTGACCGGCGGGCGCGGCGTGGACCATATCATCGAGGTGGGTGGCCCCGCCACGCTGGCACAGTCGATGGCGGCCATCCGGGTGGCTGGCCATATTTCCGTCATCGGCATTCTGACGGGCGTGGCAGGGCAACTGGAAGTGGTACCCATGCTGCTCAAGCAGTTCCGGCTGCAGGGCGTGCTCGTGGGCAGCCGGGCCGACCAGCATGCCATGGTGCGGGCTGTTGAGGGCAATGGCATCCGCCCGGTCATTGACCGCAGCTTTGCGCTTGAAGAGATCGTGGCGGCCTTTCGTCATCAGGAAAGCAACCGGCATTTTGGCAAGATCTGCCTGGAGTTCTAGTGGCTGACAGGGTTTGATACAGTCTGCTGTCGCAGTAATGAGGATGGTGGAAAATGCGGCTGTTGCTTCATATGGCGTGGCGACAGCCCGCCATTGCTTGAGCCGTGCCCGCCGGTTCTCGATGCGCGCCGCGTCCTCCAGGCAGGTCCGGGCCTGATCAGATAAAAACCGCCTGCATCTTGCTTGTTACGAACAGTCCTGTCGTTCATTTTATTTCCATGATGCTACTTTCAGGTCAAAATAGTCATGATCTGTCGCCACCTTTATTGCAAAAGGTGGCGATTTTTCATAACGCCGTGTTGCCTGCCTTTCAGATCAGGCCATAGCGGATCAGAAGATCGCCAATTTCCGTGCCATCTGCCATGTGACGCACCACACCTGATGCGGGGATCTTGCGGGCATCGCGCAGTTCGGCTGCCGCCTGCAACAGCATGCGCACATCATAAATGCTGCCAAACACTTCCGGCACGGCGCGGTCAATATCGAGCAGCGTATAGACCGCCTCCATCGCGGTGCGGACCGAATATTCGGTCGTGAACACCGTATCGCGCGGCGTTTCGGCAAACTGGCCGAGAAAGGCGAGGTTGACGCTGCAATCGGGCACCACCTTCGGTCGGTCGCCTGCCGCGCGTGGCATGAACTGCGCGGTGATGAAGGGCATCATGCACGGATGGGTGGTGGCACCCGTGGCGGCCATGTCGTCAATCTGGTCTTCCGGCACGCCCATGTGGAACAGCCATTCGCGCGTGATTTCCTCGCCGGTGCAGTCCTGCATGGGTTTCTTGACATAATTGCCCGGCACGTCGCTGAACAGACCGTACAGCCACGCCACCATCTGCCCTTCAGGCTGGCCCTTGAAATGCGGTTGTCGGCTGACGACCCAACTCATCAGCCACGCGGAATCGTGGATGGTGATCGGCCCGCCCGTAACCGTACGGCCAGAGAAGGGATCGCGCCCCGTTACCCTGTGCACCAGATCAGGAATGCGTGCATCACGCGTGGTGACGGTGGCGGACTCCCAGCGTGATTTTGTGGTGTCGCCACAGAACACGTCTGGCCGGCCAAAGGCAGGGTCCTGTGCCGCGATGTTGCGCCACAACTGCCAGATATTGCCCTCGGCAATGCCGGTTTCGATCGGGGCAGGGGTGTGATGGTCGCCCCAGCGGGCATTTTCCACCATGGAGCCATTGGTCACGAACACCAGATCATCCGCCTTGATGTCGATCCCACCCGACTGGCCGTTCTCGAGCAGGTCGATGCGGGTGGCGACCTTCTTGCCGCCTGCCGTATCGACACGCACATTGGTTGCCTGCACGCCGTGGCGGAACACCACGCCCTGCTCGGCCAGCCACGTGGCCAGCGGCTTGCTGAGCGATTCCTGCTGGTTGAATTTCGTAAATTTGAGCGTGTGCAGGTCCTTGAGGCCCAGGATCTGATGCACGAAGCGGGCGAGGTAGCGCTTCATCTCGATGGCGCTATGCCATGTCTCGAACGCGAACATGGAGCGCCAGAACAGCCAGAAATTCGATTTCATGAAATCGGCTGACAGCACATCGCTGATCGTCCTGCCATCGAGCCTGTCTTCATCCGTCAGGATCAGGGTCAGAATCTCGCGCCGCGCCTTGCCGGTCAGGGTCAGGCTGTCACGATTGGGCAGGGGCTGGCCGCGCGCGTGCATGGCACGGATGGGGCTGCTGCTGGGGTCGGCGCGGTTGAGGCGGTAGAACTCATCAAGCACGGAGGCACCAGGCACTTCAAGCGACGGGATCGAGCGGTACAGATCCCACAGGCACTGGAACTGTTCTTCCATTTCCCGGCCACCACGAATGAGCCAGCCGGTCTCGGCGTTACCCGTGCCATCGAGCGCGCCGCCATTGTCGGCTGAGGCTTCAAGAATGGTGATGTGTGCAGGCGGCATGCCCGCATCACGGATCAGGAAGGCGGCAGCGGCCATGCCGCCAAGACCGCCGCCTATGATCCAGGCCGCGCGGGTGTCAATTCCGGCTGGTTTTTCAGGGCGGACGAATGCTTCAAAATTGCTGTGGGCATATCTCATGGAATTTGCGCCTTGCTGGGGCCATGGATCATGGTCCTGACCTTTTCCCCCGGTGGGAAAGTCTGCTGAGTATAGCGCGATTTTTTTGGTATTGATGTCGTTGATATTTATCAATTGGCAAGGCGGGGATGCAAGCGACGGGTAGGCCGGATGCGGCACGCCCTGCGCCCCGTGCGGCGTGCAGGTCAGGGCAGTATATGACACTTTTATGAAAACATATTTCACAAGATGTGGCAGGCCCTGCCTTCATGTGTCGTGACTATATGGCGGGAATGCCCCTGCCTGAAACAGGGTTGACCTGATGCTCTTCCTCAAGAGGATAGTGCGGCCTGTTTGTCAGCCTATGGCCCCGTGCGTGGTGGCGGGAATGGGTTAGGCGCGCCCTGACTGGTGCCGTGAGAATTTATACAGATCCATGTCAATAAAGAAGATAAAATGAAAAGCATTATTATAGCCTTTCTCTGTATTGGCCTGACAACGCCGGTTTATGCCCAGTCGCATATCGATGTCGGTTTCTCGCCAGAGGGATCGGCAACCGAACTGGTGCTCAACGTGATCAGAAGTGCAAAGAGCCAGATCCGCATGATGGCGTTCTTCTTCAGCGCCGATAACGTGGTCGAAGCCCTGATCAAGGCCAGAAAGCGCGGGGTGGATGTGGCGATCGTGCTTGATGAGGAAGGCAATCAGGGCAAGGGCAACCAGATGGCCATCGCACGGGTCAGGGATGCGGGTATTCAGGTCAGGATGGATGATGTCTATGCCGTGCAGCACGACAAGGTCATCATTACAGATGGCCAGAATGTCGAGACCGGCTCCTTCAATTTCACCAAGGGCGCGCAGCGCAAGAATAGTGAAAACGCCCTTGGTGATCTGGGATGATCCCGCCCTTGCGCAGGCTTATCTGGCCCATTGGCAGAACCGGTGGGACCATGCCCGCTAGGCATGGCCGCTCGCCTCCCGGCCAATAAGTGCCAGCAGGGCTTCCGCCGCCGGGCTGCGGTAGCGCTCCTTGTGGCGCAACCCGTAAGTGTGGCGCTGGTGCGGGTCATGGTCGGAGGGTAGGGCGGTGCGTGCGGGATGGAAGACTGCCATCCCGCACGGCAGGGTCAGTCCTGGTCCTTCAGGGCTTTTGCCTCTTCAGCGCGCGTGGCGAAGGGCACTTCCTGCCTGTCATCAAGTTCATCCATGCTGCCGCCGGAATTGCCGAGGTTTTCCTCCAGCCAGGCCTGTTCGACGGGCTCTCCGTTCGCATCGAGCGGCACGGGTGAGTCAACGGGGATCTGGCCCGCGTCGGGGTTGCTTTCCATCCCGATCAGTTCCGATGCGGCTTCGCGGTAGGCTGCGGCACCGCAGCCGGGCTTGCCGTCGGCTTCCCACAGTTCCTGGGCTTTGGCGGTGATGCGGGCTTCGGTCTCTGGTGTTGTGGCCAGGGGGTTCTGCATGATCATGTCCTTGGTCGCGTGTTCGGTTTGAAATCAGTCGAGGGCGACGGCGGCCTCGCTGGTCAGTACCCGGAAGATAAAGCTTTCCTGCAGGTAAAGTTCGACCGTGTCAGCCGTATGGGCCAGATAGCCGATCGAGAAATCCTGCCCGATATCAAGCTGCAGGTCGCCGCCGCGCAGCGAGATGACAAAGGCCCCTTCAATGGCGGGCGCCCAGACCAGCTTGCCGTCAATCAGGCTTTCGATGTGCTTGCGCACCGGGTAGCCCGCGTCATCGCCGCCGCTTACCGCCTCATATGCCTTCGCGCCAAGCACGATGGCATAGGGGCCGTTGACGCCCGCAAGGCGTAGCGCGGCAAGGGCATCGGCAAAGGCCTGCGGGTAATCCCTGACCGATGCGGGCAGCTTGACATGGGCGTTGGATGTCGCCTGCGCGATGCCCTTCATGCCGGCTGCGCCGTAGCCGGTGAAAATGGCGCGGTCCTCGGCAAAGGCGATCTTTCTGGCAGCGTCCTTGACCGGCTGCCAGTCGGCATCGCGCGCGCCGCGTTCCACCGCATCGATTTCCGCGCGTGACAGGGTGAAGGGCACGCGCAGTTCCACCACCGGCAGCACGTCGCGTATCACGGCCTGCACGCCGTCGGTGGGTGCATCGATGCGCCGGTCGCGCCCGGTGCCCACGGCGGCGAAGGCCGTGCCTTTGGGTTCGGAAACATCAACCACGCGACGCCCCGCAAGGTGGCGGCGCAGGGTGCGGGTGGCTTCTTCCTCGATTTCGGTCCAGGCAGTGGATGAAACGGGGGCGAGGTGTCTGTGCAGGTTGTTCATGTCTGGTGTCCTTTACTTCAATGATCCGATGCCAAGCGAGCCGGCCGCTTGCGCCACGGGTTGCGGTGCCGCGGGCGGGGCGGCTGCAACACTCGCCTGCGGCGCGGGCAGGTCGGGTGCGGCATCAAGGAAATCAGCAGTGGGGATGAAGAACAGGTTGCCGGTCACCGCCGTGCTCACATCAAGCAGCCGGTCGTAATTGCCCGGCGGTAGGCCCACGAACATGTTGTCCAGCATGCGCTCGATGCGCGCGGGCGAGCGGGCATAGCCGATGAAATAGGTGCCGAATTCGCCCGTGCCCACCGTGCCAAAAGGCATGTTGTCGCGCACGATCTGGAGCTGCTGGCCGTTTTCTTCAATATTGGTCAGCACGTTATGGGCATAGCTGGGCTTGGCGGCCTCGGGCAGTTCGATATCCGATACTTTCCTGCGGCCGATGATGTGCTCCTGCACCTCGGTGGGTATGGCATCCCATTTCTTCAGGTCGTGCAGGTATTTCTGGATGATGACATAGCTGCCGCCCGTAAAGGCGGGGTCTTCATCACCGATGAGCGTGGCATCACGGGCGGGCTGGTCCACCGGGTTTTCGGTGCCATCGACAAAACCGAGCAGGTCGCGGGCATCGAAATACTTGAACCCGTGCACTTCATCCACCACCGTGGCAACACCTTCGAGCCGCGAGACGATGGCGGTTGCAAGTTCAAAGCACAGGTCCATCCGGGTGGCGCGGATATGGAACAGAAGATCGCCCGGCGTGGAAGGGGCGTGGTGCACGCCATTGATCTCGGCAAACGGGTGCAGGTCCATCGGGCGCGGTGCGCCGAACAGGCGGTCCCATGCCTCGGACCCGATGCCGGTTATGCAACTGAGCCTGCCATCATCAATGCGGAAACCGACACCGCGCACAAGTGATGACAGGTCTCCCATCAGGTCGCGCACCTGCGGGCCGACCTCGGTGTCGGCGCTGAGGGTCAGGACAAGAAAAACCGCGGCCTGGGTCAGCTTTGTGTCAATGGGTTGGGGTGTGGCCAATGCTCTCGAACTCCCTGCGGACAACGCTTGTAGCGGGGCCTAGCATAGGCAGGTGGCGGGGCGTGGCAAGATGGGGCGGCAGGGGGCAGACAGGCGGATTGAACACGCGGCTGCGCTGGTCAGGGGCTGGCGGGCGGTCTTTTAAAATATTTCCATGATTTTATGGCGGTCGAGCACGATGCGCTGTGACGAGAGGCGTTTGATCAGCCTCATGTCTTCCAGTTCCTTGAGCATGCGGCTTGTCGTTTCAACGGCAAAGCCAAGGTAGTCGGCAATATCCCTGCGGTCCATGGCCAGGGTCAGGACATTGGAGTGCCGGTCATAGAAATCGGCCTGCTTGCTGCATTCAAGCAGAAACCCCGCCAGCCGCTTGACCACAAGCGGGTAGGTGGCCAGCAGCAGGTGGCGTTGCGCGGCCTTTGTGTAATTGAGCGCCTGCTGCAGGAACAGGGTCTGGATGCGCGGATGGGTCTCGATCAGCTTGAGCAGCGCGGCGTAGGGGATCTGGAACAGGTAGGTATCCACCAGCGCAATGGCGGAGGCGGGATAGACCCCCTCTTCAATGACGCCGAACATGTCGTCTGGCCATATGAAGGCGAAGATATGGTTGCGCCCGTCATGCAGGTGATGTTCCAGCCGCACGGCGCCGGAACGGATGCGGTAGACATATTTGCCCGCTTCGCCCTGGGTATAGATATGGCGCTTGGCCGGCCTGTGTATTTTCGTGGAGATCGTGTTTAACGCCTCCCGTTCTTTGTCAGTAAGCGTGAAATCTCTGAACATCATGAACATCTATTATGCAGGAACGCGTTGTTTTTGTGTGTTCGTCAAGGATCTGCCCCCTATTGTGGGTGGTGGCGGGGCATGCTTCTGCGGGGCGGCGTTTCATCGGACGGCTCCAATGCGCGTCTTTTCTGGCCATCGGGGTTGCATTGGTCGGCACCGTCGTCATTCCCTTCCAGGGCCACCCGTCAGGGATTGCATCATTTTAATGCTCATATATACGATACCGTATCGTATCGCAACATAACATATAGAAAACCCCTGTAAAAAATGATCTGTCGCGCCGTTTGACACCCTCCAGGAAAAATGCCGCCTTCCTGAAAAAAAGACGGCATCGCAAAACCCTTATTTCTCCTGAACGCAGATGCCTGAAATAAAGATCTGCCAGGCCCGTTCAAAGAAGCGCGTGCGCATCTGCGGGTCATGCATCTTGTTCAGGCCAAGCATGGTGTTCTGTAGGGGCCAGCCCAAAAACAGGCTGATCAGGACGCGGGTTGTCTCTTCATGGTCGGTGGAGTGGATGCGCCCGGCATCGGCAGCGGCCTTGATCAGGCGGCTCAGCGTGGCCACGAAGGGTTCCACGATGGTGTGCATCATGTCATCCACGACGGAGGCAATGCGGTGTCCGTCCGCAATGACAATGCGGTAGGCTTCAAGCGTTTCGGGCCGCAGCATGAAGTCAAGGAAGAACTGGCATATTTCACGCGTGGCGAGTAGCGGGTCGGTGGAGGAGGCCTCGACCGCGCCTGCGGCCTCGAGCAGCAGCTTGCCCCGTGCCGCCACCACCGCGCGGAACAGTTCTTCCTTTGAGGCGTAGCGTCGGTACAGGCTGGCCTTGCTGCACTCCGCCACGCGCGCGATCCGTTCCAGCGATGTGGCGGCGTAACCCTGCCTGATGAACAATGCCGTTGCAACTTCAAGAACATGCCGGTCGAGTTGCGCCGAGCCTTCGGGCGTCGGGCGTCCGCCCGTATGTGGCGGTCTTGATGATACGTCAGACATTCTTCGTCCCTTAAACTCCAGTCGCCAGTCAGTCACATTATATCACGAAACATAACATGATATGCGGGCCGGGTGTCATTCAGCCGTGCAATCCTGCCTGTCGCCATGGGGATGCCAGAACGGCGGCGCGTGTTCAAACGGTCATTGCGAATGGGTGGCGCGCCCGTGTTCGGGGCTACAGGCCGCCCTTCAGCCGAAATGAAAGCCGCGCGATCTGCCCGGACAGGAAAGCGCCCCGGGTGTGTGCGGCGAGATTGATGTCCACGCCCCGGCCATTTTCCATGACCAGGCCCGCCGTGCCATGATGGATGGTGGCCGTGCCGCCTACGCTCCAGTAAGTGCCATTGAAGTCAGACAGGCGGCCAAGGTTGCGCACGCAGCCCTGCCCTGACAGCGCCATGCCGCCCACGCTCAGCATGCCGCCGCCGCGAATGGTGAAGGGGTAGGCATGCGTGCCATCATACAGCGTGCCCCGGCCCCAGATGTAACCGACCCCTGCCGCGATATGGTGCGCCGAGAGTTCGATCCGGGCATCGGTGGGCGCGCACGCGGCCTGCGCCGTGCCATGAAGGGCCAGGAAACTGGCGAGGGCCACAAGGGCTGCATGCCGGAAGCGGTTCATTACATGATCCAGTGACAAGAAGGGCGGGAACCATTCGGTACCCTGAACGGAACGGTTCAGTTTCGTTTAATTGAGGGCAAAACGCCCGTCAATGACAAAACAACGCTGTTCTGCGGCTTTCCGCGCTGGATGCGATAGGTTCTGAACCGTTGCCTGCAAACAATGCAGCAGTATAATAACGTGCAATTATCAAAGTTTCTGGCAAGTTTTTTCAAGAAGTATTGAAAGCTGTTGCCTTTTTGAAAAAAAACAAAAGCTGACAGGCTCTGATGCGACGGGTGTAATATAATTGAAAGAGACAATAAGAAATGACAGGATCATATATAATATTATTGCAGGTTGATCCCAAACTTATGAAGTTTGTGGAAGGCATATCACAAGAAAAGAGAAAGTTTATTGCACGCATGGTCGCTGTATGGGCGTGCGATGTCAGTGGTGCCAACGACCATATCGATGATGATGTTCAGTCATATCTTGCTACAGGAGATATATCAAAAATAAATATTAATAATATAGGCCATATGGTTGAGTTTTTGGACGAGGAATATTTCAATATAACAGATCGGAATGACGGGTTGGACTCTACTGGCATGGCGATGTGCTGGTTCCGGAAAGCCAGGGCAGTCAATTCGGTTATGTACGCTGCTGGTTGCGAAAGCCTGCAATCGTTTTGTGATGTTCTATACGAGGCTTATACTGCCACGAACGATTTAAAAACAATAGAAGCGATATGTTATAATACTTGAATGTGGTTCACGGTCAGCCATCGGTCTGGCAGACTTCAAGTGATATACCTTCAGTCTTCAGTCTGTCATGTAAGGCGGGCGGGATCTGTGCATCTGTCAGCACATGATCGAAAGCATCCAGACCGGCCAGTCGGTAAAGGCCACCCTTGCGGAATTTTGAACTGTCCACCAGCAGAACCGTCTGGTCACAGATTTCCATGAGGATGCGCTTGATCTTGATGATGTCAGGGTTGTTCTGGAAAGCCGTGCCATCATGGACGACGGATGTGGACAGGAACATTGTATTGGCATGCAGCCCCTGTGCCGCCTGCTCGCATATCAACCCGAAAAAGGCGTTGCGGGGCCTGTTGTAATCACCGCCAAGGCAGATCAGGCGCAGGTCAGGGTAGGGGGCGAGTGCCTGGATCACGCCCATGGCGTTTGTGATGATGGTCAGCGGTGCAAGCGCAGGCAGCAGGGGCAGCATCTCGGCTACGGTGGTTGAATCATCCAGAACAAGGATCTGTTCGGGTCGGATCAGCGATATGGCGCGCGTAATGATCGCCCGCTTGCCCTCTCGCGCACGGGTTGTGCGGTAGCTTACGGTCTTCTGTGTGGCGGTGCGGTTGCGCAGGGCCAGGCCGCCATGCAGCTTTTCCACCAGCCCCTGTTGCGCCAGGGCGTTGGCATCGCGGTGAATGGTCATGCGGCTGACGGCAAAATGGGCGGCCAGCGCGTCAATGGTGGCGTTACCCGTTTCAAGCAGCAGGTCAAGGATGCGTTGCTTGCGGGCCGTGCTGTCGCCCCGGCGGGCAGATCGGGTGGAAGGCGGAAAATGTGACAGGCCCGTGTTGTCGGTCATACTGGAAATCGATCTTCATCCGCAGGTCAACAGGAAGGCGCCTAGCGTAAGGGATACCTGTTACGGTGTCACATTCAATGTGGCCACCGCAATGGCTGCGCTGCCTTTTGCACGCCATCCGATCCGGTTCCCGGCCTGTGGGATCACATTAATATGCGTTATATATAACACTATACTTGTTATATATAACATCGTGAATCCGTCATCATGCTGCTGGATATCAGGAGGTCGAGGATGCGCCGGAACTTCATTATCGGAATAGACTGCGGCTCAACCACCACCAAGGCGGTCATTTTTTCCCCCACGGGGGAAATCGTGGGCACGGGGCGCAGTCGTGTAGTCCAGCACATGGACCGTCCGCATCATGTCGAACGTGACATGGGCGAGGTCTGGCAGGGTGTTGCCGCAACCATCCGCATGGCGCTCGATGATGCGGGGCTGAACGGTCAGGCCATTGCCGCGGTGGGTGTCACGGCGCATGGCGACGGGCTGTTCCTGCTCGACCGCACGGGCAACCCGCTCGGGCGCGGGATCATGTCGCTCGACAGCCGCGCGACCGACCTGCACGACCAGTGGCGGCAACGCGGGGTGCTGGACCAGCTTGTGCCGCTGGCGGGGCAGCGGCCCTATGCCTATTCCGCCAATACCCTGCTGGCATGGATCCGCGAGCATGAACCTGAGCGCTATCACGCCATCGGCTCCATCCTGTTTGCCAAGGACTGGATCCGGCTGTGCCTGACGGGGGAAGTCGCAACAGACATAACCGAGGCCAGCACGGCCTTTACCGATCTGCATACGCAGCAGTACAGCGCCGCCATCCTCGATATACTGGGGCTGGAGGCCATGCGCGGCTGCCTGCCGCCCATGCTGGATTCCTGCGCACGCGCCGGAACGGTCACGGCCAGCGCCGCCGCGGCAACGGGCCTGCTTGCGGGCACGCCGGTTTCAGCGGGGCTGCATGATGTAACGGCCGCCGCGGTGGGGATGGGCCATGCACGGTCGGGCGACATGTCGCTTACGGCGGGCACGTTTTCCATTAACGAGGTCTTTCGTGACAGGCCCGTCACCGGGGAGGGCTGGGCCTGCCGTGCCGGTTACCGGCGGGGATTGTGGAACTGCATGGCCATCTCGCCCGCGTCATCGAGCAATCTGGAATGGATGGCCCGCCTGCTCCTGCCCGGCAATGCGGATGCCACGACGATATTGATGCATGAGGTGGAACAACGCCTGACCGCTGCCCGCCACGCGCGCACGGTTCCGCTCTTCCATCCGTTCCTGTTCGGCTCCCCTTATGCGGCGCCTGCCAGTGCGTCATTTTTTGGCGTGCAGTCATGGCATGACCGGACCGATCTGCTGCAGGCGATGGTGGAGGGCATGGTGTTCAATCACCGCATGCATGTCAGCGCTTTGTGCCAGACGGGTAGCGTGACGCGCGTGGGCATATCGGGTGGTGGCAGCGGCCAGCCCGCCATCGCGCAACTCTTTGCCGATGTGCTGGACATGCCGGTCGATGTCTCTTCCGTGCGTGAAGCGGGCGCGCTGGGCGCGGCCCTGACCGGGGCGGTGGCGGTTGGCATGCAGCCGGATCTGGAACACGCCGTGGCGGGGCTGGATGTAGCGCTACGGACCTATGACCCGCAACCGGCGCAGGTGGCGGCGTATGACGGCATCTATCGCCGTTACGTGGAACTGGCGCAGGCCATGCGCCCGTTCTGGCGCGCGCTATATGATACGTCGCCCCCGGCACACGCACAGCCAGAGCCTGTATCCGGTGCCCATCCCGCCCTGCATCCGCATGCCCATCATGCGACAGCGATGGGAGGGATTCCGTCATGAATGCCGCCCTGCCTGCCGGGGAGGATTATGATGTCATCATCATCGGCGCCGGGATCAATGGCGCGGGGCTGATGCGTGAACTGGCCGTGCAGGGGGTGCGCGTGCTGCTGGTGGACCGGGGCGATATCTGCAGCGGTACTTCCAGTGCCCCCTCGCGCCTGATTCATGGCGGGATCAAATATCTTGAAACCGGCGAGTTCCGCCTTGTCGCGCAATCCACGCTGGAACGTAACCTGCTGCTGCGCAATGCGCCGCATGTCGTCCATCCCCTGCCCACCACCGTGCCCGTCCGCTCATGGTTCGGTGGCATCGTGCCGTCCGTGCGGCGCTTTCTTCGCCTGGGCGGCAAAATGACGGACCGGGGGGCGCTTGTGCTGGAACTGGGCCTGCAGATCTATGACTTCCTTGGCCGCCATGCCCGCGTCATGCCCCGGCACCGCCTGTTTTCAGCCCGGCAGACCCGGGCACGCTGGCCCCATATGAGCAGCGCCGTCATGGCCTGCGCGCAGTATTACGATGCCGCCATCAGCCAGCCCGAACGACTGGGCTATGAATGCGTGCATGATGCATTGCATGCACAGGAAGGCTGTCGTGTCGCGACCTATACCCATGTTGAAGCGTTTCGTGATGGTGTTGTGATGCTGCATGACCGGCCACGCGGGCAGTCATGGCACGCGCGTGCGCCCGTCGTGGTCAATGCAGCCGGTGCGTGGATCGATCAGGTCAATGCGGCCCTTGGCGTGCCCACCCGGTATATCGGCGGCACCAAGGGGTCGCACCTGCTGCTGCGCCATGACGGGCTTTTGCGCGAACTGGATGGGAACATGGTGTATTTCGGCACGCCGGACGGGCGTATCTGCCTGGCCTATCCGTTTCTGGATCACGTGCTGGTGGGGTCAACCGATATCCCTGTCTCCAACCCGGACGCAGCCATCTGCACCGATGCGGAACAGGACTACATGCTCGATATGCTGGGTGCGCTGTTCCCCGGTTTTAGGTTTGAGGCATCCGACGTGATCTACC
The DNA here is from genome assembly GCF_001571345.1 of Komagataeibacter xylinus NBRC 15237. Taxonomy (GTDB): domain Bacteria; phylum Pseudomonadota; class Alphaproteobacteria; order Acetobacterales; family Acetobacteraceae; genus Komagataeibacter; species Komagataeibacter xylinus. The sequence goes on along the minus strand of NZ_BCTP01000012.1, from coordinate 12,112 downwards.
GCTACAGTGGCGTGCGGCCCCTGCCTGCGAGCAACGCGTCCGACCCCGGCGCGATCAGCCGTGACCATATCGTGCATGAGGACCGGTTGGGAGCCGTCGCGCTGTTTTCGCTGGTGGGCGGAAAATGGACAACGTTTCGCGGCCTGGCGGAGGAAGTGGCAGATACCATCCTGCCCCGTCTTGGCCGGGTGCGGCAGGTTTCCACCCGGTCGCTGCCAATCGGGGGCGGGCGTGGTTATCCCCGTCGCGCGAACCTTGAAGCCCATATCGACCGTTTTGCCGCAACCAGTGCCATCCCGCGTGAACGGGCACGCATGCTGTTTGGCCGTTACGGCACGCTGGCAATGGACATTGCACGGTTCTGCGCTCTTGCGCCCGATGCGCCGCTGCGCAGCCTGCCATCCTATACGAGCCGGGAGATCATGTTCATCGCCCGCCATGAACAGGTGCGTCATGTGGCGGATATTCTCTACCGCCGCACCACCATTGCCCTATCCGGCGCGTTAACGCCCGACGTCACGCATGAAGTGGCAGGCATTGCGGGTGAAACCCTTGGGTGGGATGCCGCCACGATCCGGCATCAGGCCGGTGAAGCCTGGCAGGAAGCCGAAACGCGACACCATCTCGCCGACCGCATGCCTGCCGCAAACCCCATGCAGCCCGAACCGATCGGAGCCTGAACAATGAACCGCTATGAAACCAAGATTGCCCGCATGGTCGCAGGCACCGACACGCGCGCCGACTTTATCCTGGCCGATGCCAAGGATGCCGATATGGCCGCAGGCATCAGCGCCATGGGGCGGAACCGCACCATGGGCGGCCTGTCGCCCTATCGCTGCCGCGAAGACTATCTGGATGACATCCGCGCCATGCTGGAGCTTGATGTTGTCGATATCATGCTGGTCTCGGCCTCCACGCTGGAGACGCTGGTGCACGAAGGCGCCTTTAACCACAGCCACGTGCAGCCTGCCATCCGCGCCAATGATACCACCGACCTGTGGCGCGGGCGGGGCAGCCCCTACGCCACCCAGCGTTCCGTGCCGTTTCGCAGCGCGTCACTGGCCGGTGCGCAGACCCGGCTTGGCCTGTATTCCATGACCTTCAATGGCAATGCGGAACATGATGCCCATGCGCTGGAATGCTTCCGCAGCTTTCGCGAGGAGGCGCAGGCGCAGGGTTTTTCCTATTTCCTTGAAGTCTTCAACCCCAATGAAGGGCGGATTGCGCAACCCGACTGGGGCTTTTTCCTTAATGACATGATCATCCGCGCCCTTGCGGGCCTGCGTCAGGCGGAGCGGCCCGAGTTCCTGAAAATTCCCTTCAATGGTGCCACGGCCCTGCGTGAACTCTGCGCCTTTGATCCGCGTATGGTGGTGGGAATCATGGGGGGCGGCAGCGGCACGACGCGTGACTGCCTTGAACTGCTGCATCAGGCCCAGGCCTGCGGCGCACGCGCAGCCCTGTTCGGGCGCAAGATTGTCGATGCCGATGATCCGCTGCTGCTGGTACAGGCCATGCGGCATGTGACGGATGGTGACCTGTTGCCAGAGGAAGCAACCTGTTTCTATCATGATGCCCTGGCGCGCGGGGGGCGGCGTGCCGAACGCCCGCTCGGCGCTGATCGCTGCATAACCGAAAACATGCTGCTGGCGGCTTCGGCACCGTGAGCTGACTATGGCAGTTGCCCCAATACTGTGTGTTTGTGAATTTTATTTTGGAATGGCAGGGTATTATTTCCTGTATTTCTGAAGATCATGAGAACGTGAACATTCTCATGTCGGGCACGGCGCAACGATAACGCCACCAATGATATATATATCATGTAATCTGTTATGTATGGACAGCCTGCCAGATAGGGAGCCGCGTGATGCATTCCAGACCGTTATGGATTGGTACAAGCTGGAAAATGAACAAGGGCCCCGCCGCCGCCATCGAGGCCGCGCGCGCGCTGGCTGCTTTTCATCCGCCCGGCGGGGTGCAACCTTTTGTCATCCCGCCCTTTACATCGCTCAGGGATGTCTGCGCCATACTGGACGGCACATCCGTCATGGTGGGGGCGCAGAACACCCACTGGGAGGATGAAGGCGCATGGACGGGGGAAATATCGCCCGTCATGCTGGCTGAATGTGGCGCCACACTGGTCGAGATCGGCCATTCCGAACGTCGCGCCCATTTTGGTGAAACGGACTGGACCGTCAACCTGAAGGTTCATGCGGTGTTGCGCCACGGCATGCGCCCGCTGGTGTGTATTGGCGACACGGCGCAGGAACACGCCTTTGGCGTGACGCATGATGTGCTGGCCCGCCAGTTGCGCATTGCGCTGCACGGTGTGCCGCCCGCCCGCCTGGCACAGGTACTGGTGGCGTATGAGCCGGTCTGGGCCATCGGGGCGGGGGGGCAGGCGGCGGATACCACGTTTGTTGCAGCTGCCCATGCGCGGCTGCGCGCTGTGCTGGTCGAGATGGCGGGGGAGGCAGTCGGCTTTGAGATCCCCCTGCTGTATGGCGGCAGCGTTACACGGAACAATGCATGCGGCTATGCCCGTATTGCCAATGTAGATGGTGTCTTTATTGGCCGGGCTGCGTGGAGCGTTGCTGATTTCAGGCAGATTATCGGGAGTGTTGCCCATGAACATGTTGCATCTGGCTGAAACCGGCACCGTCGCCACCCGCAGGCGCGCCATGGTCGATTATGTCATGGGCCGGGGTAATGTGGAGATTGATGAACTGGTCACGCGTTTTGAAACCAGTCGCATGACCATCCATCGTGACCTGCACGCACTCTCGGCGCAGGGGTTGCTGCGCCGGGTGCATGGGGGCGTCACCACCCTGCCCAATGGCATTGCCGAAAGCAGCATGCTGTATCGCAGGCGTCGCGCCATGCGTGAAAAGAAAGCCATGGCAGCGCTGGCGGCGGGCATGATCGTGCCCGGTGATGTCATCGCACTCGATGATTCAACCACCGCATGCTGCATGGTGGATCACGTGGCGACAATGGGCGGCCTGACGGTGGTCACCAACAGCCTTGGCATTGCCTCCGCCCTGGCATCCATGCCCGCCATCAGCCTCATGGCGCTGGGGGGACGGTACCATCCTACCTTTGATGCATTTTTCGGGCTGATGTGTGAACAGGCGATCGGCGCCTTGCGGGTGGGCACGCTGTTCATGTCCGTATCCGCCGTGCATGGCGTGAACGCCTATCACCAGGAACAGGATATCGTAAAGGCCAAGCACGCGCTCATGCGCAGCGCGGACCGGCGCGTGCTGATGGCCGACAGCACGAAGTTTGGCAGCAACGCGCTGAACCGCCTGGCGGACCTGTCCGAATTCGATGTGGTGATAACCGATGACGGCCTTGATCCCGCAATGCGTGATCGCCTGCTGGATCATGGCGTTACACTACGCGTGGCACGTCTATGCGCCAGTGATGCAGTAAAAAACTGAGTAAAAATACACTCCATTACCATAATAGGAGAAAAACGATGCGTATAGCCATTGGTGGCGATAGCGCCGGTAACGGCATGGCGGGCATGCTTGCGCAGTACTTGAAAGATCAGGGCAGGCACGACGTGCTGGACATGTCAGCCCCCCCCGGCGGTGGCAGCGAACTGTATGCCAGCCTGAGCGAGAGGGTGGGGCAGGCCATCATGTCCGGGGAATTCGACCGGGGCATCCTGTGCTGCGGCACCGGGATCGGGGTGTGCATTTCGGCCAACAAGATACCCGGCATCCGCGCGGCACTGACGCACGATACCTATTCAGCCGAGCGGGCGGCCCTGTCCAATAACGCCCACATCATTACCATGGGCGCGCGCGTCATCGGCCCGGAGGTGGCCAAGAGCATCGTGAATGCGTGGCTCGCCTGCTCCTTCGACCCGCATGGCCCCTCGGCAGGCAATGTGGCGGGTATTGATGCACTGGGTGAAAAATACACCCATCCAGAGTCTGTCGTTACCACCTGCTGAACGCTGGCTGCATATGCAGCCGGATGAGCGGTAAAGCGAAAGAACAATAAAAATGAAAACAGCTTTTCTTCTTGCCACGGCACTGGCGCTCGCGCCCATGGCGACATGGGCGGCAGATGATCACGCGCCGCTGCGTTTCGTACTGATCCCCAAAACGGTCCATCCGTGGTTTGACAAGGTGAATACCGGCGCCCAGGCAGCGGCCGACCTGCTGGGAAAGACGACGGGGCGCAAGGTGGAAATTGAATACCGCGCGCCTGAAACGGCCGATGTTTCCTCACAGAACGATATCATCGAACGCGCGATCGCAACCCACCCCGATGGGCTGATCCTCGACCTGCTCGATGAAAAGGGCAACCACGCCACCATGCTTGAGGCCGTGGATGAAAAGGTGCCCATGACGGTGTTTGACTCCCTCCCGCCCGAAGGGATGGACGTCACCGCAGTCGGGGCTGATTTCTGTGAACAGGGCACGATCGCGGCACAGCGCCTGGCCGGGCTGATCGGGGAAAAGGGCGAGGTCGCGATCATGATCGGCGTGCCGACCGCCCCCAACCATGCCCGCCGCGCGGAATGCGAACGCGCGACGTTTGCCAGGTATCCGCAGATCAGGGTGGTCGCGACCGGTATTGATAACGACAGTATCGAAACCGCGCAGAAACAGGCTTCCGCCATCATGCAGGCCCATCCCGATCTTGCCGGATGGGTGGCGTGCGATGCGGCAGGCCCGGTGGGCATCGGCCAGGCCATCCGCGAAAGCGGGCGTACGGGCAAGGTAAAGGAAGTGGGGCTCGACAACCTCAACGACATGATCCAGCTCATCCGTGACGGGGTGGCGGATTCATCCGCCTCCAGCCGGCCTGAAATGCAGGGCTACTGGGCTGTCATCGCCGCATGGCAGCGCGCGCTGGGCCAGAAGACGCCCAAATACATAGATACCGGCATAGATGTCCTGACCAAGAAGAACATCTGATCTTTCCGGATAGTGATGGAGTAACGACCATGACGGTTCTCCACGTTTCATCCCTGCGCAAGACCTATCCCGGCGTTGTGGCGCTGGACCATATCGACCTGACGCTGGAAGCGGGAAAGGTCCATATCCTTGCTGGAGAAAATGGCGCGGGAAAATCCACGCTGATCAAGGTGCTGACCGGCCTCGTGACCCCGGATGCGGGGCGCGTGGACATGGAGGGCCATGACGCGCTGGCCGATCATGCCCTGTTTGCCCGCGTGGCGTACGTGCCGCAGGAACTCAGCCTGTTTCCCACCATGACGGTCGCGGAAAACATGTTCATGCCCTTTGCCAAATCCGGTTTCGGGCGCATGACCGTGTCACGCACGGCAATGGAAGCGGCAGCGCAGAAGCTCATGACCCGCTTTGGCATGCATGCCCGGCCGGGGCAGAAGGTGGGGCATATCAGCGTGCCCGACCAGCAGCTTCTCCAGATTGCGCGCGCGGCCAGCGCCGGGGATTTCCGGGTGCTGATCCTTGATGAACCCACCTCCTCGCTCACATCGAGCGAGACGGAACATCTGTTTTCCATCCTGCGCACGCTACGCGATGAAGGCTGCGCGATCGTGTTCGTCTCGCACCGGATGGAGGAGATTTTCGCGCTGGGCGATACGGTCACCGTGCTGCGCAACGGGCGCAGCGTGGGCACCTACCCCATGACGGAACTCGATGAAGGCGAACTGATCCGCCTCATGTCGGGCAACAGCGTGCAGCTTGATGAACGCTTCCAGCCCGGCGTTGCATCGGCAACGCAGGACATCATCGTCGATGTGGCGCACCTGTCCGGTCCCGGCTTTACGGATGCCTCCTTCACCCTGCGCCGGGGCGAGATACTGGGTTTTGCCGGGCTGGTAGGGGCAGGGCGGTCGGAACTCATGCAGACCATGTTCGGCTATCACCGCGCAACGGCGGGAAGGTGCGTGCTGGACGGGCGTGAGATCCCGCGCGGCAGGCCGGACCGGGCCGTGGCGATGGGCATGCTCTACCTGCCTGAGGAGCGGCGGCACCACGGCATTTTTCCGCTGCTGAGCGTGCGCGAGAACATTGCCGTATCGGTCATGGACCAGATCATGGGCGGTGGCGTCATTTCATCGGGCCGGGAGCGGCGCGTGGTGGCCGATGCCATCGCGCGCTTCGATGTGCGCACGTCATCGGCGGAAAAGAAGATCATGTACCTGTCGGGTGGCAACCAGCAGAAGGCGATCATCGGCCGCGCCATGGCGCGCAGGCCGCGCGTGCTGATCTTTGATGAACCGACCAAGGGCATCGACATCGGCACGAAGTTCCAGATCTACCGCATCATGCAGCAACTGGCGGAAGAGGGGGTGGGGATCATCCTTGTCTCCTCTGAAATGGCGGAACTGCAACGCTGCGCCACCCGCATCATCACCATGCATGCCGGGCGGATCACCGGTTCGTTCGACCAGGCCACGACCGACATCAATACACTTGTGGGCGCGATTATCGGTGCGCCGGAGGTTCGTCATGTCGCTTGAAACCACATTCCCCACCACGCCGCCCACCCCGCCACGCCTGCCGCCCCTGCGCAGGCTAGCTGCACGCTGCATGCGCAACCCGCTTGGGGGCGTCATTGCAGCCCTTGTGCTGATTTTTGGCGTGTCATGCCTGCTGTCGCCGCATTTCCTGACCGGCTTCAACATGATGATCATGGCCCGTGCGCTGGCCTTTATCGGGCTGGTCACGATCGGGCAGTCGATCCTGATGATCCTTGGCGAACTCGACCTGTCGGTGGGCGCGATTGGCGGGCTTGCCGGTATTACGGGCGGCATGCTGATGGTGCAGGCGGGGCTGAACCCGTGGCTGTCGCTGGTGCTGTGCCTGTTGCTGGGCACGGCATGCGGCATGCTCAATGGCGTGCTGATCACGCAGTTGCGGCTGCATTCGCTGGTGCTGACCATCGGCATGGCGGGCGTGTACGGCGGCGCGATCCTGGTGGCGACCAAGGGGGTGGCGATTACCGGCGTGCCCGTTGACATCTCCTTTCTGGGCCGTGGGCTGGTCTATGGCGTGCCGGTGCCCTTCATTGTGCTGCTGGCCTGCCTTGGCGTGGTGGCCTTTGTCATGGTGCGCACGCCCGTCGGGCGCTACGTCTATGCCATTGGCAGCAACCCCGACGCCGCCCGCATGCTGGGCCTGCGGGTGGATGCCATCCGTATTGCCGCCTTCGCCACGGCGGGCTTCCTGTCAGCCCTTGCCGGCATCCTGATGGTGGCGCGCCTGGGCACGGCGCAGCCCTCCATTGGCGATACGTGGGTGCTGGCCCCAATTGCCGCCGCCGTCATTGGTGGTGTGGCCACCACGGGGGGGTTGGGCAGCCCGGTGGGGGCGGTGCTCGGTGCCGTCATTATCGGCATGATCGAGAACATCATCGTGCTGTTCGGCATCTCGCCTTACTGGCAGTCGGTGGTCAGCGGCGGGATTGTGGTGCTGGCCATCTCCTTTGATTCCCTGGCGCGTCGCTACCTGCACCGTGAGGCATGACCATGCCGTGCTGCGATGTTTCCTGTTAGCTGAGGATATATGCAAATGACCAGAATTTGCGGCAATGCTTCCGAATTCGCCCACTCCGCGCTGCATGGCTACAGCCTTGTTCACCGTGACCTCGTGCGCATGGTGCGCGGTGGGGTCGTGCGGGCAAAACCGGGCCGGGCAGGCAAGGTGGCGGTGGTTGTGGGGGGTGGTTCAGGCCACTACCCCGCCTTTAACGGCTATGTCGGCACGGGCTTTGCCGATGCGGCGGTGGCGGGCGACATCTTTGCCTCGCCTTCCACGCAGGCCATCTATTCCGTGGCGCGCAGGGCCGAGCGCGGCGGGGGCGTGATCCTTGGCTTTGGCAATTATGCAGGCGACGTGCTGAACTTTGGCATTGCAGCCGAGCGCCTGCGCCGTGAAGGGATCGACACCCGCCTGCTGGCCACCACCGATGACGTGGCCAGCGCCGATGCACACGACATGGCCCGCAGGCGTGGCATTGCGGGTGACATGACGGTGTTCCGCATTGTTGGCGCGGCAGCGGAAGCCGGACTGGACCTTGATGCGGTCGAGGCAGTCGGCCTGCGTGCCAACAGCCAGACCCGCACCTTTGGCGTGGCGTTTGAGGGCTGCACCCTGCCCGGCGAGGCGGACCTGCTGTTCCATGTGCCCAAGAACCGCATGGCGCTCGGTCTTGGCGTGCATGGTGAACCGGGCATAGATGAACAGGACATTCCGCCACCCGCGCAACTGGCGCATGTGCTGCTTGACCGTATTCTGGCGGAACTGCCCGTTGACGCGCCCCGCCGGGTTGCGATCGTGCTCAACGGGCTGGGCAGCACCAAGCACGAGGAACTGTTCGTGCTGTGGGAGGCGCTCGCCCCCCTGCTGGCGCAGGCGGGGCTGACCGTTATCGCGCCACTGGTGGGGGAATATGTGACCAGCCTCGATATGGCAGGCTGTTCCCTGACCATGACGTGGCTGGATGAGGAACTGGAGCACTACTGGCGCGCGCCGGTTGATACGGCAGTCCTGCGCCATGCGGGCATTACGGGTGAGCCTGACGCCACTGACAGCGTGATGGAGGAAGAGCCCCCTGTTGTTTATGCGCAGGCCGCAACCCCGGCTGGCCAGCGTGGTGGCCTGTGCGTGGCGCAAACCATGGCGCGAGTGGCACAGGCGCTTGCTGCAGCGGAGGGCGAACTGGGCCGTATTGATGCCGTGGCCGGAGATGGCGACCACGGGCAGGGCATGGCCCGTGGGTCGGCCGCAGCCCATCAGGCTGCCCGTCAGGCGGCCAGTGCCCACGCCGGGGCCGCGACCGTGCTGGCGGCGGCGGCGGATGCATGGGCTGATCGTGCAGGCGGCACGTCAGGCGCGTTGTGGGGCGAAGGGCTGCGGGCCTTCAGCACGGCGCTCGATGATGTATCCATACCCGATGCGCCACAACTGGTTCACGGTGCGCGGTACGCAATGGAACGCGTCATGCAGCTTGGCCGGGCGCAGGTTGGCGACAAGACGCTCATGGACGCGCTGGTGCCCTTTGTCGAAACGCTGGAACGCGAGTGCGATCGTGGGTGCGCCCTGCGCGACGCATGGCAGGCGGCAGCCGATGCAGCACAGAAGGCAGCAGACGGCACGCGTGACCTCCTGCCGCGCATGGGCCGTGCCCGCACCCATGGCACGCGCAGCCTGGGCCACCCTGATGCCGGTGCCCTGTCGCTGGCACTGTGCCTGCGTGTGGTGGGGGAAGGCATGCCTTCGGTTGAAGCCGTGCCTGCATCGATACGCCCCAGGGCGCATATGAGCGGACAGAACCCGGTATTGGATGCGTTTCGCTCCTGAGCCTGTCCCGCCCCGGTGCACTCAGGCATCGGGGCGGTTCTCAGTAAAAACCAATACCCGCATTAAGGCACTATTTGAAAACAACGCATTGATGAAAGTTTTTGGGTGCCGCCTTTTTTCAAAAAGGCGGCGTTCTTCGAAGCTTTTTGAAAAAAGCTTCACCAAAAACTTTCTTATGATTGCTGGATGTTTCCTGATCTGACTGTTTCAAACAGTCTCTGAGCCTGTCCCACCCCTGAAATCCTGCCCCTGAGCGGAAGGGCAGGATTGTACGGGCAGCCTATTCCCCGATGATAACGCTTTCCGCCTCGATCTTGCCTTGTCGTGCCTTCTGTGCCCGCAATTGCGCGGGCAGGAAGGGAAAGACCAGGTATTCGTAGGCCGTGGCTCCCACCAGCCCCCCGATCAGCGGCCCGACAACAGGCATCCACCAGTAATGTCCGGCTGCGGGCAGGGCGGCTTCATGCCAGCCGGCCATATAGGCGAACAGTCGCGGACCAAGGTCACGGGCCGGGTTGATGGCCCATGCTTCGAGATACCCCATGGACGCGCCAATGGCCGCAACAAGAAAGCCTATGATCAGCGCGCCAAAATTGGCACCCGGCGCCATTTCATTATACTGTTCGGTAATGGCGAAGATGCCGAATACCAGTATGGCGGTCAGGATGATTTCATCGCTGAAGGCATGCCATAGGGTTATGCCCGCCCCCGGCGCGGTAAAGAACACGCCCGCCCCACCCCCGCCCGCGCGGGTAAGCTGGTGGAGGTCATTGAAGTGGTCGATGACGGGGTAATACAGCGCGTAAACCAGCCCCGCCCCCAAAAAGCCACCCACGGTCTGCGCAAGCCAGTAGGGCACCACCTTTTTCCATGGAAAGGCGCGGTAGGTTGCCAGCGCAAGGGTAACTGCCGGATTGGCATGCGTGCCCGATACGGATCCAGTGGCGTAGATGGCAACCGTCACCCCCAGCCCCCATACAATGCACACCCCCCAATAGGCCTGCAGGTAAGGGCTGGGATCATAGAGGAGATACATCGCCGCCACGGAATCACCAAAGGCGATGATGATGAACACGGCAAGCGCTTCAGAAATCAGCTCACCCAGGAATTCCCTGTTCATTGCCTGTTTCCTTACATGTGTTCGGGGGCGGGTCATTCCGCCCAGTCAAAGGATTTCTCTACTGCCTTCTTCCACCAGCCCAGGTAGCGGCTGCGCTGCTCCGGCGGCATGGTGGGCTGCCAGGTGTGGTCCACTGCCCAGTTGGCGCGCAGGTCATCGATGTTTTTCCAGTATCCCACGGCCAGACCGGCGGCGTAGGCGGCGCCGAGTGCGGTGGTTTCCACCACCTTCGGGCGTACGACCGGCACGTTCAGGATATCGGCCTGAAACTGCATCAGCAGTTCGTTCGCCACCATGCCGCCATCCGTTTTCAGGCTGCGCAGTATGATGCCGCTGTCTGCCTCCATGGCGGCGACCACATCGCGCACCTGATAGGCCGTGGCCTCCAGCGTTGCGCGGGCAAAATGCGCACGGGTGACATAGCGGGTCAGCCCCACAATGACCCCGCGCGCATTTTCCTTCCAGTACGGGGCATACAGGCCCGAAAAGGCGGGGACGATATAGACCCCGCCATTATCCGCCACGCTGCGGGCCAGCGGTTCGATCTGTGTTGCCAGGTCAAACAGCTTCAGGTTATCGCGCAGCCACTGCACCAGTGCGCCCGTAATGGCAATGGAGCCTTCCAGCGCGTAGCGCGGTTCTTCCGTGCCAAACTGGTAGGCGAGCGTTGTCAGCAGCCCTGCCTTGGACTGCACTGGCTCGGTGCCGGTATTCATCAGCAGGAACGAGCCGGTGCCATAGGTATTCTTGGCCTCGCCCGGTGCAAAACAGGTCTGCCCCACCAGGGCGGCCTGCTGGTCGCCCAGAATGCCGGCAAGTTTCGTGCCCTGCAGGCTGGGGATGACGATCGTGCCGTAAACCTGTGAGGAGGGAACGATGCGGGGCAGGCAGGCGGCGGGAATGCAAAAGGCTGCCAGCATGTCCTCATCCCACGCGCAGGTTTTCAGGTTCATGAGCTGGGTGCGCGAGGCATTGGTCACATCGGTAATGTGGATGCCCCCTTTCACACCGCCCGTCAGGTTCCATGAAAGCCAGCTGTCTATCGTGCCAAACAGGGCCTGCCCGCTTTCGGCTTTCTCGCGCGCGCCTTCCACGTTATCGAGCAGCCAGCGCAGTTTCAGCCCGGCAAAATAGCTTGCCAGCGGCAGGCCCGTAATGGCGCGGAAACGGTCCTGTCCGCCATCGCGGCCATAATCGCTGACCAGTTGATCCACGCGGGTGTCCTGCCACACAATGGCGTTATGCAGCGGCTGGCCTGTTGTTTTGTCCCACAGCACGGCGGTCTCGCGCTGGTTGGTGATCCCGACCGATGCTAGGCCGGCCGCGCCCAGATTGGCGCGGGCCATGGCCGCACCAATCATTTCATTCGTGTTTTCAAGAATTTCCATGGGGTCGTGTTCAACCCATCCGGGCTTTGGGTAGATCTGGCGATGCTCCTTCTGCGCAACGGAAACCACGTTTCCCTTCCGGTCGAATATCATGAACCGGGAACTGGTCGTGCCCTGGTCTATTGCACCAACGTATTCCGTCATGCTGCATTCCTTTATTGTTATTTTCAGTAACGCTTCATGTGTCCAGTATTTTTTACTGTAAGGCAGGGTTTACAGATTGGTGGTGAACTGGAAGCCGACCACAGCGGCATCATGGAACGTGGTTGTGGCACCAGGCCGCTGGAGGT
>NZ_BCTP01000011.1 GCF_001571345.1 Komagataeibacter xylinus NBRC 15237 | reverse complement strand
GCTTTGAACAGGCTGGTCAACATGGCCTCCAAAGCAGAGGGGAAGCCTCTGAAAATCACAGCAAAACAGGCTGTGAACTACGTCAGGGGGTATGACCTCCCATTTTACGCAGACATTCAAAAGAAAGGAAAAATTAATGACAGAACACTTCCAGAACTCGGAACAGTCCAAGAGAATTTCTTTATACCGGCAGACCTACAAGGAAGCCTATGGAGCGAACAAGAACACACAAAACATTCTCGACCTGATGAGCAACCAGACAGGAGACAAACCCTCACCCATCGACCAGATACAGCAGTTACTCGAAACCATCGCACAGCAACAGGTTCAAATCCTGTCAGCACAAAGCCAGATATTAAAAAGATTGTCTGCACTGGAACACTGAACAGACGCATCACCCATGTTGCCAGCCTGTCCCATATTGTTCTGATAACCCCGGATTATATCAGGGACATCAAAGCCCGATTGAAACAGGCAAAACAGGAAGACTGGTATTTTTATCGCAGGGCCTATCAGAACCTTAAAGACCAGGAATACTGGCTTGACCAATGGAACAACAGCATTGACAGCAACATTCTGCTTTTGCTGGTGGAACTGTTCCTGAGCCTGTTTTTTGGTGGTTCTGTGACCATCAGAGAGAAGGTTGAACCTGTTGAGATTAATTTTGGACTTCCTGCTCCCATCAGTGATGCGACATGGAACATGATGTCAGAAGACCAGCAGGAAGATATCCTGTTTCAGAGCTACCTTTTATACAAATCGTCCTACAAAAATTATCAGAAGCTTCATGCCGAACAGAACGGGAATTCTGTCACGTTTGAGGATTTCCTGAACCTGCATGGCAAGGATATTCTGACACAGATGATTTCCATAAATGTGGACTATCTGGAAGACAAATTAACAGACTGGAAGAACAGGAAGATAGACGCAGAAAATGCGAAAATTCTCCAACAGACCAATGAAGCCATGACATGGATGAAACAGACTAATTCAGACGTTGCAAACCATGGAAGCACTTTGAAGATGTGATGTGATACGCATAAAAAAAGGAACCCGGAAAGGTTCCTCCGTGAAAGTCTTGTGATTGATTCTGTGGATTAATTAGTTGGTGTAGAAGTTGCTACTTTACCTATAGCAGTACTAACATTATTGAACACATCATTCAAGTTTCCACCAAGTGTAGTGACAGCAGTGATAATTACGACTGAAATTAAGGCAGCAATCAGACCATATTCGATAGCGGTTGCCCCGACTTCATTTTTGCGAGTTTTAACTAAAGTTTTCATATGAAAATCCTCCAAATATTAATATTGGACACCATATTATTATGATGCCTTGAATATATAATAATAAATGTATTTGCTAATATGCAAGAAAATCGAACTTTTTTAAATTATTTTCTTGACATTATCATTTATATATAAAATAATGATTTTATGTTGTAGCGACATGTGACCATCAGACCCCCTCCTAAAACGGTCTGGTGGTTTTTTTAGTATGGATAGTATGGAGGTGGTGGCATCGGTGCATTCATTATTGGAGGTGGTGGCATCGGTGCATACGTTGGAGTTTGTGGCATCGGTGCATACGTTGGAGGTGGTGGCATCATTGTATTCAATAAACCATCGATAGTAACCACATGGCCCTGCTGTGTCGTAACTTCAAAATATGGACCATTATTATTTCCTGTATGAATATTATTTTCTATATAGCCAGGATTATTGATAGCATCTTTTAGAACTTTAGAAGCTTCTGACCAAGAAGTGATAGGATGTTGAGTTTTTGCATCATAAAGTCCAAATACGTTTGTAATTTTATCATCAGGATAATTCTGATTGTGATCTGTCATCTGGGACAATAATTGTATTGATAAACTATCAGTTAAGGGTTGTTCTGAAAAACCATCAGTTCCTCCCAAACTTGTATCTAAATAACGACCATCCAAATTATCCTTCAACGATTTTATTAAATTATCCATATCTTGAATAGAATTAATTCCTTCATTCCCAGTGGTGCTATTTCCTGAACCATTAGCATCACCACCACCATTAGCACCATTAGAGTTGCTCCCTACTGTAGAACCACCACCATTAGCATTACCCGTAGATGCACCTGAACAGGTTCCAGACCCACCAAGATGTTTGGATATTGTGCAGTAGGTGTTCGATAAATTCCTGCCAACTGCGGACATGCCAGTAACAGCAACAACAGCCACTAACGATGCAATAAGCCCATATTCTATGGCTGTTGCACCAATTTCATTTTTTACCTTTTTTAAAATCATGATTTAAAATCCTCCTTTGTATATATACATAAATCATTGTAGTATGCATTGAAGAATAATTTCAATAATATCGAAATATAGACTGTTTCAAAAACTTGACTTTCTGAATACAGATACCTTACTATGTAAATACAAAGGGAAAATCGTATTCAATATTGTATATTCAAAAGTATTTTAGAACATAATCCCTGATTAACAATTTAAGGAGACATTTTATGAGTGAAATTACATTCCGCACTAAAAACCTGACCATCCATCATATTTTTTCACCTGTTGAGGGGTTTGATGACATCGCACCAGGATATGTGGAGAATTTCAGGATATTCCTGCAATCCTCTAAAATTACAAAAACAATGCAGGAAGCCTATATTTCCGCATTGCGTGAATTCCCGGTATATCCCAAAAGCAACAAGCTTGAAGGCACGATAGAAGACCAAGCCTATAAATTATTAGATTTATATCATTCTGATGCCATCCAGAATATTCTGGACGTGCTCGCTCCACAGATTATTGAAAAGTATGGCAAAGACCAGTTATCCGTTTTCATAGTGGCTTTTCTGGAAGGCGTTTTAAGGGACATTGAAATCATAAAGGGGGATGGCAAAAATCGCCTGTCCTATTTCAATCGTGACCTTGATTGTAGCTGTGCTTCTATCCTGAAGAGCTACTTGCCTGATGATTATGCATTGGGAGATTATCTGGCCCGCTATTTCCTTGCGGACAGAGTGACAGCCCTGCACGTCTTTGGAGGTGTGCAATGATTTATGGTTACGCACGTGTCAGCACCAGAGACCAGTCGACTGATATGCAGGTCAGTCGATTACTGGAAGCCGGGATTCCAAAAGAAAGAATTTTTATGGATGTCATTTCCGGTGCAACAGAAGACAGGCCACAGTTAAACAGTTTGCTGAACCTGTTAAACAAGGGGGATGTTCTGACAGTTTGGAAGGTGGACAGGCTTGGAAGACGAACAGCCCATCTGGCAAGGCTTCTGGAAGAATTTGACCAGAAAGGAATAACAGTAAGAAGTCTGACAGAGGGGGTTGATACGTCAGACAGGTCAAGCCGTGTCAGTTATCTGCTGATGTCTGTCATTGCTCAAAATGAACGTGAGACGATTAATGAACGCATCAGAAGTGGCATAGACCATGCCCAGAAATATGGAACGAAAACAGGTCGTCCCATAGGAAGACCCAAAGCCAGTTCTGCAAAGGTGCAACATGCTCTGGACCTTTTAGCATCAGGGAAAAGCTACAGACATGCCTCTTCCATTGCGGGTGTATCTTTAGCCACATTGGTCAGACGTGTTCAGGCCATGCAACAGAAAAACCAGTTCACACGCCAGACCAGTATTTTTGAAACCATCAGGCAGGATGCTATTTAAGGAAGACCCCATTCCTGTCTGCCAGATGGTCAAGGAAAATGGGGTATTTCACCTTATCCAGAAAAGCCTGTGCTTCCCCTCTGGAAAGGTTGGAGCCATATCCAGCCCCAACAGAATCCGTTTCATGTCCAAAAATTTTATTGATGATTTCCATGTTCAGGTCAGAGGTTCTTAAAGCCTGTCTGAAGGTATGACGGAAGGAATAAGCCACAAGGCTTTTGTCTGTCAGTCCAATATCTTCAAGATAACGGTTGATACGCTTTGACCATGATTCAGGCTTGATAACCTCCCCTCTGCGTGACTGCATTAATCCCAGACCAGCCTGGGCCTGTTTCTGGACATAGTGGAGAAAGCCAATTTTTCGCAGTTCTGGCAGGATGGGAATCAGACGGGGGCTGTTTCCTGTTTTTGTTCCGGTCTGGCGTAAATCCAGACAGGGAATCCCTTCCAGGTCATAGAGTTTGGCAGGAACATCAGAGACTTCCCCAATTCTGGCACCTGTCAGGGCAAGAACGCAGATAAACCAGAAGTCAGTCAGACGTTTTGTCTGGTGGCCGGGTCTGCTTTTGAAGTGCTTGCTATGGTAGCCGGAAAACAGGGGGCTGTTGAAAATCTGTTTCAGTTCGTCATTGGTGAACGCCCTGCGAACCTCTTCCTGTCTGGTCAGTTTTTCTTTCTGGGTCTTGGCTCTGGCTTTGACATCTGCGAAGCCTTTATCCTCAATCAGACCTGACTGGACGCACCATTTCAGAAAAAATTTTACTTCCCCAAGATGTCTGACAATCGTGCCATGACCCAATGTTCCCCCACGTAAGGAGGGCTTGTTTTTCAGCCAGTCCGCATAGGCTTTAATGTCCTGTTTGGTCAGGAGGTTCAGGGCTTTATTGCCAACAATTTCCTGAAACTGCGTGAAGGTAATGCGGTAGCTGACACGTGTTTTTTCTGTCTGTCCCGGATTATCGTCATGGAAACGTTCAATCAGGTTTGTCCATGGTTCGGAACAGTCTGTGTTTGCCGGAGAAGTGGGCAAGGTAGAAGGAGGCTGTGGAGCCAATCCACCAAGGGAAATGGCTTTTTCCATCCCTTCCAGCATTCCCTGTTGCTTGGCCTGTTTCCACATATCTGCAAGGGTTGCTGTCATGTCAGCACTTTCGCGGACATCCTGTGCTTCCTGTGTCTTGCGTTGCATGACAACGTTCAGCCAGTCGGAGAAATGTTTTTTAACGTTCTCTGGCATGGCTTCGATTTCCGAAGCGTGCTCATGCACAAAGGCTTTCATCTCTTCAGCAGGGATTTCCCTGTTGAAATAGGCTTGAAGCTTTTCTGCCAGTCTTTGTCTGAGTTCCATCCAGATACCATTGAACGCTGAAGCAAGTCCGAGAGCCTTTGCCCTTGCAACTGTTCTATCACTGGTTTTGAGGGAACGAACAATATGCTGACCTGCAAAGGGTGTCAGATCAGCAGGAACCCGAAGCCTGAGATACCAGGTATGGCAACGTCGAACCATGTAGGGTGTAGGCAAAACTGGCGTCCCTTATGTAACACAGACAGGTTACACAGTGAGGGAAGACAGATTGGATTTTTGTTGAAAAATCAATGCCTTATAGGCATGTGGTGTCCCGTACGGGATTCGAACCCGTGTTGCCGCCGTGAAAGGGCGGTGTCCTAGGCCTCTAGACGAACGGGACTAAAGGCGTGAGCGGTAAGTATCCCGCCACGGGGGGCAGGTCAACCCCCCGATGCAAAAAAGACTGAAATTATTGAGCGATCGCTACGTCGCGGATGAAGAACGTGGCCGATGTCCGCCCGTTCCAGCTCTCGGCCCGCAGCCAGCCCGCGAGGTGCAGCGGGGGCGCGTCGCGGTCTTCGAGCACAGGGGCGATCGGGCTTTCATTGGCGCGGAACACCAGCGCCTTGAGTCGTGGCCCCCGGCCTTCGCCCTGGAGTGTCAGGCGCAGGGTATTGCCCTCGCGCCCGATCCGCTCGGCATAGGCCACGCGCACGCGGGGCAGGGCGAGGAGTGGTTCGTCATTGCCCGCGCCAAAGGGGGCGAGGCGGTCCATGTCGGTTGCCAGCGCCACGTCGGCAGCGGCCACGTTCACCACGGCATCAATGGTCAGGTCCACCGCATCAGGCAGGTCGGCAGCGGAGGCGAGGTAGCGGTCGAGAAAATCGTGCAGCGCGGGAACCCCTTCGGCGGGCAACCCAAAGCCCGCCGCCATGGCATGGCCGCCACCCGAGGTGAGCAACCCTGCCTGCCGTGCGGCAATGATGGCGCCACCCAGATCCTGCCCTGGCACGGAGCGGGCCGAACCCTTCACGCTGCCATCATCCAGTTCCGCGCCCACCAGCACGGGGCGGTTGAATTTTTCCTTTATGCGCCCGGCCACGATGCCCACCACGCCGGGGTGCCAGTCGCGTCCGCTCAGCACCAGCACGGCATGGCCCTGTTCGCGCTGGGCGGCGGCTAGTTCCATGGCGCGGTCCAGAATGCCCGCTTCCACGCTCTGGCGGTTATGGTTGACGGAATTCAGCTTGTCGGCCAGCGCCTGCGCCTCGGCGGCGTCATGTGACAGCAGCAGCCGCAGCCCCAGCCCGGAATCTGCAATGCGCCCTCCGGCATTGATACGTGGCCCCAGCGCAAACCCGCAGGTAAAGGCGGAGAGCGGGTCACGCGCGCCGGCGGCTTCGAGCAGGGCGGCAAGCCCCGTGCGCCCGCGCTGCGCCATGATGTTCAGCCCGTGGATCACGAAGGCGCGGTTCAGCCCGGTCAGCGGCATCACGTCGCACACGGTGGCGAGCGCCACCAGGTCGAGGCTGTTCTTGAGTTGCGGGTCGGGATGGGTGTCAAACCACCCTTCGCGGCGGAGCAGGCGCGTGGTGGCCCCTGCCGCCAGAAAGGTGACTGCCGCCGCGCAGATGTGGCGCAGGCCAGAGGGGCAGTCGGGCCGGTTGGGATTGACCGTGGCGACCACGCGGGGCAGCGCGCCCTGCACCTGGTGGTGGTCGAGCACGATCACATCACAGCCCTGGCTGACATGTTCGAGCACATCGACCGCCGCCGTGCCGCAGTCGAGGCAGATGATCAGGCGCGCACCCTGCGCCTGCATGGCTTCAAGGGCGGGAATGTTGGGGCCGTAGCCCTCCGTCATGCGGTCGGGGATGTGGGTGAGCACCGTGCAGCCCTGCGTGCGCAGGAAGGCGGTCAGGAGTGCTGTGGAGCATGCGCCATCCACGTCATAATCGCCAAACAGCCCGACGGTCTCGCCATCGCGTATGGCGCGTGCCATGCGCGCGGCGGCCACGTCCATGTCCACCAGCGTCGAGGGATCGGGCAGTATCTGGCCCATGACGGGCTTGAGGTAGCTCTCCACCTGTTCGGGGCTGACATGGCGGAGTGCGAGCATGCGGGCCACGACCTCGGGCAGGCCGGTCTGCTGGGCAATGGCCATGCCCATGCGGTCGGCATGGCTGGCGTGGCTGCCTGCGCGCCATGTCCATCGCCGCCCCGTCACGCTGTGGGTTACGCCCAGCACGGTGGGCGCTGCCCCGTCCTGAGCCATTTGCGTGGCGGGGGCGGGCGATGTCAGGTCGGTAACAGGCACGGGCAGGTCCTTGTGCGGGGGGCCAGAATCAGCGGCGGGGCGCGGATGGAGCTGTGCCCATCCGCGCCGTTCCTAGCCCGCGTCGATACGGATCAGGGCAGGCTCGTCCAGCACGGCGCTCAGTTCGGCAATGTGATGCAGCGCATGCTGCATGGCCGCCTCGTTGGTCTTGTGGGTGAGCAGCACCAGCGGTACGGCATGGGTGCCGTCGGGGCGGGTTTCATGCGCATCGGCATGCTGGAGCATGCTGCGCAGCGAAACGCCATTGTCACGCAGCACGGCGGTGATGTCGGCAATCACGCCGGGGCGGTCCTCCACGTTCAGGCGCAGGTAGTATTCGCCCACGAACGATTTGGCGGGCAGGGCTACGGCCTGCGTCAGGCTGTCGGCATCGCAGCCCCATACGGGAATGGCGGCCCCGCGCGCGATGTCGATCAGGTCGGCGCACACGGCGGTGGCCGTCGGCCCTTCGCCCGCGCCCCGGCCTTCAAGCATCAGGCGGCCGACAAACGCGCCTTCCGCCACCACGGCGTTGAACACGCCATTGACCTGCGCGATCGGGGCATCCTGCGGCACGAGGCACGGATGCACGCGGGCCTCGATGCCGTTTTCATGCTGGCGGGCAAGGCCCAGCAGCTTGATGCGATAGCCCATCTTGCGCGCGAACTGCAGGTCCAGCGCGCCAATGCGGCGGATGCCCTCGATATACAGGGAGGCAAACACCACCGGTCGCCCGAAGGCCAGCCCCGCCAGGATGGCCAGCTTGTGGGCGGTGTCGATGCCATCGACATCGGTGGAGGGATCGGCCTCGGCATAGCCCAGCTTCTGGGCATCGGCCAGGATCTCGGCAAAGTCGCGGCCGGTCTCGTGCATCACGCTCAGGATGTAGTTGCACGTGCCATTGAGGATGCCGCCGATTTTAAGGATGCGGTCAGCCGCCAGCCCCTCGCGCACGGTCTTGATGGCGGGAATGCCACCGGCCACTGCCGCCTCGAACATCAGCGGCACGCCTGCCGCCTGCGCCGTGCAGGCCAGTTCCGCGCCGTGGATGGCGATCAGCGCCTTGTTGGCGGTCACTACCGGCCTGCGGTTTTCCAGCGCGCGGGTCACGGTCAGGCGGGGGGCACCCTCGGCGCCGCCAATCAGTTCGGCCACCACGTCCACGTCCGGGTGGGTGGCCAGTTCCTCGGGTGTGTCGCACCATGCAACGCCGGACTGGTCAATGCCCCGGTCGCGCGTGCGGTCGCGCGCGCTCACGGCGGTCACCACCAGTTCGCGGCCGGCGCGGGCGCGGATCAGGGCCGCGTTCTCGCGCAGCAGTTTCATAACGCCAGCGCCAACCGTGCCCAGCCCTGCAATGCCGATGCGCAGGGGCGGTTTGGGTGCGGGGGTGCAGCAAGGGGTAGAAGTCATCTGTTTTCCGTCAACCGAAGGGTCAGTCATGAATGGGCGGGCTGTTCATCGGGCAGGGGGGCGGCCTGCTGGCTGGTGGGGGCAAGGCCGCCATGTTCCGTCATGAAATGGCGGATGGAGCGGCAGGCCTGCCGCAGGCGCTGGGTGTTTTCCACCAGGCCGATGCGCACGAATCCTTCGCCATGCTCGCCAAAGCCAAGGCCCGGCGCCACGGCAACGCCCGCCTCCCTGAGCAGAAGCTTGGAGAAGCCCACGCTGCCGAGTTCGCGGAACGGCTCGGGAATCGGCGCCCAGGCGAACATCGAGCCCTCGGGCGAGGGCACGTCCCACCCTGCCGCGTGCAGGCCCTGAATCAGCACGTCGCGGCGCTTGCGGTAGATGTCGCGGATTTCGGCAACACAGTCCTGCGGGCCGCTCAGGGCCGCCACCGCTGCGACCTGAATGGGGGTGAACGCGCCGTAGTCAAGGTAGGACTTGATGCGCGTCAGTGCCGAGATCAGCTTGGGGTTGCCCGCCGCAAAGCCCATGCGCCAGCCCGCCATGGAATAGGTCTTGGACAGCGAGGTGAACTCGACCGCGATATCCTTCGCTCCCGGCACTTCAAGGATCGAGGGGGGCACCTTGTCGCCAAAATAGATCTCGGCATAGGCCAGGTCGGACAGGATCCAGATCTCGTGCTTGCGGGCAAAAGCCACGAGCTTGCGGTAGAAATCGAGATCGGCCAGGTATGCGGTCGGGTTTGACGGAAAATTGACGATCAGCGCCGTGGGCTTGGGCACCGAATGGCGCACCGCGCGGTCAAGGGCCTCGAGCATCTCATCATCCGGCGTGGCCGGAATCGAGCGCACGGAGGCACCCGCGATGATGAAGCCGAACTGATGGATGGGGTAGGACGGGTTGGGCACCAGGATGGTGTCGCCGGGGCTGGTGATGGCGGAGGCGAGGTTGGCCAGTCCTTCCTTTGAGCCAAGGGTCGCGATCACCTCGGTCTCGGGGTCGAGCTTTACGTTGAAGCGGCGCTCGTAATACCCCGCCAGCGCCCGGCGCAGGCCGGGAATGCCCCGGCTGACCGAATAGCGGTGCGCGCGTGGGTCCGACACGGTCTCGACCAGCTTCTGCACGATATGCGGCGGCGTGGGCGTGTCGGGATTGCCCATGCCGAGATCGATAATATCCTCCCCCCGCGCTCGGGCGGCGGCCTTGGCCTTGTTGACTTCAGCGAAGACATAGGGCGGCAGGCGGCGGATACGATGGAATTCTTCGGTCATGGGACGCTCTGTTGCGGGCGGGCGAGGGCGCGCGCCGGGTTATGAATCAGGTCATGCAGGCCCGCGTGCCGGGCCTGCGGGCACCACTCTAGCGCAGCACGGCAATTCTTGCACCATTGCCAAAGGCATGGGCGCGCACCACGATTTTTGATGCGGGCACGCCACGGGTCACGAGCATGGCCGTGAGGGTGCGGGTGCGCAGGATGGCGAGGTTGAGGGCGGCGGTCTGCCCTTCCGCCGTGGCGCTGGTGGCGTTGCCGTAGCCGTTCACGATCACGAAATTGTCGCCGCGTTCCTTCACGGCGTTGTCCACCACCTCATCCTCGCCATCGGCAATGTGATCCGAGCCGGGCTGGAAGTGCACCGTTGGCCCGTCATCGGGGCTGGCAAGGTGGTAGCCGGGCAGGTCGAGCCCGTCACGCGCCGCGTTGTCAGGCAGGTTGATGCCGCCAACCTTGGGCAGGGCAGGCGCTTTCTGGGCGATGGGGGGCAGGTTGGCGGGAATGGCCTCGGGGTGTTCGCTCACCAGCGTCGAGACCGCGGGCATGAGCAACTGGCCATTGCTGCCATAAAGCGGGCTCCCGTCCGGGCCGGTCTGCGTGGCGGGGGCGGCTGCGGGCGTGCCGTCCGCCGCCGGGCTGGCCGTGGTGCGGGTGGCGGTGGCGGCAGGCGTGTCGGGGCTGTCCGCCGCCTTGAGCGAGGCGGACTGCGTGCCGAACTGCGTGTGCGAGGGGATGGGCGGAATATCCGCCATCGTGGGCATGGTGCCCATGATCGCATCCTGGCGCTCGTTGAGCTCGTGCTGGGCCTCGAGGTCGGCGGTAATGTCCTCGCGCAGGTCGGGCGAGGGGAGTTCAGGCGCCTTGCGCGGGCCAAGCCCGATTTTGGGATAGGGCTGGTGGGTGCCCGGCGGCGGGGGGCGCTGGTGGCTGATCACGCCGCCCTGGTACTGGTGGTACCACTGTGTCACGGTATCGACCGTGTCCTGGTGGTGCACGCAGCCCGCAAGCGCTGCCGCGCACAGGGCCAGCATGGCGGGCCGTGTGGCACGCGCGCTGCATGATGGCGGAAAAAAAAATCTTCCGGGACTTGGCGATGGCACCCGCTTTCCCAATCTCTAGCTCCCATGGCCCTTGTGGCCTGCACACGACACGACCGGGGCAAACTAGCCTGCAATGCCGCTCTTAGCGAGAGGGGTTGCGTCACTTGCGTCATGACGTGCGCCACCTCTCCACCTGATTGCAAGCTCGGGACTTGGCACCGGGCGCAAGGCAGCGCAGGATAAGGGCATGACCAGGACAGTCCCGGAGAAGAGGGAGAACCCGATGAACGGCATGCAGCCGAACTACCGCATCCGCATGGATGATGAAGACCCGAGAGATCCCGATATCCCCGAACCCCAGGGCCCGGAAACCGAGGAGCCTGACAAGAACCGCACGCTGTCCTCGCCCATTGGCGAGCTTGAAAGCCGCCTGTTCGACCTGCGCAAGGTGCTGGTGTTCGGCCCGATCAACGACAAGATCGCCCGTGACGTGACCGGCCGCCTGCTTGCCCTTGCCGGTGCGTCCGACAAGCCGATCGATGTGTATGTCAACTCGCCCGGCGGCCATGTGGAAAGCGGCGACACCATTCACGACATGATCCGCTTTGTCGATTCGATGGCGCCGGTGAACATGATCGGCACGGGCTGGGTTGCCTCCGCTGGCGCGCTCATCTTTGCCGCCGGCAACAAGGAACGGCGTTACTGCCTGCCCAACACGCGCTTCCTGCTGCACCAGCCCATGGGTGGCGTGCGGGGGCCTGCCACCGATATCGACATCGAGGCGCGCGAGATCATCAAGAGGCGCGAGCGGCTGAACCGCCTGTTCGCCCGCGAGACCGGCCAGTCTTACGAGAAGGTGTGCAAGGACACCGACCGTAACTACTGGATGTCGGCTGACGAAGCGATTGCCTATGGCCTGGTGACGCGCGTGATCGACAAGATCTCGGACCTGCATTGATCTGGGGCAAGGCGAGGTTTCAGGCTCGCCCGTAATGCTGGTGTTCCGTTCCGCGGAAGGGGTTAACCCCTTCCGCGGATTCCAGATAACGGTTCTGCACTTTGCATGGACTTATGATAAGGAACCGGCAACGAGGGTGTCAGGCAGTTTGAATGAACGCCTCATCGGCCGGCGTATTCACGCGACACCGTTCCGAACAGCGAGCCGACATGACGAAATCACTTTCTGACATTTACACAACACTGCCCGAAGCCCGTGATCCGGGTGCCGCCACGCCGGATGCCGTGGCGAAGGCCGATTTCAATGCACGGCACTGGTCCAGCCCGGTTGCTGGCCCGCTCAAGCCGGGCTCGCCCGCGCACAAGAAGGCCGTGGCGGACATGTTCCGCGAGACCTTCAACCCCTACAAGCCATCCGTCATCGAGTGGCCCAAGCTTGATGCCGAGACGCTGCAGCGCGTCACCGCCCTGCCGATCTGGGACATTGCGGTCCAGACCGAAGGCAAGGCCCGCCTGCGCATGGCAGCCTATGCCCGCCTGATCGATGACCCGGACATGAAGGATGCCCTGTCACGCAATGCGTGGGAGGAGAACCGGCACAAGGAAGTGCTGTCCAAGATGGTGGAGGCCTACAACATTCCGCTGGCGTCCGAGCCGCCCTACATCGAGCCGCGCGATGTGGAATGGGCCTATATGGTCACCGGTTTTTCGGAATGCGTGGACAGCTTCTTCGCGTTTGGCCTGTTTGCCATTGCCCGGAAATCCGCCTTCTTCCCGCCCGCGCTGATCGATACGTTCGAGCCGGTGATGCAGGAGGAATGCCGCCACATCCTTCTGTTCGCCAACTGGCTGGCCTGGCACCGCGCCACCATGCCGTGGTGGAAGCGCCCGTGGTTCGAGGCGCGCGTGATCGGCGTATGGTTCTTCCTGCTCTATGAGCGGCTGGGCATGGTCACCACGTTCGATGCCGATGGCAACAAGCACGAGCAGGACAACAACTTCACCGTCAACGGCACCAAGGAAGTGGCCGATGTCGATGTGAAGCTGCGTGACATGATCGATATCTGCCTGATCGAGAACGAGCGTCGCTTCTCGGGTTATGACCCGCGCCTGGTGCGGCCGCAGCTTGCGCCCAACCTTGCGCGCATGATCCGCTTCTTCCTGCCGCGCACGCCCAGTTCGGCCAGCCTTGAAAGCCAGCCCGGCGCGGCATGACCCGCGCCTGTGGTTTTCCCCGCCCGCATCAGGCGGGCGGGGAAGGGGTTCAGCCCAGCGTGGGCACGGCGGGGCCTGCCCCGAAATCAAGCTGCCCCAGATAGGCCACGCGCTCGCCGGGCACGATATCGCCAATCCGGCCGCCTTCGATGCGGGCGTAGGCGAAGACCTTGCTTTCCTCCTCATCCGATGAGCCAATGGCAAGGCCCGTGAAAGGCTTGCCCTGCGCGTCCTTCAGTTGCCACACATCGCCGCGCACCACGGCATCGTATTTGTAGCGAAAGCCGGGCACGATCTTCGTCAGGAGCAGCGGCATGGCGGTGGTGACATCAATGGCCGTGCGCACGAAGGCGGTGCAGGCTTCATCAGGCGCAAAATAGCCCCGCGCATCCGCTGTCATCAGGATCAGGCCGGGCGTCGTGCCGTTGGGACCGACAAGGTGGCTGCGGATGACGATTTTCTGGTCATCGCGCGAGATTTCCGAGGCGAGCATCACGGTGCCGACCGGTGCTGCGAGCAGGTCGGGCACCACAATCAGGTCTGACAGGGGAAGGGTGGCGAGTCTGGTCATTTTTTCATTCTCCATCGCGGCGGTTGCCAGGGGACGATGGCGCGGACTGTGCGCTCCGTTACGTTTCATGACAACCATGCACCCCTGCGGGTGTTACGTGTTGCGTAGCATGATGTTACATGGCACGCGCATGCTTCATGCGTGGCAGGAATGCACAGCCGTTCACGCATGCATGATTAACATTGGTAATATGGGGCTGCTGCCCCAATTTAAAAAGAGGGCCATGGAACTGCTCCATGCTCCACAGAGGGAGAGTAACCACATGGCAGGTCAAATCACGAAAGGGCTGGCAGTCGTGGCGTTTGGCGCAGCGCTGGCCTGCGGCTCGGCAGGCGCGGCCTCAGGCGGGGGCAGCTATGCGGCGGGCCAGGATGATGGTGCAGCGGGCATGCCGCCTGCCTACAGCGCCCCCGAGACCGGAATCGGCGGGGGCGTGCCGCAGTTCCATAACGACAATGCGGAATCCGACCAGATGAGCGGCCCGATGATGATGCCTGGCTCGGCCTCGGGCAGTGCTGCACCCGGCATGACCGATGGCAACTATACCAATATGAATATTGGTGGCGAAGACAGCGCAATTCTGCCAGGCGTCAACTGACGGCGGGCCGTGGTAAGCCACGGTCTTCTTATAAGTAATTTTGATTAGAGGTCGCCGGATGACCGCATCTTCTCTTCCTTCGCCGCCTGCGCATTACAGTTGGGAGACACGGTGGCTGCACTGGCTGACCGCAGTGCTTGTGCTCGAGCAGTTCGTGGTGGGGCAGGTGGGCTGGCATCTCATGGCCCGCACGGCGCCGTGGCGGCCTTTTCTGGTCGCCACGCATACCTCGCTTGGCGTGGTGCTGGCCACGGTGTTCATCATTCGCGTGGCATGGACCTTGACCGGCGGTCGGGCCATTCATTTCCCTATCGTGACAATGCAGGACCGTGTGGCGCGCAGCGTGCATCGCCTGCTCTATATGCTGCTCGGTGGCGAGATCGTGTTCGGCTACATGGCGCGCTGGTCTACCGGGCGCCCGGTCATGGCGTTTGGCGTGCCGATCAACTCCCCCCTGCCCATGCTGATGCACGGAACCCATTCCTTTTTTTCAGGATTACATCACTGGAATGCATGGTTACTGTTTTGGGTGGCGCTCTTTCATGGTTTTGCAGGATTTTATCACCTGTTCATTTATCGTGACCGAATTTTTCAACGGATGTTGCCTTGATGGACGTAGATGGGGCACGTTGTCCTAATAACGTTCGGGAATGGTATAGAGTGCATCCCTATAAATAAAAAAATAGGAATATAAGCCTAAACTTTACCATTCTGGAATTTATCTGTTGCACTTTTAAAATAGGAAATACCTTTAACTATCCAAGCTGATGATGCTCTAAGGTATTCATTAAATTTTCTTAGGATAATTTTTTGTTGTATTATGAATGAATGTTTACTAATATCTGATTAATCTCAGCAAATATAAAAACAAACGGCTGATTAACCCATTGGATGCCCTTGTTGTAAGCGGTTGATGCCAGAAGGTTTCCGCAATGCTCCATGTGGAGCCTGGTGTTTGTTGGAAACTGTTTTCGTAAACGCATGGTATCGGGCGCTCAAAAATGGAAGTCATGAGCAATCATATCTATGAACTGAAGGTGTATGACCCCTTCCTGCTCGCCGGTGCGCTGATTGTATGCGTAACGGGCGCGTGGATCACGATGCGGCTGGTCACGCGGGTGGCGCAGACCCATGGCCGTCAGCGGCTGGGCTGGTACTGCCTTGCCAGCATGGCGGGGGCCAGTTTCGTGTGGTGCACGCATTTTGCCGCCATGCTGGCCTATCACTGCAATGCCGATGTACATCTTGACCCGCTGCGCACGGGGCTGTCGCTTCTTGTCATGCTCGCCGCGGTGCCGCTTGCGGTCATGCTGGCCGTAAACCTGTATGGCCGTGGCGGCTGCATGCTCGGTGGCATCGTGCTCGGGCTTGGCATTGCCGGCATGCATTATACCGGCATGGCCGCCTACCGGCTGGATGCGCCCGTGGTGTGGAGCAGCCTGCTTGTGGTGGTGTCGATCGTCATTGGCATGGCCCTGTCCGCCACCGCACTCATGCTGGCGTTGCGGCCGGTCAATCCACGCCGCGAGATTGAGACGACGCTCGCCCTCGTCGGCGCTGTTGCCGGGCTGCATTTTACCGGCATGGAGGCCATGCGTGTGCTGGCGATGCCGCAGCACATGCTGGCCGCGCATGATAACGGGCAGCTTCTGGTGCTGGGGCTTTCGGTCATCGGGGGCACGATGCTCATGCTCATCGCCGGCATCGCCTCGTTTGTCATTGATGGCAGCGTGCGGCAGGAATCCTATGAGGAACTGCATCGCATGGCCATGTCGGACGGGCTGACCGGCCTGCCCAACCGCATCAGCTTCAACGAGCGGCTGCACAACGAGGTCAGCCGGGCCAACCGCGATGGCGAACAGTTTGCCGTTATTGGCATCGACCTGAACAAGTTCAAGGAAATCAACGATACCCGTGGTCATGCCGCAGGCGATATCGTGCTGACCACACTGGCCGAGCGCTTCAGCGCCCTGCTTGTGGAGGGCGAGTTCGTGGCCCGTCTTGGCGGTGACGAGTTCATCGCCATCCACCGCACGTCCGACAGCGCCGAGCTGCATGGTTTTGTCGAGCGGATCCAGCAGGCACTCAACCAGCCGATCCCCATCGAGGATTACGTGGTGACCAGTGGCGGCAGTATTGGCGTTGCGGTCTACCCGGTGGATGCGACCGATAGCGAGACCCTGATCTCGCGTGCGGACATGGCCATGTATCGCGCCAAGACCGACCCGCATCATACCATCTGGTATTATGAAAGCGCGCTTGACGAGACCATGCGCGAACGTCGCGCGCTTGGCGAGGACCTGAAGACCGCCATGGCCGACGGGCAGCTTTCGCTGCACTATCAGGTGCAGACCGTGGTGGCCACGGGCGAGGTCTCGGGTTACGAGGCGCTGCTGCGCTGGGAGCACCCCGAGCGCGGCGCCATAGCCCCGCCCGAGATCCTGCAGCTTGCCGATGAAAGCGGCCTGATCATCAAGCTTGGCGAATGGGTGCTCCAGACCGCCTGCACGGCTGCTGCCGGGTGGGGTGAAAACATCCGGGTGGCGGTCAATATGTCCGCTGCCCAGTTCCTCCAGCCCCGCTTTGTCGTGGCCGTGCAGGAAAATCTTGCCCGCAGCGGGCTTGCGCCCGACCGTCTGGTCATCGAGATCACGGAAGAAACCGTGCAGCGCAACCCCGACCGCGCGCTGGCCATGGCCAACAGCCTGCAGGCCCTTGGGGTGCGGCTTGCGCTTGATGAGTTTGGGGGCGCCCATTCGGTGCTGCACATGTTGCGCGCATTCCCCTTTACCAAGCTCAAGATCGATCGTTCGCTCATGCAGCAGGCCGATACCGACCCGGTGGTGGCGCAGCTCGTACGCTCCATCCTGCTCATGGGTCACGCGCTGCGCATATCGGTTCTGGCACAGGGGATCGAAACCAGAGGCCAGTTCAGCATCGCCTCCGCCGAAGGGTGTGACGAAGGCCAGGGATATCTGATCGGCCACCCTGCGCAGTCGGCCCAGGCCGCGGCCATGACAGGGGTGGGGTCTCCCGCCAGTTCCATACGCGCCGTTTCTTCTCCCGTATTCAGTCCCGATACCTGAGAGGCGCGAATTTTTTCATGAAACAGCAAGAGCATGTAATGAACCCTCACGATGCCCCCGCGCTGACGTCTGCACAGACCCCGAAGCGCGAACTTGACATGACTGCCGATGTCAGCCTCCAGCTGCTTGAGCAGGCGACGGACGGCGTGGTCATCATCAACGAACGCAACGAGGTGGTCTTCTTCAATCCGGCGGCCGAGAAGCTCTGGGGCTATTCGGAGGATGAAGTGCTGGGCCGCAACGTGAGCTGCCTCGTGCCATCGGTCTATCGTGGCGATCATGACAGCTACATCTACAAGAACCGCAAGACGGGCGTGAACCGCATTGTCGGCACCTCGCGCGAGGTGACGTTCGAGAACAAGGCCGGTGACTACATCTCGGGCGAGATGTCGATCTCGACCGCGCTGCTCGGGCCGGAAAAGAAGCGCTATTACATGGCCTTCATGAAAGGCGTGACCGAGGAGAGCCACCGCCGCAAGCTGCTCGACCTGCAGAACACGGTGTTCCAGGCCATCTCCAACGACATGCTGGTTGAAGACGTGGCCGATCTGGTGTGCCGCGAGGTGGAAAGCTTCGTGCCCAACACGGTTTCGGTCATTATCCTGCTGGATGAGAACAACCACCTGAGCATCCTGTCCGGCTCCGGTCTGCCGCGCCGTTATGCCGCGGCACTCGAGAACATGTCATTGACCGAAGGCGATCTTGCCGCGCTGGGCAATGACCTGTCGGAAGCCAATAGCATCGTGTGGGACAGCTACCGCTCGCTCGGCATTTCGCTGGGGCTGCACAACTGCTGGGCCTCGGCCATCAAATCACGCAACGGGCGCATTTCGGGCATTTTCGCGCTGTATTCGCGCAACCAGTACAAGCTGAGCGACTGGCCGCAGAAGATCGTGTCGGGCTGCGTGCCCTTCTGTAGCGTGGTGATCGAGAACTACGAGGCGCAGCAGCACATCGCCCAGCTCGCCAACCATGATTCGCTGACCGGTTTCCATAACCGCACCGCCATCCACAAGGTCATCAAGTCGATGATCGACCGCCCGGGTGATAACGAGTTCGCGGTGTTCATGGTCGATATCGACCGTTTCCGCGATATCAACGACACGCTTGGCCACATGAATGGCGATGCCTTCCTCAAGGCGGTGGCCCAGCGGCTCAAGGACCTGTCGCGCAGCAATTACATCCTCAGCCGATCGGGCGGGGATGAGTTCGTGATCGTCGTGCCCGACTGCGATGAGGCCAAGGCCGCGAATTTTGCGGAGAGCCTGATCAAGGCCATGCAGGAACCCATCGAGATCGCAGGCAACCTGCTTGTCGTCTCCCTTGGCATCGGCATCAGCCTGTTCCCCGAGAACGGGCCGGATGGCGAATCCCTGCTTGGCCATGCCGAGATTGCCATGCGCCGGTGCAAGAAGGAGGCGCGCGGCGGCTACTGCGTGTCCAGCACGGCTGATAACCGTGCCGCCCAGGACCGGCTGCTGCTTGGCTCGGCGCTGCGGGATTCACTGGCCAAGGGCATGCTCAACCTGCACTACCAGCCGCAGGTCGATATCAAGACCGGCAAGCTGTATGGCGTGGAGGCTCTGTCGCGGTGGAACCACCCCACGCTGGGTAACATCTACCCCTCGCGCTTCATCGCGGTGGCGGAAGATACCGGGCAGATCGAGACGATCGGCACCTGGTCGCTCGAAGAGGCGACAAGGCAGATCATCGACTGGGAGCGTGCCGGGCTTTACGTGCCGACCGTATCGGTCAACCTGTCGGCTGCCCATTTCCGCAATCGCGGCCTGCCCGCGCTGATCGAGCGCATCCTCAAGGAGCGCCAGATCTCGCCGGACCGCCTGTGCGTTGAAATTACGGAAAGCGTGATGATGGATGAGAACGAGGATACGATGGAGGGCCTCGCCGCCATCCGTAACCTCGGTGTTGGTCTGTCGATGGATGATTTCGGCACCGGGTATTCGTCGCTTTCAAGGCTGACGCGCCTGCCGCTGACCGAGATCAAGATCGATCGCAGCTTCATCATGAACCTTGATCATGACGCCAACGCCCAGGCCGTGACCACGGCGGTGATCGGCATCGGCAACCGCCTGGGCATGACCGTCGTGACCGAGGGTGTCGAGACCGAGGCCCAGCTCAAGCTGCTGCAGGACCTGAACTGCGATGTGGTGCAGGGCTATCTGTTCGCGCGGCCCATGCCGCCGGCGGAACTGCTTGAATGGTCGCAGGGGCCAGCGAAGACCCTTGCGCTCGAACTGGTTGCCTCGAATACGGCCGAAAGCAAAACGAAGAAATAGTTTCGCCACCATTTCTGGCTTGTTCGCTGTCCCCATGCCTGGTTGGAAACAGGCCTGCTTAACCTTGGATCCCTATGAAAACGCAGAATCCTACTCCTTCACCAGCCGTTGTGGCCATTCCTGAGATCAGTTTTGAACTGTTGCATCAGGCGCATGATGGCATGGTCATCATCGATGACCATAACATGATCCTCTATGCCAATCCGGCAGCCGAGACGTTATGGGGCTACGACCCGGGCAAGCTCACAGGGCGGCCCGTGGGGGAACTCATGGCGTCGTCGGTGGAAAATGGGGCAGCGCCCTTTGACATCAACGCCTCGATACAGGCGGTTGAGCCGGTGTCGGGGGAGGTCACGTTCGAGAACCGCAGCGGCGACTACATCTCCGCCGAGGTCAGCCTGACGGTGGCGCGGGTCGGGGCCGACGGGCGCCGCTACCGCCTGATGATGGTGCGCGGCATTACCGGCGCGGGCCATCGCAGCCGGGTGGTCGAACTCCAGAATACGGTGTTCCGCTCGCTATCGAGCGAGATCCAGATACAGGACGTGGCGGACATGGTCTGCCGTGAGGTCGAGACGCTGGTGCCCAATACGGTGGCCGTGCTGATCCTGCTTGATGAGCAGAGCCGCCTGCGCATTCTCTCTGGCCCCGGCATGCCGCGCCGCTTTGCCGCGGCCCTGGAAGACATGCGCCTGACCGAGGCCGATATTGCCGCCCTCGCCAATGACCTGAACGAGGCGACGACCATCGTGTGGGACAGCTACCGCTCGGTTGGCATCTCACTGGGGCTGCATCATTGCTGGGCTTCGGCCATCCGCACGCGCAACGGGCGTATTACGGGCATCTTCGCGCTGTATTCGCGCTCCGAGCGCAACCGGGGCGGCTGGCCCGCGCAGATCGTGAACAGCTGCGTGCCTTTCTGTGGCGTGCTGATCGAGCAGCACGAGGCGCGCCAGCACATCTCGCAACTGTCGAATTACGACCCGCTGACCGGCTTCCTCAACCGCACGGCGGTGCACAAGGTCATCCGCTCGCTGATCGGGCAGCCGGGGGATAATCATTTCGCGTTGTACATGATCGATATCGACCGCTTCCGCGATATCAACGACGCGCTGGGCCATATCAATGGCGATGGCTTCCTGAAATCCGTTTCCGAGCGGCTCAAGGGGGTGTCACGCAGCAACTACGTGCTCAGCCGCTCCGGCCCGAACGAGTTCCTGATCATCGTTCCCAACACGCGCCAGGACGAGGCGCTCAAATTCGCCGATATGCTGCATGACAGCGTCAAGCAGCCCATCGAGATCGGCGGCAACATGATCGTGCCCACGCTGGGCATTGGCATCAGCCTGTTCCCCGAGAACGGGCCGGATGGCGAATCCCTGCTCAGCTATGCCGAGCAGGCCATGCGGCAGGCCAAGCGCTCGGGGCTGGGCATGACCCACCTTGCCCGCTCGGAAGACAACAAGGCCGCGCAGGACCGGCTGCTGCTGGGCTCGGCGCTGCGTGAATCGCTGGCGCAGGGCCTGCTCAACCTGCAGTACCAGCCGCAGGTCGACGTGCGCAACAACACGCTGTATGGCGTGGAGGCACTGTCGCGGTGGAACCACCCCACGCTGGGCAACATCTACCCCTCGCGCTTCATCGCGGTGGCAGAGGAAACCGGGCAGATCGAGGCGATCGGCACCTGGTCGCTCGAGCGCGCGGTGCAGCAGATCCTGGAATGGGATGCCCACGGCATTTACGTGCCCACGGTGGCGGTCAATCTGTCCGCCGGGCACTTCCGCAACCGCAACCTGCCCGGCTTCATTGCCCGCCTGCTCAGTGACAGCAAGCTCGAGCCCCATCGCCTGACGGTCGAGATTACCGAGAGCGTGATGATGACTGAAAACGAGGACACGAACATGGTCCTCCAGTCCATCCGCAACCTTGGCGTGGCGCTGTCGATGGATGATTTCGGCACGGGGTATTCGTCGCTTTCAAGGCTGACGCGCCTGCCGCTGACCGAGATCAAGATCGATCGCAGCTTCATCATGAACCTCGAGCATGATGCCAACGCCCAGGCCGTGACCACGGCGGTGATCGGCATTGGCGGCCGTCTTGGCATGACGGTGGTGACCGAAGGCGTGGAAACCGTGCGCCAGCTTGACCTTTTGTGCCAGCTTGGGTGCGATGTGGTGCAGGGCTACCTGTTCGCCCGCCCCATGCCGCCCGAAAAGCTGGAGGAATGGCTGCGCAATGACCGCCTCTCCGCCGTGCTGAAGGAAGCCAAGGAAAGCCGCGCCGCCAGCGAATAAGGCGCCTGCCTGCATCGGTATCCATGATCCGCACCCCGGCCCGCAAGGGCCGGGGTGTCTTTGTATGGGTGGTTTGCACGGGGCCGGACGCATGCCATACAAATACGATCAGCAATCCCTGCGCCCGCCTGCCGCATGCGGTCGGTTACGGGTTCATGGCCACAGGATAATTCCATGACCTTACCCATTTTTGATCTTTGTCTGAAAAATGGCAGCGTTGTCCTGCCGGACGCCACGGTCGTGACCGATGTTTACGTGCGTGACGGGAGGATTGCCCGCATTGGTGGCCAGGGCGACGCGGGCCGGGTCATTGACTGCACGGGGCTGACTGTCCTGCCTGGCGTGATCGACACGCAGGTGCATTTTCGTGAGCCGGGGCTGACGGCAGCGGAAGACCTGGCCACCGGCAGCCTCGCCGCCGTGATGGGGGGC
This sequence comes from Komagataeibacter xylinus NBRC 15237, assembly GCF_001571345.1. Classification (GTDB taxonomy): domain Bacteria; phylum Pseudomonadota; class Alphaproteobacteria; order Acetobacterales; family Acetobacteraceae; genus Komagataeibacter; species Komagataeibacter xylinus. The sequence continues at coordinate 75,699 of NZ_BCTP01000011.1, read as the reverse complement.
GTCACCGCCGTGTTTGAAATGCCCAACACCAAGCCGCCCACCGACTGCCCCGAGGCTGTGGTGGCCAAGCTCGAGCACGCGCGCGGGCGCATGTGGTGCGACCATGCCTTCTATGTGGGGGCCACGACCGATAACGCCGATCGCTGCGCCGAGCTGGAAATGCTGCCGGGCACGGCGGGGATCAAGATTTTCATGGGATCTTCCACCGGCAGCCTGCTGGTGTCCGATGATGCGGTGCTGGAGCGGGTGCTGCGCTCGGGCCGCCGCCGTGTCGCGATCCATGCCGAGGACGAGACCCGCCTGCATGAGCGCATGGGTGAGCGCAAGGCAGGCGACCCCTCAAGTCACCCGGTCTGGCGCGATGAGGAAACGGCCCTGCGCGCCACGCGGCGCATCGTGCAACTGGCGCGGCGCACGGGGCGGCGCATCCATGTGCTGCACATCACCACCCCGGCGGAACTTGAGTTCCTGTCCGGCCACAAGGACATTGCCAGTTGCGAAGTAACGCCGCAGCACCTGACGCTGGCAGGCGAGGACGCGTATGCCCGGCTCGGCACGCTGGCGCAGATGAACCCGCCCATCCGTGGCCAGAAATATCGCGACGGGCTGTGGTACTGGATGGGCCAGGGCGTGCCCGACATCATCGGCTCGGACCATGCCCCCCATCCGCTCGCGGCCAAGCAGCGCGCGTATCCCGATACCCCATCGGGCATGCCGGGCGTGCAGACCCTGCTGCCGCTCATGCTCAACCATGTGGCGCAGGGCAGGCTATCGTTGCGCCGCCTGGTGGACATGACATCGGCTGGCCCGCAGCGCCTGTTCGGGCTGGTGCGCAAGGGGCGCATCGCGGTGGGGTATGACGCGGATTTCTCGGTGGTTGACCTGGCCGCGCGCTGGACGGTGCAGCAGGAATGGCTGGCCTCCAAATGTGGCTGGTCGCCGTTTGTGGGCGATGAACTGACCGGTCGCCCCATGGGCACCATCATCCGTGGCAATGTGGTCATGTGGGAAAACCAGATCGCGCCCACCGCGCAGGGTGCGCCGCTATTGTTTGAAGCCACGGATCGCCCGCTGACCGCCTGAAAGCGGTGATCTGGAAAGACCGCTTTGGCGGCATGTAATCAAAAAAGTCTGGACGCCGCTTTTCTTGAGGAAAGCGGCGTTATTTTTAAGAGACTGTTTAAAAATTTAGCTCACGAAATATCCATAAATCATAAGAAAGTTTTTGGTGGATATTTTTTCAAAAAGCTTCAAATAACACTGCCTTTTTGAAAAAAAATCGGCACCCAGAAATTTTTACTATTTTCCATCAACGAATTATTTTCAAAAAGTCTCTAACATATTCATTAAATATTTCAAAAAAACAGCCTTATGCTTTGCAGGTCCATTGTATGGAAAGGCTGTTTTTCGCGCATGTTCAGGCAACATGCCCAAGGCACGCCCGATAGCACGGACAAGGCACCCGTTACGGGCTGTCAGGCCCGCACGGCACGGGGTCTAGCAGGCTGGCCAGATAAGCCGAAACCCCTGCGGTGCTGCCCGGACTGGCGGCTTCCAGCAGGCTTATGCCCTCCACGATGGAAAGGATGGCGGCCGCCCGGCCCGGCTGGGCACCCGTGGGCGGTGCGGTCAGGCGTGAATCGATCCATGCCATCCAGCCCCGGACCACATCGCGCGCGACGCTGTCATAGGGTTGCATTCCTCTGGCGCCACGGGCGATGACATCGGTCCATACCTGCATGAAGGGGGCCACGTCCGCCTCATGGGCAAGCGCGAGCACGCGCGTCAGAAACTGCCCCGGTGAGAGGCGCGGCCCCGTACTATGCCCCGCCAGCAGGTGGCTCAGGCGATCACTGATTTCATGCAGCACGGCCAGGATCATCTGCTCACGGGTCGTGAAATAATAAAGCAGCATGCGGTCGCTTGTACCGAGCCGGGCCGCCAGCGCGCGCACGCTCATATCGCCCAGCCCTTCATGCAGGACAATCGTCGCGATCTCGGCGGTCAGGGCCGCATGGCGGGCCGTTTTGTCGCCCCGGGCGGTACGCGTGCAGTCTGCTGACGGTTTCATGCAGAAAATGTAGCGCGTGCTACATGGTTCTGGTATGTAGTAGGTGCTACATATGAAAGGACGAACCATGATGTTGCGCCCAAGGCAGATCGTGATCTGCACATCGCTTGCCGTTTCCTTCTGGTTGCTGGCGACACTCTATATTCGTTTCATGCCCGTGTTTGTGACTGATCCCCTGCGGGGGGATATCGGATTCATTACCAGCATTCCCGTCTGCTGGCTCTGTATCTGGCTGGCCATCCGCCTGGCCAGACTTGAGCCGCAGCAGATTCTTGCAGGTTGCATGCTTGTACTGGCCGATGCCATGCTTATTGATGGCATTGCGCTGCGCTGGTTTCATGCAGTCTATACAACTGATGAACGGACCGCACGTCTTGGCGCGGCGTGGCTGCTATGGGGATACGGGGTCAGTGCGTGGATTGCCCTTTTCGTGGCAAAGCGCAGGGCAAGCCGGCATCCGGCCTGCTGACAGGCGATTACGGACGCACCAAGCCACGCTCCGCCTGCTGCGTGCAGTGGACTACCAGCTTATTGTCGTAATTCTAGGGAAATCAAGATGGTGCCCAAGACCGGGATCGAACCAGTGACACTGCGATTTTCAGTCGCATGCTCTACCAACTGAGCTACTTGGGCACCGGGCCGTTGGTCCGGCTATGTCATGAGGCAGGGCCGTCATGACGTTGGACAAGCGTTTAACCCACCTCATCATCGGGATCAACCCGTCTTGTGTATTTTTCATCCATTTCGGAGGGAATTTCAGTCGAGGGCACGCGATACTGTCCCGAGAACCAGTGCCCGAGATCCACATCCGCGCAGCGCCGCGAACAGAACGGCCGGTAGCGCGGGTGGGCGGGCTTGCCACAGATGGGGCAGGGGGCGGCTTTGGGCTGCTGCGCGGTCATGGTTCAAATCTCCAGCCATGGGCGGGCAGGGCCGGGTCGGCAACGGGCGCAAGCACGCGCCCGGTCAGGCGCATGAAGTCCTCCCCCCATGCCGGATGGTCCTGCATCATCTGCATGATACCATAGCCGCAGGCCAGCCGCACGGGCTGCCCGTTGGGCGGCATGCCGCGATAGGCCTGCATCTGTCCGCGCAGGGCATGCAGCATGCGGCCCTCGCGCGAATGAAACAGCTCATGCAGCGGAGGGTGCACGCGCGGGCGCACGATCTCGGCCAGGCCCAGCGCGGTAAAGCCCAGAAAGCGCGGGCGCAGCGGGTCATCGCGCAGCACGGTCTCGATCGTATCGCCCAGCGCGCGACGCTTGCGGATGGCAAGCCCCGCCACGTCAACCACGATCGCGCCCGACAGGTTGCGCAGCCGCAACTGGCGCATCAGGTCGGGCAGGGCATCGCGGTTGGCGGCAAACTGCGCGGTCTGCTTGGGGCGGCGGTCCATGCTGGTGGCCGCGCCTCCATCCATGTCGATCGCAACAAGAGCCGGGGTGGGCGTAATGCTGGCCGACATGCCGCCGGGCAGGGGCACGGTGGCCTCCTCGAGCGCATCGGCCTGGGCGCGCAGGTCGCTGTCAAAGGCGGAACTGGCGCGTGACAGGCGTGGGTGCAGGCTGGCAGGCAAAAGCGTGGCAATGGCCGCGTCATCAATGACGATGGGCGCATCGGCGTAACGCCCGGCCAGGCGCTCCAGCGGGGTGAGGCCACGCCGCAGCAGCCGGGGGTCGGCGCCGCCGGGCAGGTCGGGGGGCAGGTTGCGCGCGCCAAGCCGCACGCCCTTGCCGCCCTGTGCGCTGCGGGTGACGGTAACAAGCACCGTCTGCCCCTGCGTCAATGGGCCAAGCCCTTCCGAATCGGGTAGAAAGCCTGCCTGTTCCTGCCCCGGCAGGGTTACGAACGTGCCACCGAGCGCAGGCGCATGCGCGCTGACGCGGGCGCGGTAAATATCGCCTACGCCATCGGGCATGTCAGGCCGCCACAGGGCGAATTCCTGCATCAGGCCATCAAGGGTTACGGCAATGCGGATTTCACCCGGGCTGCTGCTGGCGCAGATGCGCGCGCTCACGAAAGCCAGCTTCCCTTCTGCCCGCGCAGCAACTGGGCTGTCTCGAACAGGGGCAGGCCCACAATGCCGGTGTAGCTGCCTGACATAAAGCGCACGAACGCCGCCGCATGGCCCTGTATGGCGTAGCCACCCGCCTTGCCCTGCCAGTCGCCTGCGGCAATGAGCGCATCGATCTGCGCAGGCGTGAGGCGGGAGAATGTGACCGTGCTGGCAACGATGCGGTTGCCCGCACGCCCTGCCGCCCACGCGGCGGTGGGGCGAATGGCGATGGCGGTAAAAACGGTATGGCGGCGGCCAGAAAGCCGTTCGAGACAGGCGCGTGCCGTCTGCTCATCTTCCGCCTTGGGCAGGATGCGGCGGCCGAGGGCCACGACCGTATCGGCAGCGAGCACGAGGGCCGGGCCTTCAACCTGGGCCGCCACATGCGCCGCCTTTTCAGCGGCGAGGCGCTCGGCATAGGGGCGCGGCAGTTCATCACGGCCGGGCGTTTCATCGATATTGGCTGGAAAGACCTGACCGGGCACAAGCCCGATCTGGCGCAGCAGGTCAAGCCTGCGGGGTGAAGCCGAGGCAAGGACAAGCCGCACCTCTGCCGCCGCGCCAGCGGGCGCGGTGGTTCCGGTCATGACCGACAAGGGCGGCTTACTTGAAGCGGAAGGTGATGCGACCCTTTGTCAGGTCATAAGGCGTCATTTCCACATTCACGCGGTCACCGGCGAGCACGCGGATGCGGTTCTTGCGCATCTTGCCGCTCGTATGCGCGAGGATGGTGTGCTCGTTGTCCAGTGTAACGCGGAACATGGCATTGGGCAGCAGTTCGGTAACCGTGCCGCTGAATTCGATCATGTCTTCTTTAGACATCGTGTCCTTCAATCATCAAAAGTGCCGTCCTGCCGCGGGCCCGCGACGTAGTACGGTTGGTTTATGTGGGGAGACTCGCCGCCGGGGTCAAGTTCCGTTATGGCGCGCCGTCAAGCTTTGCCAGCCGTACGGCCACGCTCAGGGCATGGGCATCAAGCCCTTCGGCCTCGGCAAGGCTTACGGCGGCAGGCCCGATCCTGCGCAGCGACTCGGCCTGCGCCTCGATGAACGTGGTGCGCTTGATGAAGTCGAACACCGAAAGCCCCGACGAGAACCGTGCCGTGCGGCTGGTGGGCAGCACATGGTTCGGCCCACCCACGTAATCACCGATCGCCTCGGGGCAGTAGCGCCCCACAAAGATCGCGCCTGCATGCCGCACCCGGTCAAAAACCGGCTGCGGGTTGTCGATCATGAGTTCCAGATGCTCCGGCGCGATCTCGTTTACAAGGCCAGCGGCTTCATCAAGGTCGCGCACGGTAATGATCGCGCCATGTGCATCCCAGCTGGCGCGGGCGATTGCGGCGCGCGGCAGGGTTTCAAGCTCCGTGGCCACCGCCTGTTCCACCTGTGCTGCCATGCCCGCATCGGGCGTGATCAGGATGGACTGGGCCATGGGGTCGTGCTCGGCCTGGGCCAGCAGGTCAAGGGCGATGGCGCGGGGGTCGTTGTTGCCATCGGCAATCACCACCACCTCCGACGGGCCTGCAATGCTGTCGATGCCCACCGTGCCGAACACCTGCCGCTTGGCTTCGGCCACATAGGCGTTGCCCGGCCCCACCACGCGGTCAACCGGGGCGATGGTGGCGGTGCCGTAGGCCATGGCGCCCACGGCCTGCGCCCCGCCCACGCGGTAGATCTCGGTAACACCCGCGCGGCGGGCGGCGGCGAGCACGAGCGGGTTGAGCACGCCATCGGGCGTGGGCACGCACATGGCAATGCGCCCGACGCCCGCCACATGGGCGGGGATGGCGTTCATCAGCACGGAGGAGGGGTAGGCCGCCTTGCCACCGGGCACGTACAGCCCCACCGAGTCCAGCGCCGTCCAGCGCATGCCCAGCGTAACCCCTGCGTCGTCGACATATTTCATGTCGGCGGGCATCTGCGCCTTGTGGAAGGATTCGATGCGGGTGGCCGCGACTTCCAGCGCCTCAAGCAATTCGGGGGATACGTCGGCGCAGGCGGCCGCGATCTCTTCGGGCGTGATGCGCAGGGTGGCGGGTGTGACACTGGTGCGGTCAAAGCGGTTGGTGAATTCGCACAGTGCTTCGTCCCCATGCTTGCGCACGGCGGCGAGGATCTCGGCCACGGGGCCATCGACACGGGCGGTGTCGCTATCGCGCTCGGCCAGCAGGCGTTTGAACGCGGCGCGGAAATCCGCCTGGGTGCTTGTCAGGCGCTTCATGCCTTGTGCTCCTTGGCCAGCGCCGCGCGGAAACGGTTGATGATCGCGGTAATGCGCTCGGGCTGGGTTTTCAATGCCGTGCGGTTCACGATCAGGCGGCTGGTGATGTGGGCGATGGTCTGGGTTTCCTCCAGCCCGTTTGCGCGCAGCGTGGAGCCGGTATCGACCAGATCGACGATCAGGTGCGAAAGATCCAGCACCGGGGCCAGTTCCATCGCGCCATGCAGGTGCACGATGGAGGCATTGATGCCGCGTGCCGCGAAATGCCGCCGCGTGAGCGAGGGATACTTGGTCGCCACCCGCACCTGCGAGAGGCGGTTGGGGTTATCCTCCTGCCCGCTGCGATCCCTGGGCTGGGCGATGGAAATACGGCACCCGCCAATACCCAGGTCAAGCGGGGCATAGATTTCGGGGTAGTCGAACTCCATCAGCACGTCGGCGCCGCAGATGCCGATCTGCGCACCGCCAAAGGCCACGAAGGTCGCCACATCGAACGAGCGCACGCGCACCACGTCTATGCCGGGGTCGTTGGTCTCGAAACGCAGCAGGCGGCTCTTGTCATCATTGAAGTCCGGGCCGGGCACAATGCCCGCCATATGCAGAAGCGGCGCCGCGGCTTTGAGGATACGGCCCTTGGGCAGGGCGAGTACCAGCGGGCTATCCGTTTCCGGAATGGCGGTCTGGGCCGGTGACAGGACGGTCAATGCATTCTCCACGCATGAAGGCAGGCCCGCTGCAATCGCGTGGCGGGCCGTAAGTGACATGCGCGCATACCACATTCCGCCATCATGCAGGAAGCGCCCTTTTGGCAGGGCAGGGGCCTCAGCCTGAAACGCGCTCGATATGGGCGCCCACCTGTGCGAGCTTGCGCTCGACGGCCTCATAGCCACGGTCAAGGTGATAGACCCGGCTCAGGATCGTCTCGCCATGGGCGGCGAGCCCTGCGAGGATGAGCGAGAACGAGGCTCGCAGGTCGGTCGCCATGACCGGCGCGCCCGAGAGCGAATGCACGCCGCGGATGATGGCCGACGAGCCATGCACGTTGATGCGCGCGCCCATGCGGTTGAGTTCGGGCACATGCATGAAGCGGTTCTCGAAAATGGTCTCGGTCACCATCGATGCCCCTTCCGCCACCGAGAGCAGGGCCATGAACTGCGCCTGCATGTCGGTGGGGAAGCCGGGATAGGGCTCGGTCATGATATCGACCCCGCGCAGCGCGCCGGTGCGCTGCACGCGCACGGCCCCTTCCTCCTGCACCATTTCCACGCCCGCTTCCTCCAGCGCGCGCACCACGGCGCCGAGATGCTCGACCTGGCCGCCCACAAGGCGCAGCTCGCCCCCGGTAATGGCGGCGGCACAGGCATAGGTGCCGCATTCGATGCGGTCGGGCATGACGCGGTAGCGCGCGCCATGCAGCCCCTCGACCCCGTCAATGACCAGCTTGCCGGTGCCAATGCCGCTGATGCGCGCGCCCATGGCGTTGAGGCAGCCCACCAGGTCACCAATTTCAGGCTCGCGCGCGGCGTTGATGATCTCGGTGCGGCCCTTGGCGAGCGAGGCAGCCATGAGCAGGTTCTCGGTCGCCCCCACCGAGGCGAAAGGCAGGATGACCCGCTCGCCCTTCAGCCCGTTCGGGGCCTCGGCATGGATGTAGCCGTTCTCGAGCGTGATCTTCGCACCCAGCGTTTCCAGCGCCTTGAGGTGCAGGTCAACGGGGCGGGTGCCAATGGCGCAGCCGCCGGGCAGCGACACGCGGGCCTCGCCACAGCGGGCAAGCAGCGGGCCGAGCACCAGAATCGAGGCGCGCATCATGGAGACGATGTCGTACGGCGCTTCCGTATTGGTGATCTCGCCGCCCACCGAAAGCGTGCCGCCATCGCCGCTCACGTCTTCCACGCTCAGCCCGTGCTGCTCGAGCAGGCGGCGCATGGTGCGGATATCGGCAATGCGGGGCACGTTTTCGAGCACCAGCTTCTCGGGCGTGAGCAGCCCCGCCACCAGCAGCTTGAGGGCGGAGTTCTTGGCCCCGCCGATAACGATGTCGCCACGCAGCGCGTGGCCGCCGTGGATGATGAAACGGTCCATAGGCTTGCAGTCCCTGCTTACATGCGCGGTGGGGCGACGCCGACCTGCCCCATGTATTTGCCCTTGCGGTCGGCGTAGCTGACCTCGCACGGGCTGGCCCCCTGAAAGAACAGGAACTGGCAGATGCCCTCATTGGCATAGATGCGCGCGGGCAGCGGCGTGGTGTTGCTGATCTCGATCGTGACCTGCCCTTCCCATTCCGGCTCCAGCGGGGTCACGTTGACGATGATGCCGCAGCGCGCATAGGTGGACTTGCCCAGGCACACCACCAGCGTGTCGCGTGGTATGCGGAAATATTCGACCGTATGCGCCAGCACGAAGCTGTGGGGCGGAATGGTGCAGCAGTCGCCGTGGCGGGTGACGAAGCTGTTCTCGGCAAAGTTCTTGGGGTCGACCACCGCGTTGTCCACGTCGGTGAAAATCTTGAATTCGTTGGCGATGCGCGCATCGTAGCCATAGGAGGACAGGCCGAAGGAAATCACGCCCTCACGGCTCTGTTTTTCCACGAACGGCTCGATCATGCCGTGTTCCGTGGCCATGCGGCGAATCCACGTATCAGGCATTATGGGCATGGTGTCCGTTCCTCCGGCATGGATTGCGCGCAGGGCATGCCCTGCGGCTTGCGCGACCACTAACGAAGTGATCGGCCAACCGCAACCGGCAAAATCACGCTTCGTTGCCGGATGTGTCCTGCGGCGCGGCCTCGGGCGGTGTGGTGCGCGCGCGGCTCTGCTGCTTGCGCCGCCGCAGGTTGGCGCGCAGGGCTTCGGCCTCGCGCTCGAGGCGGGCAAGGCGGGCGGCTTCCGCCCGGTCGGTCAGGCGGGGGGTGTCGGGCCGGTCGGTCATTGTGGTGTTTCGTTCAGGGGTCACGGCCAGCCACGCCTGCGGGGCGTGGCTGGCGCAGCACTCAGGCCGTGGTTTCGGGTTCGGTGGGGCAGGGCGCGGGTGCGGCAGCCGCTTCCGCCTGCGGTGCCGCATCCTGCGCAGTGCCGCAACGCGTGAGCAGTTCGCGCAGCGCCCTGACCACGGGGAAGATCTCGACATTGCGATCGTGGCCAACCTCGTTCCACGCTGCCTGCTCCAGTTCCACGATTTCCTTGTCTTCAAGGAAGATGCGGTTGGTGAACCAGCCCAGCGCGGGCCAGATCAGGTCGATCAGCAGCGGGGTCTGCGGGCGCAGGATGGACAGCAGCCCGAAGGACTGCGTGATGCGCTCGTCCTTGTCCACCGGCACGTAGGCCGTCCACAGGTCCATGATCAGGTCACCGTCCTTGTCGGTGATGCGCAGGGTCTGGTACGGGTATTCGGTGCGGATGGTCACCACTTCCTCGACGGGCTGCTCCTTGCCGTTGAGGTCCTTGTGTTTGCCAAAGATCAGGCGCTCGGCCAGGGGCTGCTGGCCTGCACAGCGCATGAAGCTGTAGCGGGCCTCGATGAAGTCCTCGCCCTTGTCCTGGCCAAGGAAGCGCGCCTTGATCTGGCCCATCTGGCGGCGGTGCAGGAACTGATGGTTCATGTCCATCAGGTTCTCGTGCATGAAGGTATAGTGGCAGTTCACGCGCGGGCTGAAATGCTTGGTCTTGTATTTGGGGTTGTCGGTCTGCGCGAGTTTGGGGAAGGGGGTGCTGTCCGCCTTGGATGCATCGCCGGGGAAGACAAAGATCAGCCCGCCTGCCTCGCGCACGGGGAAGGTGCGCACGCCGTTGGGCATCTTGCCCTTGCCCAGATAGGGCACGTCGATGCAGCGGCCCGAGCGGCCAAACGCCCAGCCATGATAGCAGCAGCGCACGGTCTGGCCATTGACGGTGCCCTTGCTCAGCGGCACCTGGCGGTGGGGGCAACGGTCGAACAGGGCGAAGACGCTGCCTTCCTCGGGGCGGACGAGCACCATGGGAATGCCCGCGAAGCTGACGGCCAGCGTCTTGTTGCGGCGCAGGTCGGCCGACCACGCGACCGGATACCAGAAATCCGGGTTGGAATTGACCCGCCGCAGGTCGGGCGCGGCTGCCGTGGCGGCGGTGTCTGTCTGGACGGGGGAAATCTGGTTCATGTGGTGCAGTCCCGAAGTGTTCACGTTAAACGGCGGTCAGCGGGCATCCCCGTCGGCCAGGAATCAGAATGTGCCATGGGTGAAGAATTTCAGCCGGGTTGTCGACTGTAAAACCGCCCTTTGCATATGGCCCATGCTCCGGGCTGGATGCTCAGCCACGGTTTTGGGGCGGGCATGAGGCAGATCAAGGTATTGTTGCGCCGCATATGACACAATTACGGCGCGCCGCCCTTCAGCCTGCCTGGGTCAGGGCATCCTCATCCCATTCCGGGCTGCCCATCATGGTGGCGTGATAGAACGTATCCGCCAGCCGGGTGTGCAGGAGTTCATCATAAACGCACAGGGTCGCATATTGCATGGCCTGGGTGGAATAATGCAGCAGCACGTTTTCGCGCGCGTGCACGGCAAGCTCGGCGCGTTCCTGAGCCGACAGGTCGGCCACGTGGCGGATGCACGCGGCGAGCGCCTGCGTATCATCGGGGGAGAAGGCAAAGCCGGTCACGCCGTTCTCCACCGTTTCCAGTGCGGCGCCATGGGCGGCGACGATCACGGGGCGGCCCATGGCCTGCGCCTCCACCACCACGCGGCCAAATGGCTCGGGCCTGCGTGAGGGCACCACGATCATGTCGGCCAGCATCATGGCGGCGGGCATGTCCGCGCAGTGGCCTGCAAAGCGCAGGTTGGCCGCAATGCCGCTGCGCTCGGCCTGGGCCACGAGCGCGCGGCCTTCCTTCGCGTTGGCCTCGCCCACGAAAATGCACACCCAGTCCTGGCTGAAGCCTTCCGTGCGGGCAAGATGGGCCAGCGCCTCGATCAGCACGGCATGGCCTTTCCACGCGGTCACGCGCGCGGGCAGCATGATGACCGTGGCGCCATCGGGGATCTGCCATAGCCCCATGAGCTTCTGCACCCGGTTGCCGCGCACGTTATGCGGGTCGAAGCGCAGCATGTCCGCCCCGCGCGGGATCAGGCGCAGGCGGTCGTCGCCCACCTTGTATTCATCGCGCAGGCGGGTGGCGATGTACTGGCTGATGGCAATGACCCGCGCGCCCGAGGCCAGCACGCTGTTATAGCGCTTCTTGCCCGGCAGGTTGGCCGCATGCACCCCATGCCACGTGGTGACCAGCGGCACGCCCGCCCGGCGGCAGGCAAGCGACGCCGCCCAGGCGGGCGCGCGCGAGCGGGCATGCACCAGGTTGACGCCGTGCGCGGCCATGACATGGCGCAGCCTGCTGGCGTTGCGCATGATGGAGAAGGGGTTCTTGGCGCCCAGTTCGAGCGCGATGGGGGTGGCGCCGATATATTTCAGGCGTGGCACAAGGCGCCCGCCCGCACTGGCCACCAGCGCCGTGCCGCCAGCCTGTACGATGGCCTGCGCCATTTCCAGCGTGCCATGTTCTATCCCGCCGGATTCGAGCGCAGGCAGCACCTGCAGGATGACGGGTCGGTCAGTAACGGTTTGCATCACATTTCACCATACCACGAACGCAATGGAACTGCACGGTCTGCCGGTCAATCGGGCTTTGGTTCTTGACCTTGGCCGCAGGCAGGCCGACGAATGCGCTAATGAGACCTTCTGCCCAGTCATCCTTCTGCATGCCTGCCGCATGGCCGGTGCCGGTGTTTTCGTGCGCCCGGCGCGCGGGTTTCATGGCCTTTGGCCTCGTGCTGGCCGCGGGCCTTGCGTGCGGGCGCGCCCGGGCTGATGAAACTCCTGTAAAAGAAGTGCCGTCCCCCGTCGCCACGCCCTCATCCACCCCGCCCGCGCCTGCAGCGCCAGAGAGCTGGGATTTCAGCCACTGCACCGCCACCCTGGCCGATGACCCCGATGGCGCCCGCGATTATGCCGAGGACTGGCGCAGCCATGGCGGCGGCCTTGAGGCCGGGCAATGCGCGGCCCTGGCCCAGATGGAACTTGGCGATGTGGCCACCGCCGCCACGGAACTCGACCGTCTTGCCCACGTGCCTGACTGGCCCGAAGGCCCCCCCGCGAACCGGCGGGGCGGCAGGCAGGCCACGGCTGAAACACCGGCCTCCCGCCTGCGCCGTGCCAGTGTTGCGGAGGCGGCGGCCCGCGCCTGGCAGGCTGATGACAGCCCGAAACAGGCCTTTGACAGCGCCACCTATGGCCTGACGCTGGCCCCTGATGATCCGGCGCTGAAGCTGGTCTATGCGCGGGTGGCGGTGGAGCTTGGCCAGCCCCAGCGCGCCATCGACATGCTCACGCCGCTGCCATCCGTGCCTGCCGCGCGTGACGAGGCGCTGGTGGCGCGGGCAGGCGCGTGGCGCAAGCTCGGGCGCATTGACCAGGGCATGGCCGACATCAACGCCGCCCTGCACGACATGCCCCATAACGGCGCGGCCCTGCTTGAACGCGGCATTCTGTACCAGCGCCAGGGCCAGATGGAACAGGCCCGCGCCGACTGGCTCGACGTGGTGAAGCAGGCCCCGGATTCGGATGAGGCCGATCTTGCGCGTCAGGATCTCGCGTTGCTGGAAACCGACCCCGAGGCACCCTGACATGGCCCGCATTCTTGTCATCCGCCTGGGGGCCCTGGGCGATTTCGTACAGTCCTTTGCCCCTTTCGCCGCCATCCGCGCCCATCATGCCCATGATGAGGTGGACCTGCTGACCCAGCCGCCCTTCGCTGAACTCGGCAGCGCCTGCCCGTGGTTCGACCACGTGCTGCTCGACCGCAGGCCGCCGTGGCGCGATATTGCTGCCATCATGGCGCTGCGACGTATGCTGCGCGGGTATGATTTCGTATACGACCTCCAGACCTCGGGGCGCAGCACGCGCTATTTTCATCTTTCAGGGCGCAGGGCGTGGTCGGGAATCGGGCGCGGCGCACAGGCGGTTCATGACAACCCCCAGCGGCGCTTCATGCACACCCGCGCGCGCCAGCGCGACCAGCTCAGGCAGGCGGGACTCGACCACCTGCCCGTGCCCGACCTGTCATGGCTGGCCCGGGGCGGCCCCGTGCTGCCCGCGCCCTATGCGGTGCTCGTGCCCGGCGCCGCCGCCCACCGCCCGGCCAAGCGCTGGCCGGTGGAGCGCTACGCGGCCCTTGCCGTGCGCCTGCACGCGCAGGGCCTGCTGCCCGTGATCGTGGGCGGGAAGGGCGAGGCCGGGCTGGCCCGCACTATCCGCAAGACCTGCCCTGATGCGGTGGACCTGACCGGGACCACCACCTTGCTTGAACTTGGCGGCGTGCTGGCGCGCGCGACCTGGGCGGTGGGCAATGATACCGGCCCCATGCACATGGCCGCAGCCCTTGGGGTGAAGTGTACCGTGTTGTTTTCCGCCGACAGCAACCCCGCACTCACCGCCCCGGTGGGGGTGCGGGCTGGGCAGGTGCGGGTGATTTATGTGCATGATCTGGCCACCGTGCGCGTTGACAGGGTTGCGGCAACGCGCGCCTGACGCCATTACAGCGCAGTATATTCTTACCGGAGCAATGAAACCATGCCTGCCATAACCCTGCCTGACGGATCCGTTCGCCGCTTTGACGGGGCAGTGACGGGCACTACCGTGGCGCAGTCCATCGGCGCCGGTCTCGCCCGCGCCGCCCTTGCCATGGAAGTGGATGGCAAGCTCATGGATATTGGCCGCGAGATCGACCATGACGCCAGCCTGCGCTTCATCACGCGCAAGGACCCCGAGGCGCTGGAAATGATCCGCCACGACGCCGCCCACGTGCTGGCCGAGGCGGTGCAGTCGCTCTTTCCCGGCACGCAGGTCACCATTGGCCCGTCGATCGAGAATGGCTTCTACTACGATTTCTACCGCAACGAGCCGTTCAGCCCGGAGGATTTCGCCGCCATCGAAAAGCGCATGGGCGAGATCGTGGCCGCGAACGAACCTTTCGTGCGCGAGGCGTGGCCGCGGGAAAAGGCCATCGAATTCTTCGAGAACAGGGGCGAGCGCTTCAAGGCCGAGCTGATCCGCGACCTGCCGGGCGATGAGGAAATCTCGATCTACCGCCAGGGCGAATGGCTGGACCTGTGCCGTGGCCCGCACCTGCGCGGCACGGCCGATGTGGGCCATGCCTTCAAGCTGATGAAGGTGGCGGGCGCCTACTGGCGCGGCGATCACCGCAACCCCATGCTCACGCGCATCTATGGCACTGCCTGGCGCGACCGCAAGGAGCTTGAGGCCCATCTGCACCAGCTTGAGGAAGCCGAGCGCCGCGACCACCGCCGCATTGGCCGCGAGATGGACCTGTTCCACATTCAGGAAGAAGCCGTGGGCCAGATCTTCTGGCACCCCAAGGGCTGGCGGCTTTACACCGTGCTGCAGGACTACATGCGCCGCGCGCAGGACGGCAACGGCTACCAGGAAGTGCGCACCCCCCAGCTCGTTGACCGCGCCCTGTGGGAGGCATCCGGCCACTGGGACAAATACCGCGAGCACATGTTCATCGCCACCGTGGAGGACGAGGACAAGACCCTCGCACTCAAGCCGATGAACTGCCCGTGTCATGTGCAGATCTTCCGCCACGGGCTGCGTTCGTATCGCGAACTGCCGCTGCGCATGGCGGAATTCGGGGCCTGCCATCGTTATGAACCGTCCGGTGCGCTGCACGGCATCATGCGCGTGCGCGGCTTTACGCAGGATGACGCGCATATCTTCTGCACCGAGGACCAGATTGCTGACGAGACCGCGCGTTTCGTGCGCATGCTGGCCGATGTGTACCAGGATCTCGGCTTCGAGCATTTCCGCGTCAAATTCGCCGATCGCCCCGAGCAGCGCGCGGGCGATGACGCGACATGGGACCGCGCCGAGAACGCCCTGAAAGTGGCCTGCGACATGGCGGGCGTGACCTACGAGCACAATCCGGGCGAAGGGGCCTTCTATGGCCCCAAGCTGGAATTCGTGCTGCGTGACGCCATTGGCCGTGACTGGCAGTGCGGCACGCTGCAGGTTGATTACGTGCTGCCCGAGCGGCTCGATGCCTCCTATGTGGGCGAGGATAGCGCGCGCCATCGCCCCGTCATGCTGCACCGGGCCATCCTTGGCTCGTTCGAGCGATTCCTCGGCATCCTGATCGAGCAGCATGCCGGGCGCTTCCCGCTGTGGCTTGCACCTACGCAGGTGGTCGTGGCCTCGATCGTGACCGATGCGGCCGATTATGCCCAGCACGTGACCGACAGCCTGCGCGAGGCGGGGCTGGTGGTGGAAGCCGACCTGCGCAACGAGAAGATCAACGCCAAGATTCGCGAGCACAGCCTGGCGCGCGTGCCGGTCATTCTGGTGGTGGGCCGCAAGGAGGCGGAGGAAAACACGGTGGCCATGCGCCGCCTTGGCGGCAAGACGCAGGAGGTGCTGCCGCTGGAAGAAGCGGTCTCGGCCCTTGCATATGAGGCCCTGCCACCCGATATCCGTCGCAAGCGCGGCTGATTGCCTCTGTCCCGTGCCGGAACTGCATGGCTGTTTTCGCAGGCACGGGGCAAGACAGTACTTGATCTGGGGCGCGTCTTTGCGTCACATATCTTTCCATAATGTAAGGTCATTCCTTGCCCGCGTGTTTTCCATGGCTCCGGCCACGGGGCGCGGGCAGCGGGAATGGCCTTGCCTGCCGTTTGAATGCAACAGTTACAGGAGCTGACCATAGCCAGACCCCCGATGCCCACTCCGCCAAATCGAGAGGGCCCCCGCGTCAATGAAGAGATCCGCGTGCCGCAGGTGCGTCTGATCGATGAAGAGGGCGAGATGCTCGGCATCATGTCCACGCGTGATGCGCTGGCACGCGCCTATGCCGCCGGTCTTGACCTGCTTGAAATCAGCCCGAACGCCGAGCCGCCGGTGGCCAAGGTGCTCGATTACGGCAAGTTCAAATACGAGCAGCAGAAGAAGCGCAACGAAGCGCGCAAGAAGCAGAAAGTCATTGAAATCAAGGAAGTCAAGGTTCGTCCGAACATTGATGAAAATGACTATCAGGTGAAAATGCGCGCGATGAAGACCTTCATCGGCGAGGGCGACAAGGTGAAGGTGACCCTTCGCTTCCGTGGCCGTGAAATGGCGCATCAGGATCTGGGTGTGAAGGTTCTCGAACGTATCCGCGCCGAGATGGATGAACTGGCCAAGGTTGAGCATATGCCCAAGCTTGAAAACCGCCAGATGATCATGGTGCTGGCACCGCGTTGATCCCTTCGCGGGTGTAGAACGCAAAAAAAGCCCGGAGGGATCACCCTCCGGGCTTTTTTATGGATAACAGTTTTTGGTGAAGCCTTTTTCAAAAAGCTCCAGAAGAACGCCGCCTGTTTGAAAAAAGGCGGCGCCCGGAAACTTTTCAGGGCTTCAGGATCACCGTTGCCCGTGCTGTCGCGGTGACATCCTGCTGGCCGGTGGGGGCTTCGGGGGCAGATGCATCGGCCGAGGCCATGCGGGCCATCATCATCATGGGCATGGGGCGGGGGAAGTTCTGCTCCTCCAGCGCGACCGAGCGGATGGAGGCCACCCTGAGCTTCAGCGTCGTGGCCGCCGCCTGCGCGCGGGCCTGCATGTCTTCCAGCGCCAGGGTTTCGGCCTTGCGGGTCAGTTCCGCGCGTCTGGTGCGCGAAAGCGACCAGTCCAGCCGGGTCAGCGCCAGATTCTCGGCCTGGATGCGGCCCACGAGCGGCAGCAGCACCTTGCCGTCGGCTGCCGTCAGGCGCAGGCCCTGCCGCGCCACCCATTGCGGCTTGCGGTTCTGGTGCACATCGCCTTCATCATGATGCACGAAATAGGATTCGGCATTGATCACCAGCCCGTCGGTATGGGCGGTGGCGGCAATGGCCTTGCTGATGAGCGCATTGAGCTGCGCCTGCGCGGCAGCGGCGGTATCGGCCTGCGCCTCGGCGGTGAAGGTGGCGGTCAGTTCATCAGGCGGGGCCTGCACGGTGCCGGTGGCACTCAGTTCGAGTTCGGTGCCATCGGGGCGGGTGGAGTCGGGGGTCTGGGCCATGCCTGCTGCCGGGTGCAGCCCGGCCACCGCCAGGAGGCCGCACAGCGCCACCTTCTGGCTGGCGCGGGCGGGGAATGAAAAACGTGATCTGATCATGAATGCGTGGTCTCCTTGAGTTCGACCAACGCGCGACGCAGCCGTACGATGCCTGAGCGGATATGCCCCTCGCGGCACATGTCAGCGCCCTGCATGCGCAGGCTGTCCACATCCTGCGGCAGGGCGGGGCCGTAGGCATCAATGATGTTGAGCAGCCGGGTGCAATAGGCCTTGGTGTCGCTGGTGATGATCACCGGCTTGTCGCTCCCGCCATCACGCGCGGTCATGATCTGGGGCGTGCCCTCCGGCAGCGCGATCGGCGCGGGTGCTGCGCCGCACAGACAGAAACTCATCACGACGATGGCGGGCGTCACGGAGGATTGCAAGCTCATCACGTTACTCTACGCTACTGTTCGTGTCGTGCTGATGGGGTAATGGTGACGTTTGTGTCATGCCTGATATGTGCGTGGATGAGGACAGATCCTCCTCCGCTTCACTCAGGGCGCTCGCGGCCACGGGCAGGGCGAGCGAAACCGTAAGCCCCGGCGCATGCGAGGAGAGATGCATCTGCCCCCCATGCAGTTGCACGATGGCCCGCACCATCGACAGCCCCAGCCCCGAGCCGGGGGTGTGGCGGGCCTTTTCCGCGCGGAAGAAGCGCTCGGTCGCGCGCGCCATGTCCGCGGCACTCATGCCAATGCCCTCGTCACTGACCGAAAGGTCGAGCATGCCCTCGCCCGTAGGGCCGGCGCGGCGCCCCGGCGCGATTTCGCGCAAGTGCGCGCGCAGGAAGACCGTGCCGCCGGGGGGAGAGAATTTGATGGCGTTATCGAGCATGTTGGCCACGGCCTGCTGCACCAGCGAGCGGTCGCCGTAAAAGAACAGGCGGCCGGGCAGGTCGAGTGCGAGGGCAATGCCATGTTCTTCGGCCACGGCTTCGTACAGGTCGGCCACGTCGCGCAGCACGGGCACGAGGTCAAAGGTCATGAACGCCGAGCGGCGCGCCCCCGCCTCGATCTGGGCAATGCGCAGCAGGGCCTCGAACACGGCGGTCACGTTATCAAGGTCGCCTACCGCGCGCTCGATCGCGCCGCGCAGTTCATCGGGCGTGCTGGCATGGAGGGCGGCATCTTCAAGCTGGGTGCGCGCGCGGGCGATGGGGGTGCGCAGGTCATGGGCAATGGCGTTGGATACCTGCCGCACGCCATCCATCAGGCGCACGATCCGGTCGAGCATTTCATTGATGGCCTCGGCCACCTGGTCCATCTCGTCGCCATTGCCCACAAGCGGCATGCGGCGGCTCAGGTCGCCATGCGCAATGGCGGAGGTGGTGCGCGCCACGGTCTTGACCATGCGGCGGAAGATACGGTGCACCAGCACCGCCCCGCTGATGGCCAGCAGCGTGACCATGACCCACGCCCACAACAGCGAATCGGTCAGCAGGTGGCGCAGGATGCCGCGCGCGCGCACATCGCGCCCCACAAGCAGGCGGTAGCCGCTATCAAGCTGGCCTTCGGTGTGGGTCTGGGCCGTGCCGGGCAGGTTGTAGCCATGAAGCTGGGCCATGCCGCGCAGCCCGGCGCGGGTATCGGGCAGGTTGTACCACCGGTCGGTATGCTCGACCTTGCCGGGCCAGGCGGAGACGTTGCCGGTCAGGTAATTGCCCTGCGGGTCGATGACCAGATAGATCGCGTCATCATCAAGGTTCTGTTCAAGCCGGTCCTCGATGGTCAGGGCCAGCGTGGGCAGGCCACCCATGGCCCAGCGCTCGGCCAGGCCGCGCGCATCGGCGTTGATGGCGGTTTCCACCTGGCGTTCAAGGAACCCGATCGTGCCCCACCACATGAACGACATGAACAGGATGGAAGACAGCGCGAACATGGTGCCATAGGCCAGCGAAAAGCGCAGGCTGGCCGACCGCCACGCCCGCCAGCGCGAGCGACGGGGCAGGTCGGGCGTGGAAAAGGCGGGTGTTGTCATGGCCACCCGCGCAGGCACCAATCATGCGGGCATGACCGGGCCTGGGCCGGGCCTTGCAGGCGCATCCCTGCCGCCGGGGGCCGTGCCGTGCCGTGGGAGGCTGCGCCCTGTGCCAGACAGGGCGCGCGGTTGCTCCCGCAGGGCGCGGCGGGCCGCCTGTTACTCGGCACGCAGCATGTACCCCGCATTGCGGATGGTATGGATGAGTGGCGCGCCAAAGGGCTTGTCCACCTTCTGGCGCAGGCGCGAGACATGCACGTCGATCACGTTGGTCTGCGGGTCGAAATGGTAGTCCCACACGCCCTCGAGCAGCATGGTGCGGGTCACGACCTGGCCTGCATGGCGGGCGAGATATTCCAAAAGGCGGAATTCACGCGGCTGGAGGTCGATCTTCTGCCCCGCCCGGCGCACCGTGCGCGAGAGCAGGTCGATCTCGAGGTCAGCCACTTCCAGCTTGGTCTGGGGCGCGGTCTCGGTGCGGCCCCGGCGGCCGAGGGCCTCGACGCGGGCCAGCAGTTCGCTGAAGGCGAACGGCTTGGTCACGTAGTCATCGCCGCCCGCCTTGAGGCCCTGCACGCGGTCATCCACGTCGGCCAGCGCCGAGAGCAGCAGCACGGGGGTGGCGTTGTTCTGCGCGCGGATGGTCTCGAGCAGGCGCACGCCATCAATGCCGCCGGGCAGCATGCGGTCGAGTATGATCAGGTCGAACTTTTCGCTCACGGCCATGAACAGGCCGTCCTTGCCGTTATCGGTCATCTCGACCAGGTGGCCTGCTTCCTTCAGGCCCTTGGCCACGAAGGAGCGGACGGTGGGGTCATCTTCAACAACAAGAATATGCAAAATGGCCTCGTGTCGGTTGGGGCGGGGTCGGTCAGTCGTCCAGGTCTTCATCGGGGCGGTGGCTTACGCAGGCTTCCAGGCTCATGGTATCGTGGCGGCGGCGGATGTGCAGCGTTACGGTGGAATGCGGCCGCTTTGCCGCGATCGAGCGGATCAGCATGCGCGCGGTGTCGATCGGCTCGTCATTGACTGCCGTAATGACATCGCCAATGCGCAGATGCGCCTTCATGGCCGGGCCATCACGGTCGATTCCCACGATCTGCACGCCACCATGCCCTGCGCCGTCGGCCAGTGTAACACCAAGCCAGCCACGGTCTATATGCCCGTTGAGGCGCAACTCCTCCACAATCGGGGCCACGATCTCCGATGGCAGGCCAAAGCCTATGCCCACCGAGCCGCCGGTGGGCGAGACGATGGCCGTGTTCACCGCTACCACCTGCCCGCCCAGATTGAAGGATGGCCCGCCGGAATTGCCAGGGTTTATGGGCGCGTCGATCTGGAAAAAGTCATCGAACGGGCTGGTGCCGATATCGCGCCCGCGCGCCGAGACGATGCCTGCCGTAACACTGGAGCCAAGCCCGAACGGGTTGCCCGCTGCCATGATCCAGTCACCGATATTGACCAGCCTGCTGTCGCCCCACGGCACGAAGGGCATGGGGTGGGGCGCATGGATCTGGATCACCGCGATATCGGTCAGGTCATCGCTGCCCACCAGGCGGGCGGGGAACTCCGTGCCATCGGAGAGCGAGACGGTAATCTGGTCGGCGCCGCCCACCACATGCGCATTGGTCACGATCACGCCGTCGGGGTCGATCAGGAAGCCCGATCCCGCGCCGAGCAGTTCCTCGCCATGGGCGCGCATGCGCTCGCGGAATTTATGCTCGAACGGCGTGCCCTTCACGCTTGGCGGCAGGGGCTGGCGGGTGGTGGCCTGATGGCTGTCCTGCGCCTGCGATACGGCGATGTTCACCACGGCGGGGCCAACCTGGCGCACCAGGGGGGCGAAGGTCAGCGGCCCGGTCTGCACCACGGGGGGCACCGGCGGCGCGAACAGCGAGGGGCTGGCGGACACGCCCGGCGGGGGGGCTGCCACGGGGGCTGCCACGTCCTGTGCAAGCGCCTCCGTGCCCGCGCCGGTCATGCCCAGCAGCAGGACCGGGAGCAGGCGTGCAGCCGGACGGGCCGTGGCGATCCATGTCATGCCGGGGGGCGGGGGAATGCGTTCATGATGAGACATGTTATCCGAAAAAAGCGGCAATGCCATGTCTGCATGGCATGGTGGGGGCTGATGCATGCGTTTTTAGGGGCGGCCTGACAGGCCCGCGCCATACGGCCTGAAAACCACACGATGTTTCGGATGAGGCTTTTTTCAAAAACCCTCGGGAGAATACTGTTTTTTTGGGAAAAAGTAGCACCCGAAACCTTTTATTATTTTAATCTGCTTCCTACGACCCACGGCGCGGGCGGGGTGGTGGCGGGCTGGCTGTTGCCGGGTTCTCGGGCCAGTCATGGCGGGGGTAGCGCCCACGCATGTCGCGCCGCATGTCCGCCCATGACCCGGCCCAGAACCCGGCAAGGTCCGCCGTGATCGCCTGCGGCCTGCCCGCGGGCGAGAGCAGGGCGATGCGCAGGTCGAGCCTGCCATCGGCCAGGCGCGGGGTCTGGGTCACGCCATAAAAGGTCTGGGCGCGCGCGGCGGCCACCGGCACGGGTTGCAGGTAATCGATCGCGGCGCGGCCACCGGGCAGCTCAAGATGGGTGGGCAGCATGCGGTCCAGCCATTTCAGGCTGGCATGGTCCATGGTGGCGCGCAGCATGGCCAGCAGGTCCATCTCCGCCAGCACGGACAGGCGGTTGACCCCGGCAAGCCACGGGGCAAGCCATGTTTCGGTGGTGGTGGCGAGTGCTGTGTCCGACAGGTCAGGCAGGTCGGGGCGGTCAAGCTGCGCGCGGGCGGTCTCCACCCGCGCCTGAAGCTGGCGGCACGCATCGGACCATGTGAACGTGGCGGCAAGGTTCTGCGCCGCCTGCGCGCAGAGCAGGGCGCAGACCTCATCGGCGCTGGCGGTAACCGTGCGGTCGCGCAGCACGAGGGTGCCCAGCCGCAGCCTGCGCCGGGCCAGCACGCTGCCGGTGGTGGTGTCGAGCGTGGTTTCCACCTGCTCCTTTGCCCGCGCCAGCAGGGTTTGCGGCAGGTTGTCGCGCTCGAGCGGGGCGGCAAGGCAGATCTCGGCAGCCTTGCGCACATGCATGCCGGCCACCGCCAGCAGGGTGCTGCGTGCCAGTTCATCGGTTTTGGAAAGTCGTGCGCTGCCACCGCCCGCCAGCCGGAAGGAACCGACATCGCCGCGCGCCTGCGCCACCCGGTCGGGGAAGGCTGCGGCAATCAGGGCGGCAGGATCGCCCGCTGCCTCGATGTCGCGGCCCAGCCCCAGCCGCCTGCGATACTGGCGGGCGGCATGGCGGATGCGCGAGAGTGCCGCGCGGTCGGCATCGGGGTGGTCGCCACCTGCAATCAGGTCAAGGCGCAGGCGGATATCGGCCGGTGCCGCAGGGGGTGCGCCCCGGTTGCCGCCTGCGGGGCGGCGGGGGCGCAGCGGGTCGCGTTCCTCCAGCAGGGCGGCGATGTCGGCGGCCAGTGCGCGTTCGGGGGGCGTGCGGGCGGCCAGCATCATGGCGGCCAGGCGGGGATGCGCGCCCAAAGCGGCCATGCGCGTGCCCTCACGGGTGATGCGGCCCGTCTCGTCAAGCGCGCCGAGGGCTTCAAGCAGGCTGCGCCCGGCCTCGAACGCGCCATTGGGGGGCGTATCGGGAAAGGGCAGGTCGGCAGGCTCCGTGCCCATGGCCTCCTGCCATGCGGCGGCATCAAGCCGCAGGCCGGTCAGTTCGGCCTCCATCATTTCCGGCTGGTCATGCGGCGGCATGGCGCGGGTGGTCATTTCCGTCCACAGCCTTATGGCGATGCCGGGCGCCACGCGTCCCGCACGGCCCGCGCGCTGGGCCGCCGCCGCGCGCGAGATGCGCACCGTATCGAGTCGCGTCAGCCCCGTGCCCACATCCAGCCGGGGCACGCGGCGGAACCCGCCATCGACCACAATGCGCACGCCCGGCACGGTGAGCGAGGTCTCGGCAATGGAGGTGGACAGGATCACCCGCCTGCGCCCGGCGGGGTGGGGCGTAAGCGCCAGGTCCTGCTCGGCGGGGGGGAGTTCGCCATAAAGCGGCAGCACGTCGGCATCGATGCCGGCAAGGGCGGTACGGGCGCGGTGGATCTCGGCCACGCCGGGCAGGAAGGCCAGCACGTCGCCTTCATCCTGCGCCATGGCCGTGCGGATGGCGGCGGCCATGGCATCGGGCAGGTCGCGGCGGTGCACGAGGTCGCGCGTGGCGTGGCGGATTTCCACGGGGAACATCCGGCCTTCGCTTTCCACGCGCTCGGCATTCATGCGGGAGGCGAGTGCTGCGCCATCCATGGTGGCGGACATGGCCACCAGCCTGAGTTCCGGCCGCAGGCTGCGTTGCAGGTCAAGGCAGAAGGCCAGCGCTGCATCGGCATCGACCGAGCGTTCATGGATTTCATCAAAGATCACGCAGGCCACGCCATCAAGCGTGGGGTCGGACAGCAGGCGGCGCACGAGCAGCCCCTCGGTAATCACCTCGATGCGCGTGCGCTCCGAGGTCGCGCCATCAAGCCGGGTGCGGTAGCCCGCCAGCCCG
This sequence comes from Komagataeibacter xylinus NBRC 15237, assembly GCF_001571345.1. GTDB lineage: Bacteria > Pseudomonadota > Alphaproteobacteria > Acetobacterales > Acetobacteraceae > Komagataeibacter > Komagataeibacter xylinus. Next base: position 51,693 of record NZ_BCTP01000011.1, on the reverse strand, counting down.
CCAACCGGCTCCCCCACCAGTTCCGCCATGCGGGTGGCCGCAGCCCGCGTGGCCAGCCTGCGCGGCTCAAGCATGAGGATGCGCCCATCGCCACGCCATGGCGCATCGAGCAGGGCCAGCGGCACCAGCGTGGTCTTGCCCGCACCCGGCGGGGCGACCAGAACGGCGTTGGGTGTGCGCTCCAGTGCGGCCTGAAGGGCTGGCAGGGCCTGAGCCACGGGCAGGGCGGCGGCGTTCTGGGCCACAAGGGCATGCAGCCGGTTTTGCAAGGTTGGGTCGAAAGCCATATCTTCATCTTATGGCGTCGGGCATGGTGGCGGGGCAATCCTTGCCGTGCCGTGTGGCTGCGTTTTTCCTCATCCCCGGTTTTTGGTGGAGTAACTGTCCGTGCCCTTTCTGTGGCTTGTGTCGATCCTGTGCATGTTGGTCACGGCCCTGCCGGTTGCCCGCGCGGCCCAGAGCGACCCCGTAACCTCGACCCGCGCCACCGCCACGCTGGTCACGGATGATGATACCTACAGCCCCGGTCGCGCCCTGCATGTGGGGCTGCGCCTGCAACTTGCCCCCGGCTGGCATACCTACTGGCTCAACCCCGGCGATGCGGGCGATGCGCCTACCCTTGTGGTGAACGCGCAGGGCGGGGCCACCGGGCAGGCCAGCACCATTGAATGGCCCACGCCGCGCGTGCTGCATGACGGGCCGCTGACATCCTATGCCTATACCGGCGACGTGCTGCTGCCCGTCACGCTCACCCCCGTGGCGGGCGAGAATGATGGCCCGCTCACGCTCAATGCCGTGGCGGACTGGCTTGTCTGTGCCGAGGTGTGCGTGCCCGAGCACGGCACGTTCAGCCTGAGCCTGCCGCGTGGGGCATCCCTTCCCTCGGCGCAGGCCGCAGCCTTTGCGCAGGCGGCGGCGGCCCGGCCCGTGGCCTCGCCCTTTGCGGCCAGGGTCTCGCCTGAAGGAACCATGCAGTTGCGTGGGCGCGAACTTTCGCCCGACAGCGTGCGTGATGCCTGGTTCATGCCCGAGGTGGCAGGCGCGATCGATCAGGATACCCCGCAGGCGCTCACGGTGCGCGATGGCGTGGTGCAGCTTGCGCTCCATCCGGGGCCGGAATTCCATGGTGGCGCCAACCTGTCCGGCATCGTGGTACTGCGTGACGGCATGGGGCGCGAGCGCGGGTTGCAGGTCAGGCCGGAGCCGGGAAAGGTCGAGGCCCTTGCAGCACCTGTGGCGGCACCGAGCGCGCGGGCCAATGTGGGCGTGCTGCTGCTCATGGCGTTTGCGGGCGGCGTGATCCTGAACCTCATGCCCTGCGTCTTTCCCGTGCTGGCCATGAAGATCCTCGCCCTTGAGCGCATGGCGCGCGGGGCGCGGGGGGCTGCGCTGGCGGGGGCCGCGGCTTATGGCGCGGGCGTGGTCGTGTCCTTTGTGGCCCTTGGTGGCGCTATCGCGGCCTTAAGGGTGGCAGGGCACGAGGCGGGGTGGGGGTTCCAGTTCCAGTCCGTGGGGTTCGTGACCGTCATCTGCCTGCTGCTGTTTGCTGTAGCCCTCAACCTGCTGGGCGTGTTCACCATCGGGCTGCGGCTGATGGGTGTGGGCAGCAGCCTGCCTGCCCATGCCGGTGATTTCCTGACCGGGGTGCTGGCGGTGGTGCTGGCCTCGCCATGCACGGCACCGTTCATGGGGGCAGCGGTGGCGGCTGCCCTTGCGGCGTCACCCGTGATCGGAGTGGTGGTGTTTGCCGCCCTTGGGCTGGGGCTTGCCGCCCCCTATCTTGTGCTCGCCGCCATGCCCGGCCTGCTGGCGTGGCTGCCCAAACCGGGCCGGTGGATGGAAACGGTGCGCAACCTGCTGGCCCTGCCGGTGCTGGCCACCTGCGTGTGGCTGGGCTGGGTGGCGAAGCTGGAAGGCGGCATGGATGCCCTCACCGTGCTGGGCGTGGGGCTGGTGCTGGTGGCAGTGGGTTGCTGGAGCCTGCGGCGCGCCAGCCATCTTGACCTGCGCGATGCCATGGCGGGGCGGGCAGGAGTATACCGCGCGGTGGCGACATTGAGCCTGCTTGCAGCCTTCGTAGGTGGTGCCGTGCTACCGCCCGCCACGCTGCATGACCGGGGCACTGCGCGGGTGGCCGATGGCAGTTCCGCCTATTCACCCACCCGCCTGGCCGAATTGCGCAGGCAGGGGCGGCCCGTCTTCGTGGACATGACGGCGGCGTGGTGCATCTCATGCCTGGTCAACGAGCGCGTGGCCCTGTCGAGCCAGAGCGTGCAGAAGGCTTTTGCCCGGCGGGGCATTGTGTACATGAAAGGTGACTGGACCCTGCGCGATGCGGCCATTACCGCCTTTTTGCAGGCCCATGGGCGCGACGGGGTGCCGTTCTACGCCTATTACCCCGCCCACGGGGGGGAAGTCATCCTGCCCGAAATCCTCACCCCCGCCATCGTACTGGACACGATTGCGCCTGCCGGGAAATGACCCGCGCAGGCAGAACAGAGAAAAGTGTTTGGTAAAGCTTTTTTCAAAAATCTTTGAAAGAACACCGCCTTTTTGAAAAAAGGCGGTGCCCGAAAACGCTTCTTACTGGCCCGTGCCGCCCGGCAGGCTCAGGGTGCCCGGCGGCGGTGAGCGCAACTGCGGGGTCGGGGTGGCGGTATCGCTGCCTTCGGATGAATACCCTTCGGGGAAAATCGCATCCGGTTCCTCATGGACGGCCCTGGGCCGCGCGGGTGCGGGCGCCGCTGCCGGGGTGGTGGCGGCTTCCGGGTGGTCATCGGTCGGGCCGCCGCCAATGGTCATGGTATCCGCCCCGGTGGCCGGGCTGGCGGGGGTGGTGGTGACGGCGGGCGTATCGCCATCAAGCGGCTGGGCGGCCACGCTGCCCGGTGCCTGCGGCGTGACCAGCCAGTTGCCAAGGTTGGTGCGGATCTGGCTTTCCAGCTCCTGGTTCATGTCCTGCAACATGAGGTTGGTCAGGGTGTTCAGGTTCTGGGGCGTGTCGCTGTTGCCGTGCTTCTTCTTGGGGTCGAACGAGCGGGTGACCTGGGCTACGGCATAGCCGGTGCGGCGGCCATCGGCGGAGGTCACGTCCAGATGCACGTTCAGTTGCCCGTCAAGGATGCCGCCCGGCTCGTGCAGGATGGACACACGGTCGATGGTAAACGTGCCGCTGCCCTCGCTGCCTGCGGCGAGCAGCCGGTCATGCGCGAGTTGCTTAAGCAGGTCATCGGGCGGATTGGGCGCGCGGCCCGACAGGTCGCCCGGCACCAGGCCCGGTCCGCCCCGGTCCACCACCGATATGGAGGCCACATTCAGGCTCAGCGGCGGCTCATCGCCATATTGCGGCCCGGCAAAGGTGGTCGGCTCGTCATGATGGTGGCGGCTGTAGGCGGGCGCGCTGACCGCAGTGAGCGCAATGAGGGGCAGGCCAGCGGCCAGCACCACGCGCAGGCTGCGGCGGAACGACAGGGTGCTAAGCGGCGAACGGTTCGGTCGCATGGATATATCCCGATAACGGCTGGCGCACGCGGCGCGGTCGGTCGATCAGGAGTATGATCGTGCCATGTTCCGCGCCGGGCGCATAGGGGCTGTCAGGCGGTCTTGCCGCTGATCTCGCTGCGCTGGAAGTGGAAGTCATGGTTGCAGAACTGGCAGTTCATGGTGATTGTGCCATCCTTGGCCATGTGGTCGAGGTCATCGAGTGGAAAGGTTTCCAGCAGGCTCGACAGTCGCGCGCGCGAGCAGCGGCAGCCAAAGGCCAGCGCGCGGGGCTGGCCCGTAATCAGCCCCTCGGCATGGAACAGGCGGTACAGCAGGTCGGCCGAGCCAAGCCGGTCATCAAGCACTTCACGCGCGGTCAGCGTGGTGGCGAGTGTGATCGCGGTCTCCCACGCATCATCGCCTTCCTCGGGCGTTACGTCGGATTCGATGCCGCCGCCCATGGCGATCTTTTCCATCACCAGCGCGCCCGCGCGCCAGCCGGCTTCCGTCTTGTCACAGAACAGCTTGACCCAGCAGGCATGCTGCTCGGAGGTGGCGAAGTAATGCGTCGCCATCTCAGACAGGCTTTCCCCGTTGATCTCGACAATGCCCTGATGGATGTCGGTATCGGGCCCCTGGTCCACGCTGAAGGCGATGTAGCCCTTGCCCAGCAGGTCGCTTGTCGTGGGGTTGGGATTGGCCTTGAGCAGTGCGGCCACCGCCTCGTCATCGGATCGGGCATGAAAGCGCAGCGCGCCCGCATCGGTGCAGTCGGCCAGCAGCAGGCCCAGCGGGCCATCACCCTTGGCCTGCAGCGAGAACGACCCCTGGAACTTCAGCGCCGAGGCGAGTGCCGCCACCAGTGCCAGTGCCTCGCCCGCAAGGCGGAGCACGCAGTCGGGGTTGTCATGGCGGGTCAGCAGCATGTCGGTCAGCACGCCGGGCCGCACGAGGCGGCCGCGCACGGGCCGGTTGTCAAGATAGAACGGCACCACGCCCTGCGGCACGACCAGATCGGGCGTGTCGGGGTGGCTGGTGTCGAGAAAGGCGGGGGAGGAAATATTGGAGGTCATGGTACAAACCCGCTTCATCACGCCCTGCCATTGCAGCGGGGCGCTGGGAAATCAGAGGTTGGCGGTAATATCCGCCTCCAGCGCAGCAAGGCGCTGGTCAAGGTCTTCAAGCCGGGCGGCTGGCAGCAGGCCCGCGTTTTCCACAGCACTTATGGCCTGCTGGCGGCAGCGGTCATGCTCCATGTCCAGGTCCTGCGTGCGGCCCGCGCCGGCAAGGCAGTCCAGATAGGCATCGCGGATGGTATCAAGCTGCCCGTCATGCACCGGTAGCGCCGCGAAAATGTCACGCACGCTCTTTTCCGCCCAGCCGGGCACCTCGGGTGTCTCTTCGGTGCCGGTGGGCAGGGCGGGCTGTTCGGCGGGGCCGGTCATGGGTTGGGTTCCTTTCCATATTGCTGCCAGTCCGCGCCACACAGCGCCCAGACCAGAATGCCCTTTTGCGCGTGCAGGCGGTTCTCCGCCTCATCGAACACGACGGAGCGGGGGCCTTCAAACACGTCTTCGGTCACTTCCTCCCCGATATGGGCAGGCAGGCAGTGCAGGAAAAGGGCATCGGGGGCGGCATGCGCCATCAGCGCCGCATCAACCCGGTAGGGCTCGAAGGCGCTGACCCGCTGGTCGGATGCCTTGTCGGACATGCTGACCCAGGTATCGGTAATGATCGCGTCCGCGCCTTTTACCGCCGTAACCGGGTCGGTCGTGACCGTGATGTCGGCGCCATGTTCGCGTGCCCAGGCCACGGCGGCGACCGAGGGCGCATGGGTGGATGGCGTTGCCAGCCGCAGGCTGAAGCCGAACAGGGCGGCCGCCTCGATGAAGGAGGTGGCGACATTGTTGCCATCGCCCACCCAGGCCAGCGTGCGGCCTTTGATCGGGCCAAGATGTTCCTCGAATGTCATGATGTCGGCCATGATCTGCACGGGGTGCGAATCCGGCGTCAGGCCATTGATGACCGGCACGCTGCTCCACCGTGCCAGCTCGCGCAGGTTCTCGGTCCTGCCGGTACGCAGCACGATGGCATCGACAAAGCGCGAGAGCACGCGGGCGGTATCGGCAATGCTCTCGCCACGCCCGAGCTGCATGTCAGATGGCGCAAGCAGCACCACGTTGCCGCCAAGCTGCTGCATGCCCACTTCAAACGACACGCGCGTGCGCGTGGAGGGCTTGGAGAGCATCAGCCCCAGCGCGCGGCCACGCAGCGGCAGGGCGGGGTGCAGGGGGCGTGCCCGGTGGTCCTGCATGCGCTTGATGCCGGTGGCCACGTCGAGGATGGCGCGCAGCGTTGCGGCGTCAATTTCCTTGAGGTCAAGGAAATGGCGGGGCGTGACATGGGTGGGGGTGCGTAGCGCGTTCATGCCACATTCTCCGCATTGGTGGCCGCGATGTGGGCGCGCACGCACGCAGCCGCCCGGTCCAGCATGGACAGGGCCGCAGCACAGTCGGCCTCGGTCACGGTCAGGGGGGGGAGGAGGCGCAGCACGTTGTCGCCCGCCGTCACGCACAGCATGCCTTCGCCCACGGCCGCGTTCTGCACCAGCGCCACGTCGGGCCTGCATTTGAGGCCAATGAGCAGCCCGATGCCGCGATGGGCGGTGAAGATGTCCGGATGGGTTGCGATCAGGTGGTCAAAGCCTGCGTCAAGCTGTGCCGCCCGCGCCTGCACGCCTTCAAGGAAGCCGGGGGCGAGGATGATGTCGAGCACCGCGTTGGCGGCGGCGCAGGCCAGTGGGCTGCCGCCAAAGGTGGTGCCGTGGCTGCCCGGTGTCATGTGCTTTGCAATGGTCTCGGTGGTCAGCACCGCGCCCATGGGGAAGCCGCCCGCAATGCCCTTGGCGGTGGACAGGATGTCAGGGGTTATGTCCGACCATTCATAGGCGAACAGGCGGCCGGTCCGGCCCATGCCGCACTGCACCTCGTCCACGCCCAGGAACAGGCCGTATTCATCGCACGCCGCCCGCAATTCGCGCATGAAGCGCGGGTTGGCCACATGGATGCCGCTCTCGCCCTGCACAGGCTCGATCATGATGCCCGCCGTCTCGGCGCCGATGGCGTCGCGCACGGCGTTCATGTTGTTGAGCGGCACGTGGTCGAAGCCTTCCACCCGCGGGCCGAAGCCATCGAGGTATTTGGCGTTGCCGGTGGCGGACAGGGTTGCCAGCGTGCGCCCGTGAAAGGCGCCGTTGAAGCAGATGATGCGCGTGCGCTCGGGGTGGCCGGACTTGGCCTGCGCGCGGCGGATCATCTTGATCATGCCTTCATTGGCTTCCGCGCCCGAATTGCAGAAGAAGGCGCTATCGGCAAAGCTGTTGGCCACCAGCCGCTCGGCCAGCCTTTCCGCCTGCGGCACGCGATACAGGTTCGAGACATGCATGACGCGCTGCGCCTGCTGCGTTATGGCCTGCACCAGATGCGGGTTGTTGTGCCCGACCGAGGAGGTGGCGATGCCAGAGCCGAAATCGAGGAATCGTCGCCCATCCACCGTGTACAGCCAGGCACCGTCGCCACGCTCGAAAGCGAGGTCGGCGCGATTGTAATTCGGCATCAGGGCGGAAATCATGGAATGGCCTTGTGATTTCAGTTCAAAGAAAAAAGAATGATGGTCCAGAAACGAAAATAACCCACCGCGCGGGGTGGGCATCTTTTCAGTCCCTGCTTTTTCCGGTCCGCATGCGGGGCCTTCGCTCGCCGCGCGGGGGGCCGGAAAGGCGGAAGAATATGGCGCAATGGGCCGAAATGCAACCTTCAGCGCCATTTCCACCCCGCATTGAGGCCATGCCTGCCATACGGCCATAGGCGCGCGCGGGCTGATTGTGGCATACTCTGCGCATCATGGTGGCCCGTCCTTCCCGTTCCGCACCCCGTCCGCTGCCGCCCGCGCCCGATGGGGCTGCGCTGCGCGCGGTGGCACTTGCCTACCTGGCCCGCTTCTCGGCCACGCGGGCGGGGGTGACGCGGGTGCTGACCCGCCATGTCGAGCGCTGGGCACGCCGCGCGGTCGATGGCGGGATGGACGCCGAGGAAGCCGCCCGCGCCGTGCAGCCCGCCCGCGCCCGCATTGCGGGCATCGTGGCCGACATGGAGGGGCTGGGCGCGGTCGATGATGCCCGTTTTGCCGAATTCCGCGCCCGCTCCCTGGCCCGCGCCGGCCGCTCGCGCCGCATGGTCGCCGCCCATCTGAGCGCGCGCGGCGTGGATGAGGCGACGGCAGGGGTGGCGGTGGAGGAAGCGCTGGGCGCGCGCGATGGCGAGGGGCGCGAGACCGAACTGGCCGCAGCCCTTGTCTTCATCCGCAAGCGCCGGGCTGGGCCTTTCCTGCGGGCCGATGCCGATGAAGCGGAGGTGGCCCTGCGCCACCGCCGCGCGATGGATGCCATGGCGCGCGCGGGCTTCACGCGTGATACGGCATGCGCGGCGCTGGATATGGACCGTGACGAGGCGGAGGACAGGATCATGCGTATGAGGATGGCGTGAGGCGCGTGCTGGCGCGCGGGGCGGCGGGGCTGTCGCTCCTGTCGCTCGCGGCCTGTGCGGGGGGCAGCGGGCAGGGCTGGCACGGCGCGGTGCAGTGCGCGCCCTATGCGCGGCAGGTGACCCATGTGCAGTTGCGTGGCGATGCGGCCTCATGGTGGGGGCAGGCGCAGGGGCATTACCCCCGCACGCATGTGCCCCATGCGGGGGCGGTGCTGGTGTTCAGGGCCACGGGCCGCCTGCCTGACGGGCATGTCTCGGTCGTGCGCCAGGTGCGCAGCCCGCGTGAGGTCGTGGTGGACCAGGCCAACTGGGTGCCCGGACGGGTGGGCCACGGCGAGCCTGTGGTCGATGTATCGGGGCGCAATGACTGGTCGCAGGTCAAGGTCTGGTGGTCCCCCATTCACGCGATGGGCAAAACCGTCTATCCTGCCTATGGGTTCATCCTGCCACGGGGCTGAGTGGCGTGCGGCAGGGGTGCTTGCATATCATGCGCTCTCCCCTCACATAGGCGGGGAGGGCAGGCCGCTTCCATGCGGGAGGGCGGCCAACACGGCATTTTGCGTCATGGACGCGGATCGAGGGATGCGATGGGTAGCTTGAGCTGGGGACATTGGCTGATCGTACTGGCAGTGGTGCTGGTACTGTTCGGCGGCGGCGGCAAGATCAGTTCGCTCATGGGTGACATGGCGCGCGGGATCAAGTCGTTCAAGAAGAACATGGCCGATGACGAGCCGCACGAGCCCGTGGCCTCCGGCCACATCCAGGGGCCGGGCAAGGAAAAGGACGCAACCTTTACCGAAGCGCCGCAGCCTTCCACCAATAACGTGAAATGACGCGGCTTTCCGATCACGCGGGTGGAAAGCGCTAAAGCATGACGCAGGCCGTTTTCCCCGCAGGGGCCTATTGCCGTGCGGTGGAGCGCATCATTGCCGCGGGCCAGCGCATGGACCGTTTTGGCTGGGTGCCCGCCACGGCAGGCAACATCAGTATCCGCCTGCCTGATGGCAACCTCGCCATCACGCGTTCGGGCGGGCACAAGGGGCTGCTCGGGCCGGATGGGGTGATCTGCGTCGATCCGCAGGGGCGCCCGCTTGCCCAGGGCGACCGGCCAAGTGCCGAGACATTGCTGCACTGCCAGGTCTATGCGCATGACCCGGCGGCAGGCGCCGTGCTGCATGGGCACTCCGTCGCCTCCACCGTGCTGTCGATGGCAGGCGGCGACGCGCTGGTGCTTGAAGGCTACGAGGTGCAGAAGGTCTTTGCCGGGCAGGACACGCATGCCGCCCGCGTAACCGTGCCCATATTCGACAATGACCAGGACATCGCCCGCCTCGCGCGCGTGGTGGCCCCGCATCTTGATGGCATGCGCGCGGGCTACATCATCCGTGGGCACGGGGTGTATGTGTGGGGGGCGGACATGGACATGGCCCTTGCGCGGCTCGAAGGGCTTGAGTTCCTGCTCGCCTGCGAACTGGAAAAAAGGAAGCTCCCATGAGCCGCCTCAATGTCTATGCCGACAACAATCCCGGCACGCCCATCATTCACCTGACCGACCCCGCCCGCATCGCATCCGAGCTTGCGCCCATCGGCGTGCGCTTCGAGCGGTGGAACAGCCCGGTCACCCCCGATCGCCCGGCCCCCGAGGCCGAGGTGCTGGCCGCCTACCGCCCCTATCTCGACCAGTTGATGGGCGAGACGGGAGCGGGTTCCGCCGATGTGCTGCGCGTGGGGCCGGAAACACAGGGCTGGGCGGAGGCGCGGCGCAAATACCTGTCCGAGCATACGCATGGCGAGGACGAGGTGCGGTTTTTCGTGCACGGGCAGGGTGATTTCATCCTGCATGTAAACGGCCGCGTCTATGACGTGCGCTGCACGGCGGGCGACCTGATCTCGGTGCCCGCGGGCACGCCGCACTGGTTTGATGGCGGCGAGACGCCCGATTTCGTAACGCTGCGCATCTTCACCAACCCCGATGGCTGGATCGCGCGCTATACCGGCAGTGACATCGCAGCCAGCTTCCCCGCGGAAGCCTGAGCCGCACCCGAAGGAGAACAAGACCGTGACCCAGGCCACGCAGCCGCCATTACGCGCGGTGCTGCTGGATATCGAGGGGACGACCATTCCGGTTTCCTTCGTCCATGCGACCCTGTTCCCCTATGCCCGCAAGGCGCTGCCTGCCCTGCTGCGCACCCATGCGGATGACCCCGTGGTCAAGGCCCAGATCGCGGAAATCGCGCGGCTTGCCCCCGGGGTTTCGCCCCTGCGCCAGCTTGAGGCATGGATGGACGCGGATGCCAAGGTGGCGCCGCTCAAGGCATTGCAGGGCATGGTCTGGGCGCAGGGCTATGCCGAGGGCGCGCTCAAGGCGACCCTTTACCCTGACGTGGTGCCCGCCCTGCGCTGCTGGGCGGCGGCGGGGCTGTCGCTTGCGGTCTATTCCTCCGGCTCGGTCGCGGCGCAGAAGCTGATCTATGGTCATACGACAGAAGGCAACCTGAGCAGCGTGTTCGTGGGGTTTTACGACCTGCAGATGGGCGGCAAGCGCGATGCCGAAAGCTATCGCCGCATCCTCGACGCCGCGCGCTGGCAGGCGGGCGATGTGCTGTTCCTGTCCGATGTGGTGGCCGAGCTTGACGCGGCGGCACAGGCGGGCCTGCGCACCTGCCAGATCGTGCATGCGCAGGACGGTACGCAGCCCGGCACCACGCACCCGGTGGCAGGCTCGCTGGCCGAGGTGGCGCAGCGTTTCGGCCTGCCGCACCCGGAGGTGGCATGAAGGCGCGGCTGCATACCGACTGGCGGCACACCCCCGATAGCGCGCGGGGATGCGTGGCGGCGCTGGGCAATTTTGACGGCGTGCATCTGGGCCATGCCCATCTGGTCCATGCGCTGCATGCCGCCCGCCCCGAGCGTGAACTGGCGGTGGTGACTTTCGAGCCGCACCCGCGCGAACTCTTCCGCCCGCAGGACCCGCCCTTTCGCCTGACCCTGCCCGAGGAGCGCTTTGCAGCCCTTGCCGCCCTTGGGGTCAGGCATGTGTTCCAGATCGGGTTTGACCCGGAATTCAGTGCCATGAGCGCCGAGCATTTCGTCACCCGCGTGCTGCATGAAGGGCTTGGCCTGCGCCATGTCGCCTGTGGCATGGATTTCGCCTTTGGCCACCGCAGGCAGGGCAATGTCGATTTCCTGACCGGGCAGACCGAGGCGCTGGGCATCGGGCTGACCGTGGTGCCGCCGCTTTCCGATTCGCTGGGGCCGTATTCCTCAAGCCGCATCCGCAGGCTGTTGCAGGATGGCTACCCCGAGCGCGCGGCGGAGGAACTCGGGCGCCCATGGTCGATTCGCGGCGTGGTGCAGCATGGCGACAAGCGTGGCCGCCTGCTTGGCTTCCCCACGGCCAACATCGCCCTTGGCCGCCACCTCGAACCCGCGCGCGGGGTCTATGCCGTGAGCGTGCGCCTGCCCGATGGCCGGGTCTGCCCCGGCGTTGCCAATATCGGCCGCAGGCCCACCATCAATGACGGGCAGGAAAGCCGGCTGGAAGTGCACCTGCTCGGCTTTGATGGCGACCTGTATGGCCAGACCCTGTCGGTGGCGCTGCATACGCTGCTGCGCGCCGAGCGCCGGTTTGACGGGCTTGATGCGCTCAAGGCGCAGATCGCGCGTGATTCCGCGCAGGCCAGCGCCTGGCTTGCCCTGCACCAGACAGGCGGCCCACCTGCCAAGGCTTGACCGCGCCGCGCCGCCGCACTCATAAGGTTGCGCCCCTAGATGTTGCGCCCCCGGGGGGCAACTGAACTTTCCCCTGCCAGAAGAACAGAACAGGCCATGTCCGAGTCAAAACCACAGGATCTCTATCGGGAGACGGTCTTCCTGCCGACGACCTCCTTCCCCATGCGTGGCAACCTGCCCCGGCGGGAACCCGAGATTCTGGCGGGGTGGGACGGCGAAAAGCTCGATGCGCGCCTGTTCGAGCAGGCCAGGGGGCGTGACGTGTTCATGCTCCATGATGGTCCGCCCTACGCCAACGGCCACCTGCATATCGGCCACGCGCTGAACAAGATCCTCAAGGACGTGATCAACCGCGCTCACCGCATGGCGGGCTACGGCATCCATTACGTGCCGGGCTGGGACTGCCACGGCCTGCCGATCGAATGGAAGATCGAGGAGGAATACCGCAAGCGCGGGCAGGACAAGGACAGCGTGCCCGTGCTGCAGTTCCGCGCCGAGTGCCGCGCCTATGCCCAGAAATGGCTCGACACGCAGGCTGCCGAGTTCCGCAGGCTGGGCGTGCAGGCGGAGTGGGCGAACCGCTACGCCACCATGGATTTTTCGTCAGAGGCGGCGATTGCGGGCGAGATCGGCAAGTTCCTGCTTAACGGCCTGCTGTATCGTGGCCTGCGCCCGGTCATGTGGAGCCCGGTTGAAAAGACCGCGCTGGCCGAGGCCGAGATCGAATACCGCGATCACGAGTCCACCGCCATCCACGTGGCCTTCCCCTTCGTGACCGACCCGACGCCCGCGAAGGCGCTCGAAGACGTGGCGGCCGTGATCTGGACCACCACGCCGTGGACCATTCCCGCCAACCGCGCCATCGCTTACGGCCCCGACATCACCTATGCCGTGGTGCGGGTTGATGGCGTGAGCGAGAGTGCGACCCTGGAGCCCGAAGCAAAGGTGCTGGTGGCCGAGGATCTGATCGCGCCCTTCTGCGATGCTGCTGGCGTTACGGCCCACCACGTTCTTTACACCCTGCCGGGCAGTGCACTGGAAGGCGCGATCTGCGCCCATCCGCTGCGCGGGCAGGGCTACGATTTTGACGTGCCGCTGCTGCCCGGCGACCACGTCACCACCGAGGCGGGCACCGGCCTCGTGCATACCGCGCCCGCCCATGGCGAGGACGACTTCAACCTTGGTCGCGCCCATGGCCTGGAAATCACCGAACTGGTGATGGATGATGGCCGCTACGCCGACTATGTGCCGCTCTTTGCCGGTGGCCATGTGTTCAAGGCCGCCGAGCCGGTGTGTCAGGCCCTGCTTGAGGCCATGCAGCGTGCCGTGAGTGCTGGCACCGCGCCGTGCGGGCTGGTGGCGCGGGCGGTGCTGGTGCATTCCTACCCGCATTCCTGGCGCTCGCGCGCGCCGATCATCTATCGCGCCACCCCGCAATGGTTCATCCGCATGGATGGCGAGGGGCACCTGCGCGACCGTGCGCTGGCAGCCCTTGAGAAAGTGACCTTCGTGCCCGCGCAGGCGCGTAACCGCCTGACCTCGATGGTGGCAGGGCGGCCCGACTGGTGCATCAGCCGCCAGCGCGCTTGGGGCGTGCCCATTGCCGTGTTCGTGGAAAAGCGCACCGGCGAGGTGCTGCGCGATAAAGAGGTGATGGAGCGCATTGTCACCGCCTTCCGCGCGGAAGGGGCGGATGCGTGGTACAGTTCGCCCGCCTCGCGCTTCCTTGGCGAAGGCCGCAACCCCGATGATTACGAGCAGGTGTTCGACATCGTGGATGTGTGGTTCGAGAGTGGCTCGACCCATGCCTTCGTGCTCGGTCATGGCGACATGCCCTTCCCCGCCGACCTGTATCTTGAAGGCTCGGACCAGCATCGCGGCTGGTTCCAGTCCTCGCTGCTCGAAAGTGTCGGCACGCGCGGCGTAGCCCCCTACAAGGCGCTGGTGACCAACGGCTTCGTGCTCGATGAGCAGGGCCGCAAGATGTCGAAGTCGCTGGGCAATGTCATTGCGCCGCAGGATGTCAATGACAGCCTTGGCGCCGATATCCTGCGCCTGTGGGTCATGAACTCGGACACCAACGAGGACCTGCGCATCGGCAAGGAAATCCTCAAGCAGCAGGGCGAGCTTTACCGCCGCCTGCGCAACACGCTGCGCTGGCTGCTCGGCGCACTCGACGGCTTTACCGAGGCCGAGCGCGTGCCCTACGGTGAACTGCCCGAGCTTGAGCGCTGGGTGCTGCACCGCATGACCGAACTCGGCGGCCTCGTGGCCCGCGCGGTGGAAACGCATGAATGGGTGGGCGTGTACCCCGCGCTGCACGGCTTCTGTGCTGCCGACCTTTCGGCCTTCTACTTCGACGTGCGCAAGGACACCATCTACTGCGATGGCCCCCACAGCCTCAAGCGTCGCGCGGCCCGCACCGTGCTCGACCACCTGCACCGCAACCTGTGCGCATGGCTGGCCCCGGTGCTGGTGTTTACGGCGGAGGAAGCCTGGCTGGCCCGCCCCGGCAATACCGAGAGCGTGCACCTGCAATCCTTCGCGGAACTGCCCACCGGGTGGAACGACCCCGAACTGGGCGAGCGCTGGGCCATGCTGCGCGCCGTGCGTCGCATCATCACCACCGAGATCGAGACCGCGCGGCGCGACGGGCTGGTCAAGTCCTCGCTGCAGGCAGCGCTTGAACTGCCCCTGTCGGAGGCGGAAGCGGCGCGGTTTGCGGGCGTGGACTGGGCGGAACTCAGCATTGTCTCGCAGGCCGATGTGACGGTGGTGGCGGGCAGCGGCTCGATCTATCTGGGCGAGGACGAGGCGCAGGAGGGCACCCCCCACGGCATTCCCACCATCAGCGTGGCCACGGGCCATAAATGCGCGCGCTGCTGGAAGGTGCTCGATGAAGTGGGGCAGAACGCCATTCACCCCGAGCTGTGCCTGCGTTGTGTCGATGTGGTGCAGGGCAAGGCATAGCCGCGATGAACAACCGCGTTCTGGGTGCCGCCTGCCTGCTCGGCGCGCTGGTGGCCGATCAGGCCAGCAAATACTGGATCCTCAACATCTACGATCTGCCAGCGCGTGAAAGCGTGCCGGTGCTGCCGGGCCTGAACCTGACCATGGTGTGGAACCACGCCATCACCTTTGGCATGCTGGGGGGCGCGGGGGCTGCCGGCCGCATCATTTTCTCGCTCGCGGCGCTGCTGATCGTGGCGGGGCTGGGCGTATGGATGGCGCGCACCCGGCGGCAATGGGTGGCGGTGGCGCTGGGCATGGTCATGGGCGGGGCGATTGGCAACGTCATCGACAGGCTGCGTTTTGGCGCGGTGGTCGATTTCATCCATGCCCATGCCTATGGCTGGTCATGGCCGGTGTTCAACATCGCCGATGCGCTGATAGATTGTGGCGTTGCGATCCTGATCATCGACAACCTGCGTGATCGCGATGCAAACTAAAGTGGATGCGGCGCGCACATGCTTGCCGAAGCGTTCCACTCACGGTAATAGGCGAGATATGGCGATTTCAGCTCTCAGACCCCTTTCATGTGCATTGCTTGTCTCCAGTGGCTTCATGCTCTCGGGGTGCACGGGTGCCGATGTGTCGCGCGCGTTCGGGCTCGAGCGCAGCCTGCCCGACGAATACACCGTCACCACCCGCGCGCCCCTGTCCATGCCGCCATCGGATGAACTCGGTGCGCCCAACAGCAATGCGGTCCAGCGCGCGCAGGACACCAATCCGCGCATGCAGGCGCTTGAAACCCTCTCGCCCAACGTGGCGCTGCAGGGGGCTGATGGCACGGGCAGCGTGGGGCAGACCGCCCTTGTGGGTCAGGCACAGGAAGCCGCGAACGAGCCCGACAAGGGCGAGATGGGCCGGGCTGACACCAGCTTTGTGGACAAGCTGATGTTCTGGCATGGCGGCGGGGCAGGGAACCTGGTCAATGGCAAGGCGGAAAACGCCCGCCTGCGTGAGGATTCGGCCCTTGGCCGCAACCTGACCCAGGGGGCAACGCCCACCGTCAGCGGCCCGACCAAATAAGACATTTCCTGTAATAACGCGCTGACAGGAAACGATAAAAATTTTCGCGTGCCGTTTTTTTCCAAAAAAGCGACATCCGCTGAAGTTTTTCTAAAATGGATCCACCAGCAACGTCCTTATGATTGGGGGATGTGTGCTGGACGGGCTTTTATGGCTGCCTCCAGCGGGCTGGCCCGCATGGGCGCGGCATCCGCGTATTCCACAACCCCCGGTTTATCCGCATGAACACGTCTTCCACGCCTGAACTGCCGGTTATCCGTCGCCTGTCAGAGCAGGTGGTCAATCGCATTGCCGCGGGCGAGGTGATTGAACGCCCGGCCGCGGCCCTGAAGGAACTGGTGGAAAACGCGCTGGATTCGGGGGCGAAACGCATCGGCATCCGCCTCGACCGGGGCGGGATCGACCGCATCGAAGTGACTGATGACGGCTGCGGCATGTCGCCCGATGATTTGTGCCTGGCTGTCGAGCGGCACTGTACCTCCAAACTGCGTGACGAGACGCTGGTGCGGATTTCCACCCTTGGTTTCAGGGGCGAGGCGTTGCCCTCCATCGGGGCTGCGGCACGGCTGACGGTCATGTCGCGGCGGCATGGCGCGGATTCGGCATGGTCGATCTGCGTGGAAGGGGGGGCTGTGGGCCAGCCTGAACCCTGTGCCGGGCCTGCGGGCACCCGCGTGCTGGTGGAAGACCTGTTCTTTGCCACGCCCGCACGGCGCAAGTTCCTCAAGAGCCCGCGTGTTGAATCCAGCCATGCCGAGAACGTGGTGCGCAGGCTGGCGCTGTCTGCCCCGCATGTGGCGTTCCGGCTGGAATTTGACCAGCGCGTGGTTCTTGACCTGCCCGCGCAGGACCGGGCTGCGCGTGTTGCGGCCATTCTTGAGGCGGGGCAGGCCGATGGGCTGCTATTGGTTGAAGGCCAGCGCGGCGACCTGAAGCTGAGTGGCTATATCTGCGCGCCCTCGGTGCACCGGGCCACGGCCAACGGGCAGATGCTGCTGGTCAACGGGCGGCCGGTGGTCGATCCCGTGCTGCGCACCGCCGTGCGCGTGGCCTATCGCAACGTGATGGAGCACGGGCGACATGCGGTGGTGGCGCTGTCGCTCGAAATTCCGCCCGAGCAGGTGGATGTGAACGTACACCCCGCCAAGACCGAGCTGCGCTATGCCGACTCGGCTGCGGTGCGCGCGCTGGTCATTGGCACGCTGGGGCGGGTTCTTGGCACCGGGGCGGGTATTGCGGGCGTGCGGCCCGACCTCCTCCAGTCGCGCGGGCCGTCAGCCGCCCGCATCTGGTACCCGCCCGAGCGTGGGAATGACGCGGCAGGCCTGTCCACCCGCATGGCAGCGCCACTGGCGCCAGCCCCGCAGGCCGATCATGGCCTGCCCCCTGGCTTTGCCGAGTCGTCGCTGCCGCTTGCAGCCCTGCCCGCCGCCCGCAAGGCGGTGCCCGAAGCCGTGCTGGCGCATACGGACACCGCTGCCGCCATGGCGCATCCGCTGGGTGCTGCGGTGGCGCAGGTGCTGGGCACCTATATCCTGTCACAGACGGCGGATGGCGCGCTGGTGCTGGTGGACCAGCATGCCGCCCATGAGCGCCTGACGCATGAAATCCTGCGCGCGCAGTATCTGGACGGCGAGATCCGCGCCCAGCGTCTCCTGCTGCCCGAGGTGGTGGACCTGCCAGCCCGGCAGGTGGACGTGCTGCTGCCTTTCGCGCCCGCGCTGGCCCGGCTGGGCATCGAGATCGAACCCTTTGGCGGCACGGCGGTGCTGGTGCGCGCCCTGCCCGCGCTGCTGGGCAAGGAAAACCCGGCTTCCATGCTGCGCGACCTGGCCGAGGAACTGGAGGCGGACGAGCTTTCCACCCCTGCGCAGGCCGATGCGCTGGACAGCCGCATGGATGCGATCATTGCCCGCATGGCCTGCCACGGCAGCGTGCGGGCGGGCCGCAGGCTTACACACGAGGAAATGAACGCCCTGCTGCGCGACATGGAACGCACCCCGCGCGCGGGCACATGCTCGCATGGTCGTCCGACCTGGCTGAAGCTGGAAAAGGCCGATCTTGAGCGGATGTTCGGCCGTCGCTAGGTCGCGCAACGGGGCCTGCAAACACGTGGGCAGGGGGGGGCGGCTAGCGGCATGCCGGGGTTGCTCGGCATAATGTGAGCGGGGCGTGGCTGGATTCTCTCCATTCAACCCTCCTAGGGTCAGCGCATCATTCATGGATGATGTGAGACCGAATGTGCATCCGATCCTGCTCTCCCTAGTTACGTATCTGCCCCTTGCGGGCGCTGCGGCCATCCTGCTCACGCGCGGCACGGCCCAGAACATCGAGACCGCCGCGCGCTGGGTGGCGCTGTGGACCAGCGGCATCGTGTTCGTGCTGGCTGTTGTCATGTGGGCGCAGTTCAACCCCGCAAGGCCCGGCATCCAGTTCGAGCAGCAGGTGGGCTGGGCCAGTGGCGCGGGCATGTCCTACCATGTGGGGGTTGATGGCATCAGCCTCATGTTCGTGCTGCTTTCCGCCTTCCTTACGCCGCTGGCCATCATTGGCGGGTGGCGGCAGGTCACGGGGCGGGTGCGCGACTACATGGTGGCCATGCTGGTGCTGGAAACCACGCTGATTGGCCTGTTCTCGGCGCTCGATCTGGTGCTGTTCTATGTGTTCTATGAAGCAACACTGCTGCCCGCCAGCCTCATGATAGGCGTGTGGGGCGGCCCGCGCCGGGTCTGGGCTTCGCTACAGTTCTTCCTGTTCACCTTTGGCGGCTCGCTGTTCATGCTGCTCGCACTGCTGGCCATGTGGAACGCCACCGGCACCACCGACATCGTAGCCCTGCAGCATCATGGCTTTGGCCACGGCATGCAGTGCTGGCTGCTGGCGGGCTTCATCATCGCCTTTGGCGTCAAGCTGCCGCTTTTCCCGCTGCATGCATGGCTGCCCGATGCCTACACGGAGGCACCGACCCCGGCCTCGGTCATGCTATCTGGCGTGCTGTCAAAGGCGGGGGCATACGGGTTGCTGCGCTTTGGCGTGATGATGTTCCCCGATGCGGCGCGGCTGTTCGCCCCCGTGGTGCTGACGCTGGGCGTGATTGCGGTGATCTATGCCGCCATCATCGCGCTGGCGCAGACCGACATGAAGCGCGTGATCGCGTATTCCTCGTTCTCGCATATGGGGGTGATCGCCATCGGGCTGTTCACGCTGACACCCGAGGGGATTGATGGCGCGATTTTCCAGATGCTGTCGCATGGCATCGTCATCGCGGCGCTGTTCTTCTGTGTCTCCGCCGTGTCGTGGCGGGCGGAAACGCGCGAGATCAGCGCATTCTCAGGTGTCGCCCACAAGATGCCGGTGCTGGCCACGCTGGCCATGCTGTTTGTCATGGCCAATATCGGCCTGCCGGGCACGGGGGCCTTCGTGGGTGAATTCCTTGTCATGGTCGGCGCGCTGCATGTCTCGTTCTGGCTGGCCTTCCTTGGCGGCACGAGCATGATTTTGGGGGCGGTCTATATGCTGGTGCTCTACCGCCGCGTGCTGTTTGGCGCGGATCGGGGCGGCATCGTGGCCCTGCTGCGCGACCTGACCGGGCAGGAACTGGCCGTGCTGGTGCCGTTGGCCATCGTCACGGTGTGGATGGGGGTGCACCCCAATTCGTTCCTGCGCGTGTTCGACCCGGCCGTGACCTACCTGCTGCACCCGCTGGCCACCGTGGCTGCGGTTGAGCCGGCGCAGATCACGCATGTGGCGGGATAAAGGTTCTGGGTGCCGCCTTTTTCACAAGGCGGCATTCTTCTGAAGTTTTTTGGAAAAAAAGCTTCACCAAAAAACTTCTGCTTTTAAAGCCCGGCCTCCAGATGGAGGCCGGGTTTTTTCATACGTCGAGGTTATCGACCTGATTGGCGTGTTCCTGAATGAAGCGGAAGCGCAGCTCCGCCTTGCGGCCCATCAGGTGTTCCACGCGTTCGAGCGTAAATGCCCGGTCCTCGGGCGGGGTGATGACCTTGAGCAGCGTGCGGTGCCTGGGGTCCATCGTGGTCTGCTTGAGGTCGGCAGGCGGCATTTCCCCCAGGCCCTTGAAGCGCGAGACCTCGACCTTGCTGTTGGGCTTGAATACCTTCTTCAGCTTGCGCTCGCGATCAGCGTCATCCATGGCGTAAATGCTCTTGCTGCCCTGTGTCAGGCGGTAGAGCGGCGGCTGGGCCAGGTACAGATGTCCGCCCCGGATCAGGCCGGGTAGTTCGCGGTAGAAGAACGTCATGAGCAGGGAGGCGATATGCGCGCCATCCACATCGGCATCGGTCATGATGATGATGCGGCCATAGCGCAGCTTGCTGAGATCAAAGCGCTCGCCCGTGCCGCAGCCGAGTGCCTCGACAAGGTCGCGCAGTTCCTGGTTGCCGCGCAGTTTCTCATTCGAGGCGCTGGCCACGTTCAGGATCTTGCCACGTAGCGGCAGCACGGCCTGCGTCTCGCGGTTGCGGGCCTGCTTGGCGGAGCCACCAGCCGAATCGCCCTCGACCAGAAAGATCTCGGTCTCGGCTGCGTTCTCGCGCGTGCAGTCGGTCAGCTTGCCGGGCAGGCGCAGGCGGCGGGTCGCACTCTTGCGCGGGGTGTCCTTCTGCTCCTTGCGGCGCAGGCGCTCTTCCGCGCGTTCGACCACGAAGGCCAGCAGGTTGTCCGCCTGGGGCGGGTTGCCCGCCAGCCAGTGGTCAAAACGGTCGCGCAGCGCGGTCTCGACAAGCTTGCTGGCCTCGCCGCTGGTCAGCTTTTCCTTGGTCTGGCCCTGGAACTGCGGGTCACGGATGAACACCGACAGCTTGGCCGCAATGCAGCCCATGATGTCATCGGCGTTGATGTTGGCCGCGCGCTTGTTGGCGCGCTGCTCGCCCCAGTTGCGCAGGCCCTTGACCAGCGCGTTGCGGAACCCGGTCTCGTGCGTGCCGCCATTGGGGGTGGGAATGGTGTTGCAGTACGACGCCAGCGCCGCAGGCCCCTGCTCAAGGAAGGCGATGGCCCATTCCATGCGCCCCGTATCGGCCCCGTCAGGCCCGGTGGGCAGGTCGGCGTCATCGGCCCACAGGTCGGTCAGCAGGGCGGCTTTTTCGCCCAGTTCGTCGCGCAGGCTGTCGGCCAGGCCACCGGGGAAGTGCAGCACCGCCTCGGCGGGGATGTCGTGGTCCTTGATCAGCGCCGGATCGCACGACCAGCGGATGGTGACGCCACGGAACAGGAACGCCTTGGAGCGGCACAGCCGGTACAGCCGCGCGGGCGAGAAATGCAGCCGCCCGAAAATCTCGGGGTCAGGGGTAAAACGGATCTGGGTGCCGCGTCGGTTATTCACCGGGCCGACCTTCTCCACGCCTGCCAGCGGGCGGCCGCGCTCATAGACCTGCCGCCACAGGGCGCGATCGCGCGCGATCTCGACTTCCATGCGTGAGGCCAGCGCGTTGACCACCGATGAACCAACCCCGTGCAACCCGCCCGATGTGGCATAGGCCTTGCCCGAGAACTTGCCACCCGCATGCAGGGTGGTCAGGATCACCTCCAGCGCCGAACGGTCGGGAAAGCGCGGATGGGCGTCCACCGGAATGCCGCGCCCGTTATCGCGGATGGTCAGGTAGTCACCGGCCTCGAGGGTTACGTCGATGGTGGTGGCATGGCCTGCCACAGCCTCGTCCATCGCGTTATCGAGGATCTCGGAGGCGAGGTGATGATAGGCCGTCTCGTCCGTGCCGCCGATATACATGCCCGGCCGCCGCCGCACGGGTTCGAGTCCTTCCAGTACCTCGATGGCGCTGGCGTCATAGGAATCGGGACCGTTTTTTGCGGGGTCTGGCATGGCGGCGGGGGGAACCTTGTGCGAGGTGGGCCGGGCAGGGGGCGCAGGCGTGGAAAAAAGATCGTCGTTCATGAAGCGTTCTTTGTTCTGTCAGGTCACGTCCTGTCAAGCTGCGCGGCCTGTCTCCTTGCGCTGACTATGCCCGCACTTGCGGGCATGAAAAAGGCCGGACAAAGCCCGGCCCCGATTTTTCTTTAACGTATTGCCGCGCAGGCTGGCGCGCGGGTCAGCTCCGCACCGTGCGGCGCGCGGGCGTGCGCGGGCGGGCGGCGGCTGCGGCCGGGCGGTTGGGGGCCGTGCAGGTCAGGTAGGAGGCGGGCTGGACGATGTCCTTGGCCTGGGCGTAGTTCGACAGGTCGGCGGTGCTTTCGAGTTCCTGCACCTCATCGAACATGGAAACATGCTGCTGGCAGAATGCCGTGCCTGCCTGCAGGCCGCGCTCGGACTGCACGTTGGCGAGCTGCGTGATGTAGTCATCATGCTGGCGCTGGGCGTTGCGGCCATAGGTGGTGGAGAAATACCCGTTGAGCACATGCTCCTCGGCCGCGAGCTTGGGGCGGAACTTGACGACGAAGTTGTTGTACTTGTCCTGCACGCCACAGGACAACGCGGTGACCATGAGCTGGCTCTTCAGCCCCTGCACGTCAAACGCCTCATGCGCGGGCGAGGGGGAGCACGGACCGGCAGCCAGCGCCTGCCCGCCATTAACCAGTCCCACAAGGGCAAGAGCTGCAGCGCCAGCGCGCCAGATCGACATGGACATCAGGACGGGTTCTCCAGAGATGGTGGGGCGGTTGCCAATGGGGGTAATGCACGGACCCCGCATATTCCGGCACGATGAAATCCGGATCAGGTCTATAGCGCAAACATGCTGCCGCCAAAAGGGCGCGCGGCAGACCCGCGTTCAAAAACATGCGTTATGAATGCACGATGGGATGACAGCGCCCCGTGAGCCGGGTATGCCACACGGGCAGGGCGTGCATGCCTGCGCAAAAGCAACGGGTGGGGCTTTCCCGCCTTGGTGCGTTGTTCTACAGCGTATGCCACGGTGGTTGGCCCGTGCGCCAATCCTGACCGTTACGGGGCAGCGCAGGCGCAATGGTCCTTAACGGGTGATGTATCAAACACAGCGGAGCTGACGAGTGCGACTGCGACTGTCTGCAATCATGATGACGACGGGCATTCTGCTCGCCGGATGTGACAACAAACCGGCGGTAAACCTTGGTGGCATTGCCGGAACCCCCAATCCCTACAACTACATGAAGGCCTCCGGCCAGTGCCAGGTGGGCAGCCTTGCCGATGCGGGCAGGAACACGAAGTCCACCACCATGCAGGTCCGTAGCGATGATGGCTACTGTGCCATCGAGACACGGGCCTCGGCAGGTCATCCCTATGCCTCGTTTGGCGTCTCTCCGGCGCCCGATCACGGCAAGGTGTTCATCTATAATTATAACGATCACACTTATGTGACGTACACGGCCAACACCGCCTATTCCGGCCCGGACAAGTTCCGTGTCGTGCTGATTCCCGGTGGGGGCAAGCCGCGTGAATACATGGATGTGACCACCACAGTCACCGCCGCGAAATAATCCGGCGGCCTGTCGGCCCTGCTGCGGCAGGGCTGGCAGGTGGGGTCAGATCAGATCGAAAACGTGATCGGTTCGGGCAGCGGGCGGCGCATGCCCGCATGCTCGGCCCGGCGCACAAGGTCATCAAGGCTGATCTTGCGGCACTGTTCATCGATCATCGTATCGAATTCCTGCCAGCACGGCTCGACAACCTTCTGGAACAGGCCGCCAATCGGGCCGTCATCCGTGTTGTCCTCCGCCGTGATGACCGCAAGGATATCCGCAAGCATGATATCGCGCCGCGGGCGACCGAGGCGGTAGCCGCCACGGGGGCCACGCACGCTTTCCAGCAGGCCCGAGCGTGACAGGGTCTGGAGCAGCGGCTCGATCCCGCGCCGGGCCAGGCCCGCGCGCTCGGCGATGTCGGCAGCACTTATGGTGCCGTTCCGCCCCGCGTGAAAGGCCACGTCAAGCATGATCAGTATGGCAATCATGGTCCTGTCACGCCGCAGCAGCATATCGTTCAGCCTCGCCTTGCCTCGATGAAAAACCGGTTTCCCACCACTTACCAGTAATGAGGCGATTGTTCCACGCTTCTGTTCAGGAGGATGGTGGATTATATCAGACTGCACGCGTGAATAGGCCATTGCCGCACCAAGGAGTGATACCGGATGACGAAAACCACCCCGCCCGATCGCACGTACGGTTTTGCCGCCCCGCGCGGGCGGATATACGACTCCATTGTCGAGACCGTGGGGGGCACGCCTCTGGTCGCGCTGCCGCATCTGACCCGCGAGGATGGCCTGGCCGCCCGCGTGCTGATGAAGCTGGAATTCTTCAATCCGCTCGCCTCGGTCAAGGACCGGATTGGCGCTGCCATGATCGAGGATGCCGAGGCGCGTGGCGAGATCCATCCCGGCAAAACCACGCTGGTGGAACCGACTTCGGGCAATACCGGCATTTCGCTGGCGTTTGTCGCGGCGGCACGGGGCTACAGGCTGATCGTGACCATGCCGGAGGGCGCCTCGATCGAGCGGCGCAAGATGCTGCGCCTGCTCGATGCGCAGCTTGAACTCACTCCCTCCCGCCTGGGCATGGCGGGCGCCATCGCCCGTGCCGAGGAAATCCTGAAAAAGACCCCCAATGCCTGGATGCCGCGCCAGTTCGACAACCCGGCCAATCCTGCAATCCATGCCGC
The DNA here is from genome assembly GCF_001571345.1 of Komagataeibacter xylinus NBRC 15237. GTDB lineage: Bacteria > Pseudomonadota > Alphaproteobacteria > Acetobacterales > Acetobacteraceae > Komagataeibacter > Komagataeibacter xylinus. Next base: position 27,294 of record NZ_BCTP01000011.1, on the reverse strand, counting down.
CACCACGGCAGAGGAAATCTGGGTCGATACGGCGGGGGCGGTTGATATTGTCGTGGCGGGCCTGGGCACGGGCGGCACGGCGAGCGGCATTGCCCATGGGCTCAGGGTCCACAAGCCGGGCATCGAGGTCTATGGCGTGGAGCCGATGGAAAGCGCCATTCTCAATGGCGATGAGCCGGGGCCGCATGGCATTCAGGGAATCGGGCCGGGCTTCTGCCCCCGCACGCTCGATCTCGCGGCGCTGGCGGGCGTTCTGCCGGTATCGGAGCGCGAGGCCATTGCCGCTGCCCGTCGCTGCGCGCGGCTGGACGGGGTGCCCGTGGGCATCTCATCGGGGGCGGCGCTGCATGCGGCCATACAACTGGCCGGGCGGCCTGAAAACGAAGGCAAGACCATCGTGACCATCGCGCCCTCCTTTGCCGAGCGCTACCTGTCAACCTCCCTGTTCACCGGACTGGTCTAGATCAGAAAACGCCGCTTTTAAAAAAGCGGCGTCCGAAACGTTTGCAGGGTGTCTGACCAGTCAGCCCGCAAACATCCAGAAATCATAAAGAGGTTTTTGGTGAAGCTTTTTTCGGAAAGCTGGTTCAGACACCCCTATATGGAAAAAAGCGGCTCCCTTGCGGTGCCGCTTTTTGCTTTTCCATGCCCGGACGTGAAAATGGGCGATCAGTGCAGGATGATTTCCACCCGGCGGTTCTGGGCCTCGCGCGTGTTGGCGGCGGTCTGCACCAGCGGGTTGGCGTCGCCATAGCCGTGAATGTCGATGGCGGGGCCGGGCACGCCGTCACGCACCAACTCGGCCTTGATGACCTGCGCGCGCTTGAGCGAGAGGGCCTGGTTATACTTTTCCCCCTGCGGGCCAGGATGGGCCGCCGAGTTGTCGGTATAGCCATTGACCTCGATGCGCGTGGTCTGGGTGTTGGTCGAGGCCTGGGCCGCGACGGCCACGATGGAACGGGCGCGGTCGGTCAGGTCGCTGCGGTCCCAGTCAAAGAACACGAGATAGGTCCGGTTCTCGGCGGGGGCGGGCACGGCGTTGGTGGAAGGCGGCGGCGGCGGCGGGGGGGCCGGGTTGAACTCGTAGCGCAGGCCAAGCATCAGCGAATGGTTGAAGTCGGTGCGGCTGTCGCGGTTGCCGTTGCGAAAGCCGTAATCGCCATTCATGGCCGCAAGCGTGGTCTCGCTGCCTGTCACCACGGAGTGGTGCGACTGCGGGCCAAGCATGGTCCAGAACCGGTATTCCGCCGTAGCCGACAGGCCCACCACCCATGGCATGGGGAAGGAGAGGCCGAATATGCCCTGATAGGCGAAGTTGCCGTAGCTGCCGCTCACATGCTGGTTGTAGCTCGCCCCGTTCACGTTGCCCGTGATGGTGGTATTCATGTTCTGCCAGCCATAGCCGATACCCGCGCCAAAATACGGGAACAGCCAGCTTTTGCCGATATCAAGGTCGAACAGCGCATTGGCCATCAGCCCCGATTCCTGCTGCCGGCCATCGGCACGGGCATGATAGGCGGCATTGCCGCCCACGGTTTTCAGGTCGTTGTTGCGATAATGGCCCTCAAGTTCCACGCGGAAGCCATTGCCAAGCCCCCAGCCAATCGCGCCGAGGCCAATGGCGCCGGTGCGAAACTGATCACGTGCCGAAGAATTCCGTATGACCTGGCCCTGGTTGAAGGTCGCACCACCTTCACCGCTCATATACAGGCCCTGAACAGGCTGGGCGAATACAGGAGCGGAGACCAGCACGGAGCCCAGGGTAACCGAGGCAGCCAATAAAGACCCTGCAAGCAATCCGTACCGCAGATTCATACTCTTTTTCTCCCTTCGACGGGCCTCTTCCGGCATATAGGCCCGGTCGGGTGCACGTGCCATATTCCCTGGACTGATCAGCATCCGCATTCTTTTGCTGAAAGAAACCGCCCCTGACAATCCTTGCCACCACCTTAACCCGTTACTCGGGCGTGTGTGGCCCACTGGCATGGCTGACTGTGTGCCAGATGCCACACCTTGCCGGCCGGATCGGTTTCCCTGCTTTCAAACCCGTGGAATCACGTCTTTCATATCAATCTTGCTTCAAACGGCGGCGCCAGATCAGGGGCATCGAATTCAACAACCCACAAGTCGGGGTCGCGTTCCATCTGCCGTGTGACATAGGCGTCAACACCAGCCTGATCAACATCCGTCTCCCCTGTAGCGCGGAACCATGTCCGGCGTCCATCGGGGGTAAGGGTCCGGGCCAGCACGCACATCCGCCCCTGCCGCCCCATGAGCACGACCAGCACGCCCCCCGCATCATCATCGCCGTGGTGCAGCACCATGCCCGGATTTCCCTTTTGTCCAGCCTGGCGCAGCATTGCCCGGACCCACAGGCCGGTTTTCAGGCGGGGTTCATCCATGGGGTCTGATTTCTCCGGTAATGCATAAAAACAGAGGGTGGCATGCAGGAATAGCACAGTTTGCGCCCGCCCGGGCGACTCATCCCCCGTTCGGGAGGGGCGCGTCTTCTTCCGGTATGGCCGACAGGGCGGCGCGGTATTCCTCGGGGTTGTCGAGCAGGGAATGCGCGGCATCAAGGTCGCTATCGGTACCAATGGCGGCAGGGCAGGCCTTGCGGATGGCCAGGACATGCGACAGGTCGACCGGTGAGCGCACCTGGCGTGCCGCCACCACCCACTGCGTGCTGTCGGCCGTGCCTTCGGCCAGGTTCTGCAACTGGCGTTCGAGTTCGCTTTCGCCCCGGCTGGTACACACCTGCGGCATCACGCCCAGCCCCTGTAGCGGCCAGCCCAGCGGCGCGAGCACGCGACTCCATGTTACGAACAGTTCGGCCCCGTTGGGCATCTGGCCAATGGTCTGCACCAGGCCCTTGCCCAGTGTTGCGCTGCCAATCACCACGCCGCGCTTCTGGTCGGACAGGGCGGCGGCGAGAATTTCGGCGGCACTCGCGGTCCGGCCATCAACCAGCACGATAATGGGCAGGCCATTGGTCATGTCGCCGCCCTGCACGGCCCAGACATGGTTGGCCTGCGGGTCACGCCCCTGCGTAATGGCGGCCACGCCGTGGTCGAGCATGAGGGCCGACGTGGTCACGGCCTGTTGCAGCACGCCGCCCCTATTGCCGCGCAGGTCAAGGATCAGACCCGCAATGCCGGGCACGTTCATGGCCTCGTCGAGGTACTGGCTCATTTCCTCCGCCGTGTTGGCGGAGAAGGCGGTGATGTGCAGCACCACATGCTTGCCGCTGGTATAGGCGAACACCGTCTCGGGCGGGGTGGAGGCGCGATGCAGGGTGACCGTGGTCTGCCGCCCCTTCGCTTCCACCGTAATGCGCACGAGGCTGCCAGCCGGGCCATCGAGCCACGAGGTCACGGTATCGACCGTGCGGGACTCGGTGGAGCGGCCATTGACCGCGCGCACGATCTGCCCCGCCGCCAGGCTGGTGGGCCAGGCCGGGCCGTTGGCGTTGACCGCCGCGATCCTGATGGCGTGGTGGTCCAGCCCCAGCGTCAGCCCTGCCGTGGCCTCGCCCCCGGTGCGGGTGCTGCGGTCCGATACGGCGGCGCCGGGCGGGATATAGCGTGAGTAGGGATCGAGATGATTGAACAGTTCATCAAAGAAGCCCTGCAGCACCCCGTCCTGCCCGGTATTGCGCATGGCGGGCGAGTGCTGCCACGCCACGTCTAGAATGCGGGTGATGGCCCCACTCCACCCCGCCACGTCATCCGGTGCGGGCACGGGCAGGGCGAGCACGGTCTTCTGGGTGGCGGCGAGTTGCAGGAAGCCGTGCTGCTCGTCAATGCTGAGCGAGGGGTCGAGCGCGCTCAGCCCGTTCAGCCCCCACAGGGCGAAATCGTGAATCGTGTGGCTTTCCAGCGTGCGGGGCTGGAGAAAGGCCAGACTCGCCTGCATGACCGATGACAGCACGGCAAGGTCCATGCCGGGCATGTCCGGGTTTTCCATGCTGTCTTCATGCAGTGGCGGCTGGGGCGTGGGCGCGCGCGGGGTCGCGGGCAGGTCATCGGCGCAGGCGGCGGTGGTGAGCCGGGCGATGATGAGCAGCAGGATGAACGTATCACGCGGAATATGGCCCAGCGTGGCCATGCGCCGCCGCCACGTGCCCGCCCCTTCGCCGCCCCGCCCCACGGGCCGGGCGATGATGACGGGAAACAGGGCGCGTTTCACGGCCTGCGTTTCCGCAGGCGGGGTGCCACGTCGGGCAGGGCCAGAAGGACGGTGCCCCGGATGGCGCATGCTTCTTCTATCCGTACGCGCAAAGCCTGACCGGGGCGGAATGCCATGGTCGTGTCGCGTGCGTGCAATGTCTGCGTTTTTTCATCGTGATGCCATTGATCTTCCGGCAGGGCAGACATGGGCAGCAGGGCGGAGGTTCCTGTTGCATCCAGCACGACAAAAATACCGAATCGGGACAGGCTGGAAACATGCCCGTCCATTTCGGTGCCAATCCGCGCGCCCAGCCAGGTCGCGCCGTAGCGCTCCAGCGTCTCGCGCTCGGCCTGGGCCGCGCGGCGCTCGGTGCGGGTAATGGCCTCGCCCACTTCTTCCAGCGCCTCATGGCCGGGTGCCGGGCCGGGTTCGAGCCCGGTTGCCACGAGCAGGGCGCGGTGGGTCAGCAGATCGGCATAGCGGCGGATGGGGCTGGTGAAATGCGCGTAGGCCGCAAGCGAGAGGCCAAAATGACCGATCGGCTCGGGGCTGTATTCCGCCTGGTTCTGCGCGCGCAGGATCAGTTCATTGACCAGGCCGGCCTGATCGGTGTCGCGCACGCTGTCCAGCACGCGGTCAAGGTCGGTGGCGCGCAGGCTACCCACGGGCGGCAGCTTCAGGCCCATCAGGTCGAGCGTGCGGCGCAGGCTTTCCAGCCGCTCGGGCGCAGGCGGCGCGTGGATGCGGTACAGGCAGGGAATATGCCGCGCTTCAAGGCAGCGTGCGGCGGCGACATTGGCCGCGATCATGAATTCCTCGACCAGCCTGTGGCTGTCGAGGCGGATTCGCGGCGCAATGGCCGTGATCTCTCCTCCATCACCCAGCCGCACCAGCCGCTCGGGCAGGTCGAGGTCCAGCGTGCCGCGCGCGCGCCGGGCATGGGTGAGGCAGGTCCACGCGCCAAACAGGCTGTCGAGCAGGCCCGGTGGAAGGGCCTGCATGGTGGTGTCGGGCGCACCATCGCGCGCGGCCTGCACCTGCTCATAGGTCAGGCGGCCGGCACTGCGCATGATGCCGCGCCCGAAGCGGGCGTTGCTGGTCGCGCCATCGGGCGCCACGTTCATGGTCACGAACAGGCAGCCCCGGTCCTCATCGGGGCGGAGCGAGCACCAGCCGTTCGAAAGGTCCTCGGGCAGCATCGGGATCACCCGGTCGGGGAAGTAGACCGAATTGCCGCGCAGCCGGGCCTCGCGGTCGAGCGCCGTGCCGGGGCGCACGTACCAGGCCACGTCGGCAATGGCGATGGTGATGCGGAAGCCCTCGCCATCGGGTTCGGCGTAGATGGCATCATCAAAATCTCGTGCGTCCGCGCCATCGATCGTGACCAGCGGCATCTCGCGCAGGTCGGTGCGGCCTGCGGGGGCTATGCCACGGGCGGATTTTGCCTGGGCCAGCGCCTCGGTGGGGAAGACGTGGGGAATGCCCAGCATGGCGACAGACACCATGCTGATGGTCCGCGCATCGCCCTGCGGGCCAAGCCGCTCGATAATGCGCGCGGGGTGCAGCCCCGGCCCGGACTGGGGCAGGGGGGTGGCGATGACAATCTCGTTATCCGGCGCGTCGTCATCCTCGCCTGCAGGAATGACCCATTCGGCCTTGGCGCGCCGGTCAGCGGGGGTGAGGCGGCCAGCGGGGCGGAATCGGGCCGGGGTGCTGGCTGCCGGGTCATCAGGCGGCAGGGTGCGGAACAGGCCCACGATCTGGATGGGTGCATCGCTCACGCGGCGCAGTGTGCGGCCTTCATATCTGCCAGGCCCCACCCGGCGCAGGCGGGCCACCACGCGCTCGCCCGGTGCCAAAGCCGCGCGACCACGCAGTTCGGGGTGCATGAACACGGTAGGCGGCGGGCCTTCGCCATCCCACTGCACGGGTTTTGCGATGGGGTCGCCATCGGCATCGGTGCCGGTGACCTGCACCACCATGGATTCGGGCAGCCGGTCCGATACGCGAAAGCGCCGGGCGCCAGCAGGGGCGAGCGTGCCATCAAGCGCCATGTCGCGCAGCATCTCGCGCAATGCCGCCTTGTGCTCCGGCCCGAGACCGAATTCGCGGCTGATCTCGCGCTTGCCGATGCGCCCTGTCGCCCCTTCGATAAACGCACGGAGCTGCTCACGATCGGGCAGGCCACCCGTACGGGCTGGCGGCGTGCCCGTGGGCAGGCGGTCCGGCATCTCGGGAGTTGCTGGACGCTGCCGTTTCATGATCAGTCCGTCTCGCTTTCAGTCTTGGCCGGAGCGGCCTTCTTGCGGGTGGTGGTGGTCTTTTTGGCGGCTGGCTTGGCCGCCGTCTTTTTCGGGGCGGCCTTTTTCTTCGGTGCAGCCTTCTTGGGCGCGGCATCCTCGCCTTCCGCCGCCTTGGCCTTTGTCTTGCGGGCCGCGGGCTTGCGGGTGGTGGTGGCCTTCTTGCCCTTGGCCTTGAGCGGCTTGCCCTTTTCGGCCAGCAGCGTCAGGGCTTCCTCCATGGTCACGTCGTTCATGTCCTGCCCACGCGGCACGGTAGCCACGATGGAGCCATGCTGAACGTAGGGGCCAAAGCGGCCCTTGCGCACCATGACCGGCTCGCCATCCTTGGGGTGGGGGCCGATGGTGCGGATGGAGGCCAGCTTCTTGGCCAGTGCATCGACCGCGCGGTTCAGCCCCACGGTCAGGACGTCGTCATCCTTGTCCAGCGAGCCATAGACCGCGCCCATCTTCACATACGGCCCGAAGCGGCCCAGCCCCGCCTCGATCGGCTCGCCCAGTTCGGGGTGAATGCCCACGATGCGCGGCAGCGACAGAAGGCCCACCGCCTGCTCGAGCGTGATCTTGTCGCCATCGAGCCCGCGCGGAATGGTGGCGCGTTTCGGCTTGGTCTTCTTGTCCTCGGGGTCGGGTTCGCCCTGCTGCACGTACAGCCCCCACGGACCACGGCGCACGGTCACGTCCTCGCCGGTGGGTGCGGCACCGAGCACGCGCATGCCATCCTTCAGGGCGGCGGCATCATCGCCTTCCTTCGGGTCGGCCACGAGTTTGCGGGTGTACTGGCACGTAGGGTAGTTCGAGCAGCCGATGAACGCGCCATACCGCCCCAGCTTGAGCTCCAGCCTGCCGGTGTTGCACGCCGTGCACAGGCGCGGGTCCTGCCCGTCCTCCCGCGCGGGGAAGAAATAGGGCGAAAGGTCCGCATCCAGCGCCGTGATGACGTCGGATATCTTGAGGTCCTTGGTCTGGTCCACCGCGTGCGAGAAGTCGGACCAGAAGGCGGACATGACATCGCGCCAGTTGGCCCGCCCGCCTGAAATGTCATCAAGCTGTTCCTCAAGCCCCGCGGTGAACTGCGTGTCCACGTAGCGCTCGAAGAACGAGGTGAGGAAGGCCGTGACCAGCCGCCCGCGATCCTCGGGGATGAAGCGGCGGTTCTCAAGCTGCACGTAATTGCGGTCGCGCAGCACGGTCAGGATGGAGGCATAGGTGGAAGGGCGGCCAATGCCGATCTCTTCCATTTTCTTGACCAGCGAGGCCTCCGAATAGCGCGGCGGCGGCTGGGTGAAGTGCTGGTCCGCCGTGACCTCGCCACGCCCGATGACATCGTGCTCCTTCATGGCGGGCAGCATGCGGTCCTGCTCGTCCTCCGCCTTGGCGGGCGAGTCGTCACGGCCTTCGCTATAAAGCTTCAGGAAGCCGTCAAACGCGATCATGGACCCCGTGGCGCGCAGGGTCACGCGCTTTTGCCGGTCCTCCATGTCAACCGCCACCTGGTCGAGCTCGGCGGACTGCATCTGGCTGGCGACCGAGCGCTTCCACACCAGGTCATACAGTTTCTTCTGCTCGGGCGAGAGATGGCGCGCCATGTCGGCGGGCGTGCGGCGCACGTCGGTCGGGCGGATGGCCTCATGGGCTTCCTGCGCGTTCTTGGCCTTGGTGGAATAGATGCGCGGCTTGTCGGGCACGTACTCCGCGCCAAAGCTGTGGCCGATATGGCCGCGGATGGCGCTGATCGCCTCGCCCGCCATCTGCACGCCGTCGGTTCGCATATAGGTGATGAGGCCCACGGTCTCGCCACCGATGTCGATGCCCTCATAAAGCTGCTGGGCCGTGCGCATGGCCACCTGGGCCCCCATGCCCAGCTTGCGCGAGGCCTCCTGCTGCATGGTCGATGTGGTGAACGGCGGCGGCGGGTTGCGGCGCACCTTGCGGCGCTCGACCTTCTCCACCGCGAAGTCACCGGCCTCGACCGCGGCCTTGGCCGCCAGGGCGCCGGCTTCATTGTTGAGGTCGAACTGATCAAGCTTGTGGCCATCAAGATGCGTGAGCCGCGCGGTAAAGGCGGCCCCCGCGGGCGTGGTCATGCGGGCCAGCACCGACCAGTATTCACGCGGCTTGAAAATCTCGATCTCGGCTTCGCGCTCGCAGATCAGCCTAAGTGCGACCGACTGCACGCGCCCTGCGCTGCGCGAGCCGGGCAGCTTGCGCCACAGCACCGGCGAGAGCGTGAAGCCCACGAGGTAGTCGAGCGCGCGGCGGGCGAGATAGGCCTCGATCAGCGGAAAGTCGAGCTCACGCGGGTGGGCCATCGCGGCCTTGATGGCGCTTTTGGTGATTTCGTTGAAGGTGACGCGCTGCACCTCGATGCCCTTGAGGAGCTTCTTCTCCTCCAGGATCGAGCGCACATGCCACGAAATGGCTTCCCCCTCGCGGTCGGGGTCAGTGGCGAGGTACAGATGTGTCGCCCCGCGCAGCGCCTTGGCGATGGCCGCGATCTGGCGGCTGCCGCGCTCGTCGGTTTCCCACACCATGGCAAAGCCTTCGTCGGGCTTGACGCTGCCATCCTTGGGCGGAAGGTCGCGCACATGCCCGAACGAGGCCAGAACCGTATAGTTATCACCCAGATACTTATTGATCGTTTTCGCCTTGGCTGGCGATTCGACCACCACGACGTCAGTCATTCTGTCTCCGGATCACGATTCTCAAAACCTTGCTCTATCCCGCGCTCAGGCCGGGGGTGGACGCCGCACGACCAGATCCCCCGCAAGGAATTCGATCGTGCCCGCAATCTCCATTTCCGACAGGACGGTCAGGACTGCTGCTGTCGAGAACTGGCAGCGCCGTACGAGATCGTCAACAGGCGATGGCGTGAAAGATAGAAAACCTTCCACCATTTCATGCAGGTCGCCCTGGGCGGATGGGGGTGGGGCCGGGTCTGTGCGCGGCGGGTCCAAGGCTTGCCCGCCCGATGGGGCAGCATTGTGGCGCACGGGGTGGGGTAGTGCGGAAAACAGGTCGTTTTCCTCTATTGTTTCAGGGAGTTCGCGCAATATGTCGCGCTCGGTTTCGGTCACAATCGCGCCCTGGCGCAGCAGGTCGTTGCTGCCCCGGCAGCGCGGATCAAGCGGCGAGCCGGGCACGGCGAAGATGGTGCGCCCGTAGTCAAGCGCCATGCGCGCGGTAATCAGGCTGCCCGAGCGCAGTGCAGCCTCGATCACCACGCAGCCCAGCCCAAGGCCCGCAATCAGCCGGTTGCGGCGCGGAAAGTGCCGCGCCTGCGGCACCGTGCCCGGCGCGGCCTCGGTCACGACCGCGCCGGTGCGGGCAATCTCGGCCTGCAGGGCGGCATGTTCGGGCGGGTAGGGGCAGTCCAGCCCACCCGCGATGGCGGCAACCGTGCGGCCCGCTGTCATGGCGCCGCGATGGGCCGCGCCATCAATGCCGCGCGCCAGACCCGATACGGTGTGCACGCCATGGGCCGCGAGCAGGGCGGCCAGGCTTTCGGCCATGCGCAGCCCGCCTGATGACGCATTGCGCCCACCCACGATGCCCACCATGCGGGCGGACAGAAGCGTCACGTCGCCCAGCACCGACAGCACGGGCGGTGCGTCAGGCAGGGCGGCCAGCAGGGCCGGGTAGCCGGGCTGGCCGTGCACCAGCAACGTGCCGCCCAGCGCCTGCAGGCGCTCAAGCTCGCGCAGGCCGTCATCACGCGGGTAGAGCGGGCCGATGGTGCGGCTGATGCGGGTGGCCCCGCGCTCAAGCATGGCAAGTGCTGCTTCAACGCTGCCATGGGTGCGGATGAGCTTGCGGTAGCTGACCGGGCCGATGCCGTCCGTTCGCGCCAGCCGCAGGCAGGCCAGCGCCGTTTCGGCATCGGGGGGAGTCATGTGCTTTTCTGGCCGATTTTTGGCTCGGTGCCCTTGAGCAGCCGGGTGATGTTGGCGTGATGGCGGATGAGGATCATCACCGCAATCAGCACCCCGGCCAGATAGGCGGGGGAGTTGAAGTCAATCCGCCCCGGCCGGATCATGAGCAGCGGCAGGGCGGCAAAGGCGATGATCGCGCCCGCTGATGAAATGCGCGTGACCTTGGCAAAGATCAGCCACAGCGCGCAGCAGCACAGCCCCACGCCGGGCATGAGCGCCAGGATGCAGCCCAGCCCGGTGGCCACGCCCTTGCCACCCCTGAACTTGAGCCAGACGGGAAAGCAGTGCCCGGCCACGGCAAAGATGGCGGCCAGCGATTCGGCGGCCAGCGTGTGGAACGGGCACAGCACGAAGGCGCAGAACACCGCGAACGCGCCCTTGGTGCCATCGAGCGCCAGCGTGCCCGCGGCCAGCCCCTTGCGCCCGGTGCGCAGCACGTTGGTCGCTCCGATATTGCCCGAGCCGATCTTGCGGATATCGCCCCCGCCCGAGAGCGCGGTCAGCACCAGGCCAAAGGGAATGCTGCCAATGAGGTAGGACAGGAAGGCCACGCCGCCCATCAGCGGCAGGTCGTAGGTAGGGATGCCGTAGATCATGCAGCCTGTGCCCCGAACACGCGCACGCCCTTCTTCCACGTGCCCAGCACGCGGCCTTCCAGCGCGCGGCCATCAAACGGGGTGTTCTGCGCCTTGCCCGGCAGGTCGCCCGCGCGCACCACCCAGGCGGTATCGGGGTTGAACAGGCACAGATCGGCAGGCATGCCCACGGCCAGCGTGCCCGCCTTGCCGCCCAGCACGGCAGCCGGGCGGTGCGTGAGCAGGCCAATGGCCTCCATCATGCCAAGATGGCCCGCATGCACCTGCGCAAGTGTTACCGCAAGTAGCGTGCACAGCCCGGTGCCACCGGCAGCGGCCACGGCAAAAGGCTGGCGCTTGTCATCGGCGTCGCATGGCATGTGGTCGGATGCGATGGCGTCGATCGTGCCATCGGCCAGGGCGGCGCTGACGGCGCGGCGGTCGGCCTCGGTGCGCAGCGGCGGCGAGAGCTTGGCATAGGTGCGGAAATCCCCGATCACCGTCTCGTTGAGGTCGAAATAGGGTGGTGCGGTATCACAGCTCACGCGCAGGCCATCGGCCTTGGCGTTGCGGATCAGGTCCAGCCCCTCGGCTGTCGAGACATGGCCGAAATGCAGCCGCCCGCCAGTCATGCGCGCAAGGCGCAGGTCGCGTGCGATCAGGATGGCCTCGGCCGCCGCCGGAATGCCCGGCAGGCCGAGGCGGGTGGCCAGTTCGCCATCCGTCGCGCAGCCGCCGCGCGCGAGCGACGGGTCTTCGGGGTGCTGCACGATCAGGGCGTTGAAGCCGCGGGCGTAGGTCAGCATCTGGCGCATCATGCGGCTGTCGGCAATGGCCTGCGGCCCATCGGTAAAGGCAATGGCGCCCGCTTCGGCCAGCAGGCCGATCTCGGCCATTTCCCGGCCCGCGCATTCACGGGTCAGGGCGCCATAGGGCAGGATGTCGATCATGCCCGTTTCCTCGCCACGCGCGCGCAGCAGGCGGGCAAGGGCGGGGTTGTCGATGGTCGGGCTGGTATTGGGCAGCACGGCGATGGTGGTGATGCCACCGGCCACGGCGGCGCGCGCGGCCGAGAGCACCGTCTCGCGGTATTCATAGCCGGGCTCGCCAATGGTCACGCGCATGTCAACAAGGCCGGGGCACAGCACGAGCTGGCCGCCGCCATCAATCACATCCGCCCCCTCGGGCGCGCCTTCGGCGTTCGGGGCGTCGGTGCCTGCAATCAGGCCGTCCTGCACCAGCAGGCGGCCGGGGCGGTCCGTGTTGCTGGCGGGGTCGATCAGGCGCACATTTTCAAAAACGACCGGCTTCATGCGCCTTCTCCCCCGCGTGCGAGCAGGTCGAGCACCGCCATGCGCACCGCAACCCCCATTTCCACCTGTTCACGGATCACGCTCTGGTCGGAATCGGCCACGCGGCTGTCAATTTCCACGCCCCGGTTCATCGGGCCGGGATGCATGACCAGCGCATGCGGCTTCGCCAGCGCGAGGCGCTTGTTGTCGAGGCCATAGAAGCGGAAATATTCCCGCGCGCTGGGCACCTGCGTGCCCTTCATGCGCTCGCGCTGCACGCGCAGCATCATCACCACGTCCACGCCGCGCAGGCCGTCTTCCATGGTGTGATGGATGCTGACCCCCAGCGCGCCAATGGCGCCGGGCACCAGTGTGGGCGGCCCCACCACGCGCACCTGGCAGCCCAGTGCGGTGAGCAGGTGAATGTTGGAGCGTGCGACCCGGCTGTGGCTCACATCGCCGCAGATCGCCACCGTCAGCCCCTCGAACGTGCCGAAATGGCGGCGGATGGTCAGCGCATCGAGCAGGGCCTGCGTGGGGTGTTCATGCGTGCCGTCGCCCGCATTGACCACGCTGGCCTGCACCTTCTGCGCCAGCAGCGCGGGCGCGCCGGACTGGGCGTGGCGCACCACCAGCAGGTCGGCATGCATGGCGTTGAGCGTTGCTGCCGTATCGAGCAGCGTCTCGCCCTTGTTGACCGAGGAACTGGCCACGGTCATGTTCACCACATCCGCGCCGAGCCGCTTGCCCGCCAGTTCGAACGAGGTGCGGGTGCGGGTGCTGTCCTCAAAGAACAGGTTGATGAGCGTGCGCCCGCGCAACAGGTCGCGTGGGGTCTTGCGCGAGCGGTTAAGCAGGGCGTAGTGCTCGGCCAGGTCCAGTATGGGCATGATCCGGATCGGATGCATGCCCTGCACGCCCAGCAGGTGGCGTGTGGCCGGGGTGGCGAAGACGTTGCTGCCGTGGCTGCCGCGCTCATTCATGGGCGGCGACCGCGTTGATGCGTGCCAGAACCTCGTCACGGCCAAGGGCTGCCAGCGTGTCATCAATGCCGGGCGACATGGTGCTGCCGGTTACGGCGGCACGCAGCGGCTGGGCCACCTTGCCCAGCTTCATCTCATGCGTTTCGGCAAACTGGCGCAGGGTGGCGTCGATCGCCTCCTTGCTGAACGGCTCGGTGGCCTTCAGCGCCGTGGCCAGCCTGCCCAGCATCACGCGGTTTTCCGGCGTGAGCTGCTTTTCGGCCTTGGGGTCGAAGGCGAGCGGCAGCGAACGGCCGAGGAAGGCCGCGTTATCGGCCAGTTCCACCAGCGTCTTGGCGCGTTCCTTCAGGCCGGGCATCAGGGCCAGTACCTTCGCACGGGTGGCATCCGATGTGTCCACGCCGTCCATCCTGGCCAGCCGTTCCATCACGTCGCTGGTCAGGCGGGTGTCATCGGCCTGGCGCAGCCACACGCCGTTGATGTGCAGCAGCTTGGCGTAATCCATGCGCGAGGGCGAGCGGCCCACGCCATCAAGGTCGAACAGTTTGATCTGTTCCTCGCGCGAGAGGATCTCGGCATCGCCGTGGCCCCAGCCAAGGCGCAGCAGGTAGTTATTCAGCGCCTCGGGCAGGTAGCCCATCTCGCGGAACTCGACGACCGACTGTGCCCCGTGCCGCTTGGACAGCTTGGCCCCGTCAGGCCCGTGAATAAGCGGCAGATGCGCGAAATGCGGCAGACTCCAGCCCATGGCGCGGTAGATCATGGCCTGGCGGAAGGTATTGGTCAGGTGGTCATCGCCACGGATGACGTGGGTAATGTCCATGTCATGGTCATCGACCACCACGGCAAGCTGATAGACCGGCGTGCCATCGGCGCGCAGGATGATCATGTCATCGAGTTCGGCGTTGGCTACGCGCACGTCGCCCTGCACCAGGTCGTGGATGGTGGTTTCCCCCTCGCGCGGGGCCTTGATGCGGATGGTGTAGGGGGTGTTTGCGGGGGCCTCGGCGGGGTCGCGGTCGCGCCACATGCCGTTGTAGCGGGGGGGGCGGCCCTCGGCCATCGCCTTCTCGCGCATGTCCTTCAGTTCATCGGCCGTGCAGTAGCAGCGATAGGCCAGGCCCTTTTCCAGCAGTTCATGCGCCACCTCGGCATGGCGGGCCTGACGCGTGGACTGGAAGACCGGTTTCTCGTCGGATTCGATGTCCATCCAGGCCAGGCCGTCGAACAGCACGTCGACCGCCTGCTGGGTCGAGCGTTCGCGGTCGGTATCCTCGATGCGGAGCACGAATTGCCCGCCGTGGTGGCGGGCATAGAGGAAATTGAAAAGGGCGGCACGGGCGTTGCCGATATGCAGCAGGCCGGTGGGGCTGGGAGCAAAACGCGTACGGACAGTCATGAACCGGGTTCCTAGCATGTTTTCGCCCTGCTGACAGGGGGCACTCTGGCGTGAAAACCGTTCCGCCCGCTAGGGTGTGCATTCCTGCCACGCCTTTTACGCGCATCATGGGGGTCTCCTGTCGGGTCTGTCTGCCATTCGCCATCAATGCCGCTGCTGCTGGCAGGCCATCGTTGCGTGGGCAGGTGCCGGGCGGGTGCCGATTCCGGGCCGTGCGGCAGCACCCGCCGGGCGGGGTGGTTTGTGAGCCGGGTGCTGGCAGGCGGGGGCCTGCTGCGCCTGCGGGCCGCGCTCACCGCGTGGCTGTGGGGGCAGAACAGTCGCCTGGTGCTGTGGCTGCCGGTGGCTCTTGCGGGTGGCGTCATCGCGTATTTTGCCCTGCCGACCGAGCCGGGCGGAGTGGTCGTGGCGGGGGGCGTGCTGGCCTGCCTGGCGTCGCTCGCCTGTCGCCTGCTGTGGCCGCACCGTCTGGCCGTGCGGCTCGGCGCAGGCGTGGTGGGGATGGGGGCGGCAGGGCTGTTGCTGGCATGGGGGCAGGCAGGGCGCATGCCGCCTTTTCCCGACCTGCCGCGCCGGGCGGTGCATCTGTCTGGACAGGTGAGTGGGGTTGAGGTGCAGCGTCTGGCCGATGGCACGCAGGCGCTGCGCGTGGCGTTGCGCGGCGTGCGCCTTGATAATGGAATCAGCATTGGCATGCCGCCCCTGCGGCGGTGGCTGTCCGTGCGCCTGCAGGCCGATGACCCGGCGCGGCCCATGCCGGGTGATGGGTTGCGAGTGCGCGCCCTGCTGTCGCCGCCTGCCTTCCCCGACATACCGGGCGGGTATGACGCCCAGCGCCGGGCGTGGTTTGCAGGCCAGGCGGGGCATGGCCGTGCGCTGGACCCGGCCACGATCACGCCTGCGCGGGTGGGCGGCGGCGTGGCGGGCTGGCTTGCGGGCAGGCGGCACATTCTGGCGGAGCGGATAAGAACGGCCCTGCCCGGCACGCGGGGCGATATTGCCGCGACCGTTCTTGTGGGCGCCGATGCCGTGGTGGCGGCCCCCGAGCGCGCGGCCTTTGCCGATGCGGGGCTGGCTCACCTGCTGGCCGTGGCGGGGCTGCATCTGGCTATCGTGATAGGGCTGGCCATGGTGGGGCTGCGTACGGGGCTGGCGCTGAGCGAGCGGGCGGCGCTGTACTGGCCATGCCGCCAGATCGCGGCGGTGGGCGCATTGCTGGCGGGGGCAGGCTACGTGGCGCTGACCGGCGCGCACCTGCCCGCCCAGCGCAGCCTGCTCATGGCGGGGCTGGCGGTCATGGCGCTGCTGGCGGGCAGGCGACCGCTCTCGCTGCGCGCGCTGGCGGTGGCGGCGACGGTGCTCATGGCCCTGAACCCGGAGGGCGTGACCGAACTGCCACTCCAGATGTCAGTAGCCGCCGTCATGGCGCTGATTGCGGGGTTTGACGCGCTGCGGCCCGCCCTGTCGGGCTGGGAGCATGATGATGTGTGGCTGCGGCGGGTGGCGGCCCGTCTGGCCCACCCACTTGTGGCCAGCGTGCTGGCGGGGAGCGCGTGCCTGCCGGTGGGCATGGCGCATTTTGGCACGGTGCAGCCGTGGTTCGTGCTGGCCAACCTGCTGGCGGTGCCGCTCATGTCGGTGTGGATCATGCCATGGGGGCTGGTGGCACTCGGGCTGATGCCGCTGGGGCTGGAAAAACTGGCCCTTGTGCCCATGGGCTGGGGCCTTGGCGTGGTGACGTGGCTTGCGCATCTGGTGGCCGGGCTGCCAGCCGCGCGCATTGGCGTGCCGGCCATCAACAATGCAGGGCTTGCGTTATTTTTTGTTGGGCTGTGCTGGCTGTGCCTGTGGGGTGGGCGTGTGCGGCTGGCGGGGCTTGCGCCCATCATGCTGGCGGTCCTGTCGCCATGGCTGGTTGCGCGGCCGGTCATCATGCTGGCGCCGGATGGGCGGATGGCGGGCATCGTAGCGGAGAGCCGCCTGCTGACCGGTCCCGGCCCGCACCCTGATCCCTTCGTACTGCGTGAATGGCAGCGCGTCACCGGCCTGCCCGCAGGCATGCTGCCTGCCGAGGGAACGGCGGGGCAGGTGGCATGCCATGCCGGGGTCTGCCGCGTGGGTGATATCGTGCTGGTTCTTGCCAATCGCCCGCCTGCGCCCGGCCTGTGCCGGGGGGCCAGGCTGCTGGTCAACCTGCCGGGCACGTGGGGGTGTGACGGCGTGCCCTCCATCGGGCGTTTCGACCTGTGGCGCAACGGGGCTTATGGCATTTACCGGCAGCCCGATGGCAGGCTTGTGGTGCAGACGGACCGCGCCGTGCGCGGGGCGCGGCCCTGGGTGATGCGTCCCGGCGGGGCAGGCCTGCCCAACCTGCCGCTGGCGCAGGCGGAATAAAAGTTCTGGGTGCCGCCTTTTTTCAAAAACGTCTATCTGTTCAGGCCGGTGCCAGGCGCAGTTCATCCTTCATGCGGTACTGGCACGGTTCAAAGGCGGGGCAGCGCCAGCATTCGGGCTTGCGGGCCTTGCACACATAGCGCCCGTGCAGGATCAGCCAGTGATGGGCCGGGCGCAGCATGTCGGGCGGGATGCGGCGCACCAACTGGTCCTCCACCGCGCGCACGGTCGCACCCGGCGCCAGCCCCGTGCGGTTGCCGATGCGGAAGATGTGGGTATCGACCGCCATCGTGCTGTCGCCAAAGGCTACGTTCATCACCACGTTCGCGGTCTTGCGGCCGACACCGGGCAGGGATTCAAGGGCCGCGCGGTCGTGAGGCACCTTGCCGTCAAAGCGGTCGAGCAACTGCCGTGACAGCGCCACCACGTTGCGCGCCTTGGTGCGCCACAGCCCGATTGTGCGGATATGCGCGCCCACCTTTTCCTCGCCAAGGTCCACCATGGCCTGTGGCGTGGGGGCATCGCGGAACAGGTTGACGGTCGCCTTGTTGACCGAGGCATCGGTGGCCTGCGCCGAGAGCACGACGGCCACGAGCAGCGTGTAGTCATCGACAAAGTCGAGTTCGCTTTCGGCATCGGGGTTGGCGGTGGCCAGCAGGCTGATGAAGGCACGGACTTCGGCCAGTGTCATGGCGCGGCGGGCGGGCTTGGCCCTGGTGCGGGCGGAGGGTGTTGGCATCGGCTACTCGCTGGGATAGGTCGGGCGCATTGTGCGGCGTGGGGGTGGGGTCTGTAAATTGCCCCGGGCCTTCATAACCCGGCAGGGGCCTTGCATGCCACGCGGGGCGGGGCTAGTCGTTCCAGCCCTTTGCCGTGGCCGGTCGTGGCCGCGTTTTTTTTGCATTCTGGCGTGGTGGGCATGGCTTCATTCCTCTTCCCGATCCCTTACGCGGCGGCATGAATTCGCCGCCGTCCTGGGCTTTGTGTGGCGCCGGTGGCGGGCGTGGCCTGCCCTGCTGGCGGGCACGCTGGCGGGTATCGCGCTGGCTACGGTGGCAGATGTGATGATGCCGCTGCTGGCGGGCTGGCTGGTCGATGACGTGTCGCACCCTGCGCAGGCCGCCACCATCCACCATGCCATACGCGATGTGGCGGGGCTGACCGGGCTGGGCGTGGGCGGCATCATGGCGCGGCGCATGGCATATGTAACCATCTCGCACCTGACCTCCCGCGTCATGACCGGCATCGTGACGGAGGCGTTTGGCCGCGTGCAGCGTTTCTCCAGCGAGTGGCATGCCAGCAACTTCGCAGGCTCGACCGTGCGGCGCATCACGCGCGGGCTGGGGGCGATCGACACGCTGGGCGATACGGTGCTGCTCATGCTGGTGCCCGAGGTGATCGTGCTGTGCGCCACGACTGGCGTGCTGGCCTTTCACTGGGCGTTCATGGGGCTGGTGCTGGCGGTGGGGGCGGCAGCGCTTGTGGGGCTGTCGGTCGTGCTGACGCTGCATTATGTCGCGCCATCCGCCCGGCTGGCCAATGCGTGGGATACGCGCATGGGGGCCACCCTGTCCGATGCCGTAACCTGCAATGCCGTGGTCAAGGCCTGCGGGGCGGAGGGGCGCGAGGATGCCCGGCTGGCCTGGGTGGCGGGAAGGTGGCGACAGCGCACGGTGCGCTCGTGGCTGCGCGGCACCGATAGCGCCAATCTGCAGAACCTTGCGGCCCTGCTCATGCGCATGGCGCTGATTGCCGGGGTGGCGGTGCTGTGGGTGCGGGGCCGTGCCGGGCCGGGTGATGTGGCCTATGTGCTGACCATGATGTTCGTCATACAGGGTTACCTGCGTGATATCGGCCAGCAGATTTCGGTCGTGCAGCGCTCGGTCAACGAGATGGAGGAACTTGTGGCCCTGTTCGCCATGCATCCCGGCGTGGCGGACCGGCCCGGCGCCCTGGCGCTGCGCGTAACGCAAGGGCATATCCGCTTCGAGCATGTGCGCTTTGGCTATGTGCGCCAGCATGGGCGCGTGCTGTTTGATGACCTGAACCTTGATATTGCGCCCGGCAGCCGGGTGGCTCTTGTCGGCCCGTCGGGTTCGGGCAAGACCACGCTCACGCGGCTGCTGCAACGGCTTTATGACGTGCAGGCCGGGCGCATCACCATTGATGGCACGGATATTGCCACGGTGACGCAGGCCAGCCTGCGCGGGCAGATTGCCATCGTGCCGCAGGAACCGCTGCTGTTTCACCGCTCGCTGGCCGAGAACATTGCCTATGGCCGCCCTGATGCCACGCCCGCCGAGATCGCCCATGCCGCCCGGCAGGCCAATGCGGCGGACTTCATCGACCGCCTGCCGCGCGGCTACGCCACCATGGTGGGCGAGCGTGGGGTCAAGCTCTCGGGCGGCGAGCGCCAGCGCATTGCCATTGCCCGTGCTTTTTTAAGCCAGGCGCGCATCGTGATCATGGATGAGGCGACGTCCAGCCTCGACTCCCAGTCCGAAGTGCAGGTGCAGCAGGCGATGGAGCGCCTCATGGCCGGGCGCACGGTGCTGGTCATCGCCCACCGGCTTTCCACCGTGATGGGGCTGGACCGCATCATTGTCTTCCGCCATGGCCGGGTGTGCGAGGATGGCACCCATGCCGCCCTGATGCAGCGCGAAGGCGGGCTGTATCGTGACCTGTTTGAACTTCAGTCCCTGTAAAACACTGTTCAGTATAAAAAGTTTTTGGTGAAGCTTTTTTTAAAAAGCTTCAGGGAGCGTCGTCTTTTAAAAAAGACGGCACCTAAAAACTTTTACTTTCTAATAATTTATATTTTAAATTCATGCAGGGAGACTGTTGGTTTCCGGATAGTAGAAATTAATATAATAGGATTTCTTGACCAGATTGACCTTCATGGCCATGCTGTTTCTGGCCGCCTGGTCGTTTTTTTCAGGTGTTGGGCAAATACATCTCTTAAATCCGTTACCAGTTTTTCCATGTCGTCTATATAGCGAGAATGGTTTTGGGGACCGAAATTCCAGAACGGGCTGAAGTTTACGACTTCACCATTCTTTTTTTCATAAACGAATTTGAATTCAGCCGTGTTATGGCCTTCTTCGCCATTATCGATAAATTCCATTTTCATTGAAATAAACAGGCAGAATTTTCTTCGTCTTCCGGCACGGCAATGACAAGAAGGTTTGCTACTTTATCCATGGCAATCTTCTGCTGTTCATAATGTTCCTGGCTCATATCGCGTCTTTGTGTAAAAGATGCGTATTATTATATTTAAATACAATACTCGAACAAATTAATTCTTTTATGTAATAGGAATGCATAATATTCAGTCAATAGATTATCTGGATCAGAATAAAAAACAAGGGCGCCCTTTTTATAAAAAGCGGCGCCCTGCAAGCTGTGTCATGCGTGTGCTTTATGGAGTAGCGCCATCAGGCAACCGCTCCTGTCTGCCCGGCTTCAGCCCGGCAGCATGGCCCCAAGCGGGCGGCCACCAAACAGATGCACATGGAAGTGCGGCACTTCCTGCCCACCTTCAATGCCGGTGTTCGATACAAGGCGGTAGCCCGGTGCTTCCAGCCCGAGGTCACGCGCGACCGTACCCACCGCGCGGGTAAAGCCCGCGATGGTCGCATCATCGGCCTTGGCGCTGAAATCGGCAAAGGAAACATAGGCCCCTTTGGGGATTATGAGCACATGCACGGGCGCCCTGGGGGCGATGTCATGGAAGGCAAGGGCGTATTCATCTTCATACACCTTCTTGCACGGCAGTTCCCCGCGCAGGATGCGGGCGAACACGTTCTGGGGGTCATACGCGCCGGTGCCATTTACGGGCATGGGTCTTGTCTCCTGTCGGGGTGGCTCAGGCCAGCGGGTCACGGGGGCGGGCGGCTTTCTCGGCCACGCCGCTCGTGCCTTCGCGGCGCAGCAGCTCGGTCCAGACTTCCGCCGGTTTCACGCCCGCATCCACCCACATCACGATGAGATGGTAGAGCACGTCAGCACTTTCGCTGATCAGTTCCTCGCGGTTATCCGCCACGGCCTCGATCAGGCATTCCACGGCTTCCTCGCCGAATTTCTGCGCGATCTTGCGGCGGCCCCGGGCAAGGAGGCGGGCGGAATGGCTGACGGAGGGGTCCGTGCCCCGGCGTGATTCCACAACATCAAACAGGCGGTCGAGCACATCAGGCGTTGCAGGGCCGACGGCCGCGATCTCGATGGTCGCGGCAGGGGCCTTGCCTGCCGCCTTGCCGGAGGCCGGTTTGGCCGGGGTGGCCTTGGAGGGCGCGTTCTTGCGGGTTTTTTCTGGCTTGGCCATGACAATGCTCCGATAGGCGGAAAAGGGAGATCAGGCGGTCTGTCTGACCGGCAGGCCCGCTTGTGCCAGCGCCTGCTTGACCTGTGGAATGGTAAACTGCCCGAAGTGGAATACGCTGGCTGCCAGCAGGCCGGTTGCACCCGCGCGCGCGCCTTCAACAAAATGGTCGAGCGCGCCAACCCCGCCCGAGGCCACGATGGGAATGCGCACCGCCGCATTCGCCGCCCGCAGCAGGTCAAGGTCGAAGCCCTTGCCGGTGCCATCGCGGTCCATGCTGGTCAGCAGGATTTCACCCGCGCCACGTTCCGCCACTTCCCTGCACCAGTCAATCACGTTGCGCCCGGTGGGGGTGCGGCCGCCATGGGTGTACACCTCCCACCCGCCATGGCCGTCGCTGCGGGCATCAATGGCGACCACCACGCACTGGCTGCCGAATTTCTGCGCAGCCTCACTGACCAGTTCGGGGCGTGAGACGGCAGCCGAGTTCATGGCGCATTTATCGGCCCCGGCCAGCAGGAGGCGGCGCATGTCATCGGTGGTGCGCACGCCGCCGCCTACCGTCAGCGGCAGAAAGATGCGCTCTGCCGTGCGGCTGACCACGTCGAGGATGGTGTCGCGGTTTTCGTTGCTGGCGGTGATGTCGAGAAAGGTGAGTTCATCCGCTCCCGCCGCGTCGTACACGGCGGCCTGTTCCACCGGGTCGCCCGCATCGCGCAGCGAGACGAAGTTGACCCCCTTGACCACCCGGCCGTTCTTTACGTCCAGGCAGGGAATGACGCGCAGCTTGAGCATCAGGACAGGACCTGCAGGGCTTCACCAAGGTCGATGCGGCCATCATACAGCGCACGGCCCACGATCACGCCCTCGATGCCCGGTGCCCGTGCGGTGGCCGCGCGCAGGGCCTCAAGGTGGGCCAGGTTGCCCACCCCGCCACTGGCAATGACCGGGATGGAAAGCGCATTGGCCATGTCGGCGGTCTGCTCGATGTCGATGCCGGTCAGCATGCCGTCGCGGCTGATCTCGGTGAAGATGACAGCCGCCACTCCGGCATCCTGCATGCGCAGGCCGAGATCGACGGCTTTCATCTCCGATGTTTCGGCCCAGCCTTCGGTCGCCACCTGGCCGCTGCGCGCGTCAATGCCCGCCACGATGCGACCGGGGAACAGGCGGCACGCCTCGCGCACCAGCTCGGGGTTCTTGACCGCGATCGAACCCAGGATCACGCGGCTGATTCCGGCATTGAGCCATTTGCCAATGCTTTCAAGGTCGCGCAGGCCACCGCCGAGCTGCACGGGCACCGAGGCATTGGCGATGATGGCCTCGATGGCCTCGGTATTGGCCGAGCGCCCGGCAAAGGCGCCGTTGAGGTCAACTACATGCAGCCACGAGCAGCCGGCATGGATCCACGCCCGCGCCTGCGCGCCGGGATCATCGGAATAGACGGTGGCATTGTCCATTTCGCCACGGCGCAGGCGCACGCATGTGCCATCCTTGAGGTCGATGGCGGGGTAGAGGGTCAGGCTGTGTCCGGTCACGGGGGCATGTCCTGCTGCAGGGATGGGAGTGGAGGCTGCCTGCGGGTGGGCGGGTACGATCCGCTCGTTGTCCTGCAGGCGCTTGGTGAAGAACAGGCCGCGCACGGTGCGGCCATCGGTGCGGGCATAGCTGGGGTGGGTGCCCCAGTGGTGGAAGCCGCTGCTGCGGAACAGCCGCACGGCCTCCGCCTGGGTCTCGCGCACGTCGAGGTTGATGATCTGGTAGCCCATGCTGCGGGCACAGCTTTCCACCTCGGTCAGCAGCAGGCGGCCCAGACCCAGCCCGCGCGCGTAGGGGGCGATGTAGAAATGCATGAGGGTGGCGCTCATGGCCTGCGCCTCGTTGTTGCGCGGCGGGCGCACGAGCTGGGCGGAGCCTACGATCATGTCATCAAGCCGGGCCACGAACATCTGCCGCTCGGGCACCAGCAGCACGCCGCGGAAGTAACGCTCCAGCGTCTCGCGCGGTGGCGGGGCCAGCCAGCCAAAGCCGCCGCCATCAAGTATGGCTGCGTTGGTCGCGTCACACAGGGCGTGCAGGTCGTCCTCGTGCATGTTCTCTTGCAGGCGTTCAGCATGCAGCGTGCCGTCAAGGGTGGGCTGGCGGGTCATGGCGCGGGGTCCGGCACAGGCGTCCAGCGCAGGAAGTTGGACAGGATGCGCAGCCCCACCTGCTGGCTTTTTTCCACATGGAACTGGGTGCCCGCCCGGTTGCCGCGCGCCACGATGGCGGGCACCGGGCTGCCGTAATCGGTGGTGGCCACCATATCAGCGCCGTCATAGCCGGTCAGGGCGAAGGAATGGACGAAATAGCCATGCGCATCCGCCGCCAGCCCTTCGGTCAGGGGGTGGGCGCCGGGGGTGAAGGCCAGTTCGTTCCAGCCCATCTGCGGCAGGCGCAGGCCGGGAGCCTCCATCAGCGCGATTTCACCCGCGATCCAGCCAAAGCCGGGGGTCACGCCATGCTCGCGCCCGCGCTCGGCCATGAGTTGCATGCCAACACATATGCCCAGGAACGGCACGCCGCCATCGGTTGCCGCAACAATCGCATCGCGCAGGCCGGGCCGGGCTGCAAGCCCTGCCGCGCAATCGGCAAACGCACCCTGACCGGGCAAAACGATGCGGTCGGCCTGCAGGACGGCCTGCGGGTCCGCCGTGATGGTGACGGTGGCGTCGATGCCGCTATCAGCCGCGGCTCGTGTCAGGGCGCGGGCGGCGGAGGCGAGGTTGCCGCCATTGTAGTCGATCACCACAATGGACTGGGGGCGCGAGGGTGCGGGCGCGGGCATGGTCTGCCTCATGATACGGGAGAAGGGGGGGGAACAGGCCGGTTATGCTCCAGCCAGCGCACAAGGGCTGCGCTACGGTCTGGCGCGTAAACGCCTGCGGCTGAAGCATAGCCGCGCAGTTGCAGTTCCCATTGCCGGATTTCCGGCGTGTTGAGGGCCAGCAGCAGGTGCAGCCCGCCCAGCATGGGCAGGGCGAAGGCCAGCGGCACGAACGTGACCAGCAGAATGCTCACGCCGCCTGCCAGCAGCCCGCTGACGAGGCAGCCCCGCAGCAGCAGTCCGCCCCAGCCACACAGTAGCACCAGCCACGACATGCGGCAGGCCACCATTACCGGCCAGGCCCGCGTATCGGGGCGGCCCGCAGGCGGCAGCAGGGCGGAATAGAATGTCACAGGCTGCCCTTGGTGGAGGGGATGATGCCGCCCGCGCGCGGGTCAGGCTCGCTTGCGGTGCGCAGGGCGCGGGCCAGGGCCTTGAAGGCGGCCTCGGCAATATGGTGGCAGTTATGGCCCGCGCGCTGGATCACATGCAGCGTGACCAGCGCGCTCATGGCGAAGGCGCGGAAGAATTCCTCGAACAGTTCGGTATCCATCTCCCCGATCTTGTCGCGCCCGAAGGTGACGGACCACGCCAGGAAGGGACGGCCGGAAATATCGACCACCGCCTCGCACAGCGCCTCGTCAAGCGGCACGGTGGCGCTGCCGTAGCGGCGGATGCCCCGCTTGTCGCCGATCGCCTGCGCGAAGGCCTTGCCCAGGGCAATGCCTGTATCTTCCACCGTGTGGTGGTAGTCGATATGCAGGTCGCCTTTGGCAACAATGTCGAGATCGCACATGCTATGGCGGCCAAGGGCTGTCAGCATGTGGTCAAGGAAGCCGATCCCGGTGTCGATGCGGGTCTGGCCGGTGCCATCGAGGTTGATGGTCACGGTAATGTCGGTCTCGCTGGTGGCGCGATGGACCGTGGCTGTGCGCGGGCTGTTCATGCTCCCCTTCTACAGAAGGCCGGGGCCGGAATCCATACCGATCCCGCCCGCGCCGCGCCGCCCGGGCATGCGTATTGGCAGGGCCGGGCCGTTGCGGCATGGTGTCGCGCGCGCAGGCTTCAGGCTCGCTGCCGCGTGCCTTCATATCAAGGGAATGACCATATGACATCGCTCGATCTTCTCCTGTCACGGTTTTCCACCGATGCGCTGGCGGAACCGGCCCCTGCGGGTGACGTGCTCGAGGCCATCCTCTCCACCGCCATGCGCGCGCCCGACCATGGCAAGCTGCGCCCGTGGCGCTACGCCATCGTGCAGGGGGAGGCGCGGGTGAAGCTGGCCGAGCGCGTGGTGGCCAGCATGAAGCGGCTTGACCCCGATGTGGCCCCCGCCAAGGTGGAAAAGCGCTTCTCGCGCATGTCCACCATGCCCATGACCATCGTGCTGGGCATGCACCTGCGGCCCGAAAACAAGATTCCCCTGCTGGAGCAGGAACTGGCCGTGGGCGCGGCCGCCATGAACATTCTCAACGCCCTGCACGCCACGGGCTTTGGCGGCGTGTGGGTGAGCGGCGATGTGGCCCATGACCCGGAATTCGCGGCCGAGATGGGCTTCCCCGCGCCGCACAAGCTGGCTGGTTTCCTGTTTGTCGGCACGCCCACGGCACAGGCGAAAGCTCCGACGCGCCGCCCGGTTGATGATTACGTGGCCCGGTGGACTGGCGCGCCCGCCGTGTTTGGCGCGGATGCGTAACCCCTGAAAAAACACACGGACAGGAACCCAGCCATGACCTATCATGATGTCACCATAATGGGTGGCGGCCCGGCAGGGCTTGCCGCCGCCCTGTCGCTTGAGGCCCGTGGCCTGTCCGTGGCTGTGCTCGAGCGCACGCCGCAGGCCCCCTGGGCGGAACCGGCCTTTGATGGACGCGAGATCGCGCTGACCCATCATTCGGTCGCGGTGCTCAAGGAGCTTGGCGCGTGGCCGCATATCCCTGAAGTCGCCATCTCGCCCCTGCGCGAGGCGCGGGTCGAGACCGGGCGGGGCAATCATCCCCTCCAGTTTGATACGCAGGGGCGGGGCGTGGATGCGCTGGGCTATCTTGTCTCCAATCACAGCATCCGCCATGGCTTATATATGGCAGCCAGCCAGCGCCCCGGCATCAGCCTGCTTGGGGGCACCGCTACCCGCCATATCCGCCGCATCGGGGAGGATATGGTCGTGGTGCATGAGGGGGGCGAGATCACGTCGCGCCTTGCCATCGGGGCTGATGGGCGTTTTTCCCAAATCAGGCGCTCGCAGCGCATCGGGGCGATCGTGCATGACTTCAGGCGTTCCATGCTGGTCTGCCGCATGGCGCATGACCTGCCGCACCACCATGTGGCCACCCAGTGGTTTGATGAGGGGCAGACCGTTGCCCTCCTGCCGGTCAATGGCGGGGCTTCATCCATTGTGCTGACGCTACCGACCGAGCAGATCGAGCGGCTGCGCACGCTTGAGCGCGATGCCTTCAATGCCGAGATCATGGAGCGCGTGGGTAGGCGACTGGGCAACATGCGGCTGGTCAGCACGCGGCATGCCTATCCGCTCCGGGGTGTGTATGCCCATCGTTTTGCCGCCCCCGGCTTCGCGCTGGTGGGCGATGCCGCCGTGGGCATGCACCCCATTACGGCCCATGGTTTCAACCTGGGCCTGAAAGGGCAGGAGGCTCTGGCGCAGGAAGTGGCGGCTGGCATGGCGCGGGGCGAGCCCGTGGGCAGCCTGTCCTCATTGCGGCGTTTTGAGCGGCGGCACCGGATGGAAACAGCGCCCCTGTTTGCCGCCACCAATGGAATCGCCACACTTTATACGCGTGATGAACCGGCTTTCCGCGTGCTCAGGCAGGCTGGACTCCGCGTGGCGGATGCCCTCTCGCCATTCAAGTCCGCAGTGACAAATATGCTGATGGACCGGAAAGCGGCGTCCTAACGGGCTTTTTGGGGCAGTGGTGCCTGCCGGGCGGGAACTTTTTTCACTGCCCGGCCATTTTTCCAATTGACGGTTGTGGGTGGTGGTCCTATATCCCCAATCACCGGCGGCGCTGAGGAAACTTCTTGAGCTTCTCCGGTAGATTTGCTAGTTT
>NZ_BCTP01000010.1 GCF_001571345.1 Komagataeibacter xylinus NBRC 15237 | reverse complement strand
GATGAGCATGTTCAGAACCACCCAGAAGGGCACTGTGACCGATGCCATGGCGCGGACCGCCGCCGCGACCACGGCAGCCGAGGCCAAGTCCAGCACGGCTGTAAAAGATGAAGATCCGTTCCGCGAGGGCGATGCCATCGTCTATGCCGCGCATGGCGTGGGCCGCGTTGACCGGATCGGTGTCGATGAGATCGCGGGCACGAAGCTGGAGATGATCCAGATCTCGTTCCCCGGCAACCAGATGACGCTGCGCATCCCGCTGTCAAAGGCGCACAAGTCGGGCCTGCGCAAGATTGTCTCGCGCGAGATCGTGGACAAGGCGATGGCCATCATCAAGGGCAAGCCCCATGTCAGCCGTGGCATGTGGGCCCGCCGCGCGGTGGCCTATCAGGAAAAGATCAACTCCGGCGACCTGGTGCAGATTGCCGAAGTACTGCGCGACCTGCGCCGCAATGTCGACAGCCTTGATGGCAGCTTCAGCGAGCGCAAGCTGTTCGAGGCCGCACAGGAACGCTTCGTGGCCGAGGTGGCCGTGCTCGAAGGCAAGGAGCCGACCGAAGTGCTGGAAAACCTGACCGAGGTGATGAAGGCGGCCTGATCCGCCGCCCCATCACCCCCACCAACAAGACACCGCTGGCCCTCGTGCCAGCGGTTTTGCTATAGGGCGCCACACAACCCCAGGCTGCGCCGGTTGTTACGCAAGGCAGGAGTGGCAATGGCCGGAAAATTCTTCAGCCGCGATGCAATCATCGATACGCGCCGCAACCTTGACCGCATGAACGCCATCCGCAAACGGCAGGGGCCCGTGCGGTACCACACCCACCTCATTACCTGCTTCTGCCCGGACCCCACATGCGGGGCCTATTCCAGCGTTGATGAGACACGCCCCCTGCCCACGCCCCGACAGGCGGAGCAGACCCTGCTCGCACACAGGCACCAGCGCAAGGCCCGCCGCAAGCGTTTCAACAGGGCAAGGCTGGAGCGGTTGCGTGCCGGGGCGGCATCAGGTTGCTACACCGGCCCGGCCCTGATCTGACGTTTCAGTATTTGAACTGGTAAAGCAGGCCAATGCTGCTGCCCGGATCATTTTCCGGCGTGGTGAAGCCGGTCACGTTGCCGCCCGTGCCCACGGTGGTGTTGATCTTGAGCCGCTTGGTCAGGTCAACCTGCACCTGCGCCTGCGTGCCTGAGCCCGACGTTGCCTGCTTGGCCCCCACATACACCCCGCGCATGACATATTTGCCCGCCTCGATAGCCCCGGTATCGTTGCCGCCCGAGCCGTTGGAGGAGCTGCTCATCTGCAACCGGTCCAGATGCAGCGTCTTGCGCACCATGCCCAGCGGGTCAAAGGCGGACCCGCCGCTGATGCTGGCCACGGCCGCGGCGATGGAGGCCATCTGCGTGGGCGAGAGCGACTGTGTATCGGTGCCGAACAGCAGGATGGCCAGGATCTGGTCCTGCGAGAGCGGCGGCGAGGACGAGAACGTGATCTTGGGCGCGCTGGCATAGCCGCCCACGTTCAGCCGGGCCGTGCCATCATTGGTGCTGCGCTCGGCCACGAAATCCAGCGTCGGGTCGATGGCATGCGTCACCCCCACGCCATTGAACCCCACCTGCCCCTTGCTGAAATCGAGCGAGATGCCACCGAGCGAGAACCCGCCCTTCACCAGCGAGAAGGCCCCCGTCATCACCGGCGCGGTTGCGGTGCCACCTGCGTGGATATGGCCGTGCATTTCGGTGTTCAGGCCATGCCCGCGCACATAGAACTGCCCCGGCGAGGTCACATCCAGCCCCAGTCCGATCACCATAGGGGTGGATTTGACGATTTTTTCATGGTTTTTCTCATCCTCGGGCCGGATCACATCCAGATGCGCGACCGAGGTGGGCAGGGAATCGGGAATGTTGATGTCCACCCGCTTGAGCGTGAGGTTGCCGGTGGCATCGATCCGGCTGGAAAGCTGGCCCTTTACGTCAAGGTCGCCATTGAGTGTTGCGGTAATCAGGTCGCTGGCCAGCGGGCGGGCGTTATCGGCATGGATGCGCAGGTCAATCGGCTGGCCGGGCTGGAGCACGCCATAACTGCCCGAGGCCGCAAGGCTGCCCTTGCCCGCCTGCGCGGTGAGCGTTGCGATGACCAGCCTGTCACCCACCGCGTTGACCGTGCCCTGCATGGCTGAAAGCTGTATGCCCTCGCCAAAGTCATGGAACAGGCCATTGCTCAGGCTGAGCGTGCCATTGAGCCGGGGCTGGGCCGGGGTGCCGCGCACGCCCAGCGCCACCTGCAGGTTGCCCCCTGCCTGCATGCCCTGCGCGCCCAGATAGGCATTGGCCACCGCAAGGTCGATCTTGCCATCGGCCTGCAGGGTGATCTGCCCGGCCCTGTTGACCGGCGCCGTGCCATGCAGGCCCAGATTGATCTGCGGCCCCGCCTCGACCTGCGCATCCACCCGCGCAACCCCCGCATTGAGGTTGGCCGTGGCCTCGATCGAGGCAAGTGCGAGCGAGGATGTGTAATCGGTATGGTATTTGAGGTCCGTGCCATGCAGGCTGACCTTGCCCGTGGGGCTGGCGGGCGTGCCGGTCAGCCGGGCCTCGGCCGAGAGCAGGCCCTGCGCGTGCAGCGCGGGCACGAAAGGGGCCAGCAGGTCGGGCGAGAGGCGGTTGATCGCCACATGCAGGTCAAGCGCCGGGCTGACCTTGCCGCTGGCCTCGATGCTGCCCGCCTGCCCGCGCGGCGGCGTCAGGCTCAAGCGCAGGTGGTCGAGCGCGATCTCCTTGCCATACCCCACGCTGACCGGCCCATCGAGGCGCATCTGCTCGCCGCGCGCCTGCGCCACAAGGCGGCGCACGCTCACCGATTGCCCGCTGATATTGACCATCAGTGCCGTGTCCAGCGTGGCGGGGCCGGTCCAGGACGTATCGAGCGTGGACTGGGCGTTGACATCCAGCCCCGCAAGCGGCCCCTTTGCCGTAACATGCGCCCGCCCCCCCATATCGCGGAAATGGGCGTTATCCACCACAAGGTCGAGATCGGTCGTGGGGGCATCACCCGTGGGGTCGAGCACATGGCCCCTGAGCACCAGCCGGTCGATGCGCGCGATGGCGGCATTGAGCGCGCCATCCACATTCACCGCCAGCGCCGCAGGCACCGTGGCCGTGGCGCTGGTGGTGTGCACGGTGGCCGCGACATGGCCGCTGATGTCCTGCCCGGTCAGGTCATGCAGGTCGGCCAGGCGGGTCATGTGCACATCAAGCATGCCGGTTGGCACCTTGTGGCCATCGGGCAGCGTCATGTCAGCCGTGCCGCCAAGGCTCTTCCAGCCCAGTTGGGCAATCTGCAGGTGGCGGCTGTTATCGGCATTGCTGTCAAGATGGGCGCTGACCTGTATGGGGGCCCGGTCCACCGTGCCGGATATGGAAAGCTCCCCCTGCCTGACCTGTGGCAGGTGCGCCATGGTCACGCTGGCCTGCACATCGCCCGCCGCCGTGTTGCTCGCCGCGATGCTGGCCTGGGTTTTCAGGCTGGCCATGAGGTCGTTGACCGGGCCCGCCGCATGCAGGTCGGCCTGCATGTGCCCCTTGAGCGTGGGCGCCAGCACATGCAGGTCCGACAGGGCCAGATGCGCCGTGGCATCCACATTGAGCGGCGCGCCGGTTACGATCTGGCTCGGCGTGGCATCGAGTTGCAGGGCGCGGCCCTGTACCTGCAACGTGGTGAAGCGGATCGTATTGCCCCCCTTCGCGCCCCGTGTCATGGTGCCCGCAACGCTGACATGCCCCTTGTCGCCCACCAGCCCGACAGCCACCGGCAGGCCGCCATCAAGCACGATCTGGCTTTCGAGGCCGAACTGCCCGTCCTGCCCTTTTGCGGGCAGGTTCACGCTGCCATCAAGGCCTGCATGGCCATGCAGGTTGGTGCCGCCCGCCGCCGCCAGCGGGGCAAGGTCGGGCAGGTCGGCATGGAAGGTGGCGGTCATGGGCTGCGTGGTGGTGGCCTGCCCGGTCACCTGCGCCAGCGGATGCGCCAGCGACAGCGTGACCGGCCCCTTTGGCGCGTCCGGCCGCCACAGCACATCAAGTTTCAGCGGATCGGCGGCAAACAGCATGGGCTGGCTGCCCGGAATGCGCAGCCCCGTCACGGTGGCATGCAGCGCCGCATGTTCCGGCTGGCCCGCAACCGGGGCGCTCAGCCCATCGGCCACCAGATGCAGGTTTGTAAAGCTGGTGTCGTTATAGGCCAGGCGGTCGATGTCGAGCGTGCCGTTGCCCGTGGGTCGGTCCAGCGTGCCCCCCATATGGGCGGCAAGGTCAGCACCCTGCCAGCCCGTGCCGCCAGTTGCCGTTACCGCATCGCTATGGGCCGCGACCTCCAGCGCCATATGGTGGTCGAGCAGCCCGAGCTGGCCATGCGCGCTGGCATGAATGCCGCCCGTGGCCAGCGCCAGCGCGAGTTGCGTGTTATCACGCGGGCCATGCAGCCCCAGCGAGAGGTCAAGCGGCGCCAGGGCAGGCATGTGGCTGAGCGTGGCGAGAAAGCCATCCGTCCCTTCGCTGGCGTGCAGGTCCAGCGCCACGTCGGCCTTGCCCAGCTTCGTTGCAAGATCAAGGCTACCGGGATGATCAAGCCGCGCCACCTTCAGCGCAATATCGGCGGGCGGCAGGGTGGCGATCGAGAAATGGTCGAGCACCGGGGCGATATCGGCCAGGCTGGCATGGCCGCCCAGGCTGAAGGCGGCGGGAACCTGCGCAAGGGCCGCCCCCACGTCAATCCGCGCCACATGCACCGCCCTGATATCCACGCCCATGTGGATGCTGCCGCTTGAGGGTTTTTCAGGCTTGGGCGGGTGAGCGGGGTCATCCTCGCTCAGGCGCGGAATGGCGAGCCGCGCCATGGACAGGTTGCTGATGACCGCCCGCCGCGTGAGCAGCCGCAGGGGCGACCAGTCAAGCGCGAGCCCGTCGATCGACAGCCACGCGCCCTTGTAGTCATCAAGTTCAAGATGCTGCACACGCAGCGCATCGGGAAAGCGGCCGCCCAGCCCCGACAGGTGCACGCTGCCGCCGGTCAGCCCCGGCAGGCGGCGCTCGATCTCGCGCTGGCCCGCCCCGGTATTGGCCGCCACCAGCACCATGGCCAGCGCTGCCGCCACCAGCCCGAAGGGAATGCCCAGCGCCAGGGCGCAGGCGCGCGCGATGCGCCGCCCCGTGCGCGGCGGGGGGGAGGATGGCGTGTCCTGCGGCATCAGAATGTCTCCCCCAAACCCACGTACAGCTCCCACTTGTCGCCCTTGGCGGGGCGGTTGAGCGGCACCGCCACATCAAGCCGCACGGGGCCGATGGGGGTGTAATAGCGCGCCCCGGCCCCGGCACCCACGCGCACCGTGCCCTGGAAGGGTGTGCGGTCCGCCGTGACCTGGCCTGCATCGATAAAGCCCACCGCGCCGAATTTCTGCAATATGCGCTGGCGGTATTCAAACGACCCCGCATCCATCGAGGTGCCGCCGATGGCGTAGCGCGTATTGGCAAATTGCGGGCCAACGCCCTGGTAGCGGAAGCCGCGCACCGTGGCCGAGCCACCGGCATAAAGCCGCTGGTCGGGCGGGATGGCGAAGGTCGAGGCCCCTTCCACATTGCCGATGGTGCCACGAAACGCCAGCACGCTGCGGCCGGGGCGGCTCAGGCCAAAGTTCTTGAGGTCGAAATAGGTCGAGACCGTGGCCTGCATGATGGCGAAGAACGAGGTGCCATCGGTCAAGGAAGCCGAGGGCGTGATGCTGGCCCCCACGCGCACGCCATGGGTGGCAGGCGTGATGGGGTTGTCCACGCCCGTGCCGTCATAATTGGCCGTGAGCGGCACCGAGAGGATGAAGTAGCTGCTGGTGTTGCGCATCTGCTCGATCTGTTCCTGCTCGATCTGCCCGCCGAATGACACGTTCCAGTGCCGGTTGACGTGGCGCACGATGCCGACGCGCGCAAGCAGCGCGGTCTGGCGGTAGGAATAGAGTTCCTGCTTGATACCCTCGATGCGGGCGCTGAGGTTCTGCTGGCGCGAGCCGAAATCGGGCTTCATCAGGTCGGCATAGAAATCATAGCCCAGCCCCTGCTCCGCCGAGCCGCCAAGCCCGGTGATGAGCGCGGTGAGCCGCAGCCGCTCGGCGTTGCCGAACAGGTTGTTATGCGTCCATGTCACGCCCGCACGGCCACCGAGATCGGTTGAATACCCGCCCTCGGCCCCCACGCTGTGCCGCTTGCCTTCATGAAAACCGAAATTGAGCGGCATGGAGCCATCAGGGGCAAGCGTATCGCCATGATTGACCTGCACATCGGAAAACAGCCCCGTCGAGGCAATGTCCTGCCGGGCACGCTCGATGCGGGAGGGCTGGTACAGCTCGCCCGGCGCAATGGTCAGCCTGCGCGCGATATAGGCCGGGTGCGTGCGCTGCAACCCGCCAAAGGCGAAGGCGCCAAGGTTCACCACCGGGCCGCGATGCACCGTAAAGGCGATGTCGAGCGTATGGGTGGCAGGGCGCAGCCAGGCCTGCGGGGTGCTGACATGGGCCAGCGCGTAGCCTTCCTCCGTCAGGGCGGTCTGGAGTGCCGCCCCCGCCGTCAGCACGGCCTCGGCCTGCGCAGGCGCGCCCGGCTTCATGCCAAAGGCCGCGGCCTCGGTGGGGTTGAGGTGGATGGGCGCGTCCCCCTTGTCGGGGTTGAGCGTGACCGTGCCGATGCGAAACAGCGGGCCGGTGCCTGCAGCAATGCTCACCTGCGCCTTGTGGCCCGCGGGCAGCGCCTGCATCCATTCCGGCAGGTCGGGGTCGCGCCCGTCCTGCCCGCCATCGGCAGGCGTGCCGGCCTTGTGGCTGCCATCGCTTATGGTGATGGTGATGCTGCCCGCGTAGTAGCCATAGCTTTCAAGCGCGCTGATCAGGCGGGAATAATCGTTATGGATGCGCCCCGTCAGGGCAAAGGGGCTGACGGCCTGCGTTTTCTGGAGGGAAAGCAGGTCGGAAGACGCCTTGAGCGCCGCATCAAGGTCGGCATTGCCGGTGGGGCGGATGGTTGTGGCGTAGTCCTGCGGGTCAGCCGCGAATGCCACGGGCAGCCCCGGCGGGAGAACCGTCATGACCGCGAACAGGCTGACATAACCGGCCCCGCGCCAGGCGCTGGCGGCCAGGCGGAGATGACGCAATCCTGTCAAACGGTGCTGCCCCTGTTGCTGTCTGCTTTCATGCGGTCAGTTGCCCACAGGGTATTGTCTGCCATTCCCGCCGTGCATGATCAAACCGATATTAACGCCCTGCCCTTAATAAGTTCCGAATTTGTCGCATTGAAGGGCAAAACGGGCCAGGGATGTTGCAAACTGTCTCCGCGCCCGCGTTCCTTACTTGACATACCCCCGATTCCGGCAGGCATGATCAGGCTGAAGCAGGCAAGGGGGCCGCGTCCGGCACACCCCACCCTTCGCACCAGGAGCGTTGATGGGCAGACCATGTGTTCCCGGCTTTATCGGCGGCAAGCCTCTTGACCGCGCGCAGGCAAGGCCCGATGTCTTGCCCCCGTTGCGCGGGCGCGTGCCCGCCATGATGCCTGAGGATACCTGACCCGTGAACAGCCTGTCTCCCCGCCCCGGCGTGGCCACGCCACAAGCCAGCACGTCATCCACCAGGGGGCTTCATGTCATAACATGGGGCTGCCAGATGAACGTGTATGACAGCGAGCGGATGTCCGATGTGCTGCGCCCGCTC
The DNA here is from genome assembly GCF_001571345.1 of Komagataeibacter xylinus NBRC 15237. Lineage (GTDB taxonomy): Bacteria > Pseudomonadota > Alphaproteobacteria > Acetobacterales > Acetobacteraceae > Komagataeibacter > Komagataeibacter xylinus. Next base: position 91,351 of record NZ_BCTP01000010.1, on the reverse strand, counting down.
GGCTACCGGGCCGTGAGCACGCCGGATGCGGCTGACATGATCATTCTCAACACCTGCCACATCCGCGACCGCGCGGCCGAGAAGGTGTTCTCCGAACTCGGTCGCCTGCGCAAGGTCAAGGAGGCGCGCGCCGAACAGGGTGCGGCCACCGTGCTTGCGGTAGCAGGCTGCGTGGCCCAGGCGGAGGGCAAGGAAATCCTGGCCCGCGCGCCCTATGTCGATATCGTGCTCGGCCCCCAGACCTATCACCGCCTGCCCGAGATGGTGGCCCGCGCCGCGCGCGCGGCGGGAGCCGTGATCGAGACCGACTTCCCCGTCGAGCAGAAATTCGACTTCCTGCCCGCTGACCGCGCGGCCCCCGCGGGTGGTTCCGCCTTCCTCACCATTCAGGAAGGGTGTGACAAATTCTGCTCCTTTTGCGTCGTGCCCTACACGCGCGGGGCGGAAAGCAGCCGGCCCGCGCAGGCCGTGATCGATGAGGCCCGCAGGCTCGTGGCAGGCGGCGTGCGCGAAATCACGCTTCTGGGCCAGAACGTGAATGCCTATCATGGTGAAGGCCCGGATGGCCGCACCTGGGGGCTCGCCCGCCTCGCCCGCGTGCTGGCCGGTGAGCTGGGCATCGAGCGCATCCGCTACACCACGTCGCACCCGCGCGACATGGAAGATGACCTGGTCGCAGCCCATCGCGACCTGCCGCAGCTCATGCCGTTTTTGCACCTGCCGGTGCAGTCCGGCTCCGACCGGGTGCTCGCGGCCATGAACCGGGGCCACACCGCCGATGACTACCGCACGCTTGTGGCCCGCCTGCGCGAGGCGCGGCCCGACCTTGCCCTGTCATCTGATTTCATCGTGGGCCATCCCGGCGAGACGGATGCCGATTTTGCCGACACGATGCGCCTGATTGACGAGATCGGCTTCGCGCAGGCTTATTCCTTCAAGTATTCCTCCCGCCCCGGCACGCCCGCGGCAGGCGCGGGCATGCATGTGCCCGAGGACGTGAAGGATGCCCGCCTGCAGGAACTCCAGGCCATGCTGCGCGTGCAGCAGGATGCATTCAATGATGCAACCATAGGCCAGGTGGCGCCCGTGCTCTTTACGGGGCGGGGGCGCAAGCCCGGTCAGGTTTCGGGCAAGAGCCCATGGCTGCAGGCCGTGAGCGTTGAAGGCCCGGACAGCCTGATCGGCCAGATCGCCAATGTGGATATCCGCCACAGGTACACCAACTCGCTTGGTGGTGTCCTGACAGAGGAGACAGACAGGGCTTGAGAGAACAGACACAATCCACGCTCCACGCCCCCCGTCGCAGCGGCGGGCGGCGTACCCCCGGTGGCACGGCCGCGGCCAATGACCGCACCGTGACCATGCAGTTTGAAGATAACGTGCTGCTGGCACAGCTTGTGGGCGACCATGACCGCCACCTGCTGCATCTTGAACGTGGATTTGATGTCCGGCTGGCCTGCCGGGGCAACCGCATCGCCATTACGGGTGCGGCCCAGCGGGTGGAACTGACACAGGCCACGCTGACCGAACTCTACCGCCGCGCAACAGCCGGGCAGGCAGTCGATACCGCCACCGTCGATACCGCCATCCGCCTGGCCGCCCATGCCTTTTCCGCACCCGCGCCACGCCACGCCACGGGAGGAGTGCCCCCCATGCCCGACACCCGTACCGCCACGGCACCGGCAGGCCCGACGCTGGCCGACCTGCCCACCATCATGACCCGGCGCGGCCCCGTGGCCCCGCGCTCGGTTGGCCAGGCTGAATACATGGCCATGCTGGCCCGGCAGGAAATGGTGTTTGGCCTCGGCCCCGCAGGCACCGGCAAGACCTACCTTGCCGTGGCCCAGGCCGTGGCCATGCTGCAGGCGGGCCAGGTTGACCGCATCGTGCTGTCGCGCCCGGCGGTGGAAGCGGGCGAGCGGCTGGGCTTCCTGCCTGGCGACCTGAAGGAAAAGATCGACCCCTACCTCCGCCCGCTGTATGACGCCCTGCACGACATGATGCCGGGCGATCAGGTGATCCGGCGCATGGGCACGGGCGAGATCGAGGTGGCGCCGCTCGCCTTCATGCGCGGGCGCACGCTGGCGCACTGTTTTGTCATTCTGGACGAGGCGCAGAACACCACGCCCGCCCAGATGAAGATGTTCCTCACCCGCATGGGTGAAGGCACGCGCATGGTCATTACCGGCGACCTGAGCCAGGTTGACCTGCCGCGTGGCGTGACATCCGGCCTGCGGGAGGCGGTCGATACCCTCGACGGCCTGCCCGGGATCGGCATGATGCGATTTGAATCGCGTGACGTGGTGCGCCACCCGCTGGTGGCGCGTATAGTGGAGGCATACGACCAGCGTGCCGGGGCCGAACGCCGCCCCCACCGCGCCCGGTCGCAGCAGGAGAACGATGAAACCTCGAAGTAGCACAGGCCCTGCCCACAAGGGCGGGGTCGCAGCAGGGCGGGCCACGCAGGCCGCCCTCAAGGCCGGGCCTGATGGCCCCGATGTCACGGTGGCGGACAGGCGCTGGAACCGCGCCGTTCCCCACCCTGCCCGCGTGGTGAAGCGCGCGGCCAGCGCAGCCCTCGCGGCCACGGGCTGCCATGGCCCGGTCACGGTGGTGCTGGCCGATGACCGCGCGGTGGCCCGCATGAACTGGCGGCATCGCGGGCGCAACAGGCCTACCAATGTCCTGACATTCGAATACCCCGCCGCAGGCGGCCTATGGGGCGGCGACATCATCATCGCTTTCGAGACCGTGGCGCGCGAGGCGCAGGCGGCGGGCCGCGACATGGCGGCCCATCTGGCGCATCTGGTGGTGCACGGCGTGCTGCACCTGGCCGGACATGACCACCACCACCCCGGCGAGGCCCGCGAGATGGAAATGCTCGAGGCCCGCATCCTGTCCGGCCTTGGCGTTGCCAACCCGTGGAAGCCGGGCCGCATGGTGACGCGGGGGGCACGCTCATGAGCCGCCCCGGCACCGATGCCAACGAGGAACCTCCGTCCGGGTCGCGCGGCAAGGGATTCCTGTCGCTGTTCAGCCGCAGGCGGGCTGAACCGGGGCTGCGCCATTCCATTGCCGCGCTGGTCAAGGAAGCCGATGATGCGGCGGGCGATGACGCCAATCCCCACGCCTCCGAACTCGACCGGCAGGAGCGCGCGCTTCTGGCCAACGTGCTGCGCCTGCGCGGCATAACGGCGGATGACGTGATGATTCCGCGCGCCGATATCGTGGCGATGCCGGTCGATATCAGCCTTGATGAGGCCCTGGCCATGATGCGGCGGGAAAACCATTCCCGCATGCCGGTCTATCGCGACCAGCTTGATGACATCGTGGGCATGATCCATGTGAAGGACCTGATTGCCTATGTCGGCACGTCGGAAGCCTTCCGCATGGAGCCCCTGCTGCGCCAGCCGCTCATGGTGGCCCCGCAGTTGCCCGTGCTCGACCTGCTTTTGCAGATGCGGGTGCGGCATGTGCATCTTGCCCTCGTCATTGACGAGTACGGCGGGATCGACGGCCTCGTCACCATCGAGGACCTGATCGAGACCATCGTGGGCGATATTTCCGACGAGCATGACGAACCGACCGTGAGCATGATGCGCGAGCGCCCCGACGGCACGCTCGATGTCGATGCCCGCACCCCCGTCGCCGCCTTTGAGGAAAAAGTCGGCCCCGTGCTCACGCGTGAGGAGCGCGAGGCCGAGATCGAGACCGTGGGCGGGCTGGTGTTCCGCCTCGCGGGCCATGTGCCCACGCGCGGCGAGATCGTGACGCATGAAAGCGGCATGGTGTTCCGCATCCTTGATTCGGATGCCCGGCATATCCGCCACGTGCGCGTGCGCCTGCCCCCGCGCGAGGCAACCGGGCAACCGGCCTGAACGGATGGCGCGCCGACACGGGCGCGCCATCCGGTGATGGTACGATGGATTTACGCCCGGCGGATTTACGCCCGGCCCGCGCCGTCTTAATACTGATGCCAACCGGGGCCATGCCCCACCCCTGTCCCCCACCGGAGAGTGACCTCGATGCCCATCACACGCCGCACCCTGCTTGCCCTTACCCCCACCCTCATGGCTGGCGGCCTGCTGTCTGGCCGGGCCATGGCGCAGGCGGCGGACCCGCGCCTGTCCATCCGCGCCGTGGGCAACCCGGCGGCCAAGGTGCATGTGGAGGAATTCTTCTCGCTCACCTGCACGCATTGCGCGCGTTTTGCCGCCGAGATCTTTCCCGAAGTGCGCAGCAAGCTGATCGATACGGGCAAGGTGTACTACATTTTGCGTGATTTCCCGCTCGACCAGATCGCGCTGACCGGCTGCATGGTCGCGCGCGCGCTGGCCCCCGAGCGTTACGAGCCGTTCGTGCTCGCACTGCTGTCGAGCCAGGATCGCTGGGCCTTTGGCAAGGAACCGGCGGAAGCCGAGGCCGAGATCCAGAAAATGGCGGCGCTGGCCGGCATGTCATCCGACCTGTTCCAGCAGACCGTCCATGACGACAAGCTGCGCCATGCCATCATGGATGAGGAAGACCGCGCCCAGGCCCAGTACAAGATCGACGGCACGCCCACCTTCCGCTTCAATGACAAGGAGCAGGTGGCGCAGGAACTGACCTACGAGCAGTTTGCCCAGAAGGTTGAAGCGGCGGCCCGCTGAGCATGACCGCCCGTTTCGTCCGGCTGCGCATCGCAGGCTTCAAGAGTTTCGCCGACCCGGTCTCCGTTGATATCCTGCCCGGCCTGACCGGGATTGTCGGGCCAAACGGGTGCGGCAAGTCAAACGTGGTCGAGGCCCTGCGCTGGGTCATGGGCGAAACCAATGCCCGCGCCCTGCGTGGCGGCGAAATGGATGACCTGATCTTCGCGGGCACCACCGCGCGGGCCGCGCGCAACATGGCGGAAGTCACCCTGACGCTGGACGGCGCTGCCGAAATCGCTCCCGCCCCCTTTACCGGGCAGGATGAACTTCAGGTCTGCCGCCGGGCCGAACGGGGCGCGGGCAGCGGCTACCGCATCAATGGCCGCACCACGCGCGGGCGCGACGTGCAGACCCTGTTTGCCGATCTGGCCTCGGGGGCGCGCTCATCGGCCATGGTCAGCCAGGGGCGCGTCTCGGCGCTGGTCAATGCCCGCCCCGAGGAACGGCGCACCATTCTGGAGGAAGCCGCGGGCATTACCGGCCTGCATGGCCGCCGCCACGAAGCCGAACTCAAGCTGCGCGCGACCGAGGCCAATCTCGCGCGCGCGGAAGACCTGCGCCTGCAACTCGAATCCCGGCTCGGTGATTTGCAGGAGCAGTCCGAACAGGCGGCCCGCTACCGCGAATTCTCGCAGGGCCTGCGCGAATCCGAAACCGCCCTTCTGGCGCTGCTGCATGCCCGCGCCCACAAGGGCGTGGCCGAGGGCGAGGCGGGCCTGCATGCCGCGCGCACCGACCTCAAGGCGGCCGAGGAAATGGCCGAGACCGCCGTCCTCACCGATTACGAAGTGACAAAGGCGCTGCCCGCCCTGCGCGAGGCACTCGATACGCGGCGCACGGCACTTGAACGCTTCAAGGTCCGCGCTGAAACCATTGCCGAGGAACTGGCCCGCGCCGAGGCAGCCCTTGAACAGGCACAGGGCCGCCTTGCCGAATGCGAGGGCGTGCAGGCTGCGGCCCTTGCACGGCGTGATGACGCCACCCTCATGCTCGGGCAGCTTGAGGCCGAGCGGGTTCAGGTGGAAGAGCGCCTGTCCGCCCTGCCCGCCCTGCGCGAGGCAGCGCAGGCCGCATGCACCACGCTGGCACAGGCCATGACCGAGATGGCGACCCGCGTGGAAGAGGCCACCACCACCGTGCGCGAGGCCGAACTGCAGACAACGCAGGCCCGCGAAGGGCTTGCCACGGCCACCGCCGCGCATGAGCACCTTGCCACCCGGCACGCGGCCCTCGCCACCGAGATCGCGGCCCTTGAAGCCGACATGCCAACGGCCGAATCCATTGCCGACCATGACGGACAGATCACGCAGGCCGAGGCACAGGCCGCCCACGCCCTGAGTGCGCGCGAGGACGCCACCCGCGCCCACGCGGATGCCACGCTACAGGCTGACCTTGCCCGCAATGCCGCGACCGAAAGCCTGCGCGTGCATGCGCAGGCCACGCAGGATACCGGCATTGCCGCCAGCAGGCTCGAAGCCCTGGCGCGCGACGTGGCAACACTGGGCAATCATGTCAGCAACGCCCGCGCGGACCTTGTGCCCGAGGCCGAGCGCGCACGTCTGGCCGAAGCCGCGACCGGGGCCGAAACGGCCCTTGATCGCCTCCGCGCCGAACGCGCCACGGCGGAGGACGCCCGCGCGCAGGCAACACAGGCCGAAATTCAGGCCAATGCCCGCCTGAAGGAAGCCCGCGCCACCCGCACCGCCACCGAGGAAGCCCTCCGCGCGGCCAAGGCCACCCACAAGCGCGCAGGCGACGAAGTCGATACACTCGCCGCCAGCATGACCCGCCTGCGCGCGCAGGCCGTGCCCGATGCGGCCCTGCAGGCGCGCGTGGCCAGACGCGAGGCCGCCGCCGCCGCACTGGAAGCCGCCCGCCAGCACATGGCCACGACCGAGGCCGCCACCGTTGCCGCAACACGGGAAGATGAAGCCTGCGCCGGCCGTCTTGCCGAGGCCCGCGCCAGCCTGTCGGGCCTCGAGGCGGAAGCCGATGGCCTCGCCCGCGCGCTGCACAGCGAGACACAGGCCGACCCCACCCAAGGCATGACGCTGGCCGACAGCCTGCATGTGCCCGCCGGGCTGGAAACCGCGCTGGCCGTGGTGCTGTCCGATGGGCTGGAGGCGGTGGTCAAAGGCGTGGCACCGCGCTCATGGCATGACCTGCCGCCTGCCACACCCGCGCCCTTTCCGGCTGCGGGTATCAAACCGCTTTCCACCGTGCTCGAGGCCCCCCCTGCCCTGTCACGCGCGCTCGGTGCTGCCGGGCTGCTGCCTGATGGCATGGATGGCGCCCCCCTTCAGGCCAGCCTGACGCCGGGGCAATGCCTTGTCACCCGCGAGGGCGCGCTCTGGCGGTGGGATGGCTATACACAGGCCCCCAACCTGCCCGACCGCGCGGCACTCAGGCTCAAACAGCTCGGCCGCCTGCGCGCCCTGCGCACGGAACTCGAGCAGTTGCGCGGCGCGCTTCCGGCGCTGGAACAGGCGGCACAGGCCGCCACAACCACCCGCCAGCAGGCAGGCGAAGCCCTGACGACGGCACGCAACGCCCGCATGGCCGCCGAGAATGCGTTGGAGGCCGCCCGCACGGCCGAGGCCGAGCTTTCACGCCAGCACGCCACCATCTCGGCCCAGATCGATACGCTCTCGGTGCAGCAGGCCACGGCCCAGGCGGCCCTGACGGATTCCGAGGCCGCCTGCGCGCACGCCACGGAACAGGAAGCCAGCCTGCCCGACCTCGACCAGCTTGCCCGCGCCCAGCAGGCGGCAGCGCAGGCCGCCACGCAGGCGCAGGATGCCGAAAAGGCGCTGCGGACCCGCCATCAGCAGGCTGAATCAGCCCTTGAGCAGGGCCGCCGCGCCCTGCAGGCTGCCACGACCCGGCACAGCGAGGCGGAAACGCGCCTGCAAGCCCTGCTGCCCGAACAGGCCCGGCTGGAAAACGACCGCGATACCGCAAGCCAGGAACTGGCCACCCGGCGCGAACAGCTAGCCGCCCTGCCCGCCCCGGCTCTGGCCGAGGATGCGGCCCGGCAGGCCACTGCTGCCGCGACACAGGCGGCTCACGCGCTGGAACAGGCCCGGCTCGTGGTGGAAGAGGCCACAAACCGGCTGGAGCACGCCCGCACTGCCCGCGCTGGCCTTGAGCAGAAAATGCGCGAGACCGGTACCCGGCTTGAAGCCCGGCAGGCCCGCATGGCCGATCTGGCCGAGGGGTTGCAACAGGCGGAGGTGGATGTTGCCACCGCCCGTGCCCGCCTTGAGGCTCTGCCCGACATGAGCGGGCTGGAACACGCGCTGGCCAGCCTGCGCGAACAGGCCGAAAGCCTGCGCGCGCAGGAAACCGAGCAGCGCGAGACCCTGGCCCGCCTGCACACGGAAGACGCCACCCTGCGCCAGCGCTTTGACGCATCGGGGCAGGACATGGCGCAGTGGACCGCCCGCGTGGAGGCCGCCAGCCTTGAAGCCGAGGCCGCCGAGACCCGCCTGCGCAATGCCCGGGCCGAGCATGAGCGCGTGGCCCCCCAGCCGGTTGCCGTGCGCGAACGACGCGATGCGATCGCAACCGAACTGGCCCGGCACGAAGCCAGCCATGACGTGGCGATGGCGGAACTGCAACAGGCTGAAACCCGCATGGCGGAAGTGCAGCAGGGCCGCCGCACGGCGGAAGATGTGCTGACCGCAGCGCGTGAAGCCGTGGTCCGCGCTGAAGGCAGGCGCGAGCAGGCACAGGTGCTGCTGGCGCAGTTGCAGGCGGATTCAACGCCACCGGCGGGCGTGGTGCCCACTGACCTGAGCGTAAATGCCGAGACCGGCCTGCGCCGCAAGGTGGCCCGCCTGACCCGCCAGCGCGATGAGCTTGGCCCGGTCAACCTGCGTGCCGAGCTTGAGGCGCAGGACGCATCGGGCAAGATCGACACGATCTTGCATGAACGTGACGAACTGCAATCGGCCATTGCCCGCCTGCGCGGCATGATCGGGCAGCTCAACCGCGAGGGGCGCGAGCGGCTGATGGCCGTGTTCTCGCAGATCGACCAGCATTTTCAGGCGCTGTTTGCCCGCATGTTCAATGGCGGGCGGGCGCATCTGGGCATGGTGGGCAATGACGACCCGCTTCAGGCCGGGCTGGAAATCTATGCCCAGCCGCCGGGCAAGAAACTCGCCACGCTCTCGCTGCTTTCAGGTGGCGAGCAGGCGCTCACCGCGCTGTCGCTCATCTTCGCAGTGTTCCGCTGCAACCCGGCCCCGGTCTGCGTGCTCGATGAGGTCGATGCCCCGCTCGATGACGCCAATGTGGGCCGCTTCTGCGCCCTGCTGGCCGATATGGTGGCGGAAGCGGGCACGCGCTTCCTTGTCGTGACCCACCACCAGTTGACCATGGCGCATATGGACCGGCTGTATGGCGTGACCATGCAGGAGCGCGGGGTCAGCCGCGTGCTGTCGGTTGACCTCGAACGCGCGACCGAAATGGTGGACGCCGAACCCGCACGCTAGGAAAACATAACGGTCTTTGGGTGCCGCCCTTTTTTAAAAGGCGGCATTTTCTGAAGCTTTTTGAAAGAAGCTTCACCAAAAACCTTTATGCATTACGGCAGCATGCTGCCGGTCTCGATGAAGCGCTGGTGCCACGAAAGCGCCTCGGTCAGCAGATGCGGGGACTGCTGGCCAAACGAGCCCGCGCGGGCACGCTTGTAGTAATCCTGCAGCATCGGGCGGTAATCGGGGTGGGCGCAGTTGGCGATGATCACTTCCGCGCGCTGCTTGGGCGAGAGGCCACGCAGGTCGGCGAGACCCTGTTCGGTCACGAGCACCTGCGAATCCTGCGTGATGTGATCGACATGGGACGCCATGGGCACGATGGCGGAGATCTTGCCGCCCTTGGCGGTGGATGGCGTCATGAACACCGAGATATAGGCATTGCGGGCAAAATCACCCGAGCCGCCGATACCGTTCTGGATCTTCGAGCCCATGATCTGGGTTGAGTTCACGTTGCCATAGATATCCGATTCGATCAGGCCGTTCATGGCAATACAGCCCAGGCGACGGATCAGGCCGGGATGGTTGCTGATATCCTGCGGGCGCAGGATGATCTTCTTCTGGAACTCGCGCATGCGGCTGTTGAGCGCTTCCGCCGCTTCCGGGCTGAGCGAGAAGGCCGTGGCCGAGGCCACCCGCATCTTGCCGCTTTCCAGCATGCCGAGCATGCCGTCCTGAATCACCTCGGTGTAGGCGGTCAGGTCATCGAACGGGCCTTCCTCCAGCCCGCCCATCACGGCGTTGGCCACGTTGCCCACGCCGGACTGCAACGGCAGCAGCGAGGGCGGCAGGCGGCCCATCTTCACTTCATGGCGGAAAAATTCCATCAGGTGGCCCGCAATGCCACGCGCGGTCTCGTCGGGTGGCGAGAACGGGGCGTTGCGATCGGGCGCATTGGTCTCGACAATCGCCACGATCTTGGCGGGGTCGACCTTGAGCGAAGTGCCGCCGATGCGGTCATCGGGGCGCAGCAGCGGAATGGGCTGGCGGTGCGGCGGGAGGGCTGCGCCGTACCAGATGTCGTGCATGCCCTCGAGCGCTGCATCCTGCCAGCTATTGACCTCGATGATCACCTGTTTGGCGGTATCGAGCCAGGTCTTGGAATTGCCGACGGAAGAAGACGGCACGATGCTGCCATCTTCACGGATGGCGGTGGCCTCGATGATGGCGGTGTCGATCGTGCCAAAGAAGCCCGCCCAGGCCATGGGGGCGACATGGCTGAGATGCATGTCGAGATATTCCGTCTCGCCCTTGTTGATGCGCGCGCGCAGGCCGGAATCGGAATTATAGGGCATGCGGAAGGAGATGCCGTTGACCTTGGCGAGCGCGCCATCAAGCTCCGGCCCGGTCGAGGCGCCCGTGAGCAGCCGGATGCGGTATTCCTTACCCTCGGCGTGCGCGCGCTCCATCAATGCGGCAAGTGCGAGCGGCACGGCCTTGGGGTAACCGGCGCCGGTAAAGCCACTGGTGCCCACCGTACTGCCCGGGCGGACAAGGGAGGCCGCCTGCTCGGCGGTGGTGATCTTGGCCCGGAGCGCCGCATTCCGGATTCGGGTGTGGTCGATCATGAACTTTCCCTCAAACTCTTATCGTTATGCCCGGCCGGTCGAGACCGCGCCGGATATGTCGTATGCCGTCGTCACGGCCCTGGCGGGGGCCGATCTGCCGGGGCGGCGGCAGTGGCGCGGGTATTCCCTTTGCACCACAGCGCCTCTCCCTGCGTTTCACTTCGGCATGACGCCTTCATCTGTTCTCCGTCCTGCAGCCTACGTCACAACAAAAGAGTGTGACAGGCTGCCCTGACTCCGGTTGGCGGTTTCACGTTTGCTCCATCAGCCACGCCCGTGGCAGGGGCGCAATGCCTTATGGCGGTCTGTGTCCTGGTCAATATATTCCGGTTTTTCCTGTACAATATCGTTACCCGGATGCAACCGGTTTGTGTCATTAAGGATACATTATTGCCCATCCCCCTAGTGCATGGCGGCCAATCTTGTGAATAATAGGAGACCAGACCCAGCAAAGGGCACAACCCGGACCGGCCATCAACAGGAGAGGATTTTCGCTTGAGACGTCGATTTCCCTCTCATCGGCCTGTCATGGCACGGGATGCCATATTCCCGGCCGCCGCCGGGCGGGAATCCACCATGCCCCCGGCCCCTCCCGCCCTGCCCACGCACCCGCTGGCGGAGCTGCTGGCAGGCCGCCCCCTGCGCGTGGTGGGCGACGTGCATGGCGACCTGCACGCCTTCCGCCATGCCGCCGCGACCGACCGGTTTGTCATACAACTTGGCGACCTCGTGGATTACGGGCCGGACAGCGCGGGCGCATTCCGCCTGATGCAGCGCCTGATTGATGAAAGGCGCGGCCTGTTCATACTGGGCAACCATGACCGCAAGCTGGCCCGCGCGCTACAGGGCCGCAAGATGCGCCGCGACCCGCCGCTGATGGAAACGCTGGCCGCCTTCCTGAGTGAGGAGAACAGCGACGTGTACCAGCGCGCGCTGGCCGACCTGGCGCGCGCGCCCGCATGGATCGTGCTGGGGCAGTCCATATTCGTGCATGGTGGCTTTCATGCCCGCATGCTGGGCGAACTGCCGCCGCCGGGGCTGGGCACGGTAACACCCCTGCTGTCACGCGCCCTGTTTGGCGAGACGACGGGCCGCATGCAGAAGGATGGCTACCCCGAGCGCAGGCTGAACTGGGTCGATCACATTCCACCAGGCTACACGGTCTATTGCGGGCATGACCGCCGCTCCACCGACGGGCGGCCCTGGGTGCGCCACGGCCGCATGGGCGGGCGGGCCATCTTTACCGATACCGGGGCTGGCAAGGGGGGGCATCTGGCGTGGATCGACCTTCCGCCGGTGCTGTAAGTCTTTTTTTCATCCCTCTTTTTTTCAACGCAGGAGCGCGGACACCGATGAACACCACCGAGGCCAGACAGGACGCAGCCAAGCGCAAGCTCGAAGAACTGCGCTGCAGCATCGACAACATCGATGCCGCCCTGATCTATATGCTGGCCGAGCGCTTTCGCCACACGCAGGCGGTGGGTCAGCTCAAGGCTGCCAACGACATGCCGCCCGCCGACCCCGCGCGTGAGGCACGCCAGGTGGCCCGGCTGCGCGAACTGGCCACCGCCGCCCACCTGGACCCCGATTTTGCGGAAAAATTCCTGGCCTTCATCATCCGCGAGGTCATTCGCCACCATGAGGCCATTGCCGCAGGCACAGGCCAGTAACCGCCGCCATGCCCCGCCAGCTTGTGCTCATGCGCCATGCCCAGGCCGCGCCCGCCGCGTTTGGCGATATTGGCCCGCAGGCCGACTTCAACCGCGCGCTCACCCCGCATGGCCGTGACAGCGCCCGCGCCCAGGGCGCATGGCTGCGGGCGCGGGCCTTTGCCCCGCAACTGGTGCTCATCAGCCCCGCGCGGCGCACGGTCGAAACGCTTGCGGCGCTGGGATCATTTTATGGCGATCAGAAACCCGATATCCGATATGTGAACGAACTGTATGAGGCAACTGCCGAAACGGTGCGTGACATGCTGTATGCCATTACCGATAAAACAAGCAATATCATGGTATTAGGGCACAATCCGGCCTTGGGTGCCCTGGTGTTTGGCTGGGGCGCGCGACATTGCCCGCCCACCCTTGAAGGGGCGATGCAGCGCGGCTTCCCGCCAGCCTCGATCGCCTGCTTTACCGCCGAAAAACCATGGAATTCCGCCACTGATCGTGAAATCCACCTCAACGCCCTGTCTTGCCAATAATGTCATTGCGGCAAAGGGGGGGCATGGATTGCCATGCCGGGGGTTTCGTTCCTATCGTCAGAACCGAGGCCCGATGACTGCCGCACCTTGCGGCACGCGGGGCATATAATTTGGGCATAGCCATAAACTGCCGCATGAACGGCAGAATGCCCGGAGGTTGGAGACATGGCCCCCTGCCCCACCAGCGCAGGCGTGGCCCCAGGAGGAGAGTTGTAGATGAGCGAGTCCGGAAAAACTGCCACAATCTCGCTAAACGGCAAGGATGTTGCACTGCCCATGCTGTCCGGCACGATGGGGCCGGAGGTCGTCGACATCCGCAAGCTGCCTGCCCAGGCTGGCGTATTCACCTATGATCCCGGCTATGGCGAGACCGCGTCATGCTCCAGCAAGATCACCTTCATCGATGGTGAAAAAGGCGTGCTGCTGCATCGTGGCTACCCCATTGCGCAGTTGGCCGAACAGGCCACCTTCATGGAAGTGGCCTACCTGCTGCTCAACGGTGAACTGCCCGACAAGGCGCAGTACGACGGGTTTGTGAATTCCATCAAGCACCACACGCTGCTGCACGAGCAGATCCGCAATTTCTTCAACGGTTTCCGCCGTGATGCGCACCCCATGGCCATCCTGTGCGGCACGGTTGGCGCGCTGTCCTCCTTCTATCATGAAGGGCTCGATGTCTCGAACGCGGCCACGCGCTACCAGTCGGCCATGCGCATCATTGCCAAGATCCCGACCATCGCGGCCTGGGCCTACAAATACACGCAGGGCGAGACCTTCATCTACCCGCGCAATGACCTGTCCTATGCCGAGAACTTCCTGTCCATGATGTTCGCGGTGCCGAGCGAGCCCTACAAGATCAACCCGGTGCTCGCCCGCGCCATGGACCGCATCCTGATCCTGCATGCCGACCATGAGCAGAATGCGTCGACCTCCACCGTGCGCCTTGCGGGCTCGACGGGGGCCAATCCGTTTGCGTGTATTTCCGCAGGCATCGCGGCCCTGTGGGGGCCTGCCCATGGCGGGGCCAACGAGGCGGTGCTGAAGATGCTGGCCGAGATCGGCCACAAGGACAACATCCCCGAATTCATCGCCAAGGTGAAGGACAAGACCAGCGGCGTGCGCCTGATGGGCTTTGGCCACCGGGTGTACAAGAACTTCGACCCGCGCGCCAAAATCATGCAGGCCACCTGCCATGAAGTTCTTGGCGAGCTTGGCATCAAGGACGACCCGCTGCTCGACCTGGCCATCGAACTGGAAAAGATTGCGATCCATGACGAATATTTCGTCAAGCGCAGCCTGTACCCCAATGTCGATTTCTATTCCGGCATCATTCTCAAGGCCATGGGCATCCCCACCAGCATGTTCACCGTGCTGTTTGCCGTAGCCCGCACCACCGGCTGGATCAGCCAGTGGAAGGAAATGATTGAAGAACCCGGCCAGCGCATCGGCCGCCCCCGCCAGCTCTATATCGGCTCGCCGGAGCGCGATTTCGTGCCGTTTGACAAGCGGGCCTGATTGAGACAGCCGTGCCGGGCGGGATATTACCCGCCCGGCATGGCAAATGGTCCTGCCGTTTCAGGTCCCGCTTCGCAGGTGAAACCCCAGTAATAAAAACAAGGGGCAGGCTGCATGATGCAGCCTGCCCCTTTTGCATGACGTCCTTCGCCCGGATGGATCAGTCGCACTCACACCCGGCAGTCGGGCCGGGGCGCTTCTGGATGACATGATGGTCGATCCATTCCGACACCAGACGCCGGGCCTCGTTGAGCGAGGATTCGGGGTGGTGGATACGGTAGAGGGTCGTGCAGGCATGGAAAGCCGACACATCGCTGGTCCCGACGCCACGCAGTTCCTGGTAGGCGGTGATTACGGCACGCTCGCATTTGCGGGCGATGCGACTGTTTTCAACAGACACGATGCGATGATCCACTAGTGAGAATGATTATTAATATTGAGATACTAGAGCGAATACCCCGCGGGAGCAAGGTACGCGAACCCTCACACTCTGATGATCCGGTCACGTTATATTTCCCATGCGGCCTTTTTTTGGCATTTCCGCCCCCATTGGCCCGGACACCGATGGATTTTCCGCCCTGTTGCGGTTAATCGTCTGTGCTGACATTCAGTACACACAATTCATTTGGCCGGAGACAGGGTATGCACGACGCCACGGGGAATGGGGCAGGACTTTCAACAGGCACAACCGCATGGGACCGCGACGCAGCCCTCATGACCGCGCGCCTGCTGCTGGAAATCAAGGCCGTCAACTTCCGCCCCGATGATCCCTACACCCTTACCTCGGGCTGGAAATCGCCGGTCTATATCGATTGCCGCCGCATCATCTTCTTCCCCCGCGCGCGCCAGAAGATCATGGAACTGGCGGTGGAAAAGATCGGCCGCCATGTCGGCTATGAAAGCATCGACGCCGTGGTGGGCGGCGAGACGGCGGGTATTCCCTTTGCCGCCTGGATTGCTGACCGCATGATGGCGCCGATGGCCTATGTGCGCAAAAAGCCCAAGGGTTTTGGCCGCAATGCCCAGATCGAGGGCGATGTGCCCGAAGGCATGCGCACCCTGCTGGTGGAAGACCTGACCACCGATGGTTCATCAAAGGTGCAGTTCGCCAACGCGCTGCGCAAGGCGGGCGCGATCGTGGACCACACCTTCGTGGTGTTCTTCTACGGCGTCTTCCCCGGCGCATACCGCACGCTGGCGGATATGGACATCAGCCTGCATGCGCTGTGTACCTGGTGGGATGTGCTCGAAGCCTGCGCGGGCAAGCCCTATTTCTCGGAAAAGGATGCCGCCGAGGTGCGTCGTTTCCTTGAAGATCCCTGCGCATGGTCAGCCAAGCATGGCGGCGTGGGCAGTGCCGAAGAGGCGCTGGCGCTCAAGGCCAAGCGTGACGCAGGGGCCTGACCCACGGGCCATCTGATGCCGCGTGTTCTTGCCTTCGATTCGGGAATTGGGGGGCTGGGCATCGTAGCCCAGCTGCGCCCGGTCCTGCCCGGCATACCGATCGACTATCTGGCTGATACAGCCGTATTCCCATACGGCGAACAGCCCGACACACTCCTGCGCGCGCGGATCGTACGCCTGATGGGAGAAGCGATTGATCGCCTGCGGCCCAGCGTGGTGGTGGTGGCGTGCAATACCGCCAGCACGCTCGCGCTCGACAGCCTGCGCGCGACGTATGACGTGCCCTTCGTGGGCTGCGTGCCACCCATAAAATGGGCCGCCGACCAGACCCGCACCGGCACGATCGGACTACTGGCCACGCGGGCCACCGTGCACCGCCCCTACCTGAAGGCACTCAGCGCCCGCTTTGCGCCTGACTGCACCCTGCTCGCCCACGGCGCGCGCGGACTGGCGGACATGGCGGAAAACGCCTTTCGCGGCACGCCGCCCGACCCGGCCCTGCTCAGGGCGGAACTCGCGGGCCTGTTCGGGCAACCCGGCGGAGCGGCAATCGATGTCGTCGGGCTGGGCTGCACGCACTATACTTTTTTGCTTGATGCCATGCGTGAGGCGGGCCCCCCGCATGTAACCTGGCTAGACCCTGCACCCGCCGTGGCCCGGCAGGTCGCCCGCGTGCTGGCCGCGTGCCCTGCCCTGACCGGCTCCGCTTCTTCTCCCCTGCCCGATCAGTTCTGCTTTACCGCCCAGCCGCGTAATCTTGCGGCCCTACGGCCGGGACTGTCGGCCCTGGGCTACGGACAGGACTTACCAAGGCTATTCGACGCCAGCCCGGCTGCTGCATATAAAGGGTAAAAGCCTTCGGGTGCCGCCTTTTTTTCAAAAGGCAGCATTCCTTGAAGCTTTTTCTGATTTTCAGAGGCCGGAAAGGACAGGCCGCCCCGCCTGCTAGCGCAGGCGGTTGACGGTGTAGCTCGCCGTATCCTGCAGCATCTGGCGCAGGCGGCTGGGCGGGAAGATGGACAGCGCCTCACGCGCCGCATCGGCATATTCCGTTGCACGGTCAAGCGTGATGCGGATGGCGCCAGTCTGTTCAATCAGGCGCAGGGCATGATCGAGATCCTCGGGCGTCTGCTCGCTTTCCTCGATCACGCGCTGCCAGAAGGTCCGGTCCTCCGCCGAGCCCGCGGCATAGGCCGCCAGCACCGGCAGGGTGATCTTGCCTTCACGGAAGTCATCACCCACCGTCTTGCCCAGCCGGGCCTGGTCGGCGGCGTAATCCAGCGCGTCATCAACAAGCTGGAAGGCCATGCCCAGATTGGTGCCATAGGATTCGAGCGCGCGCTCATCCGCCTCGCCCTGACCGGCCACGACGGCACCTACCCGGCAGGCTGCGGCGAACAATGCCGCAGTTTTGCCATGAATGACTTCCAGATACTGATCAATCCGGGTTGAGAGGTCATTCTGCGTGGACATCTGCAGCACTTCCCCTTCCGCAATGGTGGCGGAAGCGGACGAGAGGATATTCATGACCTTGAGCGAGCCATCATCCGTCATGAGCTGGAACGAGCGGGCGAACAGGAAGTCCCCCACCAGAACCGAGGCCTTGTTGCCAAACACCGCATTGGCGCTGGCCATGCCCCGGCGCAGCGAACTCTCGTCCACCACGTCATCATGCAGCAGCGTTGCCGTGTGGATGAACTCCACGCAGGCGGCCAGGGCCACGTGGCGCTGGTGCGTGGCATCGGGCTCGTAGCCGCACAGCCGGGCGGAGGCCAGTGTCAGCAGCGGGCGCAGCCGCTTGCCACCGGCGGCCACAAGGTGGGCTGCAAGCTGGGGAATAAGGGCGACCGGGCTGTCCATCCGCTCGACAATGGCGCGATTGCACGCCGCCATGTCATCCGCAAGATATTCCGCCAGATCGCGCAGGGCGACTTCTGATCCATCTGCCATCGGGCGGCGAGCCCCTTCGTCTTTCTGACTTGCCGTTTCGTCGGATTCCGGCAGACTAACTGCTAGGGCCAAAAGGTTACTCTCCCGGTTCCGAATGTATGAACATAGAATGAGTATATGGGCGGCGCTGGAATAACGGTCAAGCCGGAGCACACAGGCACACGGCACGGAGCAGCGCATGACCTGCCTCTCCCCCCCACGGGC
Organism: Komagataeibacter xylinus NBRC 15237; assembly: GCF_001571345.1. GTDB lineage: Bacteria > Pseudomonadota > Alphaproteobacteria > Acetobacterales > Acetobacteraceae > Komagataeibacter > Komagataeibacter xylinus. The sequence goes on along the minus strand of NZ_BCTP01000010.1, from coordinate 73,281 downwards.
ATGGACCCTGTAACCACAGGCCACCTGCTGGGCGGAAAGGTGGTCTATCGCCAGTTTTCGACTGGAAACAGGACCGGACTTGAGCCTGTTCTGATGGCTGCTTTCGTGCCTGCGCGCCCCGGCCAGATCGTAATGGAAGGTGGATGCGGCGCGGGCGCGGGTCTGCTCTGCCTGTCGAATCGGGTGCCCCGGCTGACCGGAATCGGGCTGGAGCATGATGGAGCGACCGCGGCGCTGGCCCGGCATAACTTTTTGCTCAACCATCGCCACGACCTGCATGTGCGCCATGCCACCCTGCCCGCCCTGCCCGATGACCCGCTGCTGTCCGGCCCCGGCCTGCGCCGCATCGACCACGCCTTTGCCAACCCGCCCTGGCATGGGCAGGAGTCATCGGCCTCGCCACACAGCCAGCGCGACCTTGCCCGCCGCCTGCCCACCGGCGCGCTCGGTGGCTGGGTGCGCGCCATGGCCGCCCAGCTACGCCACCACGGCACGCTGACGCTGGCCCTGCCCAGCACCCTGCTGGCGGCCTGCTGCACGGCCATGGAGGGCGCGCAGCTGGGCCGGATCAGGGTGCTGCCGTTCTGGCCCCGCGCGGGGCAGGCCGCACGGATCATGCTGGTGCAGGGACGGGCGAATTCACGCGCGGGCAGCGAAATGCTACCCGGCCTTGTGCTGCATGAGGCGGATGGCCGCTTTACGTCTGCCGCCCGCGCCATTTTGGAACACGGCACGCCGCTCCTGCCGTGAGCAAACAGACATGACGGGAAAATAAAAGTTTCCAGGTGCCGCCTTTTTTTAAAAGGCGGCGTTTCCTGAAACTTTCCCCTCACCTTACTGGCAGGCGAGGCATTCCTCATAATCGCCCGATGTCGCGGGGGGACTGCCGCCATCCTTTGGCGGCACGTCGCGCTTTTCCTGGCCATCGCTCACCGCATCGGCGCGCTGGATGGACAGCGAGCGGCAGTAATACAGCGATTTCACCCCCCGCTTCCAGGCCATGTAATGGATCTGGTGCAGGTCGCGCTTGTGCACGTTGGCGGGCAGGAAGATGTTGACCGACTGCGCCTGGCAGATAAACGGCGCGCGATCCGCCGCATGCTCGATCACCCAGCGCTGGTCGAGTTCGAACGCGGTCTTGAACACGTCCTTCTCCTGCTGGGTCAGGAAGTCGAGATGCTGCACGCTGCCCTTGTTGAGCGTGATGGACGACCAGACATCGCTGGTGTTCCGGCCCTTTCGGGTCAGCAGCTTGTCAAGGTGGCGGTTGCGCACGGTGAACGAGCCGGACAGCGTCTTTTGCAGGAACACATTGGCCGCGATCGGCTCGATGCCGGGGCTGGCATTGCCCGCGATGATCGAGATCGACGCCGTGGGCGCGATCGCCATCTTGTTGGAAAAACGCTCCATCACGCCATATTCCGCCGCATCCGGGCAGGGTCCGCGCTCCTCGGCCAGCTTGCGCGAGGCGGCATCGGCCTGCGCGCGGATGTGCTGGAATATCTTGCGGTTCCAGCTCTTGGCCACGACGCTCTCGAACGGCACGTCCTTGGCCTGCAGGAAGGAGTGGAACCCCATCACCCCCAGCCCCACCGAGCGCTCGCGCATGGCGGCGTAGCGGGCGCGCTCCATGTCATCGGGCGCGCGGTCGATAAAGTCCTGCAGCACGTTGTCGAGGAACAGCATCACGTCCTCGATGAACTGCGGATCATCCTTCCACTCATCCCATGTCTCGAGATTGAGCGAGGAGAGGCAGCACACCGCCGTGCGCTCGCGGCCATGGTGGTCCATGCCGGTGGGCAGCGTAATCTCGGCGCACAGGTTCGAGGTCTTGACCTCAAGCCCCGCCAGCTTGTGGTGCTCGGGGCGCGCGTTGTTCACATGGTCGGAATAGATGATGTACGGCTCGCCCTGCTCCATGCGCGCGGTCAGGATGCGAATCCACAACGCACGGGCCGAAACCTTGCGGATGACCGTGTTGTCCTTGGGGGAAAGCAGCGCCCATTCATCATCATCGGCCACCGCGCGCATGAACGCGTCCGACACCAGCACGCCGTGGTGCAGGTTGAGCGCCTTGCGGTTGGGGTCGCCGCCGGTGGGGCGGCGCAGCTCGATGAATTCCTCGATCTCGGGGTGCCAGACCGGCAGGTACACCGCAGCCGAGCCGCGCCGCAGCGAGCCCTGGCTGATGGCCAGGGTCAGGCTGTCCATGACCCGGATGAAGGGAATGACGCCCGAGGTCTTGCCATTGCGGCCCACGTTCTCGCCAATCGAGCGCAGGTTGCCCCAGTAGGAGCCGATGCCGCCGCCCTTCGAGGCCAGCCACACATTCTCGTTCCACAGGTCCACGATGCCGCGCAGGCTGTCATTGGCCTCGTTGAGGAAGCACGAGATGGGCAGCCCCCGCGAGGTGCCGCCATTGGAAAGCACCGGCGTGGCCGGCATGAACCAGTGCCGCGAGATGTAGTCATACAGCCGCTGGGCATGGGCGGGGTTGGCCCCGTAATACGAGGCCACGCGACCAAACAGGTCCTGGTAGCTCTCATCGGGCAGAAGGTAGCGGTTGTTGAGCGTTGCCTTGCCAAACGCCGTGAGCAGCGCATCGCGGGAACGGTCCACGCGCACGGGATGATGACCGGGAAGCTGGACCACGCTGTCCAGCATGTCAGACGTGTCAGGCATGGGCGTACTGTCCTTTCCCTGGACGATCCCATCCCCGTTGGCAGAACGATCGGCCATGCCGCCGGATACGTCATCCAGGACCATTTACATTCTCCGTAATCGGCCCGCGCCAAGGCACGCAGGGCCTTTCGGGCGCCTGCGTGGTGGAACGGGGTTTTATGATATGCCCCTATATATGGACTATTTCATGCTGCTTTGCACTACATAATGTAGGGCGGAAAAATGGGGAGCGTTGTTCCGAATCAGCGGCAAGCTTAGCGTCAAGGCATTTAGGGAAAGATTATTTTTTTAATTTTTCTTCCCCTCTGCCTCACGCCGTAAGGCTGCCCCATCGTGCCTTGGCCGCCTCATCCTGCGCGCGGGGTTCGACCCAGGCGCTGTGCCCGCTTGCAAATTCCTCGCGTTTCCAGAACGGTGCGCTGGTCTTGAGCCAGTCCATCATGAAGGCGGTGCCCTCCTGTGCGGCCCCCCGGTGGGCGGAGGCGCACAGCACCAGCACGATGGGCATGCCCACCGCCAGCCTGCCAACCCGGTGGATGACCGTGCAGCCCACCAGCCCGAATCGCACGCATGCCGATTCCGCTATGCGGCGCATCATGGATTCGGTCATGCCGGGATAATGCTCGAGTTCCAGCGCCACCAGCCCGCCGCCGCCACGCACGATTCCGGTAAAGGTTGCGACTCCCCCCACATCCTCGTGCCCGCGCAGCAGCAGCGCGGTTTCATGGGCACTATCAAACACTTCGGCCTGAACGCGGATCGTGACACGCGGCATGATGGTCTCAGCCCCCTGTAACCGGCGGGAAGAACGCAATCTCGTCATGCGCGGCAATAGGGGCGGCAATCGTGGCGAAACTCTGGTTCACCGCCACGCGGATCAGCTCGGGTCTGGCAAAGATGGCGGCATATTCTCCCCCACGCGCGCGCAGGACGGCAATCAGGTCCTGCACGTTATGCGCGCCCTGCGGCAGGGGCAGCGTCTCGCCAGAGCGGCCAAGGCGGTCGCGCAGCCATGCAAAATAAAGAATGCGTAGCATTCCGCTCTTCTCTCCCACTCAGGGCAGGCCCTGCGCCCCACGGGGGCGGGTCACGTCAGGGGGCCTGCTGTTCATGCACCGTGCCATCGGCGCTGACCTCGGTTGTGGTGCCATCGCCATTGGGCACGATGATCGCCGCATCCGCTGCGTCCTTATGCGTTGCGCCCTGCCCCGAAGACAATGCGGAAACGTGCCCGGGCAGCCCATCGCCTTCCGCATCGTTGCCGATCTGCATCTCGCCGCCTGCCGGCAGGTCATGCCCGGCAGCGCCTCCGGGTCGGCCGGGCGGCATGGCCGCGACCATGTTCCCCTGCGCCAGAGCCGCCTGCCCATCAGGCAGAACCGGCCAGATATTACGCGCCTGCGGCATGATCGGCAGCACCTGCGGGGCCTGCCCGCTCACGCGGCGCATGTTCTCGCCTTCCGTGCGCGGCGTATTGGGCAGGCTGCCGGGAAATTCGGTATTATCGGCGAAGATCGGCCCGAACCCGCCGCATCCTGCCAGCCCCACCAGCAATGACAGCACCATTGCATTGCGCACCACGCTCTTCCCTCGCCCCCTCGCCAAACCGGCGGGCGCATGGCCCGCAGGGACGATCAGCCATGAAGCGCGTTAATTTTTCATGTAGCTCAGGAAGATAATTTGGTGGCGCCCGACGTACCGCGCCCCACATGGCGCAGCCCGGTGGAAACATAATCCCACCCGGTGATCAGGGTCAGGGCGGCGGCGATCCACATCATGATGGCGCCGAGCACATTGACCGGCAACCAGCCGATATGCAGCAGCTCCGCCGTGCTGTCGCCCGCCAGCAGGAAACCGATCGCCGTCATCTGGAATCCGGTCTTCCATTTGGCGAGTTTGGTCACCGGCAGGCCAACGCGGGTGGCGGCGAGATATTCACGCAGGCCGCTGACCAGGATCTCGCGGCACAGGATGATGATGGCGGGGTACAGGCACCCGTAAGGCAGCCGCCCCAGCCCCGCCATGACCATGAGCGACGCGCCGACGAGCAACTTGTCGGCAATGGGGTCGAGCATGCGGCCGAGATCGGAATTCTGGTTCCACGCCCGTGCCAGCTTGCCATCAAAGTAATCGGTGATGCCCGCCAGGATGAACAGCACGCACGCGGCGCAATCGGTCTGGGCCGTGTGGATGACCACAAGCGCCACGACGATCGGCACCACGATGATGCGGGACAGGGTCAGGAGGTTGGGCAGGTCGGTAAGCATGCTGATACTGCTATAACCAAGAAAGGGAGAAAGCCAATATACTGATAACGCCTGTCAGGCAGTTTGCAGGCTCACATCTGCATGACAGCCGCTCACTCTCCTGTCCAGTCGGGATGGAAAAAACCGTAAATGACCCGCGCCATGTCGCGGTTGATGCCCGGCGCATGCTCCAGTTCCCCCAGGCCAGCCTGCCGCACGCCGCGCGCCGAGCCGAAATGCTTGAGCAGCGCGCGCTTGCGTGCCGGTCCAACGCCGGGAATATCATCAAGTTCCGAGCGCACCAGCGTTTTGGAGCGCCCGGCGCGATGGGTGGTGATGGCGAAGCGGTGCGCCTCGTCACGCAGGCGCTGCAGGTAGTACAGCACCGGATCACGCGGCGGCAACTGGAAGGGTGGCCGGTCGGCGGTATGGAACCACTCCCGCCCCGCATCGCGGTCCGGCCCCTTGGCAATGCCCACCAGGGTCACGCCCGTCACGCCAAGTTCATCAAGCACGCCGCGCACGGCGGTGTACTGCCCTGCCCCGCCATCAATCAGCAGGATGTCGGGCCAGTCCTCGGGGCGCACGCCTTCTTCCCGGTCCTTCAGCGCGCGGCGGAAGCGCCGCTCCAGCACCTCGCGCATCATGGCGAAGTCATCGCCCGGCGTGACCGGCCCCTTGATGGAGAATTTGCGGTAGGCGCGTTTTTCAAACCCTTCCGGGCCACCCACCACCATCACGCCATAGGGGTTCGCCCCCTGGATGTGGCTGTTATCGTAGGTTTCAATGCGTTTGGGCGGCGCGTCGAGGCCAAACAGGTCGGCCACGCCCTGCAAAAGCTTCGCCTGACCGGCACTTTCGGCCATCTTGCGCTCCAGCGCCTCGCGCGCGTTCAGGGCGGCATGCTCGATCACGCCGCGCTTTTCGCCACGCTGCGGGTGGAGGATCTCGACCTTGCGGCCCCGGCGCAGGCTCAGGGCGGCGGTGAGCACGTCGAGCTCCGGCAGGTCCTGGTTGACGAGCACCTGCGCGGGCGGGGGCTTGTCATCATAGAACTGCGCCATGAAGGCGGCGAGCACGTCGGGCGCGTTCTCATCACGCGCATGGCTGGGAAAGAACGCCCGGTTGCCGTTGTTGCGCCCCGCGCGGATGAAGAACACCTGAATGCAGGACTGCCCGGCAATCTGCCAGATGGCGATGATGTCAGCATCACTCACGCTGGAGGGGTTGATGACGCTGGAATCCTGCTGCAGGGCCGAAAGCCCGCGTATGCGGTCGCGGATGGCGGCGGCACGCTCGAATTCCAGCGCCTCGGCGGCCTGTTCCATCTCAAGGCCCAGTTGCTCGCGCATGTCCGGGTCCTTGCCCGCCAGGAAGCTGCGCGCCTGGGCGGCAAGCGCGGCATAGTCCTCGCGGCTGATGCGGTCGGTGCAGGGCGCCGAGCAGCGATGGATCTGGTGCAGCAGGCACGGGCGCGTGCGGCCCTGCATCTCGCTATCGGAGCATGAGCGCAGCAGGAAGGTGCGCTGGAGCAGGTTCAGCGTCTGGTTGACCGACCAGGCCGAGGCAAACGGCCCCCAGTACGAGGCCCCCTTGACCGGCTTGCCCCGGTGCTTGCTGATCTGGGGGAAGTCGTGCCGGTCGGTCAGCATGATCCACGGATAGCTTTTGTCATCACGCAGCAGGATGTTGTAACGCGGCTGCATGCGCTTGATGTAGTTGGCCTCGAGCAGCAGGGCCTCGGCCTCGGTATGGGTGGTGACGATTTCCATGCCGCGCGTTTCCGTCACCATGCGGCGCAGGCGCTCGGTCAGGCGGCTGACATGGGTGTAGGAGGTCACGCGCTTCTTCAGGTTCAGCGCCTTGCCCACGTACAGCACGTCCCCCTTTTCACCGAGCATGCGGTACACGCCGGGCGCCTGCGGCATGGTGCGCAGGGCGTGGTGGATCGCGTCCACCCCCATCGGGCGGGTCGGTGCGTCGGAAATGACAGTTGTCATGGACGGCAGCCGTTCATCCACCGATAATGTGGATAAGTCTGTGGAGCAGGGGCCGAAAAAAACGTGCGGGTGGCGGTTTTCCGTTCCTGTACTTGGATTGCCCAAAAAAACATCACTAACAACAACCTACTGTTTTTAAACAATTATATTGGACAAGCCGGAGGCCGGAAAAAAAATCCGCTCCTCGACAGGCCGGATTCAGGGCTGTCAACCCCACAGGTGGACAAATTATGGCATCCATGTGTCCCGCTCATCGGATTGCATTTTTGCAGGAAATATCAGCCGCCTTTTGCCATTCGTTCCTGTTTTCGTCCTGCGCCGCGCCGTGTGGAGAAAAAAATATTCTTGTCAGCCTGCCACGGATCGGCAATGCAGCCGATATGCGTATCGTCACCTGGAATATCAATTCCCTCCGCCTGCGGATGCCGCTGCTTGCCCGGCTGTGCCAGGACACATCGCCCGATATCGTCTGCCTGCAGGAAACCAAGGTGCCTGACGCCCTGTTCCCGCTTGAGGACGTGCGCGCCCTTGGCTTCGGGCATGTCGTGTTTCGTGGCATGAAGGGATATAATGGGGTGGCCATCCTGTCACGCCAACCCGTAACCGTGCTGGAGGATACGCCGGACTGGTGCGAAAAGGGTGACTGCCGCCACATTGCCGTGCGCCATGGCACGGGGGCTGACGCGATTGACGTGCATGATTTCTACGTGCCTGCGGGCGGTGACGTGCCCGATCCGGTCGAGAACCCCAAATTTGCCCACAAGCTCGCCTTTGTGGAAGAGGCACGCCAATGGTTCTCCGCGCGTGACATGCGGCGCACCGTGCTCGTGGGCGATTTGAACATCGCCCCACTCGAGCAGGATGTATGGAGCCATAAGCAGTTGCTCAGGATCGTCAGCCACACGCCAGAGGAAACCGAACGCCTGCTGGCCTGGCAGCAGACCGGCTTCATCGACGCCATGCGCGAATTCGTACCGCCGGATGAAAAGCTCTATACGTGGTGGTCCTACCGCAACCGCGACTGGAGTGCATCCAACCGGGGGCGGCGGCTGGACCATGTGTGGGTCACGCCCGACCTGCGCCCCGCCCTGCGCGGCATGGAAGTGCTGCGCAGCACCCGCGACTGGGAAAAGCCGTCGGACCATGTGCCCGTGCTGATCGATATCGACGGCTGAGCGCAAGGCAGCGTGCTTCGAAGCCTTTTGAAAAAAGCTTCACCAACAATTTTTGTTTTTTATAGGCTCAAACGCGACCGGGCCGCCCGAAACCGGGCGGCCCGTCATAATTCACACGTCAACGCGGCCCCGTTCAGGCGAGGGCGCTCTTGCCGCCTTCGGGGTCGAGACGGTAGCCGCCGCCTTCCGTCACCAGCAGGCTGGCGTTGGTGGGGTCGGGCTCGATCTTCTGGCGCAGGCGGTAGATATGGGTTTCCAGCGTGTGGGTCGTCACCGCCGCGTTATAGCCCCAGACCTCGTTGAGCAGCACCTGCCGGGGCACGGGGCGCGTGCCCGCGCGGTACAGGAACTTCAGGATGGCCGCTTCCTTCTCCGTCAGGCGGATGCGGCGATTCTTGGCCGTTTCCTGCAACAGCTTGGCGGAGGGGCGGAAGATATACGGCCCTATGGCGAAGACCGCGTCCTCGCTGTTCTCGAAAATACGCATCTGCGCGCGCAGGCGGGCCAGGAGTTCCGCAATGCGGAATGGCTTGGCCACATAGTCATTGGCGCCCGCGTCAAGGCCGCGCACCACGTCCGTCTCGTCATCAGAGCCAGTCAGGATGATGATGGGGATGCGCTTGCCCTTGCGCCGCAGGTCGGCGCAGAAATCACGGCCGTCCCCGTCGGGCAGGGATACATCGAGGATGATCGCGTCAAAACGCGCCCCCGGTTTCTGCAGCTTTTCCCAGGCTTCGGCGACGGAGCCAGCCTCAATCGCTTCAAATTCACCATCAATCTGTAGCTGTTCAACGAGCATCTGACGTAAAGTCTGATCGTCGTCCGCTATCAGTATGGGACGTGCTCCTGCCATCGAACCCTCTTTATCACTTTAAGGCCGGTCCTTTATCGAACCGGTCTCTGTCTTGCTGTTCATGCCCGACCCCATGGCCAGCAGGCCCATGACCTGCCAGCCCCGATGCCGTATGCAGCCGGATGAGGCCGGAGATAACATAAATACGACCCGATCCAGAGGAATTCATGATATGCGCTATTTTGCAAACGAATACAGGGCTGGATGCACAACTGCATTGCATTCGCGAGTTTATGCCCGCCATCATCGGCGCGGGCGGCGTAAAAACCCGCAAAATCGAGGGAGATCACGCAACCCCTGCCGGTATTCTGCCATTGCGGCGCGTGTTCTATCGCGCCGACCGGGTGGCATCACCTGTTTGTCATCTGCCCGTCGAGCCGCTCTCGCCGCTTGATGGCTGGTGCGATGACCCTGCCAGCCCCGATTACAACCGCCATGTCACCCTGCCCCACCCCGCCCGGCATGAGCGACTGTGGCGCGAGGATCACGTTTACGACATTGTGGTGGTGCTTGGTTATAACGACGCGCCTGTCCATTCCGGCGCGGGGTCGGCCATCTTCCTCCACCTCCCACCCAAAGGCGGGCGCCCCACGGAAGGCTGCATTGCCCTGCCCGAGCCCGCGCTGCGCCGCCTGCTGGCCGCGGGGCTTGCGGAAATCGAGGTCAGGCCGCCGGGATAGGCCCATCAATCACGGGCAGGTCCGTCTGGCTCACATCCTGCCCCGGCGGCATGAACAGCACGATGATGTCGCCTTCCGCCGGTTCGGCCGGAATCGCATCCTCGGCCGAGAATACCCAGATCGCCGTGCCTTTGCGGATGATCATGAACAGCATGGCCGGCCCATCGGTCAGTTGGGTTTCGCTTATGGTTTCATCGGCAATATAGCTGCCAAAGCGCCAGCCCTGGGCGTAGCGGGAATCGATAAGCGAGAAATTCCACGCAGGCTCGCCCAGTACCTTGCCGCGCGAATCCCGGCTCAGCCCGTGATACAGGTCCAGCCTTGCTATGCCCGGACTGACCTGAAACACGCGCTGCCGCCCCAGGTCAGGCGCCATGCGCGCGCACACCAGGCCGTTATAGATGGCGTCTGGCGTGGTGGCGATCAGGTAGTCGGCAGGGCGCTCCTCCAGGCTTTCCTGCCCCTCGACCGAGAGCAGTTCGGCGCGCAGCACCGGCACGCCCAGCCCCGCCGCCTTGTTGAGCGCGGGCGCGTACGTATCGACCAGAAGCACCGGCACGCCCCGGTCATGCACCACGCGGGCCAGATTGGTGGACCACGCATTGGCCCCCATGATGGCCAGCGCCGGCTCATCGGACAGGGTCAGTTTGAGCGCGCGGGCCAGCGGCCTGAGCGAGAAGCCATGCAGGATCATGGTCGAGGCGATCAGCGCGAACACGGCGGGCGTGATCATGTTGGCCCCGGCGTAACCGGCCTCCTGCAACTGCAACCCCACCACGCCGGACACGGCGGCGGCCACGATGCCACGCGGCGCGATCCAGCCCACGAACAGCCGCTCCTGCCACGACATGCTCGCCCCGATGGTGGAAAGATAAATGCCCAGCGGCCTTACCACGAACATGACCGTGAATGTCAACGCCATGATCGGCCAGGACAGTTCGGCCAGCACCGTGCGCTGCAGGTCCGCCGTGAGCAGCACGAACAGGCACGAGACCACGATCACGCCCAGCGATTCCTTGATGCGCTGGAGTTCCGACATGCCGGTCACATGCAGGTTGGCCAGCGCCATGCCAAACACGGTGGCCGCCATGAGGCCCGCGCCCTGCATGAGCAGGTTGCAGATGGCCGCAACCCCCATGGCGAAGGCCAGGATCATGGGAATGCGCAGGATCTCGGGCAGCAGGTCGCGCGCCGAGAGAAACTTGATGAGCAGGGCAGGAAAAATGCCGCACCCGATGGAAAACATGGTGGCGAACAGCAGATGCGGCCCGATTTCCACCGCTGCAAGCGACGCATCGGATGTGTGGCTGGAACTGATCAGCAGGCATTCCAGCATCAGGGTGGCAAGGATGGCGGCGATGGGATCGTTCACGATCGCCTCCCACCGCAGGAAGGCCGCCACCCTTGGCCGCAGCTTGGTGTGGCGCAGCAGGGGCAGCACCACGGTTGGCCCCGTCACCACCACAATAGCGCCAAACAGCCACGCCGTGCCCCAGTTCAGATGCCCCACGTAATGCGCTGCCAGCGAGCCGAGCACCCAGTTGATGGGCAGGGCCGCCGCCGTCAGGCGCAGCACGCCCTCGCCCGATTCACGCCACTGCCGCAGGTCAAGCGCCAGCCCCCCCTCGAACACGATGAACGCCACGGCCATGGAAACAAGCGGATGGAAATACGGCCCGATGGCCGTGGCCGGGTGCAGGATGCCAAGCCCTGGCCCGCAGATCAGCCCAAGGGCGAACAGCAGCACGATGGCGGGCAGCTTGAAGCGCCACGCTACCCATTGGGCCGCAATGCCACCGCCCAGCACGAACAGAATTCCAATTGCCAGGTTTGTTGCCTGCATCCCGATGTCCCATAATGTTGCAAATGGCGCTGGTGCCAGCCTGCCGATGGATCATGGAGGGCCGCGACCTTTCAGGCCCGCCCATCCCCGTGCCGCATCCATGATCCCGTCAACTTTCGGCACATGACACTGTATATGTGCAACAATAACGCTCAGGGCAGGAAGCCAGAACCAGCCTGTCATAGATAAGCCAAAAATATTTCTTGCCGCAACAGAATACGGCGCGAATGTTAAACACCCCGCAGGCGCGATTTGACTTTCTTTTGTTGTGCTGACGCTTTGTTGATGGCTGGATTCAGCCCTGCCTGTGCACCCGCATGGCGCAGGCGGGATGTTGCGCATGGCTTGTAAAGCCTGTTTGGGCTGAAGGGGGGCTTCAGGCCCGGAGCCTGCTGAAAACGCTGCCTTTTAGAAACTGTTTGAAAAGTCAGCCCGGAAAACATCCAGCCATCATAAGGAAGTTTTTGGCGAAGCTTTTTTCAGAAAGCTGCGAAGAACGCCGCCTTCTTGAAAAAAGGCGGCACCCAAAACTTTTGTCTTTTTTAACAATGAGTTGTTTTCAAACAGTTTCTTAAAAAAGCATCCCCAAAAGATTTTTCGGGAAACGGATTTCAGCCCGCGTCACGCTGCATGATGGCGGCGAAAAAGCCATCCGTATGATGCTGGCGCGGCGTCAGGCTGACCTGCCCATCCGTGCTCAGCCCCGCGGGCAGGTCATCATCCGCGCCATCGGGCACGACCAGCGAGAAAGTCGGGTTGCGGGCCAGAAAGGCTGCGATCTGGTCGCCATTTTCCTCGCGCAGCACGGAGCAGGTGGCATAGACCATCCGCCCGCCCGGTCGCACCAGGGCTGCGGCGCGGTCCATGATGGCGGCCTGCTTCTCGGTCAGTTCCATAAGATCCTGCTCGCGCAGGCGCAGGCGGGCATCGGGGTTGCGCCGCCACGTGCCGGTGCCGGTGCATGGCGCATCGACCAGCACGCGGTCAAAGCTGCCACTGCGGCGGCGCGCCCAGCGGTCGCCCGCCACCAGCAGGTGGCGCTCGGCATTGTGCACGCCCGCGCGGCGCAGGCGGCGCACCGCACCTTCAAGCCGTGGCTCGGACACATCGCACGCCACGATATGCCCGCGGTTTTCCATGGTCATGGCCATGCCCAGCGTCTTGCCCGCAGCGCCAGCACAGTAGTCAAGCACGCGCATGCCCGGCCGCGCGCCCACGGCGGCAACCACAAGCTGGCTGCCTTCATCCTGAATTTCAATCAGCCCGCTGCGAAAGGCCGCGCACGAGGTGATGGGCTGGCGACCCGCAACCCGCAGCCCCCACGGCGAGAGCGTGGTATCAACCGCATGGATGCCTTCCCCCTCAAGGGCGGCCCGTGCCGTGGGGCGGTCGGATTTGAGCAGGTTGACCCGCAGGTCAAGCGTCGCCTCGCCATCCATGGCGGCGAGTTCGGCTTCCAGCCCATCCCCAAAAGTGCGCTCAAGGCGGGGCAGCAGCCAGTCCGGCACCTCCAGCCGCACGGCGGGCGGCATGTCGGGGTGCAGCAGCCCCTGCCCTTCAAGCTGGGCGTAAAGGCTGCTCTCGGAGCCGATCAGCCCCAGCGGCGCGTACCGCTCGCCCGTAAAAAGATGCTGCGGGTTTTCACGCGCCTCCGGCTCCAGCGCCATCATGGCCAGCACCAGCGTGCGGGGCGTGACCTTGCCCCCCACGCGTTCAATCCACCAGTGCAGCCTGCGCCAGTGCCGCAGCACGCGCCACACGCGTGCCGAGATGGCCCGGCGGTCGCCGCCGCCAATATAACGCCGCTCACGAAAGAAGGCGTTGGCCAGCGCATCGGCGGGGCGCTGCGGCGTGGCCTCCATTGCGGCAAGCAGGTCAATGGCGGCGGAAAGCCGTGCGCTGGGTGTCATGAATCAGGGAACCGTTATTGTGGAGAAGGCCGGCAGGATCAGTCCTGCCGGTAGTTCGGGGCTTCACGCGTGATGGACACGTCATGCACATGGCTCTCGCGCAGGCCCGCGCCGGTAATGCGGCGGAAGCGCGCGCGGCTCTGCAGGTCGGCAATGGTGGCCGAGCCGGTATAGCCCATGCCCGCGCGCAGCCCGCCCACGAGCTGGTGCACCACGGCCCCCATCGCCCCCTTGTAGGCCACGCGGCCCTCAATGCCCTCGGGCACCATCTTGTGCGTGTCCTTGATGTCCTGCTGGAAGTAGCGGTCGGCCGACCCGCGCGACATCGCGCCAAGGCTGCCCATGCCACGATAGGACTTGTAGGTCCGGCCCTGGTACAGGAACACCTCGCCCGGCGCCTCTTCCGTGCCTGCAAGCAGCGAGCCGATCATGACCACGTCGGCCCCCGCGCCGATCGCTTTCACGATATCGCCCGAGGTGCGCACGCCGCCATCGGCAATGGCGGGCACGTCGAGTTCATGACACGCGGCCGAGGTTTCCATCACGGCGGAGAACTGCGGCACGCCCACGCCCGCCACCACGCGCGTGGTGCAGATGGAGCCGGGGCCGATGCCCACCTTCACGCAGTCAGCGCCCGCGCCGATCAGCGCCTGCGCCGCCTCCGGCGTTGCGACATTGCCCGCGATGATCTGGATATCGTTCTCGATGGCGCGGATGCGCTCGATGCTTTTCAGCACGCCTGCCGAGTGGCCATGCGCGGTGTCGATCACCACCACGTCCACGCCAGCCGCGATCAGTTCGCGCGCGCGGGCCACGCCATCATCGCCCACGCCGGTGGCGGCAGCGCACAGCAGGCGGCCGAGACTGTCCTTGTTGGCCTGCGGGTACTGCACCGCGCGGTCCATGTCCTTGACGGTGATGAGGCCGATGCAGCGGTCCTCGTCATCAACAACAAGCAGCTTTTCAATGCGGTGGCGGTGCAGGAGCTGGCGGGCCTGGTCACGGTCCACGCCGTTGCGCACGGTCACGAGGTTCTCGCGCGTCATGAGTTCATACACGCGCTGGGCGGGATCGGTGGCGAAGCGCACGTCGCGGTTGGTCAGGATGCCCACGAGGCGGTTGGTCTCGCGCTCGACCACCGGCAGGCCACTGATGCCATGACGCGACATGGTGGCGTTCACTTCCGCCAGCGTCTGGTCGGGATAGACGGTGACCGGATTGACCACCATGCCCGATTCGAAACGCTTGACGCGGCGGACCTGCTCGGCCTGCTGCTCGATGGTCAGGTTCTTGTGGATCACGCCAAGGCCACCGTTCTGGGCCATGGCAATGGCCATGTTATCTTCGGTCACGGTGTCCATGGCCGAGGAAATCAGCGGAATATTAAGGGTGATCTTGCGGGTCAGCCGGGTTTTTGTCGATGTCTGCGAAGGCAGTACGCTCGACTCATCGGGAACGACCAGCACGTCATCAAAGGCGAGGGCCTCGCGGATGCGGTCCTCAAGCCGGGAAGTCGATGTGTTATTTGAGATGGAAGACATGATGCAGGGCCCTCGTCAGCAGATGGCGGCTACCCCGCGCCTCGGGTCACCGACCGTTGGCGCACCCTCTTAGGGAGCTAAACGGGCGCTGGCAAGCATTACGCGCGGGCTTCGTGCGCTTTCTGCCCGTGCGGGGCAAAAAAACAGCCAGCAGGCCATCCTTTATGCTGTCAGGCGCAGGCCGTCATACGCCGCCTCGACGCCCGCGGGCAGGTTGGCCTGCATCCACGCCCAGTCCATGTCCGGCCCCATATGGGTCAGCACGGTGCGGCGCGGCTGTATGACCTCGCGCCATTGCAGCACGCGCTCCAGCCAGCCATGCGACGGGTGGGTTGCGCGCTGGAAGCAGTCCACCACCCACGTATCAACCCCATGCAGCACGGCAAGGGCGTGCTCGTCCATCTCGGCCACGTCAGTGCAGTAGGCCATCGGCCCCGCACGCAGGCCCAGCGTTTCGGTGCGGCCATGGGTCTGGGCAAAAAGCTGCACCTCCATCCCCGCAATGACGTGCGTGGACGGCAGGCTGACGACATTCACGTCGAAGATAGGGCGGAAGATGGCGGGCGGCGTCCAGGGGCGGAAGGCGTAATCGAAGCGGGTGCGGATCTCGTCCAGCACCGCCGCCGTGCCGTAGATGGGAATCGGACCGTTGATGATGCGGTTGATGGCACGCAGTTCATCAAGCCCCAGAATATGGTCGGCATGGGCATGGGTGTAGACCACGGCATCGATCATGCCGATGCGCTGCGCAAGGAACTGCGCACGCAGGTCCGGCCCTGTATCAACGAGCAGCCTGCGGCCCGGCCCGTCATCAATCAGCACGGAAGCCCGCGTGCGGCGGTTGCGTGGCTCGGTCGGGTCGCATTCGCCCCAATCCCCTGCTCCGTCCGGCCCGCCCAGCATGGGCACGCCCGATGAGCCGCCGCAGCCCAGTATGATCATGTCCATGCCGTTATACCGCCTGTGTAAACAGTCGACTGAAATTACGCGTGGTCATCTCGGCAAATGCCGCATCCTCCATGCCGCGCAGTTGGGCCAGCATGCGGGCGGTATAGGCCACATAACCCGGCTCATTGCGCTTGCCGCGCTTTGGCACCGGGGCAAGATAGGGCGAATCGGTCTCGACCAGCAGCCTGTCCGCAGGCACGAAGGCCGCCACATCGCGCACCGCCTGCGCGCGGTTGAAAGTGGCGATGCCCGAGAAGCTGATATACCCGCCCAGCTCCAGCGCGCCGCGCGCAAGCTCCGGCCCGGATGAGAAGCAGTGGATCAGGAACGGAAACGCACCGTGCTTCCCGGTCTCGTCACGCAATATGGCCAGCGTATCGTCATCGGCCTCACGCGTGTGGATGACCAGCGGCAGGCCGGTGCGGCGGGCGGCGTCGATATGCACCCGGAAGCTCTCCTGCTGGCGGGGGCGGATGTCCTCCTGGCCGTGAAAATAGTCCAGACCACTCTCGCCAATACCCACCACGCGGGCGTCATCCGCCATGGCCGAGAGTTCGGCGCCAGTCGGCAGTGCCTCCTCGTCCACATGGTCGGGATGGGTGCCGATGGTGCACCATACCCGCAGTTCCGGCGTATCAAGCGTAGCGAGCGTCTTCTGCTGGTCCGCGCGTGACAGCCTTGTGCCGATGGTCACCAGCCCGTCCACCCCGGCCTCGCGCGTGCGGGCCAGGACTTCGGGCATTTCCTCATCGGAGAAGTGGTCGAGATGGCAGTGGGAGTCGGTCAGTCCCGTGCGGGTCATGATGCCTCCGGCTCCTCATAGCGCGGGAACACGCCCTCCGGCTTGGGCAGCGCGCGGCCCGCGGGCAGCGGGGTGTCGAGGGCTGCAAAATCCCGCTCGCCCTTTTCCACGCCAAGCTGGGTGAGCATCCTGTCCATGCTGCCGGGCATGTAGGGCTGGAGCACGGTGGCGATGATGCGTAGCGCATCGGCCAGCACGCGCAGCACGTCGGCCATGCGCTCTGGGTCGGTTTTCTTGAGCTTCCACGGTGCCTGATGGTCGATATAGGCATTGCAGGCGCGGATCAGCTTCCACACTTCCTCCAGCGCATCGGTCAGGGCCTGCCGGTCGATCTGCTGGTGCATGATGTCGGGCAGCAGGCTGGCGGTGGCCAGCAGTTCGCGGTCCTCATCGGTCTGCTTGCCCTGTGCTGGCAATTTGCCTTCGCAGTTGCGCGCGACCTGCGAGAGCGTGCGCTGGGCAAGGTTGCCGAGGTCATTGGCCAGTTCGACATTCATGCGCATGATGATGGCGCGACGGCTGAGGTCGCTATCGCCGCCAAAGGGCATCTCGCGCATGAGGAAGAAGCGGATGGCATCGAGGCCGAAGGTTTTCACCAGGTCGCGCGGGTCCACCACATTGCCCAGCGACTTGCTCATCTTCTGGCCTTCAATGGTCCACCAGCCATGCGAGAACACGCGCTCGGGCAACGGCAGGTCGGCTGCCATGAGCAGCGCGGGCCAATAGATGGCGTGAAAGCGCAGGATGTCCTTGCCCACAAGGTGCAGGTTGGGGGGCCAGAAAGCCCACCGCGCCGCCGTCTCGTCCGGATAGCCCACGGTCGAGAGGTAATTGGCCAGCGCATCGACCCACACATACATCACATGCTTCGGGTCGCCCGGCACGGGAATGCCCCAGTTGAAGCTGGTGCGGCTGACGGACAGGTCGCGCAGGCCCTGCTTCACGAAGCTCTTCACCTCGTTGCGGCGGCTGGCAGGCTCGATGAAGCCGGGGCGGGTTTCATAGAGTTCCAGCAGCCTGTCACCGAATTTGGACAGGTTGAAGAAATAGGACGGTTCCTTCACCCACTCGACGGCAGCGCCCGTGGGGGCGACCTTCCTGCCGTCGGGGCCGTCGATGAGTTCTTCCTCGCCATAGAAGCATTCATCACGCGTTGCGTACCAGCCCTCATAGGCGCCGAGGTAGATGTGGCCGTTTTCCTCAAGCTTCTTCCACAAGGCCTGCGCCGCCTGCACATGGCGCGGCTCGGTGGTGCGGATGAAATCATCGTAGGAGATGTCCATCGTGTCATACATATCGCGAAAGTCCGCCGCGACTGCATCGGCGAAGGCCTGCGGCTGCATGCCTTTTGCCTCGGCGGCCTGCTCCACCTTCTGGCCGTGCTCGTCGGTGCCGGTCAGGAAGAAGACATCAAAGCCCGCCAGCCGCTTGAAACGCGCGATCGCATCGGCTGCGACCGAGGTGTAGGCGTGGCCGATATGAGGCGCCCCGTTCACGTAATAGATTGGTGTTGTGACGTAGTAGCGCCGTGTCATGTTTCACTCACCCGCGCAAGGGCCGTAAGGACCGCCTGCTGTTTATCCAGATTGAACTGTTCGGTTTCCGCGCGCAGCCGCATCATGTCCTGCCACAGCAGGGCCAGACGGGCCGGGCGCGGATCCGCTGTTTGCACCCTGTCCGTACTGGCGGCCAGGGCGCGTGCCTTTTGAGATATGGCATCACACAGCAGATCGAAAAAGACGCAAAAGTCATTTTCCCGTTTTGTGACCTGCGCTGCAATGTCGTACTCCGCCCCCTCGCCTGCCGTGCCCTCCATCACCCCGGCCACCAGCCGCGACAGGGCCGGGCCATCACCGCCAAGCAGTTCGAGCGCCCTGCCCGGCGCACCATGCGCAAGGGGAATGATGGCCTCGATCGCCTCCGTGGACGGGGCATCGGGCATGGCGGCGAGTGCCGCGCGCATCATCGCTTCATCAAGGGTAGACAGGCCCAGCACCCGGCAGCGGCTGCGGATGGTGGGCAGCAGGCGGCCGGGCACGGCGGTGGTCAGGATCAGGATCGCGCGCTCGGGCGGTTCCTCGAGAATTTTGAGAATGGCGTTGGCCGCCGTGCGGTTCATGTATTCCGCGCCATCGACAATCACCACCCGCCAGCCGCCCTCGGCCGCCGTGCGCCGCAGGAAGGCGCCGATGGGACGAATGTCATCCCCCACGATCTCGCGGCGCAGGCGGTTGCGCTTTTCATCCATGCCGCGCGCAATGACCAGCAGGTCGGCATGGGTGCCAGCAGTGACACGGCGGCCCACGGGGCTGTCATGGTTCTCGGCCCGCAGCAGGGCGCGCGCCATGAGAAAGGCCATGCTGGCCTTGCCGATGCCCTCCGGCCCGGTCAACAGCCAGGCATGGTGCAGCCGCCCCGTGCGCATGACCGCCTGGAATTCCCGCCACGCCGCATCATGGCCAAGCAGGCGGCGGCAGGTGCGCGGGTCAGGCATGGGGCAGCAGCGGGGTTACGATGTCGCGCAATGCCTGCTGCACGTCCTGCGTCGTGCCGCTGGCATCAATGCGGCGGCAGCGCGTGGCGTCGCGCCGGGCAATGGCGTCAAAGCCCCCGGCCACGCGGGCATGAAAAGCGGCCCCTTCCGCCTCATAGCGGTCGGTGCGGCCATCGCCCCGCCCGGCCAGGCGGGCCTGCGCCACGGCAGGCGGCACCTCAAGCATGAAGGTCAGGTCGGGCACGACCGGGATCAGGCCACGCAGGGTGGCGATCAGGCCCAGCATGGCGGGGTCGCCGTGGCTCAGGCCGTAGCCCTGATAGGCCTCGGTTGAATCGGTAAAGCGGTCACAGATCACCACGCCGCCACGGGCCAGCATGGGCGCGATACGCTGCTCGACATGGTCGGTGCGGGCAGCGAAATGGGCCATGACCTCGGCACGGGCCGAAAGGCCGTACCCGCCAAACAGCAGCAGTTCGCGCAGCGCCTCCGCCCCCGGCGTGCCACCCGGCTCGCGCGTGAGGTCGACATCATGCCCCTGCGCGCGCAGGCATTCGGCCAGCAGCCGCGCCTGGGTGGACTTGCCCGCCCCCTCGCCGCCTTCAAGGGTAATGAACAGGCCGGTCATGGCCTAGCCGTGCCCCAGCTTGCGGCCCAGCACCGCCGTGGCGCGGCCCATCAGGCCAAGGCGCGGCACATCGGCGCCCGCCACCAGCGGAATGCGGATCTCGGCCAGGCCGGTATTGGCGATCACCAACTCGCCAAGCTGCTGGCCCGCCGTTACGGGGGCGGGCACGGGGCTGCGGTAATCCATGCTCACATGCACCCGGTTCTGCCAGCCATGCGGCAGGGTGAGCGTGACATCACGCGTGGCCACCAGCGGCACGGAGGGGGCCTGCCCCAGCCAGACCGGGGCATGGTCCACCACGGCCCCGTTATGGAGCAGGGTCGCGTTCTCGAAATTAACGAACGACCACTCGAACAGGCGCTCGCCCTCATTGGCGCGGGCATTACTGCTGGGCAGGCCGTTGATGGCCATGACCACGCGGTTGCCGCCGCGCTCGGCGCTGGCGCACAGGCCGAAGCCACCGGCATCGGTATGGCCGGTCTTGAGCCCGTCGGCCACGCCCTTGACCACCAGCGCGTTGCGGTTTTCCTGCGCGATCTTGTTGTAGCGGAAGCTCTTTTCCGAGAAGAAATGGTAGTATTCGGGGTAATCGTGGATCAGGTGCATGGCGATGGTCGCCACGTCACGCGCGGACATGTAATGCCCGTCCATCGGCCAGCCGGTTACGTTGAGGAAGTGCGTGTTTGTCATGCCCAGTTGCGCGGCCTGCGTGTTCATCAGGCTGACGAACTGGTCCTCGGAGCCTGCCACCCCTTCCGCCAGCACGATGCAGGCGTCATTGCCCGACTGGATCACCATGCCCTGGATCAGGTCGGCCACGGCCACGGTGCCATTGAGCGGCACGAACATCTTCGAGCCCTGCATGCGCCATGCCTTCTCGCTGACCGGCAGCATCTGCTCCAGCGTCAGCCTGCCCGCGCGCAGCATGCTGAACACGATGTAGGCGGTCATCATCTTGGTCAGCGATGAGGGCGGCATGCGCTCGTCGGCCGCCTTCTCCAGAATGACCGCGCCGGTGGTGTAATCGACAATGCACGCCCAGCGCGCGATGGTGTCGATCGGGCCGATCAGGCTGTTGGCGGGCGAGGACGCAACGACAGGCGCTGCCGCATCAACAGCGGCAGGCCCGGCAGCCGGGTGGCGGCGCCGGGCCGCGGGTGCGGCAAGCGCTGTAGAGGAGACAAGAAGACTGGTGGCCCCAGCCAGAAGGAAACGTCGGGTGTGCATTGCGTCCTTGGTCCGGTAGGTGCCAGCCGCGCGCACGGCTGGGGTGACGGGCGGCGTCACGTGATTTCGTTGCCGAGCAGGCCCACGGCCAGCGCATAGAAATCGGAAGGATTGTAGCGACGGATCGCGGCGAAATTACGATAGACCATGAAAGCCTCGCCCCCAGGCCCATCGGGGCGCAGCACCGCGCCGGTCGTGGCGGGATTGTCAAACGGCGCGCCGCCCATCTGGCGGATGCCCATGCCCATCCATTCCGCATGGGTGCGGGTGTGGGTGCGCCCGAGTTCGGATTGCGCCACGCTGTCGGGCACGGTGATTTCCTGCCCCCAGCTTTCGCCCCCCACCCAGCCCGAACCCGCCAGGTAGTTGGCGATGGACCCGAAGATGTCGGGTATGGAATGCCAGATGTCGCGCCTGCCATCGCCATCGATATCAACGGCATATTTCACGTAGGCGCTGGGCATGAACTGCGGCTGGCCCATGGCGCCGGCGTAGCTGCCATTCATGAGTTCGGGCGTGATGTCGCCCGCGTTGAGGATGGCCAGCGCGTGAAAAAGTTCATCATGAAAGAACTGCGCCCGCCTGCCCTCGAAGGTCAGCGTGCACAGCGCATCGACCACGTTGAATTTGCCGGTCATGGCGCCATAGCCCGATTCCAGACCCCAGATGCCCATCACCGCGCCGGGCGAGACATTGTAGCGGGTCAGCACCTGCTGCTCGAGCACGCTGCGCTGGGCGGCGAAGGCTGTGCGCCCGTCGCTGATCTTGCGCGCGCCAAGCACGCGGCTGCGGTATTGCGCCCAGCTCAGGTGGAATTCGGGCTGGTTGCGGTCGCGCTGGATCACCTGCGCGTCGGGCGCCTGCAGATCGAGCGCCTGCGTCACGGCTGGCGCGTTCAGCCCCTGCCGACTCGCCTCGCGCCGGATGGTGGCGAGAAAGCTGGCGTAATCGCCGCCGCCCGCCGGTGCGACGGGGAGTTTGTGGCGCGCAGCCTGCGCGGGCGACAGCCACGCAGCCCCTGCTCCGGCAAGGGAGGCGGCTGCGACATGAAGGAGGCGACGACGTACGAGCATGTCAGATGCTGTGCCACGCCACCACGCCCGTTTCAATCTCTGACTTGCAGCGATGCCCCCCTTGCGGGTGGCGCGATACATTATGCGACATAATTTCGCGTTTGTGACCATAGGCGAAGCATGCAACAAGAACGCCGGACGCCGCCCCGCGTTGGACGGATGGCCGATCTTTTTTACCTGCCCGCATGCCCCGCCCGCATGCCGGGCTGACCAGAAGGCATGTTCTTGCCCAGCCACGGTTTACCCCGCCCGCCCTGCCCGGATATGCAAAAGCGCGCCACATGCCCGCGTCGCTGACCGCCTTCCTTGCCGCGGCGGGCGCCTCACCCTTCATGCAGGCGCTGGCGATCATCGTCGGCACCTTCATACTGGAGGATGCGGCCACGATCCTGACCGCCATGCAGGTGCGCACCGGCCATGTGGTCCTGTGGGTGGCGCTGGTGGCGCTGTATATCGGCATCGTGGTGGGTGACATGGGGCTGTATGGCATGGGCAGGCTGGCGGCCCTGTGGCCCCCCGCGCGGCGGTGGATCACGCTGCCCGGCGGCGCGCGCGAGGGCAAGTGGTTCGACCGCAACGTGTTCCGCATCGTGTTCATCAGCCGCTTCGTGCCCGGTGCCCGCTTGCCGCTTTATACCGCGTGTGGTTTCTTCCATGCCCGGTTCGGGCTGTTCTGCATTGCCGCCATCGCGGCCACGCTGATCTGGACAACCATGCTGTTTCTTGTCTCGCTGCAGGTGGGGCAGTTCCTGATTGATCATCTGGGAACATGGAAATGGGCGGGCATGGGTGGTTTTGTCCTGACCATCCTTCTGATAAGCCGCATGATCGCACGTTTGCAGGGTAACGAGACCAGATGACCGACACCACCACCACCGTGAACGGCCGGCCCGATGCGCAGCCTGCTGCCCCCACGGTTTCCGCCTTCGAGTTCTGGCCCGGCTGGATCTTCTATACCCCCATCGTGCTGTACTGGATCATGCTCGGGCTGCGCTACCGCGATTTCAGCCTGCCCACCGCCGCCAACCCCCGCATCGAGACCGGCGGGCTGTGTGGCGAGAGCAAAAGCTCGATCCTGGACATGGCGGGCGACGAGGCCCGGCAGTGGATCGCCCCCTACGCGGTGCTGACCACGGGCGAGAATGACACCGCCCGCGCGCTGGCCGCCATGGAGCGGGCGGGGCTGTCCTTTCCTGTCGTGCTCAAGCCCGATGTGGGCTGCAACGGCACGGGCGTGCGCATCATGCGCGATGCCGACAGCCTGCGCGAGGGGCTGGCGGCCTTTGGCCGTGGGGTTGCGGTCATGCTCCAGCACCTGATCCCCTACGGGCATGAGGTGGGCATATTCTATATCCGCCACCCTGATGAGGCGGAGGGGCGCATCACCTCGCTGACCTACAAGGAAGTGCCCTGCCTTACGGGCGATGGCCAGTCCACGGTGGAAGAGCTGCTTCATGCCGACCCGCGCACCCGCCTTGTGCCGCACATCTACATCCCCCGCCTCAGGCCCCGCCTGAACGAAGTGCCGCCTGCCGGGCAGTCACTGCCGCTGGTCTTTGCGGGCAATCACTGCAAGGGCTCGATCTTTCATGACTGCGCCATCGACATCACGCCGGAACTGACGGCACGGGTGAACGCGATCATGCGCGATATTCCCGATTTTCATTTTGGCCGCATCGATGCCAAGGCCCTGAGTCTCGCCCATCTGCGCGAGGGCAAGGATTTCCAGATCATCGAGATCAATGGCGTCGGCTCCGAGGCCACCCATATCTGGGATGCGCGCACCACCCTGCGCGAGGCCTACGCCACGCAGTTCGAGCATTATGGCGAGACCTTCCGCATCGGCGCCAAGAAGCGCCGCGAGGGCTGGAAGAGCAGCGGCGCGATGGCCATGCTGCGCGCTTGGCTGCGCCAGCGCAAACTCATGGCCGCCTATCCACTCAACGACTGAGCACACGTGCTGCACACCGGCCATATGTGCCGGAGGTCGTCAGCCCGTGTTTGGAAATACATGATCCGGGGCGCTGGCTTTTCAGGTAAAGCCGCGCTCTTCTGAAGCTTTTTGAAAAAAGCTTCACCAAAAACTTTTGAGGCTGGCATAATTCACAATACATTTTAAAAAATTATAGAAAATATCGTGATTTTTTAAAAGATTATCCTGCAGCAGCGCACCTGCGCAACAGCCTGCTTGCCAACCAGATAGACCATAGAATTATAATAAAAATTTAATAATACCAGAACCAATTCTTGCGCTTTTCTCTACCAGCAGGGCCACCCCCCAACATCGGGCGGCCGCGCGGCAGGCCAGGCTGCATCAGGCCGTATGAGGGGCGTTCTGCACCTTTCCGGCCTGCGTGCGAAACCACGGGACCATGCGGCGGATGGCTTCCTCGATCAGGTCGGTTGCCACGGCAAAGCTGAAGCGGATGAAATGTCGCCCGTCCACGGGGTCGAAATCGACACCCGGCGCGGTGGTCACGCCTGTATCACGCAGCAGTTGCGTGCAGAAGCCGATGCTGTCATCGGTCAGGTGGCGGATATCGGCATAGATGTAAAACGCGCCATCGGGCGGGGCGATATGGGTCAGACCCATTTCAGGCAGGGCCTTGAGCAGCAGGTCACGATTGCGGCGGTAGGTGGCCAGGTGCCCATCAAGTTCGGCCTTGCAGTCAAACGCCACGAGGGCCGCATGCTGGCTCAGTGCCGCAGGGGTCAGGAACAGGTTGCCCATGCGCGCGCGGGCAGCCTCCACTTTTTCAGGCGGCACGACAAGCCAGCCCAGCCGCCACGGGGCCATGCTGAAATATTTGGAGAAACTGTTCACCACCAGCGCCTGCGGGTCATATTCCAGCACGCTATGGGCAGGTTCGCCATAGCTCAGGCCGTGATAGATCTCATCGGAGATGATGCGGATGCCGCGCGCGCGGCACACCGCGATGATGGCCTGCATCTCGCTGGCTGAAAGGATGGTGCCGGTCGGGTTGGCGGGGCTGGCCAGGACCAGCCCGTCGGGAGCCGGGTCAAGGGCGGCGATGGCCTGCGCGCTGATCTGGAAACGCTCGGCCTCCCCACACGCAATCTCGACAGGTTCCATGTGCAGTGCGCGCAGCACGTTGCGATAGGCCACGTAACCCGGCCGCGCCATGGCCACGCGCGCACCCGGCACGAAGCTGACGGTCATGGCCAGCACCAGCGCAGGCGATGCGCCACAGGTCAGGATGACCTGATCGGGTGCCAGGGTGACGCCATAGGTATCGTGATAATGCCGGGCGATGCGGGCCTTGAGCGCCTGGCTTTCCCAATACCCCATGGGGTCGGTGGCGAGCACGTGCTGGGCGCGTTCGATCGCGGCACGGGGCGCGCCGGTTGAAGGCTGGCCGAACTCCATATGAATGATGCTGCGCCCCTCGCCTGCCAGTTCATGCGCCAGCGCGCTGATGGTCATGGCATGGAAGGGATCAATCCGGGGCACAGTCATCACGACCTCAAGACAGGAAAAGCGGTTTCAGATCATGCCTGCCATACAAGACAATACCGTGCCCCGTAAGGGTAATCTGGCCAGAACCATGGTGAATGAAGCGTTACTGCTACGGTGATGGCCGCCAGATCAGGTAACGGGCGGCGTCTGACAGATACTGGTCATAACCGGGGGAGAAAGGTTCAGGCGGCACACGCCCAAGGGCACCACGCCGTTCATCAAAGGCCCAATATTCTGCATCAGGATTGCCAGGAACCTGAAATTTTCCACATTCAGGGTGGTTCAATTCCCGTAACAGAATTTCAAACAGGATCCGTGTTTCTGCCCTGCCGAGTTTGATGCAGACAGTCCCTGCCATATCATCGTTTTTTTTCAGGAACGACTGCCAATACATGACCTCCTGAATGATTTTTTTACGCCATGCCGCCGCAACAGGACCATTTAATTACTGGGCAGGCCACCATTGCCGAAGATGTAGTTGCTCACCTGCTGTTCAAGGCTGAGCGGCTCGCGCGTATTGGTAATGACCGTGCCCGGCGCAATCCGGTCGGGGGCCTGCCCGGCCTCGACCATCAGGGCGGTATCGGCCGTAAGCGTGGGGCTGCCGATTGAAATGACTGTATCTGTCGGTAGCAACACGGCGCGGTCGAGTGTAAACCCCACATTGGCCATGTAGCTGGCGGGATCAAGCGCAATGGAGGTCACGCGTCCCACGGGCACGCCATCCATGTCAACATCCGCGCCCACTTTCAGCCCGTTGGCCGAAACGAAACGCGCCACGACGGGATAGCGATCATGTGATCCACCGCTTTGTGAGGCCCGCGCGTAAATACAGAACCCGCCCGCCACCAGAAGGACCAGCCCGCTGCATATGATCGCCCCACTTCTCTGCCGTGCCATGCTGGCTCCCTGCCCGCCTGTGCGCCACACCGTCCCGAAAGCTGCCGCAATGCAGTGCGAGGGGGATACGGCGCAACACCTTGCCTTATCTTTTCATTCTACTGCGTCATGGACGGGGGGACAATGACACTCCTACAGGCTATCATTATTGCCATCATTCAGGGGGCGACCGAACAGTTCCCCATCAGTAGCCTCGGGCATGCGGCCATCGTGCCGGCCATGCTGCACTGGCCACTCGACCTGCATGGGGAGATGTTCCTGCCCCTGCTGGTCATGCTGCACCTGGGCACCTGTGCTGCCCTTCTGGTCTTTTTCTGGCGCGACTGGGTGGCCCTGTTCACGGGGGCTGCGGGCCGTCATGGCGAGACATGCCAGATGGACAGCATCCGCATCCTTGCCCTGTTGTGCGTGGCCACCGTGCCCGCCGTGCTGATTGGCGGCCTGTTCGAGCACGCCATCCGCAACCTGTTCGGCACGGCGCGTTACGCCGCCGTTTTTCTCACCCTCAATGGCGTCATGCTGCTGGTGGTCGACCGCATGCGCGCCACCCTGCGCCACCATAACGACCGCCCGCTTGCAGCCCTCGGCTTTGGTGAGGCGCTGGTGATCGGACTGTTCCAGTGCCTCGCCTTCTTTCCCGGCCTGTCGCGCTCGGGCGCGTGCATCGTGGGCGGGCTGCTGCGCGGCCTGTCGCATGAGAATTCGGCGCGCTTCTCCTTTCTCATGGCGCAACCGGTCATTCTGGCCGCCACCGTGCTCGAGGCGCTGAAGCTGCGCCATGCCCCGCCCCAGCCCGAGCAGATGCACATGGCCATCATTGCCGCCATCGTGGCGGGTGTTGTGGCACTGGTCTGCACGGGCATCCTCATGCGCTACTTCCGCGACCATGAGGACTGGGCACTGCGCCCGTTTGGCTGGTACTGCATAGGGGCCGGCGTGGTCGCGTTCCTCTACCTGTCGTTCTGACCGGCCTGCATGGGCTCAGCCATGGCCCTGCCCGCCATCGCTGTGCCCCATGCCACCACCACCCGCGCCATTGCGCGGGCCAAGATAGGCCCCCGGCGGTGGCCGCCTGACCGGGGGCGACAGCGTGGCCGGGTCCGTCATCACATCCAGCCCCGAGGTGGATGCCACATGCGACAGGCGCTCACGCGGCAGCGCCTCGGGGCATTCATCACGCAGGAAGGCGATGATCTGTTCGCGAATTTCGCACCGCAGATCCCAGCTCTGCATGGCCGAGCGCGCGCTGGCAATCACGCGCACGGTCATGACCTGAGCATTGCAGTCGGCTACCTGAACGGCGAATTCCTTGCCATCCCACAATGGTGCTGAATGCACGATCTCGCGCAGGCGCTCGCGGATGCGGTCCATCGGCGCGTTGAAATCAAGATGCAGGAACACCACCCCGATCAGCGCTGCCGAATTATGGGTCCAGTTCTGGAACGTGTTTTCAAGAAAATACGAGATCGGCACGATATGCCGCCGCCAGTCCCACACCCGCAGCACGACATAGGTGGAGGTGATTTCCTCCACCCATGCCCAGTCCCCGTTGATGATGATGAGGTCTTCCATGCGGATGGGCTGGGTCATGGCGATCTGCATACCCGCGAACAGGTTGGTCAGCAGCGGGCGGGCGGCCAGACCCACGACCAGCGATGCCGCACCGGCAGAGGCGAACAGGCTCAGCCCGTACTGCCGCACCGGCTCGAATGTCATGAGTGCGGCCCCTATGGTGAGCAGGCCGATCAGCAGGTCGCTCGTGCGGCGCAGCACGCGCACCTGTGTCATGTGGGTGCGCAGCAGGATGTCGTCCTTGTCATCCTTGCCGTTGATGCGCTTGAGGTAGGCATCGGACAGGATGCGGGTGGCCACCACGGCGGCATAACCCAGCATGAGCACGAACAGCACCACCAGCGCGTGGGTGGTGGCCTGCATGATATCATACGGCAGGCCCGACACCGGCAGCGCGGTGCCGACAAACACGATGACCAGCATGATGCGCACCGGGCGCTGCATGGCCATGGTGAACGAACGCACGAAGGCCCCGCGCTTCTGCCCCGGTATGCGCACGATGAGTTTCGTGATGAACCGGCTGAACATTTCCGCCACCAGCCCGGCCACACACAGCATGAGGATGGAGGACAGCAGTCCCGGCAGCCATCCGAACAGGTGCCTGATCTGGGTCAGAAGTGTAAGGAATTCGGTTTTCACGAAGGATGCGCAGCCTTTTGCTGGTTGTTGCCGTTTTAGGGGGTGGGTCTGCCTTAGTACCCCCTATCGGGTGGATGTACCAAATCCGGGGCTTTTTTATGTGTTTTGCAATCGAATGCGAAAACACGGGTTGACTTGCCCCATAAGCGCGGGTATCTCGCTCTCATCCTAACGCGATGGCGGTGTAGCTCAGCGGTAGAGCAGGGGAATCATAATCCCTTGGTCGGCGGTTCAAATCCGTCCACCGCTACCATCTGCGTTAGGATTGATTTCCCTACATTTTTTATGCTTTTTCAGGGTCACTAGCAGCCTCTGCTTTGCTGTGGTTTGGCACTCCATTTTCCCCCGGTTTGGCAATCCCCTGTTTCAAGCGATACTCGGCCACCTTTGTTGCCGCACTTCGCGCCTGGCGTTTCTGGCTCGCTTCGCGCACATAGCGACCGACCATGGCCGAGCTGGTGTGCCCGGTGATCGACATGATTTCTCGCTCCG
This sequence comes from Komagataeibacter xylinus NBRC 15237, assembly GCF_001571345.1. Taxonomy (GTDB): domain Bacteria; phylum Pseudomonadota; class Alphaproteobacteria; order Acetobacterales; family Acetobacteraceae; genus Komagataeibacter; species Komagataeibacter xylinus. The sequence continues at coordinate 44,098 of NZ_BCTP01000010.1, read as the reverse complement.
AGCATCCAGCTTCAGCCATCCACTTGGCGGCTGTGGCACGCAGGCCGTGCGTGACGATTCCCTTCAGTCCAGCCGCACGGATCTGCCTGCCCATCTCATGCCGGAAATGATCGATTTTCCATGGTCTGCCATCTGCCCTGGTCAGAATTGTTTCTGCATTATGCCGTGGCATTGCGTTCAGCATCTCGCGGGCACGCTCATGAAGCGGTATCCACACGCGCGCATTGGTCTTGAGCTGGACAACATAAATCCCCTCCCCATCATAATCTGACCATTTCATCTGGATCAGGTCCTGCCCTCGCTGCCCCGTGGTGAAGGCCAGAACTACGGCCGTCCGGATATCAACCGTCGTCGTTCGGGCTCTGAGCATCTTATCCAGTTCGCTATCCGACCACGCGCGATAGCCCTCGCCCGTTTTCAGTTTAGGCACTCGCTGGGCCGGGTTGTCTGGCCGCCATTCGCGGTTGACGGCCCAACTCAGCAAAATAGACAGGACTGTGACAATGCGGTTGGCTCGCCTAGGCGTAGGCACCGGTGCAGAATGTTCTGTTTCACCCGGCCTGGTTGCGTAGCGATCACGCAGCCAAAAGACGAATTTGCGAGGCATTTCAGCGATAGATAGATGGCCAAACTCACTTTCAAGCGGTGCAAGGGCCTTGGCGTAATCCACTTTCGTGGCGGGCGCGGTCCCATACCACTCGGGTGATGCCCGATAGGCTGCGATCAGGGCTGCGAGAGAGCCCGGAGTAACTCGTGGCCTGTTGTCAGCTTTGACTTCGGCATGAAGGGCAGCATGGTGAAGGCGGGCGTATTCCTGATGGAAGAGCGGGTCCTCGGGGTTGCCCTTGATCCTCCGCCGCAACTTCCCCCTGCGATAGTAATAATAGGTCTTCCCCTTCGCCTTTACTGTATCGACATAGGGCAGATCAACGCGTCCCATAACCACCCATCAGTTGCTCGTATGCGTTGCCTCCAAGCTCCTCGCGCGCAGCACCAGTACGCCCGGCACGCACGTCAAGCCAGCGGTCAAGGTCCTCGCGCAACCATATCTGCCGCCTAACCGTCAATTTGACGGGAGGCACCTGGGGTGCCACCTGGGCAAGAAACGTGCTGACCGATAGCCCGACGTAAAGCGCGGCCTGCTCAACCCGCAAGCCGCGCGGTATCCAGGCCTCACTCATGGCTCCCCTCCTTGATCCATGCCTGCGTACCGCGTGCGCGGATGAGCTTGCGGCCGCCTTCGGTCACCAGCGGGCCACGGAATACGATGCAGCACGGGCCATCATCCTCGCGCACGATGCCCACGTAATCGCCCCGGCCGTTGCCGTGGATCTCGATGCTGTAGATCTCGCGCCCGAACTCGAGGCCCTGCAGGATCGGATGGCTGGCAAGGTCGCTCATGCCCGCCCCTCCCCGTTCAGGGCCGCATCGGCCAGGCGCATGGCTCTCATGCCAGCGGCGACCATGCTGTTGGCTGGCGTCGGTCCTTCGGCTGCCTGCAGGCAGGTTGCGCGGATATTGGCCAGACAGATTTTGAGCTGCTCTATCCTGTTGTTGAGCGCGGCGACCTGCGCCTCCATGTCGGTGCGGCGGACCACGTCCGTCCATTCGCCTTCGGGCAGCAACCTGCTGTTGAAGGTTGACCAGTCCAGATCACTGCCATCTTCGAGGTTTCGGATGCAGGCGGCTGTTTCCACGTCTTTGCAGGACGGGATGGGCACAGGATGCATCGGCATTCTGGTCTGGCTCATGCCACGCCTCCCGCTGTCCGGACGCGGATGGTGGGCCTCGTTCGCACATGCCGCATACAATCCTGGACAGCGTTGCCCCGCCGCCGGCACGCGGCGTAGTCCGGGTTGCTGAAATTGTCGTCGTGCGGGATGCCGAAACACGCCATCCCGGCTGCGCAGGCTATCGGGATAAAGGCAATCCCGATGGTGGACGCGACCTCTATTTTCATCTCGGTCATGACTGTTCCTCTGCCAGCGCACGCAGCTGCTGCGACACGGCTGTCCGGTCGGCGTGCTGCTGGGCAAAGCGGAAGGTGTTGGTGAGGCCGGTGCCGGGGGCTTCCTCCAGGCACCAGCGTTCGTGGATGCGGATGGCGCTGGCGGCTGTCATCAGGATCAGGCGGCAGGGCTCGGGCCAGATGAGGTCGGGCGGCACGTCGTCGGATCTGATCTTGCCGGTGGCGAACAGCAGGTCACCGCGCCCGTCCTCGCGCAGCTGCTCCATCACAACCCGGGTCCAGGTCGTGGAGATGCTGATGCGGACATCCTCGGCCGGAACGTGGGCGACCAGGCGCTCCCATGCCTTGGGGCGGCGTGGAAGCAGATCGAGCGGGTTGATCTGCGGTGCTGCCGCAGGCGGCACGGAGATGCCTGCAAGGTAGTCGACAAGATCGAGCTGGCGGGTTTCCATCATGGCAGGGCCTCCAGCACGATCAGGACAAGGCCACCCCACACCACGCAGCACAGCGCCGTGCAGGCTATGACTTCCGGCACGGTGGGCAGATGATCGCGGATGCGGTTGACCTGGTGAGCGGGGATCTGGATCACGACTGCACCCTCCCCGCCTGCGCCTTGCGGTACAGGTCGGCCTCGATCTCGGGGCCTTCGGCCATGAACGGGGTCATCACGATGCGCTCAAGGTCTTCCAGTCGCGCATCGGCAATGCGGGCGGCGAAGCGGGCTGCGGTCAGGCTGCCCTGCTGGCGGTAGGTCTCGGCCGCCATGAAGTTGGTGCGGAACTGCTGGTGCATGTTGATGGCCGCATCCTGATCCCTGCTGGCCAACAGGCCGACAAGATGGCTGGGCGGGATGGGCGTGAAGTCCTGCGTCATGCCACACCTCGCCCGGTGCTGGTGAGGTGGTGGGACACATGGCGGCGGGCAATGCGGTTGAGTTCCGCTTCCTCGGCATCCATCTGCCGGTTAAGTTCGGCTGTAGCGGCACGCAGGGCGCGGCGTTCGGACATGAGCAGGGCAATGCCCGCGCCCTGGCGCGGCAGGGCATTCAACACGGCGCTTTCGGCCATCTGGCGGCGGACGATTATGTCCTGCAGGGCATCAGGGGTGCCTGCTAGCGGGCCTCTCCTGATGGGAATGATCGTGATTTTGGACATGGAAATTCTCCATTACTGGACGCGGGTCAACAGGCCCGGCGATGCGGGGGAGCGCGAACAGCTTGAAAATTGGAATGTCTGGTTTCAAATGCGGGAACGGCTGTTGTCAGCCATCCCCGCACTCTCCATCATCGGGGTTGTACAGACTCGATGAGGAAACTTATGGTAAAACCACCTATGGCCCCGTCCGCAGCTCCAAGGCGTCCCACAACCAATCGTGGTGGCATGGTAGGAGATTCAGCGCCGAAGCCCGTCCCCCCTAAACCAGTCTCTAGCGGTGCAACGTCCAAGAAATAACGATAGCAGACCAGATCGCTCCGAGGACGGGTGTGAGCAAAAACCATGCCCGTCCTCTTTGTAATTTTTTCATTGAGTAATCCAGAACGGTTTCGTTTTCTTGAACACCATCGAGATAGACCGAAACAATACTCTCGATACATTCTACTTCGCTGGGATTGTCCCAGTCCTGCATAAGCCACTCGGCATCCGCGCCTACAACGGTCCACACTTTTTTCTTGAAAACACGAGATAGGTAAATGGCTGATATTACCATTGGTAATATAAAGCCGACAGAACCTAGCATCCATATCTTGGTGGTTTCCCAATGCGATGCATCTAGGCCGCCCGTTCGAGAAATAACTGCGCCGACCGTAGCTAATGCCTCGGCACTCAACCAGCCCAGTAACGACGATGTTCGTGTTTCGTAAGCCGATAATGTAGTGGTCTGTGATGACAGGCGCTTTTCCACTTGTGCAAGCGCTTCTTTCGCGCGCCAAAGACGAAAATCGTGTCCAGTAGCGCCCCAATTCGGTTCCGTCGCATCTTCCTTTGAGCACAGTCTGATTTCGAATGTGCCAGACTGACCTACTTTCTCGGACATGCGACCCTCCCTGTCTGGATGCAATCATAGCAGTGATCGGGAGGCCAGGCATCGATGGATCGCGGTGCGTTACGCGCGGAACCTCATAGAGCTTGGTGAGCATGAAAAACCTCCATCACGTGGTATGATGAGAGATTAATCCAACATTTTGTTTTTCATGTAAACAACAAAATGTTGGATAGTGTCTGCTTTTTGTTCGACTCTCCCCTTCCGGGAGAAAGAAAGGGGCGCTTACAAATTAGGGAATCATGCTGAGTAAGCTATCGATGCTATCTTCTTTTGTGGGCAGAAATCGGTCTTGTAGATCGTGTGTATCTATGTTCGTAAGGGTTGCCTGGGCTGTAATTTGATATTCATCAATTTGCATAAGTGCTCGATTTAGGGACTTTCCATCAATGCCGACATCAATAATGAGCATCTCTATAATTGAATACATAAAAATTGTATTTTTAAAATTAGAATTTTGACCATTATATCTATTAAAAGAAAAACTTTTTGGATATTCTTCAGTTTTTTCTTTTATTTGATCCCACTCGCCAACTAAAAATTCTTTTGTATCGGCATTCCAAACAATGCCAGCATCTTCGATATACATTTTAATTACCCTATGCGGCTTTATCGATATCGCCAGCAATTAAGCCATTTAAATTAACGCTGGTTAGCGCTCTGATTGATGCCAAAACGCTTAGGGGCGGCTCGCGTGTTCCCCGTTCATAAGTGGAATATCGCTCTGTTTCTAACCCAAGCATTTCTGCAAATTCTCGCTGCGTAAGGCCGGGGATACCGATCTCACGACCATAAGCTTCTCGGAGCATGCGGAGACGGACAGCAAAGGCTGACCGCGTCTCTGATGCTGTCATGTGCCTTGAGCGTTTCATGTGTAAGAGTCTGGCAAACATGCGCTTTCATTTCACGTGACAAGATGCACTTGCCTTATCCAACGTTTTGTTGGATAAGGCTGATATGAGAGCCCTAGACGAACTGCTGAAACGGAAAGTCCTAACCTCTCGGCAGATAGCTGAAGAGGCAGGGGTATCCACGGAAACTGTCCGGTTATGGCGCTCCGGGAAAAGAAAGATTGCCGTAGGACGATTAGGCCAGGTTGCACGTATTACCGGCCTTACTCTTCATGATCTCCGTCCCGATGTTTTTGGCCCCGAAACAACACAAGAGCGAGGTGCGGCGTGACTGATAAATCCCCTTCTCTCGAAAGCCCGGTCCAGTGCGCGCTGGACCGGGTAGACGCTGCGAAAGCTGAAATTGCCAAGGCCGAGAAAGGTCTGGCCCAGGCAAAGGTGGACCTTCTCAATGAGAAACTGCGTGAGATCGAGGCGCTGCGCTGTGATCTGGAGTGTCCGGAGACAGTGCTCGTCATCACGAGGGGCGGTCCTGTTTACGCTCGGGTCGATCCGCGCGCTGGAATGCTGAGCCAGTTTTCCGATCTGCTGATTATCGACCCCCGTACACCTGACTGAGAAAGCGTATTGCCGTGTCGCAGGCTGCATCTACCTCTGCCAGGATTCTATCAATCATGTCGCCTTCCTTTATGCCCACTGTCAGGATGTCGCCTTTCGCTTCGATGTTCAGGCAAACGTCTGAATACGTGCTGGGAGCATCTCGGTCTGCGGCCAGCTTGATTTTCAGTTCAAGGTTTCCGTCTGCGTTCCGGCGCATGCGGGCAATCCGACGGACAGCATTACGCCAGCATATGCTTTTAATGGTAGTAAAAGCGTTATTTACTGTGAAGGCGTGGCGGTTTTCTGGCTCTGACTTAGCTGCTGAAAGCACAAGATTAGCTTTCATGGATATGCAGGAAAGATATGGCAATCTATTAGGTGCCGGAATTTTTGTAAACACTTCCGGCGGTATTTGGACGGTTACTTTCAAGTCGCCGTCTTTCTTCCTGTGCATCCTCTTAATGGAGCAGCTTAGGGCATTCTTTATCGTTTCCGTTTCATTGCTTTGGGGCATGTTCTTTCCTTTTAACTGTAACAAAACCACTTATACCCGAGGTGCGGCATGAGCGCGATCCGCGTCATTGATGTGCAGGCTGTCTGGTTTGCCGAGGCGGCTACCGGGGGCAACGCCCTCAATCTGCGCTGCCCGACCGAGGGCACGCGGTTGCGGGCGTTCTGGGCTGACATCGCACTCGACCGCCCGCGCCGCATACGGTTTGAATTCGTGGAACTGGTTGACGGTTTGCCGATCTATCGGGCGACGGAAAGTCGGCCGGATGTGTGCTGGATTGCCGCCCAGGATGAGCCGCTGGTCAAACTGAGGATGATGCCTGCGCGAGATGGTGGCAGCCATGAAGATCCCTTTTCGTCAAATCGGGATGCAGTGCGGCGCCAGATCGAAACGGCAACCGTCGTGTTTCCCGGTAATCAGGGAGAGGCAACCGACGGTTCCCCTGTTTCTGCCGATTATATCAATCGAATACAGGACGAAATCATGCAGATGATTTCGGGTGATTGTGCATCACGCCATCGGCAATCCGTTCCAGAACGCGTGCGCTTCCGGGCAATGCATGTTTGGGCAGTTTGTCTGCTGTTGACTGCAGGTGCTGCGCTACTGCTGCATGCGAGGGGCCGCCATTCTTCGCGTAAAAGTCGATGAGACTTGTAATGGCGAGTTCCAATCCGACCAGCGTTCCGGCCAGTGCCGTTGCATCCGGCGTTGCGGCTGTTTTCGCATCGGAAGTCATTCTCGAATCCTCCATGATTGGTTGTGGTGACTCCATGGTGGTCCGCGCGGGTCGGCCTGACAATAGGCTGACCCGTAAGGGCGGATATTTCCAGTCTGCCGGTAACGGCAGGTATTCATCGGTGAATACCTGATGGCCGCGAAGGTTGATTGGGATGCGGCGCGGGCCGAACTGGTGCCGCTGCTGGCCGACGGCCTGCCCTATGCCGAGATCGCGCGCAGGCTGGGGCTGACCTATTCGGCGGTCAATTTCCGCGTGGGGTTCCTTGGCCTCACGCATCTGCGTCAATGCGGGCGCAAGGGGCGCGGGCCGAACCATGTGGCCTCGAACCTGATCACCGAGGCCCTTGGCACCGAATATGCGCCGAAGGTGAAGAAGGAGCGCATCAAACGCTCCTGCTCTCGCTGCCGGGCGCCGTTTGTGGCCGAAAGCCGCTTCCTGTTCCGCTGCGCGCCGTGCCGCAGGGTGGCTGAGTGATGCCTGTGCTTTGTCATGTCCATTCAGGGTGGGCAGGCCGCCAGCTTTCCATGCGTGTCCAGCGCGCTGGCGGCCTGCCCTTCCCTGCCCTGCTCGTTACCCGAGGGAAACGCCCCTCTGACATCCATGAAGATGTCAGGGAGGGCGTCCGAGGTGTCGGGTATTTTGCCGTTTTTGTCCGAGCGCGCGGGTATTTTGGCCGATTTGTCCGAGCGCTCGGACGTTTTGCCCATTTCACCCGCGCGCGCGGGTGCATCCAGTCCGGATCGGGAGGCCAGATCTAAGATGTGCGCCGATGCGCTGCGCGATGAGTTCCAGAATCTTGTCAGTGCCGAGGTCAGCGCGCGCCGCGACCGGCTCGGGCTGGCTGGTGCCTTTGCCGAGGTGGCGCGTGCGCTTGGCTTTACCGTGCGCCGCGTGCGGGCATGCTGGCACCATGAGGTGCGTGCGGTCACGCTGGCCGAATGGCAGGCCGTGCGCGCGCTGGGTGCAGCCCGCCTGGCGCAGGAGGAAAGCCGCCTGCGGCATGAAGATGCCCTGATCCGCCAGCGGCTTGAAAACATCCGGCAGCGGCAGGCCGCATTGCGGGACCTGCTGTGACGCACACCTTTTACATCTGGATCAGCGCATCCGTTTTCGGCGTGCCCGTGTGCCTGGTGCTGGTCATGCGCCGTGGGCGCGCGTGGATCGTGTTGAAGTTTTTCCGCCTGCTCGTTGGCACGCTCGATGCCTGGGCCTTGCGGGAGTCCGCCATTCTCGAGCGCAGGACCGAACGGCTTGAGCGCATTGCGCGCCTCAAGATTCGGCTGCGCCGGAACCTGTTTCACTGATGGGCCGAGGGCGCTGCCTGCGCCCGGCCTGTGCCAGGAGAAGATGATGCCAGCCATATCGATTGACTGGGAAAGGCTCGACCCCATGCTGCGCCAGCTGGCGGGCATGGGTGTTTCGGTTTCCACCATGGCGCGGAAGATGGGCGTCTCGGCCCGCGCGGTGCGCTCGCGCATGCAGGTGCTGGGCGTGAGCAATCAGGTCAGTGTGTCCATCACGTCCTCTGGCCGCACCTATCTGGGCCGGGCGCGCGCGACGTATTCCTTCCGTAGCGGGAGGCGTTCGTCATGAGCGGCCCCATGCTGACCACGACCGAAATGTATGTCGTGCTGAACGCGCGGGTGCGCGAGGCTGGCGGCGTGCAGAAACTGGCCAATAAAACCGGCCTGAACATGCGCACGCTGGCCAACGCGGTGAATGGGCACAAGGGGCTTGGCACATCGGTGCCGCTGGCACTGGGCTATCGCCCGGTCACGGTCACCATGTACCAGCCATTCTTCCCTGTTCCGGCCAAGACGGATGAACAACCATGAACGGCTCGGCTCCCCTGTTCGGCTCGGCCATGCGCGAGCGCCCCACCAACGTCCCGGCCGAGCAGGCGCTACTGGGCGCGATCCTGACCAATAACAAAGCGTTCGGGCGCGTGGAGGAAATCCTCCAGCCCGAGCATTTTTATGTGCCGCTGCATGGGGCGATCTTTGCCGCCATGCGCACGCTGATCTGGGCGGGCAACGTGGCCGATCCGATTACGCTGCGCCCCCGGTTTGAAAATGACCCGCTGCTGCCCATCGACATGACGGCAGCCAAGGTGTTCGCCACGCTGCTGGGCAGCATGGTGGGCATTACCAACGCCGCCGATTATGCCCTTGCCATCCGCAGCGCGTGGTTCCGGCGCAACCTGTTTGATGTATGCGCCGAGACGGCCGATCTGTGCTGCATGCCCGGCGAGCGGCCTGACAGTGCCCTGATGGAAATGCTGGAAAGCCGCATCACCCGCATCGCGTCCGGCAGCGTGGAAATCCAGCCCACGGTGCAGATTGGTGATGCCATTGGTCAGGCCATCCTCAACGCGCGCGCTGCGGCCGAGCGTGGCGATGGGCTTGCGGGCATCACGTGGGGTTACAGGGCGCTCGACCGCATGACTGGCGGGCTGCATGCCGGTGACCTGACGCTGCTTGGCGCGCGGCCCGCCATGGGCAAGACCGCGCTGGGGCTTGGCATTGCCGTGCGTTCGGCGGCAGCGGGCAATTCGGTGCTGTTCTGGTCGGGCGAGATGCGTGCGGCCCAGCTGGGCGCGCGTGCCGGTGCGGCGTGGGCCGGGCTATCCACGCTGTCGGTCTTTACCGGCCGGCGGTACGACATTCCGCCCCATGCCGACACCACGCAGCGCGAGCCGCTGGCGGAATACCAGTGGCGCGAGCTGGAGGAAGGCGAGCACGCCGCCGCCAGCCTGCCGCTGCGCATCGATCACCGCTCGGGCATCACGGTGGCGGAGCTGCGCACGCAGGCCCGCGCCATGAAGCGCTCGAAACAGGGGCTGAACCTGATCGTGGTCGATTATGTCGGGCTGCTCAGTGCCTCGACTGATTCGCGCTCGTTCAACCTCACGCACAAGATGACGGAAATCAGCAAGGATCTGAAAAACCTTGCCGGTGAGCTGGAGATCCCGGTGCTCGCCCTGGCGCAGCTCTCGCGCGAGAGTGCCAAGCGCGAGGACAAGCGGCCGGAACTGACCGACCTGCGTGACAGTGGATCGCTGGAGCAGGATGCCGCCACCGTGCTGTTCCTGCACCGCGACCATTATTACCTGAACAAGCAGCTGGGCGACGGCAACATCCCCCGCAATGACCGCGAGACGGATGAGGCCTACAGCGCCCGCTGCGCCAGCCTGATCCAGCGCACGCGCGACAGCAGGGGCAAGGCCAGCGTGTTCATTGCCAAGAACCGCCACGGCGCCACCGGCGGCTGCGCGCTCCAGTTCCAGGACGAAACCACGTGGTTCCGCGATGTGGATGAGAGCGAAAACGGTCCGGCCTGGACCATTACGGCGCCGGAGTTCTGATGATGCGGTATCGCGTACTGGCATCGCTTGCCGACTGTGGCCGCGCGGCCCTGCTGGGCACCGTCTGCGGTCTTGCCGGATGTGAGGTGACAGGCAGATGGCCTGCCGCGCTCATGATGATGTTCGGTTTCCTGCTGGGCTATGGGCTGCTGTCAGCCCTCGTCCAATGGGGCCGATGGAAAGGATGACCTTGCAATGAAATCGCCGCGTCAACGCCCCGGAAAACATGCCCGCGTGCTGATGACGGACCGTCGTTGGCGGCTGCTTGGCCTGTCAGCCCGCGCCATGTGGCTGGAGCTGACCGACGCGGCCGATCTCATGCCGGAACTGCGCGCGCCCGTGCGCACGGCACCCGACAGGGAACAGTTCACCCGGCTTGTGGCGGCTGATGCCGCCGAAGTCGGCACCGCAATCGAGCAGCTGGTGCAGCTCGACATTCTGGAACCCTTCCGGAATGGCTACCGCCTGAAAGCTTACTGACATGGCCCGCGTGACAACCGAACAGAAAATGCTCCAGATGGCGACGCACAACATCCGCCTGCGCGCGCTGGGCCATGCCGCCATCGGGATATGGGTGCAGCTCATCTCCTACATCATCGAATATGGAACCGACGGTGTGCTGGTGCCCGGCAATGGCGGCGCGCCCACGCTGGAGGAAATCGCCGCCGTCGGTTTGCGCATGGATGTAACCGAACTGGTAACCCATCTGGAAACCTACGCGGAAACCCAACTGATAACCCACGACCGCACGGTCGGCACCATCGGGCTTCCGGGTGCGCTCATGCCGTCACGCAAGGCGCTGGCCGCGCGGGAGAACGGCAAAAAGGGCGGAAGGCCGCCAAAACATCACAATCCGAAGCCGCAGGACGATCCGCGCCAGCGCACCGCTATCATGGGCATTGCAGGAGGAAAAGACATGGCCACCGAAACCCAATGCGAAACCCACGACCCTAAGCTTAGCTTAGAGGTTAATAATAACCTTAAAGCTAAGCCTGCGGCACAGGACGTGGATGCGGTGTTCAGGGTTTTGGGGCGCAAGGCATGGGAGCGCGCGGGTTTCGATCCGGCCCGTGACCGTGGCAACTGGGGATTGGTGCGGCAGTGGGTAGCCGATGGCATGGCCGAAGGTCTGAGTGCATCCGAAATTGAGCGTCTGGTCATGGACGTTGTTGGTCGACTGGCAGATCGGGAACGTGCGAGGGGCAAGGACGGTCAGAAAATCGACCATATGGGCTACTTCAACAAGGCGGTTGCCAAGGCGATCGCTGAACGTGATATTCCTGCCTTGGTCTGCACCACGGAAGCCGAGTTCGCGGCGGACGCGGCCTATCAGGAAGCGCATCGCCAGTGGGTGCTGGATGCCGCAAACGGCAGCGATGCGCCACAGCCGCGCCGGGAAGACTTCATCGCCCGCGCACGGGTGGCGGCATGAGGCCTTCCCTTACCATCCCCGAAGGTCTGGCCGTGGCCGATGTGGTCGGCCAGCGGCTGTTTGAGGCCGGATGCACGCTGGCAGCACTCCCCGCGCATGGCCTGAAACCCGGCGGTGTGCGCGTGGCCTGGCCCGAGATGCTGGAAGATGCCGACCTCGACTGGATCAACGCCTGCCCGGCCGAGGACATGCGACCACCCCGCCCCGGCTCGGCTGCGATCACGCGCATGGATGAAGCCCTGTCATGGATCGGCCTGATCGGCGATGACCGGCTGAACTGGCGCAAGGTGGTCTGCCTGCGCCTGATCGTGCATCCGATCTCGCATCGATACCGCTGGATGTGGCGGAAAATCGCCAATCATCTGCATATTGATCATCACACTGCCAAGTCATGGCACCAGTTGGCCGTAGCGGACATTGCCAGAAAAATCGCACAATCTACATTTTCCACTTCCCATATTCCCCATTTTGCCGCATAGCGATTGTTATGTTGAGGCGGCGTGCATCCTTCGGGGTTCACGCCGTTTTTCGTTGCGGGACTGGTCGCCTCTCCTGCCGGTTGCATGCCGCCGACCCATGCGCATGGCGCATTGCCTGACCCGCAATCACATGCCCTGACGCATATCTCGTGGGTCCCTCCTGGGAGGGTAGCCCACCGGGGGTAATTCGCACCCTGGTGTGTCTCTGACTTTTATAAATTTTACAAAGGCTTGGTGTTTCCAATGGTATTGTTGTCAGACAATGCTGATCGGCAGGATGATCACATCACTGCACCACGCCCGACCGTCAATAAACGTGAACTGGCCAATCGGCTTCGTATCTCCCTACCGACGCTGACCAACTGGCTTGATCGGTGGCCAGAGTTTCCTGTGGTCGAACGCGGCCGTAACGGCGTGAGCTGGACCTTCCATCTTGATGACGTCCTGGCGTTCCTGACGGCGCGCCGTGAGGAAGAGGCCGCAAAAGAGGCTGGTCGTGACGCCGAGTTGATGAAGCTCCAAATGGCGTTATGGCCGGAACCGGTTGCTCAGCCTTCCGCCCAGCGGATCCCGATCAAGGAACGGCTTGATCTGGCACGCCTGCAGGACCTGCAGATGAAGCAGGCCAAAGAGGCAGGCAAGCTGGTCAATGCCGAGGAGCTACAGGACCTGTTCACGTCCGTGTTCGGTCGCCTTGGACGCGACATCAATGTTTTCATTCGCCAGCTTGGACGCGAACAGTCATGGCCGGATGCCATGATCAGGCAGGCTGAAAGCAAGCTGGCAGACATGCAGCGCACAGCTGTCCAGAAGGTTCTGGACGATATGAAGGTAGACGAAGCCGATGATGACGGACCCCAACCTGATCTCCTTGGATAAGGTCCGGTTTGTCGATCCGCGTACAATCATCTCGAACGCCATCGCGGCCTTCCTGCCGCCAGAGCAGATCGATGTGGCTGACTATGCGGCGTTACATCGTTATCTCGATAACCGTGGCGGTGGCTATGTCGGTCGGTGGAACCATGATGAGGCCCCCTACCTGGTCGGGCCGATGCGGATGCTTACCAGCCGGAACCACCTGACGGTTGCCGTGGTTGGTCCCGCACGAAGCGGCAAGACAGCCATCGGCCAGAACTGGATGTGTCAGTCCATTGATGCTGACCCGGCGGATATGCTGGTCTACAGCGCAACCGACGCGATGATCGAGGAATATGTAAAGGCCGAAATCAATCCGCTGATCGACAGCCACAAGCGGCTGAAAGACAAGCAGGGGAAGTTGCCACGCGACAACTCCATGCACTTCAAGAAATTTTCTGGCATGTGGGTGCAGTTCCTGGCTGCCAGTTATCGTAACCTCATTCAGAAATCTGCCCCGCGCATCATCATTACCGAGCTGGATGCATGTGACGGCAATACCTATGAACTGGCCAGCGTGCGTCGCCAGTCGTTCATGTATGAATCCATGGTGCTGGCTGAAAGCCACCCAGACATGGCAGCGGGTGCCGAGCCGGAAAAATGGACGGCAGGTGTCATGTCCCTTTACCGGGATAGTGACAGGCATATCTGGTACTGGCCCTGCCCGAACTGCAATGCTTACTCAGCCCCAAATCCCATGGGCGAGCGCGTCATGACACTGGACTGGCCGCAGGACGCGCCCCTGGATGAAATCAAGGAAGCTACGCGCCTCGTCTGTCCGTCCTGCGGTTCGCTGATCGAGGATAAATGGCGACGCGCCATGAACCGGGACGGTGTATGGGTCGGTGCAGGTCAAAGCATCAATGAAGCCGGAGACATATCTGGCGAACTGATCGCCAAAGAAACTGCCGGTTTCTGGATCACTGGCGTTATGTCGCCTTTCGTCATCGGGGGAATTGGTTCCCTTGCATACGAGATGGCCAAGGCGCGCCGTGCTGTTGAAAACGGTGAAGAAGACGCCGTCAAGAAGCTGAAGGATGTGACCGTCAAGCGCTGGGGGCTACCCTTTGAGCCACCAAAGGCGGTTGGTAACCTCGATGCCAAAGCCCTGGCCGACCGCGCCGAACCCGGCCTGCGCCTCGGCTATGTGCCCGAGGGCACGCGCTTCATCACGGCTGCGGTCGACATTCAGGGCAACCGCTTTGAGATCCTCGTCCGCGCCTGGGGCGTGGGCGGCGAAAGCTGGATCATCGACTACCGCAAGGTAACCGCAGATCCCGCGACCAGCCCCGGCGACTGGGATGACATGCTCAAAAGCCTGGAGGATGCGCTCTACCCCCTGACCGACGGTTCAGGCCGCGCCATGAAGATCATGGCCATCGGCTTCGACAGTGGCGGGCAGGAAGGCGTGACCCTGCAGACCTATGACGCCTGGCGCCGCGCGCGCAAGCGCCGCACGGCCCGCAAATACGGCAGCATCGACGGGCGTCACGCCTGGTCCATCCTGCCGCTCAAGGGCAATGGCAGCGTCAACGCCCCGCTTCTGAACCTGACCTACCCCGAGAGCAAGCGCCGTGACCGCACGGCAGGCGCGCGGGGCGAGGTGCCGGTCGGCCTGTTCAACCCGAACGCCTTCAAGGATGCCGCCTCGACCCAGATGCAGGTGGCGGAGCCGGGACCGTGGTGCGTGCATTTCCCCGCCGCGCTGCGCGCAGCCGAACCCCCTCACCCGTTCTTCGACCAGCTGGTGGCCGAGCAGCGTTCCAGCGACGGGCGCTGGGCCAAGGTATCGCCCAACGCCCGGAACGAAGCGCTCGACCTCATGACCATGACCAACGTCATGGCCTTCCTGTTCGGCCTCCCCCGCATGCCGTGGGAAAGCCCGCCCGGCTGGGCCGCGCCGTGGGATGTCAACACCTTGGTCGTGTCCATGGAGGAAGAGACGGCGGCACGAAACGCCACCGCCCTGGCGACCGGAATTAAAGCGGTGGCGCAGGTTGTTACATCTGAGCCATCAACCGCATCCCGTGAGGAGCGCAGAAAGCGACTAGCATCCCAGTTGGCGCGGTGAGCATGTATTCTGTGTGAAAGGAATTATGACTTCTTAAGAAGGAAATCTATGACTTTTGATTTTTTATCATTGGGTATGAAGTCGCTCCCAAAGTAAAGACTGTAGGTCTCGCTCGGCAGTATGAACCAGGTAGGATAGCCGCGAGAAAGTGGATTTCCCTTATCCCCCTCATCGCCATTCCATCGCTGGGCCAGAACAGGACGCTTCCCTTCTTCATCCGTCCAATAACCTATAGCCATTGACCACCACCGACCTTCATGCAGAACGTCGACCAGTTCCCACTTGTCCCGAGGTGATAGAACTTCACGTGGGTCTAGCCCTTTATTATTTCCTGGCATGTAATCTTCCTTCTGTAACTAAGTATGGAATGAAGCATGTCATAATATATGAGGCAAGGCACATCGTGTTATATACAAAAATACTGAATAAGAGAGATTTACCATTCTGAAAAATGGTATGATTTTCGTATTACCACAAGGAAGAGGGTATGCCGCTCGATCTCAAGGTATCCGTCGATGGCTCGGCTCTGTTCCAGGCGTTCGCCCAGCTCACGAAGGATGAACTGCCCGGCGCCATCGCCCACGGCCTGAACCGCGTGGCAGGCGTTGCCAAGCGCGCGGTCCAGTCCCGCATGGAAGAAGTGTTCAACAACCCCAAGCCGTGGACGAAAAACGCCTTCTTCGTGCGCACGGCAACCCCGCAGAACCAGACGGCATGGGTCGCCACCCGCGACTTCGCCCCTGGCGGAACCGCAGCCTACGACTACCTGCGCCCCGAAATCTTCGGCGGCCCGCGCCCCATGAAGAAATCGGAAAAGGCGCTCCGCCCCATCGTGGGCGACCAGTACTGGGTGCCCGGTCGCGGCGCGCCGCTCGATGCCTACGGCAACATCCAGCGCGGCGAGATCGTGCGCATCCTCAGCCGCCTGGGCCTGATGCAGGACCCGCTGCAGAACATGACCGACCGCACGGCAAAACGGCTGGCCCGCAAGGGCCAGAACGCCCGGGCCCAGCGCTCGGAATACTTCATCGCCCGCGAGAAAGGGAACGGCCGGGCCAAGGGCATCTACAAGCTCATCGGCCCCGGCAACGTGGTGCCCATTCTCATCTTTGTCCGCCAGCCTACCTACCGCGCCGTGCTGCCAGTCGAGCAGATCGTGCAGGACGCGGTCGACCAGAACACCGAAGCCATGATCGGCAAGGCCGTTCGCTACGCCATACGAAAGCGCCTCGAATGACATTCACAGCCTATCCGCCCATCAGGCCGCAGCAGACCATCCTGTCGGGCCTCACGCGCGAGCAGCTACAGGCCAACCTCGCGGCAGCCCAGCAGGCCATGCATGACCTCATGATCGGCGGCAAGCCAGTCTCGGTGTCCTTCTCACAGGTCAACGGGTCGCGCTCCGTCACCTACACCTCGGCCAACCGGGCCGACCTCACCGCCTATATCCAGCTTCTCCAGACCACCCTGGGGACCAACCGGCGCAGGCCTGTCAGGTTCATCTACCGATGACACAACCCACGGTCAGGATACTCGGGCCGGATGGCAGGCCGCTGCCGCCGGTCCAGCGCCCCCGCCCGCGCCCGCGCCGGGCTTCGGCCCTTTCCGGCGGTTTCGGCCAGACCCCGTATGATGCGGCGGACATCACCAGCCCGCATATGGCGGCATGGAACCCGCTGCTCTGGTCGCCCGATGTCGAGCTGAACGTCTACCGCGACCGCATCGTCTCGCGCATCCGCGACCTGGTGCGCAACGATGGCTGGGCCTCGGGCGCCATCACCCGCGTGCTGGACAACGCCATCGGCGGCACGTTCCGCCCGATCAGCAAGCCCGACTATCGCAGCCTGCGCGTGCGCACCGGCTACAGCTTCGATGCCATGTGGGCCGAGGAATGGGCGCGCGAGGTCGATGCCCACTGGCGCTGCTGGGCCGAGGATGAAGACCGCTTCTGTGATGCCGGCCGCCGCCTGACCTTCACCCAGATGATGTGGGTGGCCTTCCGCCATCACCTCATCGATGGCGACTGCCTGGCGCAGGTCTGCTGGATCCCCGAGCGCGTGCGTGCCGGTGGCGCGGAATATGCCACCGCCTTCCACCTGATCGACCCCGACCGCCTCTCCAATCCCCAGTATAACTGGGACCTCAAGCACATCCGGGGCGGTGTCGAGATCGATGATTACGGCGCGCCCGTCGGCTACCACATCTGCCGCGCCCACCAGGGCGACTGGATGCAGGCCGCCGATACCGTAATCTGGGATTACATCCCGCGCGAGACCGACTGGGGCCGGGCCAACATCGTCCACTACTTCCAGACCGAGCGCGCTGACCAGCATCGCGGCGGCGCGGGCATCCTCGCTCCCGTGGTCCAGCGCCTGAAAATGCTGATCAAGTATGACGGCACCGAACTCGATGCCGCCATCATCAACGCCATTTTCGGCGCGTTCGTGGAATCACCCTATGACCCCGCCCTGGTGGAAGACGCGCTGGGCGGCGATGAGGTGGTCAGCGGCTATCAGGCCCTGCGCACGGATTTCCACGGCGGCAATTCTGTCATGCTGGGTAACGCCCGCATGCCGATCCTCGCCCCCGGCGAGAAAATCGGCACCGTGTCCGCCGCCCGGCCGGATTCCAATTTCGAGCAGTTCGAGAACGCCATGCTCCGCAATGTCGCATCCGGCGCGGGCATGGCCTCCATGCAGGTCAGCAACAACTGGTCGGATGTGAATTACAGCTCGGCACGCGGTGCGCTGGGCGAGGCCTGGAAAACCCTGTTCCGGCGGCGTGAGAACGTCTCCAAGGGCTTCGCATCCGGCATCCGGGGCGCGTGGCTGGAGGAATGCGTGGCGCTGAACGACCTGCCGCTGCCACGCGGCTGCCCGCCTGATTTCCTCGCGCGCTACTTCGCCGCCATCAAGACGCCGCTGGCGCGCTGCCGGTGGCTCGGTCCGGGCCGTGGCTGGCTCGACCCCGTGGCCGAACGGCAGGGCTCAATCCTCGGCATGGATGCGGGCCTGTCCACGCTCGAGAATGAAGTGGCGGAAAACGCCGGTGGCGACTGGGAGGAATATGTCGACCAGCGCGCCGTCGAGGTCCGCAAGTTCCAGGAGTGCGGCCTCACCCCGCCCGACTGGTCCGGCGGCCAGAACCAGACCGCCACCCAGGCCGCCACACCACCACAGAAACCGGATGCAAGCTGATGCACCCCTCTACCCTGCTGCTCAACCAGCCGCTGGCGCTCTCGGCCAGCCGCACGGCCATCATGGCCCGGCTGTTCCGTGATGGCGCATCGGCTGAATCCTTCTTCGGCGACAAGGTGAATGACGATACCCCTTACGAGATCCACAAGGGCATCGCCGTCATCCCCGTCTCCGGCGTGCTGCTGCCCGGTCGCGGCTGGTCATGGTCGGGTGTCACCTATTACAGCACCATCCGCTCATCCCTGGCCGATGCGCTAGACAACCCCGACGTGACCAGAATCGCGCTCCTGATCAACAGCCCCGGCGGCACGGTGTCGGAATGCGCCGACACGGCGGATGTCATCTACGCGGCACGCGGCAAGAAACCCATCTGGGCCGTGCTGGATGATACCGCCTATTCCGCCGCCTACGCGCTGGCCTCATCGGCTGATTTCATCACGGTGCCCCGCGTGGGCGGCGTCGGCTCCATTGGCTGTGTCGGCATGCATGTCGACATCACCCAGGCGCTGGAAAAGGCGGGCATCCTTGTCACCACCTTCCAGTATGGCGCCCAGAAGACTGATGGCGCCCCCACAACCCCGCTCACCGATGGCTCGCGCAAGCGCATGCAGGCCATGATCGATGAGATGGGGGAGCTGTTCGTCTCCCAGGTCGCCCGCAACCGCGATCTCGACCCGGGCACCGTCCGCGATACGCAGGCCGGGACCTTCCTCGGCGGTCGCGGCATCGATCTCGGACTGGCGGACCAGATCGCCACGCCCGAGGAGGCCATCGCGGCCTTCATGAAGCTCTGACTGCTCTCAGTCACCCCACCATGCAGGCCCCAAACGGGGCCTTTTTTTACGGAGCCCATACCCATGTCCATGCGCAAGACGTCCCGGTTTGCCCATCTGTTCGGCACGCCCCGCGCCGCCACGGATGACGAGGACGAAGACCAGAACGCCCGCCGCGCCGAAGGCGAAGACCCCGAGGACGGTGAAGACGAAGACGGCGAGGATGATCCCCCGCCCCGCAAAAGCCGCAAGCCCAAGAAGGCGAAGAAAGCCGGAAAGGCGAAAAAGGCCGAGGACGACGGCGAGGACGCAGGCGACGACGATGCAGGCGATGATGACGCCGATGCGGAAGATGAGGACGATGAGGAAAAGGCCAGCGCCCGCGCCCGCGAGCGTGGCCGCTGCGCCGCCATCTTCAGCGATCCCGCCGCAGCCCTGAACCCGGTCGCAGCCGCCGAACTGGCGTTCAACACCAACATGCCCCGCTCGGCCGCCATCAACCTGCTGCGCGTCACCGCCAGCGCCATGCCGCAGGCCCCCGTGCAGTCCAGCGCACCCTCGGCGCTCAACCGGCTTGATGAGCGCATGGCCAGCAGCCGGGTGCAGCCCGTGCCCACGCGGCGGGAATCAAGCCGTCAGAACGGCAGCGGCAACGACGCCACAGCCCTCGCCAACCGCATGATGCAGCGGCACAAATCCCTCACCGGCAAGTAAGGACCCCAGATCATGAGTGGTTCCACCACAGTTAATGGCATCTGGCCGCAGACCCCTGCCGCCTTTGACGCCACCTACCAGCCCGACCAGCTGATCGCGGGCGTCTACCCGCGCGTGACCGAAAACGTCACCCTTGCCGGTGCCCAGGGCGTGCTCGTGCGCGGCACGGTGCTCGGCGTGGTCACGGCCACCGGCAAATATGTCGTGTCCACTTCGGCTGCGACCGATGGCAGCCAGACACCCATCGCCGTGCTTGCCGATACCTATGACACTGCGGCAGGCGATGTGGCCGGTGCTGGCTGCTACTTCAGCGGCGAGTTCAACCAGAACGCCGTCACCATGGGCACGGGCTGGACGGCCGCCACGCTGGCCGCCGCCCTGCGGCCTGCCAACATCTACCTCAAGAATGCCGTGACCGCGGCAGACCCGACCTGACGGAGCAAATGCGGTGAGCTTTCCCACAATTTATGACACCAACGTGCTCGTGCAGGTCGTCAGCAACCTCAAGGTGGCCCAGACCTTCCTGCTCGACACGTTCTTCCCCAACATCGTCGAGAGCGATACGCAGTATGTCTCGATCGACGTCGACATTGGCAAGCGGCGCATGTCGCCCTTCGTCAGCCCGATGGTCGAGGGCAAGCTGGTCGAGCAGCGGCGCATCGCCACCTCCACCTTCGAACCACCTTACGTCAAGGACAAGCGTGCCCCCGACCTGCTGCGCCCCGTGCGCCGCATGCTGGGCGAGCGCATCGCGGGCGGCGAGATGATCAACGGTGGCGGCGAGATGACACCGCAGGAGCGCATGGAGGCCAACCTGGTCTTTGAGCTGGCCGACCAGGTCGACATGCTCAAGCGTCGGCAGGAATGGATGGCCGCCCAGGCGCTTGTCACCGGCAAGCTGACCGTCTCGGGCGAGGGCTTCCCCACCAGCGTCATCGATTTCGGGCGCGATGCCAGCCTGACCGTCGTCAAGACCGGCACGGGCCTGTGGGATGCCGCAGCCACGGTGGCCAACCCCACCGATGACGTGCGCCTGTGGCAGACCATGGTGCTCAAGATCAGCGGCGCACGCGTGACCGATCTGGTGTTCACGAACACGCCCTACAACACCCTGATCAAGGATGACGAAGTCAAGAACGCCATCCTGAACACCTCCATCCGCGCCAATGACGAAGCCCGGCTGATCCTCGGTCCTCTGGCCGATATGGGTGCCGTGCTGATGGGCTACTGGGGAACCTACCGCGTATGGCTGTATAATGACTGGTTCGTCGATGACGACAACGTCGAGCAGCCCATGATCCCCGATGGCACCGTGCTCGCCGTCTCCAGCCAGATGAACGGCACCCGTGCCTATGGCGCGATCAAGGATCCCGCCTTCGCTTATGGTGCCATGGCCTACGCGCCCAAGTCGTGGCTGCAGCAAGACCCGGCCCAGCGGTTCCTCATGCTCCAGTCAGCACCCGTCGTCATCCCCAGCCGGGTCAATGCGTGCCTGGTGGCCACTGTCACATCATCGGCGGACTGATCATGCCCGAACCCACGAAAAAAGTCGTCAAGATGCCCGGCCGCACCCTGTTCAACGGCAGGAAAAAGGTCCCGGTCGGGGTGCCCTTCGACCTGCCAGCAGATGAGGCGGATCACCTGATGCGCCTCGGCCACGTGCGCCTGTATGAGCCGGACCTGCCGCCGTTGCGGGAGGATCCGCCCCCCGCGCCCGAACCCGATGCATGAGCATTGATTTCGATGCCCTCGCCCTTGGTCCCTGCATGGGCACCTTTGGCGAGGACATCGTCTATCAGCCAGCCGCAGGCGGCTCATACACCATCACCGGCATACCGGACGTGCCCTACAAACCGGCCTTTGCTGACCAGATCGATGGCCTGACGCCTACCAACATCATCAGCGATGATGCGGTCGTGGGCATCCAGCTGTCGCAGCTCCCCTTCACGCCCACGCAGGGTGACCTGCTGACCATGCGGGGCATCCTGTACCGCGTGCGTGAAACCCAGCCCGATGGCCGGGGCGGCATGCTGCTGACCCTCAACAACGCGGACCATGAAAATGACCCCATACCGGGTAATCCTTCGTGAGGCAGCGGCTGCGGTCCTGCTGAACGCGGGCACCATGGCCGGGCAGAAAATCTATACCGCCCGCAGCCTGCCCTCCACGATCGAGGACCTGCCCAACGTCTACCTGCAGGTGCCCATCGATCAGGGCACCAGCCTCGGGCGGTCGCAGCCGGGTTTCCGCCGCGTGGCCTACCTCCAGATCGAGGGGCGGGTCACCGGCGGTACTCCGGGCAAGGTCGAGGACACGCTCGACCTGCTGGCGGGACAGATCGAATACGCCCTGATGCAGGATGCCAGCTTTCAGGCCCAGATCCAGCAGGTCACGGAAATCGATACCCGTATCTCGATCGACAGCAGCGGCTCGCGCCATCTGGGCGTGGTCACCATCCGCATGGGGCTGGAGTTTGATGAATATTATCAGGCCAACGGCCCTGCCCTGACCGAGATCACCGGCACCATGACCGCGAACGGCAACACGGATTTCGCCGGTATGCAGGTCCCCACCACCTAGAACCGAGGCTCTGCCCCATGTTTGTAAAACCCGCCCCGGGCCGCGCAGTGCGGTGGCCCGGCACTATGCGCCTGCTCAAGGCGCAGGGCGAGACCGTGCCCGAAACCGGCTTCTGGCTCCTGCTCCTGCGCAATGGCGATGTGGAACAGGCCACGCCGCCCGCCGCATCCGCAGCACCGGCCATCCCGGCCCCCTCGCCTGCGCCCGCCAGTGGCGACGCAACCGCCACCCCTGAACCTGCCGAGGCCCACGCATGAGCGGCTCCATCACGGTGCCGGGCTACCCGACCAATAACCGGGTGCCCGGCTTTTATTTTGCCCTGGACAATTCCAAGGCGAATACCGCCTCCTATGGCCGCCGCGTCCTGATCGTCGCCCAGACCACCACGGGCGCAGCCCTTGCGGGCACGGCGCGCCTGTCCGCAGGCATCACCGATGCCGAGGGCCTGTATGGCGTGGGCTCGCAGGCCGCGATCATGGTCGCGCAGTATTTCGCCATCGACCCGCTGGGCGAGGTCTGGGTGCTGCCGCTGGCCGATGACGCCGCAGCCGCAGCAGCCAAGGGCACGATCGCCATCACCGGTCCCGCATCCGCATCCGGCACGCTGTGCCTGTATGTGGGCGACCAGCTCATCCCCACGCTGGTCACGGCAGGTGACACGGCAGCCACCATTGCCGAGAACGTGGTCACCGCAGCCCAGGCAGTTACCGGCCTGCCGGTCACGCTGGCGGTCGATGCCACCACGGCAGGCCAGATCAACGTCACGGCGCTGAACAAGGGCCTGTGCGGCAATGACATCCTGCTCGGCGTCAACCTGCTCGGCACCGCTGGCGGCCAGTCCCTGCCCACGGGCATTGCCGTAACGCTAGGCCAGATGGCAGGCGGCACGCAGAACCCCACCACGCTGGCCACCGCACTCGCCGGGCTGGGTGACCGGGTCTATGACCTGTTCATCCATCCCTATACCGACACGGCCAGCCTGACCGCGTTCAAGAACGAGTTCAACAATACCGACGGCCGCTGGGCACCGATGGAGCAGCTCTACGGCCACGGCATCACCGCCTACCGGGGCACGTATGGTGAGGCGACCGCCTTCGGCCTGACCCAGAACGACCCGCACACCACCATCATGCCCATCTCGGACAGCCCCTCCAGCCCCATGGTCTGGGCGGCGCAGATCGGCGCGCAGGTGGCGGCCAGCATCCGCATCAACCCGGCCCTGCCGGTCACGGGCGTTGCCCTGACCGTCATGCCGCCCACCGATGCCGGGCGCTTCACCCTACCCCAGCGCAACAGCCTGCTGTGGGATGGCATGAGCACGTTTACGGTGGATGACAGCGGCACGGTCAACATCGAGCGCCTGCTGACCACCTACCAGACCAATGCCGAGGGCGTGCCCGATAACAGCTACCTCGACATCGAGACGCTGATGACCGCCATGATCTGCCTGCAGGACATGCGCATCTTCCTGGCCTCGATGTTCGGCGGCTTCATCCTGGTAGCCGATGGCACGAAGATCCCGGCAGGGGCAAAAGCCACCACTGCCCAGCTGATCGGCAAGGCCTGTGCCGCGCGCTACCGCTGGCAGTGCACCCAGTTCTGGGCGCAGAACGCCGCCACCTTCGCCGCCAACCTGCAGGCGCAGAATCAGGGCGGCGGACAGGTCTTCCTGCTCATGCCCTATGACTTCGCCAACCAGCTCTGGGTCATCGCTGGCAACTGCCAGTTCGTCAAATCGTAAGGAGCCGCCATGTCCGGAACCGTCTATCGCGGGCCGCTTGGCGGCCTCGCAACCCTCACCATCAACGGCATCCCCTTCAATGTCGTGGGCGAAGCCCAGTGGCAGGCCTCGGGCGATGTCAATGAAACCGCCAAGGGCCAGACCATGGTCGAAGGCTTCACCGTCATGCCCGGTGAAGGCTTCATCCAGGCCACCCTGCGTGACCGGCGGGACTTTGCCGTCAGCTCCCTGCAGGGCGCATCCGGCCTGACCGTCGTGCTGGTCAACGCCAACGGCAAGGTCATCACCGCCGATGATGCCTGGCACACCGAACGCATCACCGTGAACACGCAGGAAGGCACCTTCGAGTTCCACGTCGACAGCGCCACCGTAACCGAGGACACCGTCTCGTGACCCATCCCCACCATAAAGCCCCGACAGACGCCGAAGTCATGGCAGCGCTGGGCCAGCCCGATGAAGAGCTGCCCGCGCGCACGGATGACAGCGTAATCGTGCTCGATGACCCGATCACCCTCAAGGATGGCCGCGAGTATGACGAGCTGGACCTGCGCGAGCCCAACGTCTTCCACATCCTCTCGGCAGCGCAGGTCATCGGCAAGCGTCCGAATCTGGAAACGGTCTACAGCTCCCAGATCCGGCTGGTCGAACTGGTCAGCGGCTGGCCGCCGCTGGCTACGGGCGAACTGCCCAGCCACGTGCTGGACCGCGCCGTCGCCTACGTCACGCATTTTCAGGATGAGGCTCGTCGGCCGGACGACGTGCCGCCCGACCTGTCCCCGTCCCTCACTTTAATTTTCGATGAACCGATCGAGGCGGTGGGCCGCACCTTCACCACCATGGAGCTCCGCCCGCCCAAGGTGAAGGAACGCCGCACGGCGCAGGCCTTCGAGGCACGCGGCACGCCGGAAGGCTTCATGCTGGCCGAGATCGCCCTGGTCGAGGCCATAGGCGAATGGCCCAAGGCCGCCGTCCTCAAGATGCCGATCAGCAAGTTCGCGCGGGCGGCGGATTACCTGACCGGTTTTTTTCGCAGTGGCCTGACAACTGGGCCGACATAGGCCCGGATCTGTGCGTGTTCTGCCCGGGCTTCACGCTCAGGGATGTCGAGGACCTGACCGGTGAGCGCATGCTCGACCTGTTCGACAAGGCCAGCCGGATAAACGAACACCGCAAGCGGGAGGCTGCACGTGGCAAACAGCGGCGTTAAGGTTGTTCTCATCAACAGGCCAGTGAGAACTCAGGAGTAACTCAACTGCTGCTGCACACTGTGCGTGCGGTAATGATGATTGGCATGCCAATAAAGGCGAAGGACTGCGTAAAAGTCATTCAAGATTCCCCATTCGAAAGTTCTTGGCTGGCAGCCTCAAGTCCCTTCTGGGTCAAGCGGCGAATGGCTTCGGGGCGTGTGACGTATGGAGGACCGTTCTCGGCGATCCACCCATCTATCAACGCAAGTTCCCGCTCATCCACGCGTACCATGATGGGGGTTGTCGCGCGCTTGGGTCTGCCGCGAATTGATTTCTTGGTATCAATTGTTGCATCTTTCATGTTGCGATGATACCAAGAAAGCAGGCCGGAAGGAAGCGGGAACTCCCAACCGGCCCTAACCTCCAGCAAGGGAACAGACCCCATGCCACAGGCTAATGCCTTACCTACCACAGATCGGCGTACATTTCTCGGACGTATCGCAGGAGTATCAGCACTCACGACTATCGGTGTAACGCATGCATCATTAGCGCGAGGGCAGGCCGAAGACGCTGAGTTGATCAGCCTTTGCCGCAAGTTTGATGCGCTTGAAGATGAGTTCTTGTCCTACTTCTCGGGCGGCGTGAATCATATAGAAGACGATGAAGAGCGCGATCTTTACATTGAACCACTCCATTGGCGGCAGGCCACGCTTCTGGACCGGATATGCGAATTAAAAGCTACTACTGTAACAGGTCTCGTAACTCGTCTTCGTGTCTTGGCAAGACTGAACAAAGATGCATCGGGTATTTCAGGACCCGTATATTGGGATGAGCGAATGCTCCATGCCGTCCTTCGTGATGCAACGGAGATTACCATATGACCGACAATCTCATTCCCTTCGCATTCGGGGAAAAGCTGGTTCGTGTCGTCAGCCGTGACGGTGAACCATGGTGGGTTCTAAGCGACGTATGCGCCGTGTTGGAAATTCGCAATCATAAGGACGCATCCACTCGATTAGATGTTGATGAGAAGTCGGGGGTCGGCATTACCGACCCCCATGGGCGTGAACAGGTTACAACCGTTATCAACGAGTCCGGCCTGTGGTCCCTCGTCCTGACCAGCCGCAAACCCGAAGCCAAGCGCTTCAAGAAATGGGTCACGGCGGAAGTCCTCCCATCAATCCGGCGCACCGGCTCCTATCGGCACGCCGCCCAAGCTGTGGAGGCGGACGGGGCTGAATGGTTCAGCCGCCTCTCCCGTGTTGTCCATGCGTGGTATTCGCCCGGTGGTGAGGCCGAGGCCCGACGTGTCTGGTCCGAACAGGCAATGCCCTTCCCCATGCCGCGACTGGATGGCGTGCTGCTACTGATGGAGGCTGCATTGGGCGATGGAGAAGCCGCCGGAATTTCAGGCACCTCTGCCTTGCGCCGTATTTCATCGCGCCATAACGGGGCGTTGGGTGGTCGGCCCCGCAAGGGAGAAAATGCTGCGCAGGCACGGGTTCGACGGCTGCACCTTGTTGAAAAGGAAGTCATCCCTTCGGAGAATGGTCAGGAGGCTACTGTCATGACCTATTCAACCCAGCCGCAGGAAAAGGCTTTCAGCCGCGAATAATGTTTCCGCTGCCGATTACGAAGCTGATTGGCAGCGGCGAATGACACAAACAATCATTGGGGTATCCGGCAGGCATCAACTTGAGGCCGTGGATGCCCCTTTTTTATGGCTGCCCTACATCTGGCAATCGAGATTGCGGATCAGATTGCAGCGGAACTGAAAGGGGAGGCTGCACGTGGCAAACAGCGGCGTTAAGGTTACCATCTCGGCAGCCGACCGGGCCAGCTCCACGCTGGAAAAGATCAACAAGCGCATCGCTGGGCTACAGGCCCCGGTGCGCCGCGCGCAGGCCGCCTTCGGGCGGTTTGCCTCGCTATCCGGCCTCACACGCCTGAAAAACGGCTTCGTGGGTTTGGCTCGCGAGGCGCTGGGTGCGTTCCGCTACATCGGCCAGATCGTGCCGGTGCTGGGCGCAATCACGGGCTCTGCCAGTCTTGCGGGCATGTATCGGCTCGTGGGGGCATGGGGGCAGTTCGGCACACAGCTGCGCACGGTATCGGGCAGCATGGGCATGGCACCGCAGAAACTGCAGGCCATGCAGAACGCCGCCCGCCTGTCCGGCAGCTCAGCTGAGGCCATGACCGGCGCGCTCCAGACGCTATCACAGACGCGCTGGAATGCGCTGAACGGGATGGACCCACGCGCTGCAGCGCAGTTCAAGGCGATGCACCTTGACCTCGATAAGCTATCCAAGGAACCGGTAGACAAATTCTTTGATCGCGTGGCGCATTCCATTCGCGGCCTGCGTGATCCGGTCGCCCGTACAATAGCGGCAACCACGCTTCTGGGCGGTGCTGGTGAGCAACTCCAAGCAGTCCTCCAGCAAAGCGATAAAGAATGGCAGCGCAGCCGCGAGGAAGGCGAGCGCCACGCGCATATGACAGCGGAAGCCGCGCGCCAGGCCGATGAGTATCGCCGCTCGCAGGAAGGCCTGACCCAGTCGGTCGAGGATTTCGGCAACAGCATTGCCCAGGCAGCAGCCCCCGGCCTGATCGATCTCAATCACTTCCTGACCGACCTGATCGACACCAACCGCGACTGGATCGCGCAGGACATTGGCAGCTACGTCAAGCAGTTCTCCTACTGGTTCCGCAATGGCGGCTGGGACAAGATCAAGACCGACATCGAGGACGCGGCCCATGCCGTGTCTGATGTGGTTAAAGAGCTGGGTGGCTGGGAGTCCGCAGGCAAAAAGGCCCTGGTCGCCATCGGGCTGCTCTATGCCGCCCCGGTTCTGGCCGGGCTGTTCAGTCTGGCGGCAGCCGTGCTGGGCATCGCCACCGCCTTTTCCAAAGTAGGAACGGCGGCAACGGAAGCGCAGGTTGCGGCCCAGTTTTCGTCCGCTCCTGGTGGGCGCGCGCCATTCCGCCCCTCTGCCGCAGGCATGTTCGGGCTGCTGAATTTCGCCACCACTCTCTATCAGGCCCACAGGGATGGCGTTCAGATTTCAGGCGAAGGGGAAGGTCTGCTTGATCACGTCCCCGGCTATACCCGCTTCAGCCGGTGGTGGGATCGCATGTCCGGCGCGGCTGTTGCCCCACTCGATCAACCAGTGCAGGCCGCAGCGCTTCAGGCCGCCCAGAAATATGGCCTGGACCCGGATCATTACATTGCCCTGCTCCGCGCGGAGCATGGCGGGACGCGTAACGTCTCGCCAGCGGGTGCCTTCGGCCCCAGCCAGCTCATGCCAGATACCGCGCGGGGTTTGGGATTGCCAGCCTCGGTCGATGCCCCGGGCTATAGCTGGCAACAGAACCTTGATGGCGGCGCACGCTATTACCGCCAGCTGCTGACCCGCTACCAGGGCGATTATGCTGCCGCCGATGCAGCCTATAACGCTGGCCCCTACAGCAAGTCGGTGCGGCAATTTGCCCAGACGCATGACCCGTCGGTACTCCCGCAAGAGACGCAGAATTATATCAGTTCCATCGCCAGAATGTCCGGTTTCAAATCCGGGCCGCCCATTTCCCTGCCCTCCAGCGGCAACGGCACTAATGGCGCGGATGGCGCGCCAACAACCGTCAATGTCGGCGTTGCAGTGCATGCCCCGCCTGGCACGAAAGTTCAGGTCACCGATGCGCCGCCCGGCGCGAACATACGGCCCCAGATCCAGACCCAGCGGGCCATGCCGCCCGAGATAACCGCAATAGGAGGCTGACATGTCCGGCACCCTCACCACCCTGGTCGGGGAATATCTTCAGGCCTCTTTCCGGGGTGTTCCGTTCGTGGTGGTGGGCAGCGGTGGGCAGAATGGCCGCAATACCGCCATGCATGTCTATCCCTACAACCCCAAGCCGTGGGCGGAAGACATGGGCCGCGCACCGCGTCCCTACCGCTTCCGGGGCTTCCTGATCGGGCCGGAATGCTGGGCGCAGCGTGACCTGCTGGCCATGGCGGCCGAGACCAGCGGCACGGGCCTGCTGATCCACCCGGTCATTGGCGCCATACAGGCCAGCCTGCTGCGGTGTGACTGGTACGCCCGTGATGGGGTGATGCATGTCATCGACATCGAACTGGAGTTTATCGAGGCCAGTTCCTACCTTTCCAGCACCATCCTGCTGGCACTGCATGCCGCCATAGCCGTTGCCGCCGTGGCATTTGGCGGCGCCATCTCGTCTGATTACGCCGCCACCACGCTCACCCCCTACAGCTACGGCGCAACCGTGCTGCATGCCGGGCGCGATGTGGCGTCCGACTGGGGCAGCCGGGCCAACGGTGCCATCCGCTCCCCCCGCGCCTTCGCTGGTGCCATGGCGGCGCTCCCCGGCAATATCGGGCGTTACGCCAACGGCAGCGGGGCCGTGGTGGATGACAGCGCTACGGTGGACACCATCCTCGCCGGGCTGACCGCCAGCGCCCAGACGGTCAGCAATAATGTGGCTGCCCTGGCCGATGCAGGTGATGCATCCACGCTGGCTGCCGCCATCCTCGTGGTGCCTGAATCCATCCGCTCGGCCATAGCCGATCCCGCCGGGCAGATTGCGGTGCTCCTGCCGCTGGCCACCTACAGCCCGGCAGTGGTGGCCTCGGGCGCACCGATCGGCGGCGCGATTGCAACGGCACAGACCGCGACTGCAACGCTGTGCCGTCAGGCGGCCCTGCTCTCGCTGGCCTACGCCCTGGCCGACTGGCAGCCCGCCACGTCGGATGAGGCGCAGGCCATGCGCTTACGCATCGGCACCATGCTGGATGATGAAGCGGTGATCGCGGCGGATTCCGGTGACGATGCCACCTTTCAGGCCCTGCGCAATCTGCGCGCCCAGGTGCTGCAGGATCTGGCCGACCGCGCTGCCCGCCTGCCCGATCTGGTCACCATCACCCGCAATGCCCCCCTGCCCGCGCTGGTGCTGGCCCAGCAGGTCTATGCCAACGGCTCCCGTGCAACAGACCTGATCCGGCGGGCAAACCCCATCCATCCGGCATTCATGCCCACGAGTTTCGAGGCGTTATCGTCATGAGCGGAACCCTGTCTGCCCTTTCCGACTTCGTGGGGTGGACACCCCAGCCGTCCGACCAGGTCTCGGTCATCATCCTGCGCGGCACAAAGGCATGGGCCATCAGCACATGGACGGGTGCGACCATCCGCATGGGCGTGGAAATCATGCCCTGGACGGCAAACCTGTCCATGACCACACAGGGGCCGAACGCTGCGACCACGATCGACCTTGCCGAAGGTGACAGCTGCCAGCTGCTGATCGGCAGCACGCTGGTGTTCACCGGCTATGTCCAGACCATCGTGGAGGACATCGCACCCGGCCAGCACAGCATTGAGGTGCAGCTGGCCTCAAAGAGCATTGATCTGGTGGAATGTGCGGCGGAGTTCTCTACGTTTCAGATGAACAGCACGAATGCGCTGGCCATCGCCCGCGCCGTCTCCGCCTTCGCTGGCATACAGGTGATCTCGGTGGCTGGCGCGGGCAATACCGACATTCTGGCCTTCTCCGCCATCCTGACGGAAACGGCCTACGAAGTTATCGAGCGTGTGACGCGCCTTGCCGCCGTGCTGTTCTATGACCAGCCGGATGGCAATATCTGCCTGTCACGGGTCGGCTCCCGGCATGCGGCCAGTGGATTTGTGGTGGGCGGCAATGTCGAGCGCATGCAGCGCGTGCGCAGCATGGCCGGGCGCTTCTCCAGCGTGCAGGCCCTGAATATTGCGGCCATCACGCTGTTTGAGTCCCCGCAGGCTGACAGGGCCGTGGAGCAGATGAGCGCCAATACTGCACCATTCGATGCGCAGGCTTTTGACAGGGGTGTAAAGCGCACCCGCAACATGCTGATCCCGGTCGAGATCGGTGACAGTAACGCCACCATTGCTCGCCAGCGCGTGCAGTGGGAAGTCAACCGGCGATATGGCCGCGCCTATCCGGTTTCAGTGACATGTGACAGCTGGCGTGATGATGCAGGCAACCTGTGGTTGCCGAACACACTCGCGCCGGTCTCCTTCCTTGGCGGATCAAAACAGGTTGACCTGCTGATCGGCGAACTGGTCCTGCGGCAGGCCATTGGGGAAGGCACGCATGCCGATGTCACGCTGATGGACCCCGCCGCCTATGCAGTTGAACCGATCATCAATCCGCTGATGCAGAGCGCCTTTTTCCAGGCGCTGGCATCGGGTCAGGGCCAGTCAGGCTAAGGGTGCCAGATGTCATTTCTTCCCCGCGTCGCCCGTGGCGTGATGATGCTCATCGGCATCGGGCGGCAGACCGCCGATACGGATGAGGCGCCCGCTACGCCAACCGTGCAGGCTACGCTGCTCAAGGGCGAAATCCACAGCGACATGCCGCTCATGCAGCACGCAGGCTTCGCCTGTCGCCCGCTGGCGGATTCCGATCATGTCATCGTCTTCATCGGTGGCAACCGCCAGCGCGGCGTATCCATCGCCAGCAATGACCAGAACAGCAGGCCGAAAGACCTGCAGCCCGGTGAGACATGCATTTACAGCCCCGCCACCGGCAGCCGGATCTGGCTCAAGGCCGATGGCTCCATCGCGCTGCTGCCTGCCAATAACAAGGTCACCACCCCCGGCGATTTCACGGCCGGGGGCATCATCACCGGCAATGAAGTCGTGGCGCAGGGCAAGAAGCTGTCCAGCCACGAACATTCCAACGGCAACAACGGCGCGGATACGGGTCCGCCCGTCTGATGCTTACTCCGCCGCGACCCCATGAATGGGGCGCGACGTGCGCTCGCGCACATCAAGCACCTCGATGCCGATCAGCGCGCCATCGGCATCGTAATCCAGTATCACGCAGGGGGAGACTTCGCGGGTTTCCACGGATTTCGCCCCTTCCGGCCCAACCCAGATGAACATGGCGTCGGCCTCGGGATCGTAGCTGGTTTTTATCATGACCTTGCTCTCCATTCCCTGCCCGGCAGGCATAGCACACAAGGCGGCGGCCTCCACGCCCATCGATCTCACGGGAACATAATGGATATCGCAATCATCTGGAACGTCCGCGAAGCCCGCGGCGACTGGCCCATCGTGTCCGGTGACCTCGCACTCGACAACCCGCTGCGCTCGGCCGTCATGGTTTCCCTGTTCACCGATCGCGTGGCCCCCGAACAGCCATCCTCGGCCGATACGGCAGCAGGCATCCAGTCTCCCAACGGCGCACCGGGTTCGGCTGCGGCCGACCGGCGCGGCTGGTGGGGCGATGCCTTTGCCGACCTGCCCATCGGCTCGCGCCTGTGGCAGCTCAAACGCGCGGTGAAGGTGGGCACGCGGGCCATCCCGCGCGAGATCGAGAGCATCTGCACCGAGGCCCTGCAATGGCTGGTCGATGATGGCGTGGTGCGCTCGATCGCGGTCAGCGCGTGGTGGAGCGCCACCATCCCCACCATGGCCGAGTTCTCGGTCACCCTCACCCAGCCGGGCAACAGCACGCCTCAAACCTTTACCTTCTCATGGGCCTGGGAGGGCCTGACCTGATATGGCCTATCCACGCCCCACCCTGTCGCAGCTGCGCCAGCAGGCCCTGCAGGATGTCGTCAGCGGTGGCATTCCCGGCGTCGTGGCCGTGCTGCGCTTCTCCGTGCTGTACGTGCTGGCCATGGTGCTGGCCGGGCTGGCGTGGCTGCATTACGGTTATATCGACTGGGTTTCCCTGCAATCCGTGCCGTGGACGGCCACGGATGAATATCTGGCCGCATGGGGCGCGCTCAAGGGCGTGTACCGCAAGGGGGCCACGGCCGCGACCGGCACGGCCACGTTCCCGGCCACCGGCACCAGCACCATCCCCGCAGGCACGCAGTTCGCACTACAGGGCGGCGTGCTGGCCACAGCCACGGCCGAGAGCGTTACGGCCGATGGCACGACCGTGGTCAGCTGGACTGCCAGCACAAGCGGCAGCGCAGGCAACGTCACGCTGGGCACCATCGCCACCCTGTCCAGCCCGGTGCCCGGCATCCAGACCAGCGGCACGGTCACGGGGGTGACGGTCAGCGGGGCCGACATCGAGGATGAGGACGATTTCCGCACCCGCGTGATGGACGCCTTCCAGGCGCAGGGGGAGGACGGCAAGCAGGCGGATTACGTGGACTGGGCCGAGGCCGTGACCGGCGTCACCCGCGCCTGGTGCGTGGGCAACGGCTTCGGCGCGGGCACGGTGGTGGTCTACGTCATGCTCGATGAGGCCAACGCCGCCACGGGTGGTTTCCCGGTCGGCACCGATGGCACGGCGGCAGGTGATCCCCGCTACACCACGGCAACGGGCGACCAGCTGACGGTAGCCAACGCGATTCAGGCCGAGCGGCCCGTCACGGCGCTGGTCATTGTCTGCGCGCCCATCGCCCAGCCGGTGGACTTCGTCATCACGGATCTCGGCACGGGCGACACCACGGCCAACCATGCCGCCATCAAGACCGCGCTGGCCGACATGTTCCGGCGCAAATCCGCCCCCGGCGGCACCATCAACCCCAATGACTGGCAGGAGGCCATTGCCGCCATCGGGCTGGACAGCTTCGAGGTCCAGTCCCCGACCGATCCCGTGGTCGGCGCCAATCAGGGTAGCATGCCGGTGCTGGGCACGGTCAGCGGCGCGGATGGCGTGGCATGGTAGCGCCCATCTTTGCCACGTCGGATTTCCGCACGGCCCTGCTCAACCTGCTGCCGCGCGGGCGCATCTGGTCGCGTGAGCCGGATGGCATGCCCTACCAGATCGCGGGCGTGTGGGCGCCCACCTTCCAGCGCAATGGGCAGTCGGCCGGTGAGCTGATCGCCGATGCCTTCCCCTCCACCACGGCCAACCTGCTGCCGGAATGGGAGGCCACCCTCGGCCTGCCCGATCCCTGCGCAGGGGAAAGCCCGACCATCGAGCTGCGCCGCGCGCAGGTGGTGGCCCGGCTGACCGATAATGGCGGGGCTTCCGTCGCCTACTTCATCGCGTTCGCCAAGACGCTTGGCTTCGACATCACCATCACCGAGTTCGCGCCCAGCCGCTTTGGCCGCAAGTTCGGCACGCCCTTCGGCGGCGATGCCTGGGCGCATACGTGGCAGGTCAACGCCCCGCAGTTCACCATAACGCCCCTGCGCTTCGGCAACGCCTTTGGCGAGCCCTTCGCCACCTGGGGCAGCACGGTCCTGCAATGCGAGCTGACCGCGCGCAAACCCGCCCACACCATCCTGATCTTCAACTACAGCGAAGGATAACCGATGGACCTCATCATCGGCACCGGCACGGTCACCGAGGCCAGCCGCGACACGATGCCAGCCACCGGCACGCCCGGCTGGGCCACGGATGGCAACCCGGCGGCCACCATCCCCGCCACCGACTTCCCGGCCGCGCACTACAACATGCTCATGGCCGAGGTCATCCAGCCCATCCTCGATGCGGGCCTGACGCTGGACCCGGCCAACTGGGGGCAGCTCTCGGCCGCCATCAAGGCCTTGGCCAAACAGGCTGCCTCGGGCGCCGTGCTCGGCTCCCCCGGCGTTCTGGCCACGGGTGATGTGGCGGGCAGCGTGCTCTACTATTCCGCTGCCCTCGGCGCGCCCGCCTTCACCTACGGCACCACCACGGTCAGCCTGCTGACCACGACCGCGCTGGACGGCTACGTCACCACCGGGGCACTCACCACGGCGCTGGCGGGCTACCTCTCGCTGGGCGGCGGCAACGTCACCGGCGACATGGACTGGGGCAGCAAAACCACTGCGGGCACGGTCACGCACCAGTTTTGGTCGGCAGGGGCACCCGCTGCCGGTGATGCAACGCCTGATGCTACCCTGACCGTAACGGGCGGCACGCCGGGCACGGCCAATCAGGGCACGTTTCGCCTCTCCACTGGCACGTTCGATCTGTCCGGGTCGGGCAAGGTTCTGGTGCCTGACGTAGTGGATTTCACCACGCAGGGCGCGCTGGGCGCACGGGTGGCCGAGGGACGGTACGTCGGGTCGGTTCTGGCGGCTGGTACCACCAACGTCCGCATCACGGACATTCAGGAGGATGCCAGCGGTAACCTGATCGCCACGATGTCGGACGGCACAACTGAAAGTTATGCCCCGTTCAGTTGCGGAGTTTTTGAAGCGTCCGGTATCCTGCTGGATGGGTTCTGGACTAAGCAAGGTAATGTTTTGCGGCAAATGCTGCATGTTTCTCAGACTTCTTCCGAGCAGCAGCAAGATATTATTTTCCCGTTCGCATACACTGGTGTTCCGGTGGCACAGGTTACTGGACGGGTTTCCGCCGGTAGTGCTGTCAGTTCATGGGTAAACATAACATCAGGATACCCTACCGCTACAGAACTAAAGGTTTATTACAGGTCATATCTTAATAGTTCATACGACGCAGCCGGTGAATTGTGGATTACAGTTGAGGGAATACTGTCGTGACAGATTGGAAAACGACTTATACAAGCCGATACTATGCGCTTTATGATACTGCGGCTATGCAGCCCGCCCCCGTCACCGGCTGGATTGATATCAATCTGTTCCGGTCCCAGCCTGCATGGCTCCCCGCAGCGTCGGCCCTTCTGCCCCTGACGGCAGAACAATGGGCTGCCCGGTCCCCGTCCGGACAGGCCGTGCAGGGCGCAAATATCGTGGCCTATCCCGCATTGATGGCGCAGGCGCAATCGACCTATGCCGCAGCCAATGCATCGGCGAGCGTGGCCTATACGGCGAAAAATGTAGCCATTCCCGATGATGTGGCCGCCTATCTCAAGGCGCTGCTGGCCATCGCCAACGGCACGGACATCACCAGCACGGCATTGCCTGCGGCTCCGGCTGACCTTAACGGCACGACAACGGCGGCCAGCACGGCCACCACCACGACCTGACCCAGCCGCACAACCCGCGCCTGCCCGACCGCCCTTGAGGCGGTTTTTTATTGCCTGGAAATCTGATGTTCATTCTGTGGAGAGTGCTGGGGTTCGGGGACGACCCCCAGCTGCGCGACCGGCTGGTCCGCGTCGAGACCAAGGTCGAATCAACCGAGACCGACCTGCGCGCCCTGCGCGGCGAGGTGCGTGACCTGTCGACCGAGATGCGCGAGTGCATGGGCCAGATCATCGGCGGCATGAAGGCCATCAAGCAGATCGGGGCGGCCATCGTCGGCCTGATCACCGTGATCGGCACCGTCGCCGCCGCCCTGTTCGCTTACCCCCCATTCTGTGACTGGTTCGGCCAACTCCTGCACGGTGGACATCCATGAGCCCGGGCAATCCCCCTGAACAAGGAACCTGACGCCATGAGCGAACTCCCGCGCGGCATCCGCGCGCTGCGCCGGGAGCTGCTGCTGTACGGGCAGCGGGGCCTGACCACGGTAGCCAGCATCATCTCCGTCTATGCGCCCACCAGCGAGAACGCCACCGGGGCCTACATCAACCTGCTGTGCAGCCGGATGGGCGTGCAGCCCGGCACCACACTGGACCTGAACGACGCGCAGACCATGCGGCAGATGATCCTTGGCATCACGCTGATGGAGAACGGGCCGGGGCACATCACTCTGCCCCAGATCGACCAGGCGCTGCACGGCCTGCCTGCCCTGCCCCAGCCAGCCGAGGCCTGACATGGATCCCTTCTCGCTGCTGCAGGATGTGCTCTCGATGCTCCCGGCCCAGTATGCCGGGGATGTCGTGGTCATCCTGTCCTTCCTGATCTCGACCTGCGCCCTGATCGCGCGGTTCTGGCGGCCGCCTGACCCCACCTCGAAATGGGTGCTGGTCTGGACCATCGTCACCGCCATTGCCCAGGCGCGCGGGTGGAACCTGCCCGCCTACCAGCCGGGCAAAAAGGCCGCGATGGTTCCGGCTACCGTGCCCCGGCAGGAAGTCGAGCAGCGCCTCGATGTGCCGCCCGGCTCCACGCGCCCCGGCAAGCCACCGGCACGCGCCTCCCCGCCAGCCTGACTGGCTGGTCCCGGCTCAATCATCCTGATTCCGCAACCGCCTTTGAGGCGGTTTTTTTGTATGGAGACGCCTCTCATGGCTGACGCAACCACCGCCATCCCTGCCCTCGAGACCCTGATCGAGACCGCGCTGGGCAGGAAAGACACGGCCACCGCGCAGGCCGACATCGCACTGGCAGGCACCCTGCTGCAGACGCTGGTGCCGGTGATCGTGGCGCGCGCCGCGCCCAACCTCGACCTGGCGGGCATCGATGCCGCGCTGACCAAGGTGCTGACCGGCATCACCGACCTGAAAACGGCGATCGAGACCAAACCCGCGACCGCCAGCGCGACCTCGGCCGCAACACCTGCCCCGGAAAAGGTCGAGGCTCCGCGCCCGGTCGTGCCCGGCCAGCCGCTGCGCTGATCTGTCAACCGGATAGGGCCGGTCTGTAAACCGGCCGCCGGGCAACCTGATCGCTCCAAACCCGTAAACTGGTCCACCTGAACCATGAGAAAAATGCCGGTTTCCTACGGCATCATGGCGCGGGTGGACTATTTTCATATCCAGACTGGAAAGCTAGTCCATGACCCAGCATATCAACCTCGTGGCCGTCGATGGCGGCCGCCGCCGCTTCCTCGGCAGGGCACTCATGTCTGCAGCCGCGATCGCCGCCGCTACTGCCCTGCCTGCCTGCACGGTCACGAAGAACGGTGATATCACCACCCTCACCCTCAACGTGGCAGCCATCAAGGATTACGGGCAGGCCGGCCTCAATGCCGTCTCGACCATCCTGAGCATCGCAGCCCTCGCCAGCGCCATCGGCGCGCCGACCGTGGCCATCATCAATGCGGGTGATACCGCACTTGACGCAGCCCTGAACGCCTTTTCCTCGGCGGCCGGATCCACGCTGACCATCACCTACGATGATACGGACTGGAAAAGCCGGGTGGATAGCGTGCTCTCTGCCCTCGGCACGGTCGAGAAAGACCTGAGCGCCGCCATCACCGGGGTGGAGACCAAGGTCGCCAGCACCGACCTTTCCAACGCCAACACCGCCCTGAACGCGCTGGCCACCATCGTGTCGGCCTTCAAGGCCCTGCTGGACAGCGTGGCCGTGCGGCGCCCCGTCGGGGCCATGGCCAGCGCCACACCTGCCCCTTCGCAGGCGCAGGTGCAGCAGGCGCTCAGGGTGCTGGGGGTGACGGCATGACGCCCGTCGGCATCTTCGCCCTCTGGGCCGCCAGCACCATTGGCGGCATGCTGGCGGGCTTCATCCTGCTGGCCTATCTGGCGAGCAATTCACGATGACGCCCTTCATGGAGGGCGTCATCTCCGGTGCGGGCGGCACGGTCGTCCTCATCGGGTTGCTGGTTGCGATCCCGCTCAAGCTGCATGCGCTTTATGTGGCGGCGCAGTTGCGGAATCGTGGGCTGGAGTAGCGGTTAAAAATACCGCCTTTGCTACCACCTCGTTGTGGATAAGGTGAATATCGATACGCTCCAATACCGATGAGAGGCACCGCATGGAATACTCATGTTGCTACCCTTTCGTAACAGATGTAAAATTCTATGCCAGTCGTTATGTACTGGATCAAAAAAAGGACTGATCGTGAACAAGAAAAATATACCGGTAAGTGAATATAAAAATGTTCGAGATCTCCTTGAAAGATATGTCGAGGCCTTACGCACTGGCAGTGTCGATATGATGTCCGGCATATTTCATAAGGATGTCGTGACGCATGGCATTGTCGATGGTGAACTTGTGGGGGGAACGGGCAATCTGGCAGCAGAATTTGTCAGGATCAACGGAGCTTCCCCAGAAATTACATCTCATATCGATATACTCGACATAACCCCTGTCACGGCGGTGGCACGCATTATCATCGAAAATGATGCTATTGGCTCCGACTGCTGTGAATATGTCAATCTGATCAAAACAGACGGAAAATGGTCAGTATTTTCCAAAGCTTTTCTTCAGTTCGACAAGTAAAATACCTTGGGAGGCGCTCAGGATGTTGGGGGGGGGGGACGGCATGACGCGCACCGGCATCTTCGCCCTCTGGGCTGCCAGTACCATTGGCGGCGTGCTCGGGGGCTTCATCCTGCTGGCCTCTCTGGCGCGCAATTCACGATGACTGTTCACGCACTCGGCAGAGTGGCAGAAGGCCCGGCGCAAACGCCAGATTGACGACACGCTTGGGCCGCCTGCGCCAGAACCATCGAACGATTGAGAAGAATGTAGCGTCCGCGCTATTCCGCCGCCATATCCAATGCCCGGCGCGCCGCATCTGGTTCCCGCCCCAGAATACGCAGCAACGCCTGCACAGCCGGATCCAGCCCCACACGCCCCTGTTCCCAGTTGCGCCATGTCGCCACAGGTATGCCGGTCAGATCCGCGATCTGTTTCTGGGTCATGTGCAGGGTCTTCCGCACGGTTGCGGGCGTCGGGTATGGGGCGGACAGATGGCTTGTATCATTCGTCCCATCCTCACGGGCCTGACGGTCGATATCAGCTTCCGTGGTGGCGTTCACCT
The DNA here is from genome assembly GCF_001571345.1 of Komagataeibacter xylinus NBRC 15237. Taxonomy (GTDB): domain Bacteria; phylum Pseudomonadota; class Alphaproteobacteria; order Acetobacterales; family Acetobacteraceae; genus Komagataeibacter; species Komagataeibacter xylinus. The sequence goes on along the minus strand of NZ_BCTP01000010.1, from coordinate 4,458 downwards.
TGTCCCGGTCGATGGTTCCACCGTGCCGGGCGATCTGATGCAATGTCATCCTTGCCATTTCTTCCACTCCTTCTCGTGCATGCGGCGCGCAGAGATGATCCACGTCACATCGCCGCGACGCGTGTAGACGACCATGTAACGGCATCCTTCGATCATCCCGACTGCCTGAATCCGTGTTTCACCGTAATCCTTGCGGGTGTCTTCGCGTTCGATCACGTCCCCAAGAAAAATGCGGGCAGCGTAAATGAAATCGAAACCACGGGTGGAAAGGCACGCTGCGCTTTTTTCATCGTGCCAGTCAAAGGCGTGATGTGTTGCCGTCATAGGCATCCTATACGCTAGAAGCGTATAGTTCGCAAGGGAAACAGTACGCTAACGGCGCATGTCCGATCAGAACAATCAATCGTATTATACAACCACAAGGCGGCTCTCCGGAGCTGCCTTTTTTATTGGAAACACCATGACAAATCGCAAACTTGCGCAAATCCGCAAGCTGGGCTGCCGCCCTGCGCAGACGCGCCCGGGTCAGCCCTCCATGTCGGCCATGCGTGGCTTCATGGCCCGGCAGGCCCCTGCCCGGCTGGACCGCAGCCATATCGATCCTGCCCCACTGCTGCTGGGTAATGACGTGCTGGGAGATTGTACCTCGGCCGGGATTGGCAACCACATCCGCGCCACGTCCGCCCTGAACGGGTTCCAGACCGGCATCACCACGTCACAGGCCGTGGCGTTCTATTCCCGCTCCACTGGCTACGTGCCGGGCAACCCGGGCACGGATCGCGGCGGCGTGGAGGTCGATGTACTGACCACCGCGCTACGCGATGGGTATGCCGTGACCAACCAGACCCTATTCCCCCTCTGGGGCAGCGCGGATCCGGCTGACCTGAACGGCGTGCGCAATGTCATGGCAGGCCTATCGACGGCCTATCTCGGCGTGCAGCTGGCCGACGCCGATCTGTGGGAGGATGAGAACGGCGCGCTGGCTCCGGTGTGGGATACAGACATCCCGGCCGGACACGGTGACCCGAACCCCAACCCCGCGAACGGCCATTGCCTGCTGGGCTGGGATTACACCGGCACGGATGACACGGACATCGTGACCCTGCTCACCTGGGGCACCACGCAGCGCGCGACCTGGCGCTGGGTGCGCAGCAGGATCATGGAAGCCCATGCGCTGGCGTGGCGCCAGTTGCTGCCCGCCTCGACTCTGGCACCGAGCCAGCCGGACTGGGAGGCGCTGGTTACGGCGAATGATGCGTATCTGCGGGGTGTAGCGTGAGGGCGGTTCTGGCGCTGGCCTGCGCCCTCGGCCTGTCCGCCTGCGCTCATCAGGCGCCCGTGCAGACCACGATCCCGGCCGCCATGGCAGGCATCCAGTCCAGCCTGGCGCAGGCCGGGGTGGTATCGGTCTCCCATGCGGGTGACTGGACGGCGGAGCAGGACGCCCGGTTTACGCGCGCCGTGCGCGCTGCCCAGTGCAGCCAGCACACCCCCGACCCGGTGGTGGGGACGATTGCAGGTGACGTGACGCTGCAGCTCTCCGGCCAGTTTACGCAGGGCGGTCAGTTCAGCGTGGGTGCGATCACGACGGCACCCACGTTCGGGGTGCAGGGTGACGCCAGCCGGACGCGAGGGCAGACGGTCAGTCTACCGGTGGCATATGCCCCTCTGTCCTCAATGCCTGACGTGGAGATGTCCAGGCAGATCGGATACGAGACCGAGATGCTCGCGCAGAACGATGAGGCACGGCATGCCGAAGCCGCGAGGTTGATTGCGGATCGTGAGGAATTAAGAGGCCGCGTGCAGGCTATGATCGATAGCTGGGCCACAGACGGTTGCAGCAGCCACACGGCAATCGGCCCGTTTGTGGGAAGCCACGGCAGGTGACCCGAGCATCGATTCGAAAGCCAAGTGAGAATCGACGATCAGATTTAGCATGCCAGCGCTAACCCCTTGATTCCAAACGATTGGAACAGAGTAAGAAAATTGCTAAATAGCATTGTTTTTGTTGGCTTATATAGGAAATCATAATCCCTTGGTCGGCGGTTCAAATCCGTCCACCGCTACCATCTGCGTTAGGATTGATTTCCAATGATTTAGCAGAATGAGACGGCCCTTTAACGGAGCCGATGCTAGTCACTTGATTTCCCCCTTTTCAAAAACGCTAGTCACTCCCCTCGCCTTCTCCCTTGCATCAAGGGCTCGGGCAGAGAACTTTGCAATGGCGTTGACGGCATGGGTTTTCTGCTCGGCATGGCGCACATAGACGCTCACTGATGCTGCCGTCGCGTGGCCCGTGATCGACATGATCTCCCTCTCCGTGCATCCCATCTCCGCCAGCCATGAGGCTGCTGTAGCACGCAGACCGTGCCAGACGATGCCCTGCACCCGCTCCACCCTGCTGGATGATGGCACGACGTGCACAGAGGTTTTCCGTGTCCGCCGGATCCAGGAGATCGATGGCCGGAAGCGCTTTGTGATTGTGGAATGTGAGGAAGAGAAAAACAGCTGATGCCCCCCCCCGGCATTCAGATGAAGGTCACGCTTTCGGCGGACCTGCTGGTCTTTGACAAAAATGAACTGCCCCGGGTTTACCGGAGAGCGATTTGTTCAGTAATCAGGCAGCGATATCAAGCCTGCTCTGATCTGCATAATCCGAGCGATTCTCGTCCAGAAGGCGCACGGCGCGCTCACGGAACTCAGGCGAATAACGCGATGTCTTCTTCTCTACCGTAGGGCTCATCCTCCGAGAGCTTTACTCTCCGGTAAACCCGGGGCAGTTCATCCTCACGAAGCCAGATCCCGGCCAAGGTTACGGGCACGCTGGCCCGATCGATCAAGGTGCGCCCGTTCCGCTCAGGTGAAGGCGTTGCCATCCGCGATACGGCTTTCTACGCGCTGTTTCTTGAAGCCGGTGCCCACGGCAGCGGTCGCAGCAGTTCAGGCGATAGCGGGGGACGAGGCACCAAGGGCGGCCAGATCACGGGCCGCACCTACCAGCGCGGCAGGCACGGGATTGGCAAATCCCGCGTCCTGACCGCCTGCCCCTTCCTCGAGGTCGCCCTGGCGCAACGGGAAGCCTCTCTCGGCCCGCGCATCCGGCGGGCCGTTCAGCAGGGTATCAAGCTGGAAAAGGCACCATCTGCTGCGCCCAAATAATCACCTGACCGCTGCCATCGGATGATCCAAAAGACGAAAGCCGCCGGTGCAGGCACACCGGCAGCTTTTTGTTTCACCCCTATCTATAACAGAGGAAGAACGTGGCTTAATTCTAGCGAAGGGAGATTGCCTGTTCAATCGCGTGATGCAATTGCACGGCATACGTTTGGTCAGAAGTCTGAAGTGCGGGATGATCGCCTGAAGAGTTTTTGATCAGAACGGTATATTTATACCAAGGTGCTTTTTTTGCCAACTTGTACCATATGAAAATAAATATAAGGCCTGGTATCACATAAAACCCAAGGCCAATAAAGATTATGACAATTCCACAAATTGCAAGAAACACCTGAACAGGATCAATTTCTTTGTTGATGATCGTACTTCCTATCGATCCAACAGAATAGCTTGCATTACCAATCTTAATCAAAGATTGATCCACACTTATATCATTCTGTTTAAATATGACTTCGTTATTATTCATAATATTTTCTCCATATACGAATTTCCATCATATCAAAATTTAGAATAATTACGCAATATGCTCGGTATAAAAGACGCTATTACCTAATCATCTTTTTGGGGCACAGAAGCCGACGCATTGAAACTTTTATTCTTTGTAATCCGGCTACTGCCAAGTCGCATGAAAATCCCGGATAATTCCAACCATTGAACATAAATACGATCATCCGTCAGATCCGGGCAAATGCCCCGATCTTCAACGGGAACGTGGCGGGTGCGGCCGAATACGCCCTCGCCCAGGATCAGGCATGGATGCCCGGCCCCTGCGGCTACGTCGTCCCGCTTGATGATGAGCCTGTGAGTGCTGGTTGTAATCTCCCCAAATGTGCTGGTTGAAAATTCCCCAGTTTGAGGACTGTGCGTGATCGTCATGGGGGCATGCCCCCATGACGATCACGCGGCACATTTATCCCTGCTGATGCCAAAGGAAGGGCGAGCAGGTGATAGGACTCAGGGAGGTCGTTTTGATCCAGGAACTCAAAAGACAGGGGCTCAGCATCAGCGCCATCGCGCGCCAGACAGGGCTCGATCGCAAGACAGTGAAGAAGTATCTGGCCAATGGGCTGGAGACTCCAGCCTATGCACCGCGTAAACCGGTGGCCAGCGCAGCAGAACCTTATCGAACCTATCTGTTGGAGCGGATGGCAAGTTATCCCGGACTTTCATCGCGCAGGCTGCATCGTGAAATTCGCGACATGGGATATGACGGTGCCTATTCATCGCTGACGGAATATCTCCGGCAAATCCGCCCCCCGCTGCCCAGGCCTTATGAGCGGCGCT
>NZ_BCTP01000009.1 GCF_001571345.1 Komagataeibacter xylinus NBRC 15237 | reverse complement strand
AAGCCGAAGGACTGGATGGCGGGCCGCCTGATTACATGGGCGATGCGTTCTTTGGTGGTCCGTAAAAATTTCCGGGTGCTACGTTTTTTGAAGCTTTTTGAAAAAAGCTTCACCAAAAACTTTCTTCTTTTTTTATATCAATACTTATGAAATCTGTTTTTATTATATTATGAATTATTTAAAATTATCAAAATATGTAAGCAATTAATTATTTTATATAACTGAAGCTATATTCCATGCCTTGAAAATAATAAAATTTTTTGGTGAAGCTTTTTTCCAAAAAGCTTCGTCCAATAAGGCAGCCCAAAAAATATCCCCCCCCCTCAGCAACGGGTGGAAAACCGGTCCCACGGCGTGATCCGCGTCACCGGCAGGTCCACAGGGCGGGCAAAGACCTCCGCTTTCAGATAAGCCAGTTCCGCTTCCACCTCCGCCTCGGGCAGCGAGATGGACCACGCGCGCGGATTGCCATCCGTGCCGTCATTCCACCGGTAGCCGCGCTGGCGCAACTGGTCCTTGAACTCATAGGGCGCATTTTCCGCCCAGATGCGGCAGCGTACCTGCCGGGCGTTTTCCAGCAATGCCGCAAGGGCAGGCTGGCCTGACACCGGCAGCACCCGGTCGAGAATGGCAATGCCCGCCTGGCAGTCATCCACCGCGCGGTGCCCGTCAAACCAGAACCCTGCCTGCATGCCCAGATAGGACAGCTTGCGCCCCTCAAAGCCTTCCGCCGCCCAGTCCACGTCCTTCATGGAGCACGCCCACGGCTTGGTGGTGAAGGCCGGAGTGAAACGCTCGGCAAACTTGCGGTCAAAATCTGCATTATGTGCGATAATAAGTGAGGCAGGCGCCACGAAACTGGCCACCTCCTCCGGTGTCACCGACTGGCCCGCCACCATGGCGGGGGTGATGCCGGTCAGCGCGGTGATCTGGGGCGGAATGGGGCGCGAGGGTTCACGCAGGCGGCTGAACGGTTCCAGACTGCCCAGAATCCGTCCGTCCAGCGTGTAAACAAAGGGCACGATGCCGAATTCGATAATCTCGTCCTTCACCGCACTCAGCCCCGTGGTCTCGAGATCAAGGAACATGCCCAGCCGCGTGCCTGCCTCGGGCGGGTATTCAGCCAGCACGCGCGGGGCAAGCGGGCGCAGCACGCGGTAGCGGCCCGTGCCTTCCAGCGTGGTGGCCATGTGTTCCATCTGGTCGGGGGTCAACTCTGCCATGGGGTCTCCTGCCGGGCGGGTGTGCATGGATATGCGAAGGATGCACGCCCTCTCTACCACGCAGCCCGTTGCCCCGCCGGGGCGCATGTCATATTACAAAGTTTGTCAGGCCAATCCGTCCTGACCCCACACCACACGCGCAGGCAGGACACGCCATGGCACAGGACGCCGGGCCACAAACGCCCCCACGCCCCAGCCCTCCGGCAGGCGACAGGCGGCAATCCCTTCACAAGGTCGAGGACCAGGGACACGACACCATCGTGCGCGTGGGGCAGGTGGACCGCATCTGGTCCGATTTCTACCACCATGCCCTCACCGCACCGTGGCGCACGTTCTTTTACAGCTCGCTGCTGGTGTATGTGGGGGTCAACCTGCTTTTCGCGCTGCTGTACATGGCCGACAGCCAGGGCGTTAAGGGAGCCGACCCGCACAGCTTTGCTGATTTCTTCTTCTTCAGCGTGCAGACCCTCTCGACCGTGGGCTATGGCGGCATGGTGCCAGTGAGCCGCACCGCCAACATGATCGCCACGGTGGAAGTGCTGGGCGGCATGATGATCAACGCCCTGGCCACGGGCCTCATCTTCGCGCGTTTTTCGCGCCCGCGCGCGCGGGTCATGTTCAGTGACAAGGCGCTGATCCTTGCGGAAGGCGGCCACCTTCACCTTGATATCCGCATCGCCAACTGCCGCCGCAGCCCCATCCTGTCAGTGGATGTGGAGTTTGCGCTCGCCCGTCTCATCCGCATGCCATCGGGCCGGGTGGTGCGGCAGTTCGACCTGCTTACACTCCAGCAGTCGCATGTGCCGGTGCTGCGCTTTGCCTGCACGCCCACCCATGTCATCGACACCGACAGCCCCCTTTATGGCATGACGGAAAACGACCTTGCGGCACAGGAGGCGGAAATCATCGTCAGCCTGACCGGCACCGACGAAGCCTCGGGCCAGACCGTTTTCGCGCGCTCCGCTTACGGATTTGACCGCATGCTGTATAATCACCGCTTCGTCGATATCATCAACGCCGGGCCAGATGGGCGGATCACCGTTGACTACACCCGCTTTGACCAGACCGAATCCCCCCTCGATGAAAATACCGGGGCGGCGGAATACCTTACGGACCAGCCGGACTGATCCGCGTGCGGCCCTGCTGGCCCGCGCGGGCGCCGTGCTTCTTGCCCTTGCGGAGGGCATGCCCGCCCATGCCGCCCGGCACGCCCCCTTACCCGCGCCGACGCCCGTATTGCACTATGGCCTGCCCGCCGCCTGCCTGACCCATGTCATCGAAGCCCCGCTGCTGACCAATAGCGGCAGCCCCATCATTCCCGCCACGTTCAATGACATGACCGGACTGGCCTATGTCAGCGTCACACAGGACGAGGTGGGCATTTACGCGCCCAACGACACGACTTTTCCCGTTCTGTCAGCCATCAGCATCCAGACCATCGCGGGCATCGACACCACCTACACCACGGTGCTGCATGACCTGCGCATCAGCAACGGCCATGCCGATGACGTGCCCGCCCTGATCGAGGGCACGCGCCAGCCCCGCCTCAATGACCAGCCCGTGCTCGGCGTGATCGGCTACGACATACTGGGCAATTACGATGTGCTGTTTGATTTCCCCGCCCGCGTCATGGTGCTGTTCGTTGCCAGCACGCAGCCCGGCTGCCCGCCATTGCAGGACTGGCTCGGGCCGGACAGCACGGCCCTGCCCCTGCAACCCGACCGCCGTGGGCGCATGACCGGCATCAGCATGCAGGTGGGCACGCAGGGCACGCGCATGGAGATCGAACCGGGGGCGGACATGTCCTCGCTTTCACGCAAGGATGCCAGGGCGCTGGGCCTGACCTCCGCCATATTGCGTGATGACATTCACGTCCGCACCAATGCCGGCAAGATCCTGAACGGACGCAGGCACCATTTTGACAATATTGCCATTGGCGGCTGGCATGACCTGCCGCTGGACGTGAATGTGGAAAAAACCAGCTACAGCGTGCTGGGCATGAACTTCCTGCGGCGCAGGCGCGTGCTCATGGCTTTCCCGCAGGGCATGATGTACATGACCCCCCAGGCCGACATACCCAATGACCACGGCCAGGCCGCCCACGGCATGCTCACCACCCGCACGGCCATTGCCCGGCTGACGGACACGCCGCCCGCACCCTCCACGCCAGGCGAGCCGATGCCGGCCGCACCCGCGCCCCATCCCGCCCTGCGGACTGACGGAAAACAATGAACGTGACCGGCGACCCGAAAAGAACGCCGGGAAACAATGCATTGACAAAAAAGAATGAAATTTTTCGGGTGCTGCCTTTTTTCAAAAAGGCGGCGTTCTTCGAAGCTTTTTGAAAAAAGCTTCACCAAAAACTTCCTGATTTAATATTCTGGTGGGCACGCAGGGCATGCCTGCCTGATCAGGGCGTGATCCTGGCCACCAGCAGCGCCACGACCTGTTCGAGCCTGTGCTGGTCCGATGGGGTGAAACGGTTGCGGCAGGGGCTGTCAACATCCAGCACGCCCACGAGCCGTTCCCCGTGCAGGACAGGCACCACGATCTCGGCGGCAGAGGCCGCGTCACAGGCAATATGGCCGGGAAAGGCATGCACGTCAGGCACGATTTGCGTCCTGCGCCCGCGCGCGACCGTGCCGCACACGCCACGCCCCGGCGCAATACGCGTGCAGGCCACCCGCCCCTGAAAAGGCCCCAGCACGAGCATCCCGTCCTTCCACAGATAGAATCCGGCCCAGTTGAGGTCTGGCAGCGCCTCGAACACCAGGGCTGCGATATTCGCCATGTTGGCGATCAGATCCGTCTCGCCCGCAAGGGTGGCGGCCACCATGGGCACGAGGTCTTCGGGGCCTATGCGGTGGGTTGGGGCCTGCATGGGTTTTCCTTGTGGTTTGATGAGAGACTGGAAGAACGCCGCCTTTTCTCAAAAAGGCAGCACCCGAAAACTTTTAGCATTTTTTATCAATGCGTTGTTTCAGACACTGTTCACGACAGGGGCGAAAGACCCGGCACGGGGGCCAGCAGGTCGCCTGTTGCCAGCAGCCGGTCACGATACGGGCCGGGCACCGCCTCAAGCTCGGCCATGGTGCCCGCCTGGGCAATATGGCCGCGCTCCATCACAACGATCCGGTCAAACCCGCGCAGGGTGGAAAGCCGGTGGGCGACGGCAATGACCGTGCGTCCCACCATCAGCCGCTCGAGGGCGGCATGGACATGGCGCTCGCTTTCCCCATCAAGCGCGCTGGTCGCTTCATCCAGGATCAGGATGGGCGCATTGCGCAGGAAGGCGCGCGCAATGGCCAGACGCTGGCGCTGCCCGCCCGAGAGCATGACCCCCCGCTCGCCCACAACGGTGGCGAACCCCTGCGGCATGGCGTTGATGAAACGGGTACAGCCTGCAGCTTCTGCCGCGGCCTTTACCTCCTCATCGGTGGCATCGGGGCGGCCGTAGCGGATGTTCTCGCCCACCGAGCGGCGCAGGAGGTATACCTCCTGCGGCACCACGGCCATGGAGGCGCGCAGGCTGGCCTCGTCGAGTTCAAGGATGTTGACGCCATCAAGCTCCACCGCCCCCGCCTGCACGAAGCGCTGGCGCTGCAGCAGGGCCAGCACCGTGCTCTTGCCCGAGCCCGACACCCCCACCAGCCCCACGCGCGTGCCCGCGGGAATATCTAGGTTGAAATGCGACAGCACCGGCGCGCCACCGGGATAGGCAAAACTCACATCACGCAGTTGCACATGCCCGCGCAGCATTGCGGGCGGCAGCACCACCGTCTCGGCCACGCCGCTGCCTTCATGCGGCACCAGCAGGTGGCCCAGCGTCTCGGCCAGGCGGGTGACGTGCTTCATCGCCTCCACCATGGAAAAGGCCAGGTCACGCGTGCAGTTCAGGATCAGGAAGCCCAGCGTGGTCACCATCACCACATCGCCCGTGGTGGCGCGGTGCATGCGCCACAGCAGCACGGCCCATAGCAGCAGCCCCGTGGTCATGAAGGCGGTGACGACGGAATGGATCATCCGCAGCTTTTCCATATAGCGTAGCGAACGCGTGTGCAGCCCGATCTCGCCACGGATGCGCTGTCGCATGCGACCATGCTCCGCCCCCATCATGCCGTACGCGCGCACAAGGGGCAGGTTCTGCATCACGTCCAGCATCTCGCCATCCACCTCCGCCGCTTCCGCCGCGTAGGCCAGGTGCATCTCCTGCCCGTGGCCCGCCAGCAGGTAGATGCACAGCCCCAGCAGCAGCGTCATGCCCACCAGCACCAGTGCCATCAGCGGGCTGACCGTGCCCAGCGTGATGATGGCGAGGAACAGGTTCAGCACCGAAGGCAGCAGGTTCCATGCCGCCATGTTCTCCAGCGCCACCACCGCGCCTGCCGCCGCCGAAACGCGGGCCGCGAGTGCTCCGGAAAGCCGGTCGGCAAAATAGGTCGCGTCATGCCCGCTGAGGTAGCGGAACAGGTCGCCACGCACATCGCCACCCACCCGCACGAACACGCCCGAGGCCATCCACCCCGCCACCCGCCAGGCCGCGTTGTCGCAGATGATGGTGGCGCAGAACAGGAAGATGGATACCCAGACCGCCTGCATGCCCTGGCCACCCTCGGTCATGCCATTGACCAGATGGCGGATGATGGCCGACATGCCCACGTTGCACGCCACCGCCACCGCAATCGCGCTGACGATGATGGCGTGCCACCGGCCATGCAGCCGCACGTAATGGAAAATGAACCCCAGCGGGCGCGTGCGGTAGCGTGCCAGCGCGGGCATGGAGGGCGTGTCGGCGGGGAGAGTGGTGTCTTTCACATTCATGCGAGGATGCTGCCTTGAGGACATGGCGGGGAAAAGACTCCGCACTTATGCCGCATTTGGCCCGGTATCATGCCTGCATGACAGATGCACCCCTATCCCGCGTTGCGGGACGCCTCGCCTTCGTGTCCCTGCTGGTCGTGTGGCTGGCCATCATGGCGCATGATCCCGTTCCGCTGCCCTTCTGAAACCCGGTCGGGCGGCGGCGGTTCATAACCAAATACCGAGCGCCCGCCATAATCATGCGAGCGCGCGCGTTCCGCGCCCATAATGGCGGAAAAAGACGGGCCACGCGCATCGCGCTCCAGCCTGCGGGTAGCGGAGTCGAGCCTGCGGATGGCATCGAGCCGTTCCTCGCGCCCCAGCTTCGCCGCGGCCACGGCCGCCTTCATGACCGAGAGCGTGCGGTCATACACCGCCACCGGCACGGGATAGGGGTGGCGGTCCTTGCCGCCATGCGCCAGCGAGAAACGGGCCGGATCATCAAACCGGCACGGCGCGCCATGCACCACCTCCGCCACCAGTGCAAGGGCACGCACCGTGCGCGCGCCCACGCCGGGCACACGCAAAAGGTCGGGGAAGTCACGCGGCCCCGCCTCCTGTGCCGCCGCCAGCGCGCCATGCAGGCGGCGCATGTTCACGTCCTGCGGCTGCACGTCATGGTGGGCGGGCATGCACAGATAGGGCAGTTCACCCTGAGCGGGCGGCGGCGGGGGCGCATGGCCCTCGATGCGCATGAGTGCGCGCGTCAGCCGGTCCGGTCCCATGTCATGCAGCAGTTCGACCTGCCCTGCGCGTGAGGCAGCTGCCCGGTGGTCGGTCAGGTTCATGATGGGGCGGCCTGTCGTGCGGCCATCAATGGCGGCATGCGGCGCCTCGACAAAACTGCTCACGTCATCGGACAGCCAGTGATAGCGCCGCGCAAGGCGCTGGCCCGCATGCATGCCCTGCTGCACCACGGCCCATTTGCCATCCGCCGCCACGATGAAACCATGCAGGTACAGATCAAACCCGTCCTGCACGGCGGCACTGTCCACCTTGGCCACCATGCGGCTCGTGGCCACAAGGGGCGTGGCGTCAAGCCCGGTGGCCTCGCCCACCGCCAGCAGTTCATCGGGCGTGCGGCGCGAATGGCGGCCACGCCCCCCGCATACATACAGGCCCAGCTCATCCTGCAATGGCGCCAGCCCGCGCTTGAGCGCCCCGATCACGCTGGTGGTGATGCCGGAGGAATGCCAGTCCATGCCCATGACCGCGCCAAAGGACTGGAACCAGAACGGGTGGGCCAGCCTGCGCAGGAATTCGTCCCGCCCGTAATGATGCACGACCGCCTGCGTGATGACCGCCCCCAGCCGCGCCATGCGCTGGCCCAGCCACGCGGGCACGCGCCCGGTATGCAGCGGCAGGTCGGCGGAGCCTGCGCGTCGGGTCATGGGGCGTTCCCTTTCCTTGGCGGATCAGTCGTCGTGGCGTTTGCCTGCCTTGGCCATGAAGGCGGCCAGCCCCGCCTCGAGCGCGTGGCGGAAGGCACGCAGCGTTTCCGCTCCCACATAGTGTTCCATGCCCTCGGCATCAATGCGGGCACTCGCCTCGCTGACGCCAAGGGCACGCAGGAACTGCTCGACCGTGTGGTGGCGCGCGCGGCTGGCCCGCGCCATCTCCTGGCCTGCCCCGGTCAGGAAAATGCCACGATAGGGCCTGCGCGTCACCAGCCCGTCCGCCTCGAGGCGGACCAGCATCTTGGCCACGGTGGGCTGCGATACGCCAAGGCGGGCGGCGATATCGACCTGACGCGCCTCCTGCCCGTCATTGAGCAGGTCATCGATCAGTTCGACATAATCCTCGATCAGGGCGGTCTTGCGCGCCAGCCGCGCCTGGCGGAAGCCCGCGCACTGCGTATCGGCATCGGGCATGGGGGCTGCTGCTGGCCTGTGGTCCGGGCCGGGCATCAGGGATTGAACACGATGGTCTTGCGCCCGTTGGGAATGACGCGGCACTCGGTAAAGTAACGCACGGCACGCGCCAGCACCCGGCGCTCGATATCGCGCCCCTTGCGGATCAGGTCATCGGGGGTGTCGGCATGGGTAATGCGCTCGACATCCTGCTCGATGATCGGGCCTTCATCAAGGTCGGGGGTAACGAAGTGCGCGGTAGCCCCGATCAGCTTTACCCCGCGCGCGAAAGCCTGATGATAGGGCCTTGCCCCCTTGAAGCCGGGCAGGAAGGAGTGGTGGATATTGATGCACCGCCCCGCCAGCCACGCGCTCATGGAATCGGAGAGGATCTGCATGTACCGCGCCAGCACCACCAGCTCGGCCCCTGTCCCGCGCACGATTTCGGTCATCCTGGCCTCCTGCGCCGCCTTGGTGGCGGATGTTACGGGCAGGTAGTGGAAGGGGATGCCGTCAAGGTCGATATGGGCATAGGTCTCGCGCGGGTGGTTGGCGATGATGGCCACCGGCGCAATGGCCAGTTCGCCAATGCGCCAGCGATACAGCAGGTCGACCAGACAGTGATCAAAGCGCGAGACCATGATGACGGTGCGCGTGGGCCGCAGGCTCTCGCGCAGCGACCACTGCATGTCGAACCGCGCGGCCAGAGCGGCCAGCGCCTGCTCAAGCGCGGCGCGCGCCACGCCGCCCGCGGGCACGCTGAACACCACGCGCATGAAGAAGATGCGGCTTTCACGCTCATCGAACTGCTGGGCGCCCGCGATGTCGCCATCAAGCTCGAACAGGGCCTGGCTGATCGCCGCAACGATGCCGGGCCGGTTGGGGCAGGACAGCGTGAGCACATAGGACAGGCGCGGACACGGCGCAGGATCGGACATAGCGTTACTGCCCGCGCTTGCGGCCCGTATCGGGCACGGGGTTATAGAACCAGCATCCACTCCCCCCGGCCTTGCGCAGGGCGGCCTGCGTGGTGGGCACGGGGTGCACCACGTCGCAGCCCGGCGTCCAGCCCTCCGGCGTCATGACCGCGTTGCCCTCGCTACGGCGCAGGGCCTCGACAAGGCGCAGCAGTTCCTCGACCGAGCGCCCGACAGACATGGGGTACCACACCAGCGCGCGGATCACGCCATCAGGGTCGATCACGTAGGTGGCGCGCACGGTGGCGCTGTTCTGCGCGGTCAGGTCCAGCATGCCGTAGGCGCGGCAGACCGCCATGGAGGGATCTTCGACCAGCGGGAACGGAATCTCGACGCCAAAGCGCTCCTGTATCGTCTCGAGCCAGGCCAGATGCGCGTACAGGCTGTCAACCGACAGGCCCAGCAGCGCGCAGTCAAGCTGCTCGAAGCGATCGGCCGAGCGGGCCAGCGCAATGAACTCGCTGGTGCAGACCGGCGTGAAATCCGCCGGATGCGAAAAAAACAGCAGCCAGCGCCCGCGGAAGTCCGACAGGCGCATTTCGCCCTTCGTGGTACGGGCCTGAAAGTCTGGTGCCACGTCCCCGATCCGCAACGGGCGCGTTTCGATCATGCCATGGTTTGCGGGTTTACTCGCCTCTGTGCTCATGCCCTGCCCTTTTGCATCTGCCGCGCCTTGACGCAAGCCATCTCATAACATACATTTATTATGTAATTCATAAACTATGGATAATATTCCATGCCCGACACCGCCCTTGAAGCCGCTGCAAACCAGGTGATGACATGCCGCGCGACAGGCCAGGCGCCGGTTGTCCGGACATTCTTCGACCTGCCCACCTTCACCGCCACCCATGTGGTGCATGACCCCGCCACCCGCGCCTGCGCCATCATCGACAGCGTGATGGATTACGACCCCGCATCAGGCAGGACCGACCACGCCATGGCGCAGGACATCGTGGACTACGTCACGGCGGAAAAGCTCAGGGTGGAATGGCTGCTTGAAACCCATGTCCACGCCGATCACCTCTCGGCCGCACCCTGGCTGCAGAAGCGCCTTGGCGGCAGGCTCGGCATTGGCCACGCCATCCTGAAAGTGCAGGACATCTTCGGCAAGCTGTTCAACGCGGGCACGCGGTTCGCGCGCGACGGCTCGCAGTTCGACGCGCTGTTCGATGACGGGGCGCGGTTTACGCTCGGCGCCCTGCCCGTAACCGTGCTGCACGTGCCCGGCCACACGCCAGCGGACATGGCCTATGTGATCGGCGAGGCCGCCTTTATTGGCGATACGCTGTTCATGCCCGATTACGGCACCGCGCGGGCCGATTTTCCCGGCGGGGATGCGCGCATGCTCTACCATTCCATCCGCCGCCTGCTCGCCCTGCCCGCCGAGACGCGGGTTTTCCTGTGCCACGACTACAAGGCCCCCGGCCGCGACGCCTTTGCATGGGAAACCACCATAGGCGCGGAACGCGACAACAATGTTCACGTTCATGATGGCGTGGACGAAAACGCGTTCGTGCAGATGCGCACCGCGCGCGACGCCACCCTGTCGCTGCCCAACCTGATCATGCCCTCGGTGCAGGTCAACATGCGTGGCGGCCATTTGCCCGAACCCGAGGATAATGGTGTAAGTTATATCAAAATACCGCTCAGCCGTTCCTGACGCGCATCCATTGCAGCCTTATCTACAAAGTCATTCCGGAGACCCCTCATGACCGATACCGCCCCATCCACCCCAAACCTCGCCAGCACGGCGCGGGGCCTGACCTATGATGTCGTCGTGGTGGGCGGGGGCGCTGCCGGCCTGTCCACCGCGGCGAGCATTCTCAAGCGGCGCGGCGGCATCACGCTGGCCATCATCGAGCCGTCGGGCTCGCATTTCTACCAGCCGGGCTGGACGCTGGTGGGCGGCGGCGTGTTCAAGCAGTCACAGACCCGCCGGTCGGAAAAGAAGCTGATCCCCGCCGGCGCCGACTGGGTGCAGGCGGCTGCGACCGGCTTCGAGCCCGAGGCCAACCTCGTGCACCTGTCCAACGGGTCATCCATCCGCTACGAGGTGCTGGTTGTAGCCACCGGCCTGACGCTGGACTGGGACGCGATCGAGGGGCTGAGCGAAACCCTTGGCCGCAATGGCGTCACCTCCAACTACCGCTACGACCTTGCCCCCTATACCTGGCAGATGGTGCAGACGCTTGGCCGCGGCAATGCCGTCTTTACGCAGCCGCCCATGCCCATCAAATGCGCGGGCGCGCCGCAGAAGGCGATGTACCTGGCATGCGACGCCTGGCGCAGGCGGGGCCTGGCCGACAACATCAACACATCCTTCCACACCGCAACGCCGGGGCTGTTTGGCGTGAAGGAATTCGTGCCGCCGCTGATGGACTACATCAACCGCTACCATATCGACCTGTGCCTCAAGTCCAACCTGACAAAGGTGGACGGCAAGGGCCGCATCGCCACCTTCGAGAACGTGGCGCAGGATGGCAGCAAGACGACCTCGGAAGTGGAATTCGACATGCTGCATGTCGTGCCGCCCCAGCGCGCGCCCGACGTGATCCGCAACAGCGCGCTGGCGGGCGATGGCGGCTGGGTGTCGGTTGACCCCGCAACCCTGCGCCACACGAAGTTTGCCAATGTGTTCGCACTCGGTGACGTGGCGGGCACCTCCAACGCCAAGACCGCCGCCGCCGTGCGCGTGCAGGCTCCGGTCGTGGCCGTGAACGTGCTGGCAACGCTCGACCACAAGCCCGCCGTGGCCGATTATGATGGCTATGGCGCCTGCCCGCTGACCGTCGAACGCGGCAAGATCGTGCTGGCCGAGTTCGCCTATGGCGGCAAGCTGGCCCCCACCCTGCCCACATGGCTGCTCAATGGCCGCAAGCCCACGCATCTGGCCTGGTTCCTCAAGGAATGGGTCATGCCCGCGCTGTACTGGGATGGCATGCTGCGCGGCCATGAACTGATGGTGGCCCCGCACAAAATCGGCACGCCGCGCTGATCTTTCGCAACCACTGAAAAACGCGCCATGGCCGCGCGGGGGTGGACCTCCGCGCGGCCATGCGTATGTTTGGGGCCATGAACACCAGCAGACAGGGCCAGCACCATGTGGGCCACAGCCGCCCGCTCCGCCTGGCCGATGACGTGGTCAGCCATGCCATCTATGGCGGCCCGGACAAATGCTACCGCTATGAACTGACCCGTACCTGGAACCCCGATGGGCAGGCAGTGATGTGGCTGATGATGAACCCGTCGGTTGCGACGGAAGACGGCGATGACCGCACGGTGGCCAAGTGCCAGCGCTATGCCCGCGCCTGGGGCTACGGCACGCTGCTGGTGGGCAACACCTTCGCCTATCGCTGCACCGACCAGAAGCGCCTGACCGAGGTGCCCGACCCGGTTGGTCCTGAAAACGACCGCCACCTGCTGGCCATGGCGCGGCGGGCCGACCTGGTGGTGGCCGCCTATGGCTCGCCGCAGATCAGGAGCCTGCTGCCCCGCGGGCCGGAGGTGATCCGCATGCTGCAACAGCACGGCATTACGGTCAGCGCCATGCGGCTGAGCAAGGGGACGGGCCGCCCCGAGCATCCGCTTTACCTGCCCAGCAGCCTGAAGCCCGAACCGCTGCCGCCTTTTGCCCCGGCCTGAATGGGTTGCGGGGCCTAAAACAGTTTCTGGTAGTGTCTTTTGAAGCTTTTTGAAAAAAGCTTCACCAGAAACTTTTATTGTTTCAGGGCATTAGTAGTCAAAATCGACTGAAAACGACCCTTCGGCCATCTCCACGCGCAGGGTCAGCCCGGTCCAGACCGGCTGGTCGCGGGCCGGGTTCTCGCGCCAGAAGGCAGCGCGCAGTTCCAGCAGTTCGTGCTGCAGGTCGTGCAGGTAGCGGATATGGCCTTCGGTCGATTCGTCCTCAAACGGGCTGAAATTGACCTTTTCCCCCTCCTGCGTTTCGTAATCGAAGCCGAAATACACATTCGTGTCGCCAAGTTCGACATTGCCGGTAAAGGCCATGTGCATCTCGATGGCGCGGCAGGTTTCCTCCTCCTCTTCCGGCACGGCAATCAGCACGAGTTCGGCAATGGCGTTGAGAATGGCCTTTGAACCGGGAGGGGCTGCGTTGTTCATTTTATCCTGCCTGCTGTGGGGGAAGCCATCCCATGGCCTCAATGCGATCTGCCTACAATCGATAAAGAGTTTTTGGTGAAGCTTTTTTCAGAAAGCTGCAAAAGACGCCGCCTTTTTGAAAAAAGGCGGCACCCAAAAACTTCTGTTCATATATCAGCCAAACAATGCCAGTTGCCGCGCGGGTGGAACAGCGCCGGGCACGCGCAGGCCCGATACGGTCACGCCAAGCAGCCTGATGCCCCGTGGCGGCGGAAAGCATGGCTCCAGCAGCGCCAGCGCCCGCCGGGCCAGATCAGCCCCGTCCGCCACGGCTTCCGGCGCCGTGCGCCCGCGCACGATCTGGCGGAAATCGTTGTATTTCACCTTCAGCGTCACGGTCACACCCGTCAGGCCACGCGCAACACAACGCCCCCACACCCGCTCCGACAGGGCCAGCATGCTGTCACGCGCGGCAGCCCAGTCGTGAATATCGGCATCGAAGGTCTGCTCGCCGCCAATGGAGCGGCGCGGGCGGTTGACCTCCACGGGGCGGTCATCAAGCCCACGGGCGATGCCGTAATAGAAATCCGCCGCCTTGCCAAAATGCCGCAGCAGGCGTGAGAGCGGCTGCGCGCGCAGGTCCAGCCCAGTGCGAATGCCAAGGCCATGCATCCGCGCCGCCGTGGCCGGGCCAATGCCATGGAACTGCCCGACCGGCAGGTTCGCCACAAACTCCGGCCCCATGCGTGGTGTAATGACAAACTGGCCATCGGGCTTGCGGTAATCGGAGGCCAGCTTGGCCAGGAATTTATTGTAGGACACGCCTGCCGAGGCGGTCAGTGCCGTCTCATCGCGGATACGGGCACGAATGGCCGTGGCAATCGCGGTGGCGGAGGGATAATCCAGCAGCGGACGGGTTACATCCAGATACGCCTCATCAAGCGAAAGCGGCTGGATAATGGGCGTAAAACAGGCAAAAATGGCGTGAATCTGCGCGGAGATCGCGCGATAGACCTCAAAACGCGGCGGCACGAACACAAGGTCGGGGCATTTGCGCTGTGCTACGACCGAAGGCATGGCCGAGCGCACCCCGAACCGGCGGGCCTCATAACTCGCGGCGGCAACAACGCCGCGCCGCCCGGCACCACCTACGGCAAGCGGCCTGCCCCGCAGGGCCGGATCATCGCGCTGCTCGACCGAGGCATAAAAGGCATCCATGTCAACATGGATGATGCGCCGGTGCCCTGCACCACTCACGGCCCGGACCGCACCAGGGCCATGCCCGCAAGGGACATGACCGGCACGGCGTGACTGCGCGAGATCAGTCGTTGCACTTCTTTTTCTTAAGGAAAAACACGATAACGCCGACAATCGCACCGAAAACCAGGATACCCTTGAGGCAGGGAGACTTGGAAGGGCACTTGGTTGCACATTCAGACATGATTCATTCCTTGATAAACAGCGCCACCCCAGACGGGAGCGGCAAGGCCCATACTAGCGCATGCATGCGCCGTGACCAGTGGACTTTTGGCACGCAGGCGCCCGGTCGGGCCTGACATGCGGCAGCAGGGCAGCCGCATTGCGTTGCCACATCTTTTGTTACAGATGGCGCCGGGCAATGATACCGCCACCAAGACCGGAGAATGAACCATGAAGAAATATGCATTCCTGCCCGCAGCCCTGCTCATGCTGGGCACGGCAGTCGGCGCGGCGCATGCCACCCCCTCGGCCGGGCGCGCGGTCAACCGTGATTTCGCCAAACTGTCGGCTGATGGCAGCCGGGCGTTTGATGATATTGACATGGCCCGCACGGCCCTTGCCAACAACGACACCGCTGGCGCCATCAAGCTGCTGACCGATGCCAACAACGCCCTGACCCGCGCCAAGAGCGACAACAAGGTGTTCATGAAGGCCGAGGCCCAGCTCACGCCCCCCAAAAAGGCCCCGGCTGGCGCACCCGCACCCAAGGCTGCCCCCTCCACCCAGCCCGTGGCCTGGCTGCCGGTTGATGGCGAATACATCGTGACCGAAGACCTTGAGCCCACCTCCACCAAGGGCACGGCGGTGGCTTCGGCCAATACCAGCCTGAACAAGGGCAAGCCCACGCAGGCCGCGCAGAACCTGCAGGTTGCTGCGGTGGATGTTGACTTCGTGCTGGCCATTGCACCGCTCGATGCCAGCGCCAGCGATATCTATCGCGCCTCCAACCTGCTTGCGGGTGCAACACCCAACACCAAGGATGCGGACGCCGCCCTGCTCGATGCCCAGAACAGCATCCGCTTCGTTTCTGAGGACATGGTTGGCACGCCTTCGGGCAAGAAGGCCGCCGGGCACTGAGTCCCGGCTGTTTCCGGTCGTTACCATGCCGCGCCTGAGGCCAGCCCATTCCCCATCGCCCCTCGCGCAGGGGGGTGGGCTGGCCATCCGGCAAGGCATGTGGGTAGCCATGACCGGACTCTGCCTTGCCCTTGGCGCCCGCCCGGCCTGGGCGGGTGGCCAGATCACGCTCTGTCTGGCCAGACACCCGGTTGAAAACAGCTTTGTGCAGAATGCCGCGGCCCATGGCCCGATCCATGTGCCCGCAGGCACCGCGCTCAATTACGCAGGCCACGCCTTTGGCCCTGCATCGGACCCGCTCGACCGCGCCCACGCAGGCCCCGATGGCGATGGCTGGCGCAACATCCCGCCCGCCGAGGAAGCGCGCCGCCGCGACCTGCAGATGGAAGATATTGGCGGAGACAGCCGCTACCACCGCCCGCAGGCAGCCCTCATGACGACGGCAGCCGTGACCCTGTCACCCACGCGCCCCTGCGCGCAGGTAGGCGCTACAGCTCTCCTGTCCGATGACTGGACATGGACGATGGACACCATCCCCGCCCGGCCCGACATGTATTTTCAGGCCTATGGCACGGTACGGGGCGACCAGCTTGACCCGACCTTCAATAACGATGCCGATCCCTTTCAATGGACAGCAGCACATGGCGCGCTGAATGCCATTGTGACACAAACAGTTGACCAGTCGCTGACGCTTCGTTCTCCAGACTGAAAGACAGTCCTTTCAGTTACATGCTGTCCGCATCATGCTACCCGGCACGCCAAAGGCAGGCAGGAAACGGGATAATGGCGGGTTTTGTGAACAACCCCTTCAATCAACTGCCAGTATCCGATAAGTTTTTTTTGACAAAGCTGCATTGAAAAAACTTTTATTGTTTTTTAATCGTTACGTTATTTTCGCAAAACGTTTCAATGAATATTTTCCTATAAAACGAACCCTGTTATGCTATTTATAAATTTGTTATTTTCTACATCCAATAATTTCAATATGGATAAAACAGGAATATAAATTACATTTTACATTAATAAGTATGAAAAATTTAATTCTGTACTGAAAAGATGTTGGCTTGTGACAGATGCCCTCATAAATAATCTACCTGCCCCGCATGGGAAGCAATACCCACAGGTGGGGAAAAAGCACAGGATTATAGCATGCTGCATGGGGGATGGATGTGCCGCCACATAAGATGCATGCTAAAGGTTATTTAACAGCCCAGCCAGCCGATGAAAAACAATGGAGAACGGGATGGCCCTCTACCAGTCCGCACAGTTTATTGATACGTGGACCGATCCTGAATTCGACAAGCTTCATCCGCCCCGCACCGTCGCCCCTCATTCCGGCATTTACCGTTGTGCCGGCTGCGGCGTGGAAATAGCCGTAAGCGAAGGGCAACTCCTGCCTGCCATCCATGCCCACCCCCACCGACTCGGCACGCGCGAAGCCTGGCAGATGGTGGTCTATGCGGACCATCGCCCCAAATTTACCTGAAATTCCGCCTGCGCCAGACCGTTTCTGACGCGGCTTTTTTCACAAAACCTCAAGGAAACGCCGCCTTTGTGGAAAAAGGCGGCACCCGGAAACTTTTATTATTTTATCAATGCGGTGTTTGCAGGCAGCGCCTTACCACCAGCCGCCGCCCCATGGCCCCCCCCAGCCGCCGCCGCCGCCCCAACCCCACATGCCCCAGTTCCAGGAGGCATCTTCGTACATATCCGCCGTCATCTGCTGCTGGTCAGCCAGATTCTGGGCCTGCACATAGGACATGTAGCGCCCATAGGCAGCCTGGTTGCCCACATAAAGGCAACTGCACACCTTGGGGTCGGAATAGATGTAGAGCATGTGGTCCCCAAACGATTTCTGGAGGAACCGGTTGGGGGGAAGTTTCTGCAGCATCAACTGCCGTTCCGGATTATTGGCGGGGCGCGCCACAAAACCCGCCGCGGCAAGGCTGTTTTCCTTATCCACGATCTGGTCATGCACACTTTCGCAGGCGGTCAGCCCGGTGGATATGGCAAGCAGCAACGCACCACCTGCGTAAAGCTGCCTCAGCGCTTTCTTGTTTCCCATCGACGTGCCGCCTGTTTCCATCCTGTTAATCAGCGCATCCTGTCCCATCAACGAGATGGAATAAAGATGCGCGGAAAAAAACATACGAATTATTTCTGCCGAGTTTGATTTATCTCATGTTCGGGGCCGGCATGCCAATGCAATAACGGTCGGGCGATGGGGGCATCGCATATCGAATCATCACTTTAAAACTTTGGCAGGCGCACCTTACGGGGTGGGCCTGCCATTTTTCTTTGCACGATCATTTTAACAACGGCAGCCCGGTTCGGGTTGCAGCCACTCAGGCGCGACAGGTATCACGCCACCGTTACATGCGGCATGGAAGCCCCCAAAGGCGCCGTGGCCAGGGTCGGCGCCTCGTCGCGCAGCACGTAGCCCTGCCCCCACACGGTGGCAATGAGCTGCCCGGCACCCGCAACCTGCAATTTCTTGCGCAATTTGCAGATGAACACATCAATGATCTTCATTTCCGGCTCATCCATCCCGCCATACAGATGGTTGAGGAAGGCATCCTTGGTCAGGACCATGCCCTTGCGCAGCAGGAGCAGTTCCAGAATCATGTATTCCTTGCCGGTCAGATGCACGCAGTGCCCCTGCACGCTCACCGCGCGGCTATCAAGGCACAGTTCAAGCGGCCCCGCGCGCAGGGTCGGCTCGCTATACCCCTTGGAGCGACGGATTACCGCCTGCATCCGCGCTGTCAGTTCCATCGATTCGTACGGGCGGGTCACGTAATCATCCGCCCCGGTGGAGAAGGCCCTCACCTTGGTGGCGGCCTCGCGCTCCTCTGACAGGACCAGAACGGGCGTGGGCACCCTTGCAGCCCGGCTGACCCGAATGACCTCGAACCCGTCAAGATCTTTCAGCCGGACCTCCATGACCGCAAGGTCATAATTATAGGATTTTAACATTCCCAGTCCATCATGCCCTGTATCAACATGATCTACTGTAAATCCGGCTTTTTCCATATGCCGGGTGGTCTCTTCGGCTTTCCGGGCATTGGGTTCTACGAGCAAAATCCGCATATCGACCATCCAGTAGATATTTTAACTACATCTACCTATAGGTGCGCTGAATGCATTAAACAACCTAAAGTTGTCTATATATTACCATTCTTCCATAAGAATAATAAATATAATGACATTTATTTTATTAATGAATTATTAATGCGCTATCCCATCCCGCCCGCGCCATGATTCAATGGGCCTGCGCCCGCGCCATAGCCAGGTGCGGCTGCAATGGCACGCAGCACATAGGTCCGCGCCCGGATCACGGCATCCGTCAGGTTCATGCCCTGCCCCAGCCCGGTGGCAATGGCGCTGGCCAGGGTGCAGCCGGTGCCATGCGTATGGCGGGTGTGGATGCGCTGGCTCACGAATTCCTGCACCGTACCATCGGCCTGCACCAGCACATCAAGCAGTTCATCACCTTCCATATGGCCGCCCTTGAGCAGCACGGCGCGCGGCCCGAGTGCGAGCAGGGCGCGGGCCGCAGGCAGCATGTCGGCACGCCCGGCAATGCCGTGGCCAAGCAGGGCCTCGGCTTCGGGAATGTTGGGGGTCATTACGGTGGCCAGCGGCAGCAGCCGCGCCTTCAGCGTGGCCAGCGCACTCTCCTGCAACAGCGCGGCCCCCCCTTTCGCCACCATGACCGGGTCGAGCACGTAGGGAATATCGGTCGTGGTGAGCAGCACATCGGCAATCGCCTCGATCACCTCCGGGCGGTCGAGCATGCCACTCTTGAACGCATCAACGCCCAGGTCATCCATCACGCAGCGCATCTGGGCCACGATAAACGCCGGGGATACCGGCATGACCGCCTGCACGCCCAGCGTATTCTGCGCGGTCAGCGCGGTGATGGCGGTCATGGCGAAGCCGCCCAGCACGGTTACGGTCTTGATATCGGCTTGGATGCCAGCCCCGCCCCCGCTATCGCTGCCCGCCATGATGAGGATACGCCCCTGCATGGCTCAGCCCGCCATCTGGATGGCGGTAATCGCCTCGCACATGTCATCGACCACCGCATTGACCAGCGCTTCGTCCTCGGCTTCCGCCATGACGCGCACCAGCGGTTCGGTGCCGCTTTCACGCAACACGAGTCGCCCGCGCGCGCCCAGCCGCTTTTCCGCCGCCTTGCGCGCGTCATGCACCTGCGGGTCATGCAACGGGCTGCGCCCGGCAAAGCGCACGTTGCGCAGCAGTTGCGGGTAGGGCTTGAACATGCGGCACACCTCGCTTGCAGGGCGACCGGACTCCACCACTTCAGCCAGTACCTGCAGGGCTGCCACCAGCCCGTCGCCCGTGGTGGCGAAATCCGACAGCACCATATGCCCTGACTGCTCGCCACCGATATTGGCGCCAAGCTCGCGCATTTTTTCCACCACGTAGCGATCGCCCACCGCCGTGCGCACCAGTTCCAGCCCCTGTGTCTCGAGATAGCGCTCAAGCCCCATGTTGGACATGACGGTGGCCACGATATGCCGCCCCGACAGCCGCCCCTGCCGCGCCCATGAATGCGAGATCAGCGCCAGGATCTGGTCGCCATCGATCAGGCGGCCCTTTTCATCAGAAATCAGCACGCGGTCGGCATCGCCATCGAGGGCGATGCCGATATCGGCCCGGTGGCGCTGCACGGCAGCACACAGGGCCTCGGGGCGGGTGGAGCCGCAGCCTTCATTGATGTTGATGCCATCAGGGTCGCAGCCTATGCGCACCACTTCCGCACCGAGTTCCCACAATGCCGTGGGCGCCACGCGATAGGCCGCCCCGTTGGCGCAGTCGATTACGATGCGCAGCCCGTCAAGCCGCAGGCGGCGGGGGAAGGAGGACTTGGCGCTTTCCACGTACCGGCCCGCCGCGTCATTAAGGCGCGAGGCCCGGCCGATCTGGTCGGGGGCGGCGAGCATATGGGTCAGGTCCTCGCTCATTGCCGCTTCAATACCCGCTTCCGTTTCATCGGAGAGCTTGAACCCGTCAGGGCCGAACAGCTTGATGCCGTTATCGCCATACGGATTGTGCGACGCCGAGATCATGACGCCCAGATCGGCGCGCAGGGAACGGGTGAGCATGGCAATGGCCGGGGTGGGCATCGGCCCCACCAGCGTCACGTCCATTCCGGCGGAAAGGAAGCCCGACACCAGCGCGCATTCGATCATATAGCCCGACAGGCGCGTATCCTTGCCCAGCAGCACGCTATGGCGGTGCGTGCCCTGTATGAAGCGCAGGCCCGCGGCCTGGCCCAGCTTCTGCGCGACTTCCACCGTCATGGGAAAGCGGTTGGCCATGCCCCGAATGCCATCAGTGCCAAACAGCTTTCTTGTTTTTACCATGACTGGGAATCTCCGGATACGTTCTGGTCGGACATCGACCTACCTTACCTGTTACTGCTGATCCAGCCCCTGCTGCACCCGCATGGCCTGGATCATGGCCGTTGCATTGTGAACCCGGAGCACCACGCCGGGAAAGACCATTCCGGGCAGGCTGGCCGCAATTGTGCCCGGATCGCGCGCGGCCGCGTCGGGTTCACGGGCCAGTTCGCCAATCATGCGCTTGCGCGACGTGCCCAGCACCACCCGGCAGCCCAGATTGGCCAGCAGCGGCAGGCGGGCCAGCAGGGTCAGGTTGCCTTCCAGCGTCTTGGCAAAGCCGATGCCGGGGTCAACGAGTATGCGCGCGCGTGCAATACCTGCCGCCACCGCCGCCTCCACGCGCTGGCCGAGTTCACGCACCACATCCACCGCCACATCGCCATATGCCGTGTGCGCACGCATCGTTTCAGGCGTGCCGCGCATGTGCATGAGCATGACCGGGCAGCCATGCCGCGCCACGACCGCGCGGGCGGCGGGGTCATGCGTCAGCGCCGAGACATCATTGATGAGCGTGGCCCCTGCTGCCAGTGCCTGGTCCATGACCGCGGCCTGCCGCGTATCAATCGACAGATGCAGGCCATCAAGCGCGGAACAGGCCCGCACGGCGCGGATAACCGGGCCGATACGCCCCCATTCCGCCTCGGCGGACACGGCAGGCGCACCGGGGCGGGTGCTCTCGCCGCCAATATCCACGATCTGGCACCCGGCGGCATGCAGCGCCTTTATGCGTGCCAGCGCCGTCTCCACGCGGTCATGCTGGCCGCCATCGCTAAAACTGTCCGGGGTGACGTTGATGATACCCATGACCTGCTGCCCTGGCGGTAGCCCCGCATCGGGCGCGGGCGCGCTGATGCGCCGGGCTGCCGCCTCCCATGCGGGGGGCAGGGCCGCAACTGGCAGGATCGTATGCTCGTGCTCCGGTCCGATCAGGCGGGCGAGCGCATAGGCCCGCGGGCCGCCCGCGAACCAGCGCGCAACACCCCGCGCCACCGCCTGCCGGGCAGCTTTGCCATGCAGCAGGCCCAGGGGTTCAATCAGCAACTGGCCTGAAAAATGCCCCATGAAAGACGTACCCGATCATGAAAATATTCTGGCGAAGCGTTTTGAAAAACGCAGCACCCGGAACTTTGATTCTCTCTTTTCCACGCGCCCATTATTGCCTGTCCGCTGGTATGGGGCCGGATACAAACATGGCGGAACAGCCTGAAGCTGCCCCGCCATGTTCATATTAACGGACTGTTTGAAAAGCCTGCCAGCTTAAAGCTGCAAAAGAATGCCGCCTTTTTTCAAAAAGGCGGCACCCAAAAACTTTTACTGTTTCCTCTCAGGCTGTTCCTAGCCAGCCGGGGCGGCGCCAACCCCGCCCTCGCCTTCCGGCGCGGGCAGCGGCGCCACGGGGGCGGAAGGCGCCGAAGGCGGCACGGAAGGACGGCGGTTCTCCGGCATCGGATCATCCACCACCACGCGCTCGATCTTCTCGCCCCGCAGCACCTGGCGAATTTCCTCGCCGGTCAGGGTTTCATATTCCAGCAGGGCCGCGCCAAGGCAATGAAGCTGGTCGATATGCTCAAGCAGCAGGCTACGGGCGCGCTCATAGGCGGCATCGATCAGCTTGCGCACTTCGTTATCGATCTCGCGTGCCGTCTCCTCCGACACGTTCTTGTTCTGGGTCACGCTATGGCCCAGGAAGACTTCCTGCCCGTTGCCGCCATAGGCCACCATGCCCAGCTTGTCGCTCATGCCCCATTCGGTCACCATGCGGCGGGCCACGTCGGTCGCCATCTTGATGTCGCCCGAAGCGCCGGTCGAAACATTGTCGGCCCCGAAGATGATTTCCTCCGCAGCGCGGCCACCCATGGCCAGCGTCAGCTTGCCGATGCACCACGAGCGGCTTTCGGAGTAGCGATCCTTCTCCGGCAGGCTCATCACCATGCCCAAGGCCCGGCCACGGGGAATGATGGTGGCCTTGTGCACCGGGTCGGAACCCGGCGTGAGAATGCCCACCAGCGCATGTCCGCCCTCGTGGTAGGCAGTCATCTTCTTCTCGTCCTCGCTCATGACAAGGGAGCGGCGCTCGGCGCCCATCATCACCTTGTCCTTGGCGTTCTCGAACTCGAGCATCGCCACCGTGCGCTTGCCCATGCGGGCGGCCATCAGGGCTGCCTCATTGACCAGGTTGGCCAGGTCCGCACCCGAGAAGCCGGGCGTGCCACGGGCAATGACCTTGGGGTCCACGTCGGAGGCCAGCGGCACCTTGCGCATGTGCACGCGCAGGATCTTCTCGCGGCCAGCCACGTCGGGGTTGGGCACCACCACCTGGCGGTCGAAGCGACCGGGGCGCAGCAGCGCGGGGTCAAGCACGTCGGGGCGGTTGGTGGCCGCAATCAGGATCACGCCCTCATTGCTGTCAAACCCATCCATCTCGACCAGCATCTGGTTGAGCGTCTGCTCACGCTCGTCATTGCCGCCGCCAAGGCCCGCGCCACGATGGCGACCGACAGCGTCGATCTCGTCGATGAAGATGATGCAGGGGGCGGCCTTCTTGCCCTGTTCGAACATGTCACGCACGCGCGATGCGCCCACGCCCACGAACATCTCGACAAAGTCGGAACCCGAGATGGTGAAGAACGGCACGTTCGCTTCACCCGCAATGGCGCGGGCGAGCAGCGTCTTGCCCGTGCCGGGCGGGCCTACGAGCAGCACGCCCTTGGGGATCTTGCCGCCAAGACGGGTAAATTTCTGCGGATCACGCAGGAAGTCGACAATTTCCTGCAACTCGCTCTTGGCTTCATCAATGCCGGCCACGTCATCAAAGGTCACGCGGCCCTGCTTTTCGGTCAGCATGCGCGCGCGTGACTTGCCAAAGCCCATGGCCCGGCCTCCGCCCGACTGCATCTGGCGCATGATGAAGATCCACGCCCCTACCATGAGCAGCAGCGGCGCATAGTTGATGAGGTAGCGCAGGATGGGATTAGTATCCGCCTCAAGCGGCTTGGCCACGACTTCCACGCCTTTTTCCGTCAGGCGGGAAATCAGGGTGGGGTCCTGCGGGGTATAGGTATCGAACGACGTGCCATCCGTCAGCGTGCCGGTGATGTTGTGCTCCTGCACCACGACAGAGCGAACATGCCCGCTGTTCACGTCTCCGATGAAGTCGGAATACGCCAACTGCTGCGATGCATGCTGCGCGCTTCCCGGCTGGAAGACGTTAAACAGCAACAGCAGCAGGACGATGATGATAACCCACAGGAGCAAGTTCCGGCCGAAATTGTTCATCTTGTCCACTGTTCCATCCGCTGGCCCCCTCGCCAATGCCCCACAGCGGGCAGGCGAACAGATGCCACGTTCACTACGTCCTATCATACATAGGACGATCAGGGGATATTCACACCCCCACCCGCCAACCTTTTATGCCAGCCTGCCCGCCTGGCCGTGTCCGGCGCCGTCAAACACAGCGCAGTCGCACACGGGGTGGGGGGGCTGGTTCATGAAAACCGCATGGGCGGCGGCATGTTCCTGCGCGCGCAGGCCCATATGGGGCACGGCCTTGACCTTTCCATCATGCCATAGCGCGGGCAGCGTGCGCAACAGCCGCGCGGGCCAGCATGACCGCCCCCTGCCATGCGGCCACCACGCCGCCACCGGCCCCGCCGCCCCCACGCGCCAGCCCGGCGGCAGGGGGGCGGCGTGCAGGATGAAACGCCGGTCCCATATGGCCCCGGGTGCCGCGGCCATGGGGGGGGCGAGCCCTGCTTCCTCACGGGCCACGAGCCACTGCCCCTCGCGCCAGGGCATGAGGGCGACCCCGGCCAGGGTTGCCGCCCGGGGCCGGGCCGCAAGCGCTGCCACCGCCTCGCGCGCCGGGGCATAATCCCGCCCCCCCACAACGCGGATCAGGGCCGACAGCAATCGTGGTGGCGCAAGGCCAGCGGGCAGGACCACCCAGCCACCGGGATGAAAGCGGGCATGGGCGGCCAGCCAGCGTGCGTCATGCCCATCGCGCGCCTTGCGGGCCTGCCCAGCCTGCCCGGCATCGGCCAGCAACGTACCTGCAAGAGGAAAATCCGCTGCCAGCGCATGACGCGCGCGGGCGCGGGCGGTGCGCAGGTCGGTGTTGGAGGGGTCTTCCACCCAATGCATGCCTGCGGCCCGCACCGTGGCATAAAGGGCGGCCTTGCCTACGCCGAGCAGCGGGCGAACGAGGCGCACATCCGCCATGTCCGTCGCCACCGCCATGGCGGCCAGTCCGTCATCCCCGCTTGCAGCCTGCTGGCGCATGAGCACCGTTTCCGCCTGATCGCCCGCATGATGGGCCACCAGCAGGTCAAGCGCGCCAAGGTCACGGCAGGCAGCGAACAGGGCCTGGTAGCGCATGCGCCGGGCGCGTTCGGCCATGCGGGGACCACGCGCCAGCCCCTCAAGGACCAGCAGGTGGGCGGGTATGCCAAGCCGGGCCAGGCGGGCCACCGTCTGCTCGGCCTCAAGCCGCGACTCGGCACGCAGCCCGTGATCCACCACCAGCCCCATCACATCCCGCCGCCAGCCGCGCGCCAGAATGGCCAGCGCCATGCTGTCCGCCCCGCCCGACACCGCAACGCATACAGGCGTGCCCTGCCCCGGCCACGGACCAAGAGCTGCCATGCGGGCGGCAAAACGGGCCGGGCTGACCGGTTCGGAAGGCTGCATGCGCCTTACGCCCGCGCAGGCAGTCAGTTACATTTGGCGCGCTTGCGGTAGACCTGCTCGGCGGCTTTGATGCGCGGCGCGGGCGTGGGAAATTCACTGGAAAGCTTGTCCAGCGCCTGACAGGCCGAAGCCTTGTCGTTCAGCGCCACCAGCGTTGCCGCCACACCCAGCAGGGCGCTTGGCGCGCGCTGCCCGTGCGGCGCGCGGTTATAGGTATCGTAATAGGCAAGGGCGGACTGACGATACTGCTTCTGCCCCGCAAGGGACTGGGCCATCAGATACTGCGCATCAATCTGCCTGGCGGATTTGGGGCCGGAGAGCACCTGCTGCGCATCAGCCTGCGCCGTGGCGTAATCATGCTGCAACAGCGCATCGTTACCCGCCTTGAGCACATCATCAAGGCTGCGCTTGGCCGGAGCTGGGGCCGGGGCTGCTGCGGCAGGCGTTACGCCGCTCGCTGCCGTAACCGGGGCCGGAACCGCCGGGGCGGCATGGCCATGCTGCTGCATGGCAAAATTCATGTCATCGATCTGCTTGCTCATGGTGGCATTCTGCTGCTGCACCTGATTGGTCAGCTGATCGATCTGCCCGCGCATCTCGCGCGTCTGCTCTTCGAGCGTATTGACCCGGTCAAGCAGTTGCAGGGTCAGGCTATTGCTGTCACCCGCATGCGCGCAACCCAGCGAGGCCAGCGATATGCCCCCTGCCAGCATGCCAGCCCGCCCCCACCATGAAAGCCGGCCAGAAACCGAAAGGAAACAAGACATAACAGACCGCATGGACCATACCCTTCAAGCAACACGACGCACGTCTACCTAAAACAAAACCGGCCGGGCGATAAGCGCCCGGCCGGTTCCATACTGCCACATTCCGTAGAAGTGCTGGCAGAAACTTACTGTACCGCCGTGATGGCGTTACGGTTCTGCGACCAGGAAGCCTCGTCATCGCCAACGGCGGTCGGGCGGTCCTTGCCATAGGAGATGGTGGTGATGCGCGATGCATCGACACCCTTGGCCACCAGGTAGTCATGCGCCGCGTTTGCACGACGCTCGCCCAGCGCGATGTTGTATTCCTCGGTGCCGCGATCATCGCAGTTACCGGCGATCTGCACATGCACCTGCGGGTACTTGGCCAGCCACGCGGCCTGCTTGTCGAGCGTTGCCTTCGCATCGCTGGACAGCGTGTTCTGGTTCAGCGCGAACAGCACGCGGTCACCTGCGGTCGCGACCAGATCGGCCTCGCTGCCGGGGACAGGGCCAACCTGCTGCTGCACGGCAGCACCGGTGTTCGCGTTCTTGTTCGCATGGTCAGAACAGGCCGCGAGGAAGAGAGCCAGACCGGCCGCACCAAAAAGCTTCAGTTTCATTACTTTGGATCCTGGATCGGTTTCTTGTTTCGAAACCATTTGTTGAATTTCCGGATTTAAATATAGAACGGTCCCGAGTCTCGTTGCGCCCTGCCAAACAAATTGTAAAACAGAAACTCGCGATCGCTGGAAACCGCCACAAGCATAGCTGTCAAATCCGGTTTCAGTCAACGCGGAACAAACACATACCCGCCATTTGCCAAATGAGTGGGTTCTGGCGGGGTGTTTGCCCAACGTGTTGAAAAGAATTACTTATTCAGGCCAGACCATGCCGGATCAGACGAACTGCCCGCTGGCAGGGCGCGTTCATGGAAGCCAGTTATGTCAATTGTATTGATACCTGTTGCAAATCCGGCACCATTTGCCCCGGCCGAACTCTGGCGGCAGAATGCCAGCACGCGACCGTTGGGGCAGAAAGTCGGGCTTTCCACCGTAAAGCCCTGGGTCAGGATTCGCTCGCCCGTGCCATCGGGTGCCATCACCCCGAGCGAGAAGCTGCCATTGGCAATGCGCGAGAACGCGATCAGGTCACCACGCGGCGACCATACGGGCGAGCCGTAGCGCCCGTGCCCATAGGAGATCCGCTTCGCCTCACCACCCGATGCACTCATGACATAGAGCTGCTGCGAGCCGCCACGGTCGGAGTTGAATACGATCTGCGAGCCATCAGGGCTGTAAGACGGGCTGGTGTCGATCGCCCCGGACGAGGTGATCTGCCGGCGCGCCATTGTGGCCAGATCGACTACAAAAATGTCCGACCCGCCGCCACGCGTAACCGACAGGATGACCGACTGCCCATTGGGCGCAAAGCGCGGCGCGAATGAAATACCCGTAAAGTCACCAAGCAGGCGCTGCTGCCCGGTATTGAGGTTGAACAGGTAAACACGCGGCCTGTAGTTGGCATATGACATGAATGCCAGTTCGCTATTTGCCGGGTTGAAGCGCGGCGTAAGCGTCAGCCACTGCCCGTTGGTCAGGTAGCGGCTGTCCGCCCCATCCTGGTCCATGATGGCAAGCCGCGTGATCTGGCGCGCACGCGGGCCGGAGCGCGCGATATAGGCGATGCGGGAGTTGAAATAGCCCTGCTCGCCAAGCAGGCGGCTATAGATCACATCGGCAATGACATGCGCGATGCGGCGCCAGTCCTGGCTGCCCGCCGTATAGGCCGTACCCTGCAACTGCTTGCCGGTCAGCACATCCCACAGGCGGAACTCGACGCGCAGGCTGCTGCCCTGCTCGACCACCTTGCCGGTCATGACCGCGCGCGCGCCCATTGACTTGTAGGAGGCAAACGGCGGCGTGCCCTGCGGCATGCTGGCGCTGATGGGGCGGAACAGGCCGCAATTACCCAGGTCGGCCGAAATCACATCCGTGATCTGCTGGGCCACGCCGCTGCCAAGCGCGGGCAGGACGATGGGAATGGGGGCAGTACGCGCCTGGTCCACCGTAATTTCGGCCGCACCCGCATCCTGCGCATGGGCCGCACCTGCGGCGAACAGCGGCGTGGCCATAAGCCCGCCCGCCACACCCGCGCCCATGAACCCACGCCGGCTGAAGGCCGATGCCAGCCGTGCGGCATCATCATCCGGTATCAGTGGCTTTACGCTTGACATCATTTTCCTCTCCTCGCCTTCGTCCGCTTTGTATCAGGGACGGAATACGAATTTCAGTTGCCGGGTCTGGCCCAGCAGGTTCTGCGGAATGGGCAGCTTGGCACAGGTCGGGCTGAGCACCGCATCACGCGCGCGTTCGGCCAGCGCGCGATAGGACGGGTCAGCCGCCATCTGCGCCTGTGTCTGCGGCGCGAAGTCCACCATGCGCGCCGTGCCGGTGCCATCCACGGTCACGACCAGATGCGCCACGAACTGGGCATAATTACGCGCCGCCGTATCTTCCGAGTAGCAGCGCCGCATGGAATTGCCGATGGCCTTCTGCTCGGTGGCGGTCATGGAACTGGTTATGTCGCCATCAGGCGAGCCACCACCATCAGGCGCGCCGCCCTGCTGCGGGTTGGGCCGGGCCTTGGGCGGATGGGTCTGCTTCTGGTCCGCGCGGAAGGCATCGAGCGTTGCCAGCAGCGAGTGCGTATCCGACACATGCTTCTTGGCCTCGTTGGGCTGCGTGGTGCGCGAAGGCTCCTGCACCTTGGGCGCAGCCGTAGGATCGGGCTGGGCCGAAGGCGGCACGGGCGCGTGCGCCTGCGCGGGGGCAGCCTTGGCCGGCGTGGGCGGCAGCTTGACCGCATCGGGCGATGGCGTCTGCTCACGCGGCGGGGTTGGCGCATCGGGCACGGGCTTTGACACCTGCTGCGGCGGCGGCATGGGGGGAGGCGGCGGTGGTGGCGGGGCTGCCTCCTCGTTGGGTTCCTTTTCAGGCGGCGTGGGCGAAGGCGGCGCCTCCTGCTTGACCGGCGCGGGCGCAGGCGCGGGCTTGGGGGCAGGCTTGTCACCCTTGTGGGGCGTTGCCGTGCCCGTATCGGCCGCGAATTCCATCTCGATGGTGGGCGGTGGCGGTGGCTCCTTGGGCACCGGCACGGGTAGCCTGAGCAGCACGGCCACCAGCAGGGCAAAATGCAGGCCGCCCGAAACCAGGATGGAACGCCGCATGAGGATGCGTTCGGAACGACGCGGTGGGACCACGATCAGACGGCTCCTGGCATCAGATTCTGTTTAGTGACCAGGCGGCTGCTGGGCCAGCAGGGCCACATGCGTAAAGCCACCCGACGTGATCTGCCCCATGATCTGCATGACACGGCCATAATCGATATGCTGGTCGCCGCGCACGAAAATACGGTGCTCGCTGTCATTCTGCGCCGCCGCCCTGAGCTGGTCCACCAACTGGTCCTGCGACACGGGTTCATCGCCCAGATACAGGTCGCCATTGGAGCGGATCGACACCGTGATGGGCTTGGTGTCGGTATTGACCGGGGCCGCATCCGTCTTGGGCAGGTCCACGTTCACGCCGCTGGTCATCATGGGGGCTGTCACCATGAAGATGATGAGCAGCACCAGCATCACATCCACCAGGGGTGTTACGTTGATCTCGGCCATGGGGCGCCGCTTGCGCCGCCGCCCCCGCAGGTCGCCCAGGCTTGCCCCCATGTTACGCGCCCCTTTCTTCCGACTGGCGCGACAGGATGGCGGCGAACTCGGTGCCGAACGCATCCAGCCGGTCCTCGAACACGCTCATGCTGTTGCTGACCACGTTATAGGCGATCACGGCGGGAATGGCCGTGACCAGGCCGATGGCGGTAGCGAACAGCGCCTCGGAAATGCCCGGCGCCACGACCGAGAGATTGGTGTTGTGCATGGCCGCGATCGAGCCGAACGCGTGCATGATGCCCCACACCGTGCCGAACAGGCCGATGAAGGGCGCCACCGGCCCGATGGTGGCAAGGAAGATGATCCAGCGGTTCAGCCGGTCCATCTCGCGCGTAATGGTAATGGCCATGGCGCGGTTGACGCGGTCCTGCACGCCGCCATGCACCAGGTCGATACCCGAAATACGCGAGGAACGCCTCCATTCGCCCATGGCCGCGCCAAAGACGGCAGCCATCGGGTGCACGGGCTTGGCGCCATCGGATTCGTACAGATCCTCAAGGCTGCCACCGGCCCAGAAGCGCTCCTCGAAATCGTTGGCCTGCCGGTTGACCCGGCGGATGGTGGTGAATTTATCAAAAATGATGGCCCAAACAATCACACTGCTGGTCACCAGCCCGATCATGACGAGCTTGACCACGATCGAGGCGTGCATGAACAGCGCCCACATCGAAAGATCACCCGCTGCAGCACCCAGATTCGCTGCATTAACCGCTTGGTCCAAATACGCCTCCTGCCCACCTTGGCCGTTCGCTCAAACACGAAGATTGCCCGTTTGGCAAGCCACGGCCAACCTGCTTTCCGCACAGCCCTGCATCATGGTCAACCCATGACACAAAAAGAACACACGCCGTGCATGGCTCTGTTGCGCTCAGCCGACCAGCCCGCGCAACAGATCACGCCATAACGGCGGAAATCGGGCCGCGCGCCCATCGGCTGCGCGCACGCAGGCGAGCCGCACATCCAGCGTACCACAATCAAGTTTTTCAGCCGTGCCCGCCCGGTGGAAGGTCTGGAGCAGCCGGCAACTTGCGGCGCCCAGTTCCGTCAGGCGAGTCGTAACGCACACGATGTCATCGAGCCGCAGAGGGGCACGATAGTCCATGGCGGCATGGCGCACCACGAAGGCCAGCCCGAAATCGCCCAGCAGGTCGGCAGCCGAATGGCCCTGCGCGCGGATGGCCTCGGTGCGGGCGCGCTCGCCAAAGGCAAGGTAGCGGGCGTGGTAGACCACGCCGCCCGCATCCGTATCCTCGTAATAGATGCGAAAATCGATATTATGCTGAACCATCAGTCCCCTCTCCGAGCAGGTCGCCCTGGCCGGGCACGCGGGCGGGGGGCTGCAGGCCAAGATGCCGCCAGCCCCGCTCGCCCAGCATGCGGCCGCGGCTGGTGCGTAGCACAAGCCCCTCCTGAATGAGGTAGGGCTCGATCACGTCTTCGAGCGTATCGCGTGCCTCGGCCAGGGCCGCGGCCAGCGTCTCGACCCCTACCGGGCCACCATGATGGTATTCGGCAATGCGGCGCAGGTAGCGCCGGTCCATGCCATCGAGCCCCATCGAATCAACCTCGAGGCGGGACAGCGCCGCATCGGCCAGCGCGCGGTCCACCGGACCACTGCCCGCCCGGGCCACGGCGGCAAAGTCGCGCACCCGGCGCAGCAGGCGGCCTGCAATACGTGGCGTACCGCGCGAGCGGCGGGCGATTTCCTCGGCACCTTCCGGTGTCAGGTCGAATTCCAGCTTGCGCGCTCCGCGCACCACGATCTGACAGAGTTCCTCGGGCGTGTAGAACACCAGCCGCAGCGGAATGCCAAAGCGGTCGCGCAACGGCGTTGCCAGCAGGCCCGCCCGCGTGGTGGCTGCGACCAGCGTGAACGGCGAGAGGTCGATGCGCACCGAGCGCGCGGCCGGTCCCTCGCCAATGATCAGGTCAAGCTGGAAATCCTCCATCGCCGGGTACAGCACCTCCTCGATGGAAGGATGCAGGCGATGGATTTCATCAATGAACAGCACATCACGCGGCTGAAGGTTGGTCAGGATGGCGGCCAGGTCGCCCGCGCGCTGGATGACCGGCCCCGACGTGGCCCTGAAGCCCACGCCGAGTTCGCGCGCCACGATCTGCGCCAGCGTGGTCTTGCCCAGGCCCGGCGGGCCGTGCAGCAGCACATGGTCCAGCGCATCGCCGCGCTGGCGGGCGGCGGCGATGAAGATGGCCAGGTTCTCGCGGCTGGCCTTCTGCCCGGTGAAGTCATCAAGCGTCTGTGGCCGCAGGCTGCCTTCGTTGCCGTCTTCCTCCGCCCGGCGGGCGTCGATCTCGCGCTCGGGGTGCTCACTCATCGGGCCAGCTCCTTCAGCGCGTCACGGATCACCACATCGAGGTTCACATCCCCCTCGAACCGGTCGATCACGCGCTCGACCACAGGCTGCGCCTCCGCCCGCCTGAAGCCAAGGCCGGACAGCGCCAGCACGGCATCCGCCGCAATGCTGCGTGGCGTGGGCATTGTAATGGCAACACCCGGCACGCCCCCGCCCGCCGGTGCGCCGGTGGGCATGCCCTCGCACTTGTCGCGCAGTTCGGTCACGATGCGCTGGGCCAGCCGCGCGCCCACGCCGCCCGCGCGGGTGAGCATGGTCTTGTCGCCCCCACCAATGGCCACCATCAGTTCAGGCGGCGGCAGCACGGACAGGATGGCCAGCGCCACCTTGGCCCCAACGCCCTGCACGGTGGTGAGCAGGCGGAACCATGAGCGTTCCGACGCCTCGGCAAAGCCGTAAAGCAGGATCGCATCCTCGCGCACCACGGTCTCGACCAGCACAAGGGCGAGTTCCGGCGGCTGCGGCAGGGCCGCGAGCGTGCGGCTCGATGCCTGCACAAGGTAGCCCACGCCGCTGACATCAATCACGCAGCGATCAGCCTCGACCTGTGCCAGCAGGCCGCGCAACTGCGCGATCATGCCATCCTCGTGGCATTGGCGAGATGGATGGCGGAAGCACGGTGATGCGCGTGACAGATGGCCACCGCCAGCGCATCCGCCGCATCGGCGCGCTTGAGCAGGGCGGTAGGCAGGATACGGCGGACCATCATGCTGACCTGTTCCTTGGTGGCCGCCCCCGTGCCCACCACCGCGCGCTTGACCGTCTTGGCGCCATATTCAGCTACGGGAATGTCGAGCAGCATGGGCACCAGCAGCCCCACCCCACGGGCATAGCCCAGCTTGAGCGTGGCGGCGCCATTGCGGTTGACGTAGGTTTCTTCCACCGCCGCTTCATCGGGGGCGAAATTGCGGGCCAGTTCCAGCAACGCATCATGCAGGTGGCGCAGCCGCTCGGGCACGGTCAGCGCCGAATCGGTCGCGATCACGCCATCAGCCACATGGCTCAGCCGGTTGCCCTGCGCCGTAATCACCCCCCAGCCCGTAAAGCGCAGGCCGGGGTCGATGCCCAGGATGCGGACCACAGAGCGGGTCAGGCCGAGAGCTTTTCGGCCACGTCGTCCGGCACGTCGAAATTGGCGTAAACGGCCTGCACGTCGTCATGGTCATCAAGCGTATCGATCAGCTTGAACACGCTGCGCGCCTTGTCCTCATCGAGTTCGACAGTGTTGGACGGCCGCCAGTCCAGCTTGGCGGAAGCCGGTTCGCCAAAACGGGTTTCCAGCGCGTCACGCACGGCAAAGAAGGATTCGACCGGGCAGGTCACTTCATGCACGCCATCCACGGTCTCGACATTCTCGGCACCGGCTTCAAGCCCGGCCTCGATCAGGTCGTCCTCGCTCGCGGCATCGAGCGGATAGCTGATCACGCCCAGGCGGGTGAACATGAAGGAGACCGAATTCGTCTCGCCCAGCGAACCACCATGCTTGGAAAACGCGGCCCGCACGTCAGATGCCGTGCGGTTGCGGTTGTCGGTCAGCCCTTCCACGATCACGGCAACGCCTGCCGGGCCGTAACCTTCGTAGCGGACCTCGGTGTAGTCATCGCCGCCGCCCGCGCCGCTGGCCTTCTTGATCGCGCGCTCGACCGTATCCTTGGGCATGTTGACTTCACGCGCGGCCGAGATGGCGGCACGCAGGCGCGGGTTCATGGCCGGATCGGGCATGCCCTCGCGCGTGGCCACGGTAATTTCACGGATGACCTTGGCAAACTGCTTGGCCCGCTTGGCGTCCTGTGCGCCCTTGCGGTGCATGATGTTCTTGAATTGGGAATGACCTGCCATCGTTCGTCCCTGATCGTGCTGTTCTTGTTACTGTCTTGTGTATCGGCCCGGGTAGGGCTGGCCGTTCAGACCAGCCGCCCGTGGCAATGCTTGTATTTCTTGCCCGACCCGCACGGGCAGGCCGCATTGCGCGAGACCTCGCCCCAGCTTGAGGGGTCATCGGGCATGATGGCCGCGGCCCCGATCGGCCTGCCCATGGCGGGATCGGGCAGGTTGCCCGCCGCATCGGGCATGAGGCCGGGCCCCGGCTCGTTCTGCAGCCCCGGCACTTCGGGGTCGGCATGGATTTCGGCAACGCCCGCAAACGGGTTGTCGATGGGCGGCGGTGCGATTTCAACCCGCGCCATGGAGGAGGTCACACGCGCGCGCAGGTGGTCGAGCATGGCGTGGAACAGTTCGAACGCCTCGTGCTTGAACTCGTTGAGCGGATCTTTCTGCCCATAGGCGCGCAGGCCAATGCCCTGGCGCAATTGGTCAAGGGCGAGCAGATGCTCCTTCCACACCGCATCGAACGTGGTCAGCAGCACCTGCTTTTCCACAAAGCGCATGACGGAAGGACCAAAATTGGCGGCCCGGCTGGCCTGGGCCTGGGCTGCCGCCTGCTCGATGCGCTCGGTCACCACCGTGCCATCCACCCCGTCTTCCGCCGCCCACTCGGCAATGGGCAGGGTCAGGTTGAGCGCGGTCTGCACATCGTGGGCCAGCTCATCCTTGAGCCACTGCTCGGGGAAGGATTTCTCGGGGATGCGGCGGGCCACGATCTCGTGGATCACGTCCTCGCGCATTTCGGTGATGATGGGCGAGAGGTCTTCCGCCGCCATGTATTCCCGGCGCTGGGCATACACTTCCTTGCGCTGGTCGTTCATCACGTCATCATATTTGAGCGTGTTCTTGCGCATGTCGAAGTTGCGGGCCTCGACCTTTTTCTGCGCGCGCTCAAGGGCCTTGTTGATCCAGGGGTGGACGATGGCCTCCCCTTCCTTCAGGCCCAGCTTCTGCAGGATGTTGCCCATGCGGTCGGTGCCGAAGATGCGCATGAGGTCATCTTCAAGCGAGATGAAGAAGCGTGAATTGCCCGGATCTCCCTGCCGCCCGGCGCGGCCGCGCAACTGGTTGTCGATCCGGCGGCTTTCATGGCGCTCGGTGCCGATCACATACAGGCCGCCCGCCTTGCGCACGATATCGTGATCCTGTGCCACCTTGGCGCGCAGGGCCTCTTCCTGCCGGGCACGCTCCTCGGGGTCTTCGATGCCGCCAAGCTTCTGGCTGATCAGCATGTCCACATTGCCGCCAAGCTTGATGTCGGTGCCGCGCCCGGCCATGTTGGTGGCGATGGTGATGGCCCCCGGCGCACCGGCCTGGGCCACGATCTCGGCCTCAAGCTCATGGAAGCGTGCATTGAGCACGCTGTGCCGGATGCCATTGCGGCGCAGCAGCGAGGAGAGATGCTCGCTCTTCTCGATCGAGGTCGTGCCCACCAGCACCGGCTGGCCTGACGTGGTGCTGATTTCCTTGATCAGGTTTGCCACCGCCTCGTATTTCTCGCTGGCGGTCAGATAGACTTCATCATCATCGTCCTTGCGGGCGACGGGCAGGTTGGTGGGGATCTCGATGACGTCGAGCTTGTAGATATCAGCGAATTCATCGGCTTCCGTCATGGCGGTGCCGGTCATGCCCGACAGGCGCGGATACATGCGGAAGTAGTTCTGGAAGGTGATGGAGGCGAGCGTCTGGTTTTCCTGCTGCACCTCCACGTGTTCCTTGGCCTCGAGCGCCTGGTGCAGGCCATCGGAGTAGCGGCGGCCTTCCATCATGCGGCCGGTGAACTCATCGATGATGACCACCTTGCCGCTGCTGACGATGTAATCCACGTCGCGCGTGAACAGCGTATGCGCGCGCAGCGACTGCTGCACGTGATGGATGACCGCCACGTTCTGGCTGTCATACAGCCCGCCATCATGCAGCACGCCAGCATTGCGCAGCAGGTCCTCCACCTGTTCGGCACCCTTTTCGGTCAGGATGACGGAGCGGAATTTTTCATCTTTCTCGTAGGCTTCGGGGTCGGCCACGAGGGCGACCATCACTTCATCGACCGAGCGGTAGAGGCCGGAACTGTCTTCCGCCGGGCCGGAGATGATGAGCGGGGTGCGGGCCTCGTCGATCAGGATCGAATCGACTTCATCGACGATGGCATGGTGGAAGGGCCGCTGGACCATGTCTTCCACGCGGTATTTCATGTTGTCGCGCAGGTAGTCGAAGCCGAATTCGTTATTGGTGCCGTAGGTGATGTCGGCCCGGTAGGCGGCGCGGCGCTCATCCTCGGGCATGTTGGGCACGACCACGCCCACGCTCAGCCCGAGGAAGCCATACAGCCTGCCCATCTGCTCGGCATCGCGGCTGGCGAGGTAGTCGTTCACGGTCACGACATGCACGCCCTCGCCCGCAAGCGCGCTGAGATAGACGGCGAGGGTGGCGACAAGGGTCTTGCCCTCGCCGGTGCGCATTTCCGCAATCTTGCCATCATGCAGCACCATACCGCCAATGAGCTGCACATCGAAGTGGCGCATGCCCAGCACGCGCTTCGCCGCCTCGCGGCATACGGCAAAGGCTTCGGGCAGCAGGGCGTCAAGGCTTTCACCCTTGGCAACGCGGGCGCGGAATTCCGGGGTCTTGGCGGCGAGGGCTGCGTCATCGAGCGCCTGGATCTGTGGCTCGAGCGCGTTGATTGCGGGCACGCGCCGCTGATACGATTTCAGCGCCCGGTCATTGGCGGTTCCGAACAGGGCGCGGGCAATACTGGCGAACATGAAGACCTTCCCGGAATGACATTCCCGCACGCCCGCAATACGATAACTGGCGGGGACGGGGCAGGCGTGCGGATAAAATTCTCGCGCGGAGACATGAGATAGGACCCACGCCGCCACGGGTCAACCGATGGAGCGCGGCGCCATGGAAAAAGCGGGGGAAAACGGCCATCCGCCATACGGCCCTTGCAGGCAGGGCCGCCCTTCGCCATGATGCCTGCCGAACGCGTTCATAACTAGGGTTTTTTGCACATGCGGACTATCAGTCCGGCAAAGGCTGTCGCAACGATGGCCCTGCTTGCTTCCTCTTTCATCATTCCTCCTGCAATGGCGGCCTCCCCCGCGCCGGCGGCACCCGCCGCCCCGGCCACGGCAGACCAGAATCCGCTGCTCGCCAGCGTGAACGGGCAGGACATCCGCCTCAATGACGTGCGGCAGGCCATGGCCACGATGCCCGAGCAGCTGCGCAAGCTGCCCGACAACATCATCGTGCCGATCCTGCTCAACCAGCTCGTTGACCAGCGCGCCATCCAGCTTGCCGCCACCAAGACCGGGCTCGACAAGCAGCCCGACGTGCAGCAGCAGATGCAGCAGGCCTCGCAGGGCGCGCTGCAGAATGCCTACCTGTCGGCCCAGGTCGCCCCGACCCTGACCGATGATGCGGTCAAGGCGTATTACGACAAGAACTACGCCAACAAGCCCGGTGCTGAAGAAATTCATGCCCGCCACATCCTGGTCCAGACCGAGGCCGAGGCCAACGACGTGATCAAGCAGCTCAAGGGCGGCGCCGATTTCGGGCAGCTGGCCACCAAGCTGTCGAAGGATCCCGGCTCGGCCAAGCAGAATGGCGGCGACCTGGGCTGGTTCAAGAAGGGCGACATGCTGCCGACCTTCTGGGATGCAGCCTCCGCCATGCAGCCCAACAGCTACAGCCAGACCCCGGTGCACACCCAGTATGGCTGGCACGTGATCCAGGTGCTGGGCAAGCGCACCGCCCCCACCCCCACGCTTGACGCAACGCGCGACCAGATCCGCCAGAAGCTGATCCAGGACGGCGTGCAGAAGGCGGTTGCCAACGCGCTGGCACAGGTCAAGGTCGTGCGCTACGGCCCCGACGGCAAGCCCCTGCCTGAAAACCAGCCCGCCCACTAAAAGCGGCCTGCCGCGCGGCGGGGCCCGTGCCCTGCCGCGCCACCCGAGTTTTCCCCCCCTGACCCCGCACCGGAAGCCGACCGATCATGGCCAAAGCCCTGCCCGTCTCCCCCCTTGCCCAGCCCCTGCCCGAACTGCCGCCGCTGGCTGGCGTACGCTTTGGTGCAACCGAGGCCGGCATCCGCTACACGGGGCGCACCGATCTGGTCATGGCTGAATTCGCGCCGGGCACCACGGTGGCGGGCGTCTATACCAAAAGCAAATGCCCCGGTGCCCCGGTGGACTGGTGCCGCGCCGCCATGGCCGATGGCCGCGCCCGCGCGCTGGTGGTCAATGCGGGCAATGCCAATGTCTTTACCGGCCGGGCCGGGTTTGAAGCGACGCAGGCCAACGCGGCGGATGCCGCCCGCCTGGTCAACTGCGCTGCAACCGAGGTGTTCCTCGCCTCCACCGGCGTGATTGGCGAGGTCCTGCCCTACCAGAAGATTTCAGCCGCCCTGCCCGGCCTGTACGCAACCCTCTCGGCTGATGGCTGGGCGGATGCAGCCCGTGGCATCATGACCACCGACACCTTCCCCAAGGCCGCGACCCGCACGGCGAAGATTGGCGAGACCACGGTGCGCATACAGGGCATTGCCAAGGGCAGCGGCATGGTCGCCCCCGACATGGCCACCATGCTCTCCTTTGTCGCAACCGACGCGAAGCTGCCCGCCAGCGTGCTCCAGTCCTTCCTGACCGAGGGCGTGAACCGCAGCTTCAACTGCATCACGGTGGATTCGGATACCTCCACCTCCGACATGGTGCTGCTGTTTGCCACAGGCCAGGCGGGCAATGCCGAGATCACCGACCCCGCCTCACCCACGCTGGCCCATTTCCGCGCGGCCCTTGATTCGCTGCTGCTGGAACTGGCCCTGCTCGTCATCCGCGATGGCGAGGGGGTGACGAAGGTGATGCATGTTGTCGTAACCGGCGCCACCTCCGATGAATCGGCCCACAAGGTTGCCATGGCCGTGGCCAACTCGCCGCTGGTCAAGACCGCCGTGGCGGGCGAGGACGCCAACTGGGGCCGCGTGGTCATGGCGGTGGGCAAATGCGGCGAGCCCGCCAACCGCGATACGCTCTCCGTTGGCATTGGCGGCACATGGATCGCCGAAGGGGGCACCGTGGTGCCCGACTATGACGAAACCCCGGTCGTGGCCCACATGAGG
The DNA here is from genome assembly GCF_001571345.1 of Komagataeibacter xylinus NBRC 15237. Lineage (GTDB taxonomy): Bacteria > Pseudomonadota > Alphaproteobacteria > Acetobacterales > Acetobacteraceae > Komagataeibacter > Komagataeibacter xylinus. The sequence goes on along the minus strand of NZ_BCTP01000009.1, from coordinate 65,743 downwards.
GGCAAGGAAATCGAGATCACGATCGACCTTGGCCTGGCCAACGGCACGGCGCAGGCGTGGGGCTGTGACCTTACGCATGGCTATATCGACATCAACGGCTCCTATCGCAGCTAACAATTACTGATAAAAAACAAAAGTTTCCGGGCGCGGCCTTTTTTCAAAAAAGCCGCGTTCCTTTCGAAGCTTTTTGAAAAAAGCGTCACCAGAAACTTTCTTCTGTTTTTATACAGTCGCGCTGCCTGATGGGCGGCGTATTTTTTCCTGCTTCCGCTGCGCACCGCGCAATGGCATTGCTTTATGGGTGACCCCCTTGGCAGCCAGACAGGAATGCCCTGCATGACAAACCCGTTTTTCCGCCCTGCCTCCCCCACCGAGATCTGGACCTATGCCGGGTTCTGGATGCGCGTGGTCGCCCATGTGATCGATGGCCTCATCCTTTGGGCGGGGCTCGGGCTCATGGGCCTGCTGCTGGTGCCGCCGAGTGTTTCGGTCTCGATCTTTGACCCGCAGGTAACAGGCGGCAGCGGTGGGGACTACCGCATCTCCTACATCAAGCCCGTGGGCTACACGCAGGCTGACTACACCATCGTCTCGAGCATGCCCCACCTGCACTGGAACGGGAACGGGCTGTTCGAACTGGCGTCGATCCTGCTGCCAGCACTCTATTTCATCGTGTTTGAATCCTCGCGCTTTCAGGCCACGCCCGGCAAGCTGGCCTGCCAGATGCGCGTGACCGACCTTTATGGCAACCGGATCACGCCGCTGCGGGCCGCGGGGCGCTATTTTGGCAAATATCTCTCGGCGCTGCTGCTTGGCGTAGGCTTCCTCATGGTCATGTGGACACAGCGCAAGCAGGCGCTGCATGACATTCTGGCAGGCACCTGCGTGATCCGGCGCGAGGCCCGCGCCCTGGCCCCGCAGCCGCCCCAGTGGGGCTGAAAAACGCAAAAAAGGCATGCCAAGAATGCAACCATGCAGGCTTTGGCAATCTTTTGTCCTGATATTGCACGCTTTCAGGCGGTAGGATGGCACATCCCGCGCCCACTCATGGGTGGGGGTGCTGTGTCATTCGACAGGGGAGCCTGAACCCGCTCCGGCGGGGTTTTATATTTTCAAGGAGGTGAACAATCGGCATGTCAGCCCATTTCACGACGCGCGCCCATCCCGTATCCAGACAGTCCCGACGGGGCGGCATCCTGACAGTGCTGGCGGCTTTCCTGCTCGCCCTCCTGCCCTGCATTCCCCACGCCCATGCCGCCGACCCCGGCGCGGCCGCCGCCCAGGCCACGGGGCAGACCATCACCGCCCAGCAGGCCCAGCAGGTGCTCTCGGTGATGAACGACCCGCAGAAGCGCGAGGAATTCACCAAAACCCTTGATGCCATCGCCAAGGGCCTGCCCGCGCCGACCACCCCCGCCGCCGCTCCTGCCCCGGCTCCCGCCAAGAAGGCCGCCGCCAATTCCGACGTGGAGGTCGAGCCCGACAGCATTAGCAGCGAAACCATGAACGAGCTGAGCCACATACGCGATGTCGCGTTGAAGCAGGGCCAGAACTTCATGGCGCTGTTTGCTGACCTGGCCTTTGTGGGGCGGTGGGTTCACTCCATCCTGTCCAATACGGATTCGCGCCAGATCCTGCTTGATGCGATGGGCCGCGCGGGCATCATCTTCATCCTCGCCCTCGTGGCCGAGCGTGGCCTGTCCATCGTGCTGCGCAAGCCGCTGGCCAGCGTGACCGCGCGCGCGGTGGCAACCGAGCAGCGCCTGAACCAGCGCCTCGCGCGTGAGGACGCGGCGGATGCCGACCAGCCCAGCCCGCCGCCCGCCACCGCCGCCAATGCCCAGGCCGAGCAGCAGACCGAGCAGACCCGCGAGCAGGATGACCGCCAGCAGCATGAAACGCTGCGCATCATCACGCGCATTCCCTTTTCGTTGCTGCATTTCCTCATCAAGCTGCTGCCAGTCGCGCTGTTCTTCGGGCTGGGCTATGGCGCCTCCGCCCTGTTCACCACCACCAACCAGGCGGCGATGGTCACCATCACGCTCACCAACGCCTATGTCATCGCGCGCGTGATCTACCTGCTGCTCGAAACTGTTTTCGTGCCGCACTCGCCCACCATCCGCCTGTGCAGCGCATCCGACGCGACAGCGCGCATGGTCACGCGGTGGTGGAACTTCCTGGTGGCCGCACCTTCCATCGTGGTCTGCCTGTCCACGCTTGGCGGCGTGTTCCACATGCCCGCGCGTGGCACCGAGGCCATCATCCGCGCCGTGGTGCTGATCGAGCATATGCTGATCGCCATCTTCATCTGGCGCATCCGCCACCATGTGGGTGCCGCACTCCAGCCCTCTGGCCGCCTGCGCGAGAAGCCGTTCTGGATGTTCGTGGGCAAGATGGTCCGCTTCTGGTGGATTCCCGCCATGTTCTTCGACTTCGCGCTGTGGCTGGTCTGGGCCACCCAGATCCAGGGCGGCTATGCCTGGATCCTGCGCACGCTGTCGCTGACCATCGTGGTCATTCTGGGCGCGCGGCTGCTGTCGGTGCTGGCCTTCAGCATGCAGAACAAGATCTTCCACGTGCCCGAGGCGACCGAGAAGCGCTATCCCGGCCTGCAGGCCCGCGTGGACTACTACTACCCCATGGCGCGGCGCACGCTGTCGGTGCTGCTGGTGTTCTTCACGATCGTGCTGCTGCTCCAGTCCTGGGGGCTGCCGGCCATCCGCTTCTTCGTGCATGGCTCGCTGGGCACCAAGATCGTGGGCGCGATGCTGACGATCATGATCGCCTACACCATCGCCATCGTGGTGTGGGAAGTGGCCAACGCAACCCTGCAGAACCAGATCACCCGCTTCGAGACATCGGAACAGGCCTCGCGCGCGACACGGCTGCGCACGGTGCTGCCCATCATCCGCACGGTGCTGCTGACCTTCATCATCATCATCGTGACCGTGACCACGCTGTCGCAGATCGGCATCAACGTGGCCCCGCTGCTGACGGGTGCGGGCATCATGGGTGCGGCCATCGCGTTCGGTTCCCAGAGCCTGGTCAAGGATTTCATCACCGGCTTCTTCATGCTGGTTGAAAACGCCATGCAGGTGGGCGACTGGGTTACGGCGGGCGCCGTGTCGGGCACGGTGGAGCATCTGTCCATCCGCACGCTGCGACTGCGCGCGGTCAATGGCGACCTGCACATCATCCCGTTCTCGTCGGTCACCTCGATTGCCAATACCTCGCGCGACTACAACCTCGTGGTGGTCAGCTTCATGCTCGACCTGTCCGAAGACCCGCACCGGGTGGCCGCGATCCTGCAGGATGAACTGGCGATCCTGCGCAAGGACCATGTCTATGGCCCGCTCATCAAGTCGGATTTCTCCTTCCTCGGGCTGGAGCAGGCTGATGGCAATGGCTCCAAGTTCCTTGGCTCCATCCGCACCTCGCCGGGGTCCAAGTGGAAGGTCTACCGCGAGTATTACAGCCGCCTGAGCGCGCGCATGGTGAAGGAACAGGTCAAGTTCCCCACCCCCACCTCGCTCAACCTGCTGGCCAATGGCCCAACCGGCACGCTGCGCATGAACATGGAGGAGAACTTCCCCAAGGCCGCCCTCGAGAAGCCCGCACAGGCTGAAACCGGGGATGGCGCACCCGATGCGCCCAAGGCTGAAGGCGCAGGGGATGCGGCCCCCAAGGCCGACCCCGCGCCAAAGGGAAATGACCCCACCCATGGCTGAGGATACAGCGGACGCACTGGCCTGCCTTGAGGCCCCCCTGCGCGCGGATGGCTTTGCCTTCGTGCCCGCGGGGGCCATGCGCGCCCTGCTGGGCCAGCAGGCCGTGGCGGACTGGGCCAGCTTTGCCGCAAGCTGGAATCGGCTGGGGCTGGACCGCTACATGGCTGATGGTGGCCGCTACCGCCGCCGCCGCCATGCCACCTTCGCCATCACCGCCGAGGGCATAAGGCGCAAGAAGCACCAGCCCCACTACCAGAGCCGCGACTACAACGAGCTCAATGGCGGCATCGAGCGCTGGTTCCGCGCCATCGAGCCCGAGATGGGCAGCCACCCCGCGCTACTGGCCATCCTGCGGCTCATGCACCGCATCGTGACCGACCTGAGCGAGCCCGCGAACCAGCCCGATGTGTGGCACACCGAGGTGCACCAGTTCCGCATCGAGGCGCTGGAGAACAGCCCCGGCCAGCCCACGCCCGAGGGCCTGCACCGCGATGGCGTGGACTGGGTGATGGTGATCATGGTGCGGCGTGAAAACGTCATGTCGGGCGAGACCTCCATCCATGACCTGCAACGCACCCTGCTGGGCGGGTTCATGCTCGACCAGCCGCTTGATACGGCGGTGGTCAATGACAACCGCGTCTATCATGGCGTCACGGCGGTGCGCCCGCTCGACCCCGCCCGCCCGGCCTACCGCGATGTTCTGGTCGTGACATTCCGCCATCAATGAAGCAGGCCGGGTCCGGGCAGGCAGGCCCATGGCGGCGCTTTGCCCTGCTGGCCGGGCTGGCGATGGCGGTGACGGGGGGCGGGCTCTACCTGTTCATCGTAACCGTTGACCCGTGGAACATCCTGCCCTTTTCGCCGCCTCTTGCGCGCATACCCGTTACCTCCAACGCGCGCTACACCATGCCCGCGCTGGCGCACGCGCCGCAGTTTGACTCCGTCATTATCGGCACCTCGACCAGCCGCCTCATGCAGCCTGCGGTGCTGGGGCCGGCGCTGGGGGCGCATTTTCTCAACATGGCCATGAACAGCGCCAGCCCGTGGGAGCAGTCGCGCGAACTCGATGCCTTCGTGCGCACGCACCCCGCCCCGCGCGTTGTCCTGATCGGCATCGACGCCGCCTGGTGCCACCCCCGCCCCGGCAGCCTGAGCGGCCCCAACCGCCCCTGGCCGGAATGGATGTACGGCCACCCGCCAGCCGCGGGCTACCTGCACATGGCCAGCCTGTATGCCCTGCAGGAAGCCGCCAATGAGTTCTTGTGGCTGGCAGGCCGCAAGGCCCAGCGCTTCGGCACCGATGGCTATACAAGCTTCGTGCCGCCTGACAGCCAGTACGACCCCGCCCGCGTGCAGGCCATTTTCAGCCGCTGGGCGCCACCTGACACCACCCCCGCCCCGCCCGGCATGGCCGATACCCCGCCTGCGGGCATGGACCTGCTGGCCGACATGCTGGCGCGCATGCCTGCCACCACGCGGCGCGTCGTGTGGTTTCCGCCTGCCTCCACCTTCCTGCACGGCACGCCGGGCAGCGTGGCCGATGCGCGGCTGGAGGCCTGCCGGCTGGGCGTAAGCCAGGTTACGGCCCCCCGCCACGACACGCTCGTGCTCGACTTCAGCCACAACACCGCCCTGACCGCAGACCGGGACAATTTCTGGGATCCGCTGCATTACCGCCAGCCCGTGGCCCGGCGCATCATGGCCGATATCACCGCCGCCATCACGACCGGCCATGTGGACGACCCGGCGGTAGAGATGCCCCCCGCCCCCGCGCCGCCCTGAGCGCGGACGGGCCAAAGCCATGCGCTCCCATCGCGGAGCCTTCACGGCAGCGGGGCTTGTGCCGGGCGGGTCATCTGGTATGGAAAACAGAACACCGTGAGAGACCCGCCACCTGCCTGCCAGCAAACAGGCGGATGACGAGAACGGGGATCGTTTTGTGCATGCCGCCCCGCAACCGGGTGGGCGAGGTTGCGGCACTGAGGTTGGAGAGGCTGGTGAAAACGTCCGTCAATGGTGCGCCGCAATGGCATCTGCAGCCCGAGGCGAACCGGACCCTTGTTACATTGTCCGGGGACTGGATTGCACAGCAGGGCCATCTCCCCGACTTTCCGGAATCCGGGTTCAGGGATGTGCCACACGGCGAACCGGTTGAATTCAGCACCGACCAGCTTGGCAAATGGGATACCTCGCTGATCAGCTTCCTGTGGGAACTCAAGCGCACCGCCCGTGAAGACAACGTGCAGCTACGCATCGACACCCTGCCCGAGTCCGCGCGCAAGCTGCTCGACCTGCTGCCCGAGATCCCGCCTACGCCCGCGCCGCTGCCGCCGCATAAATTCCAGCCCGTTACCGCCGTGGGCCAGTTGACGCTCGATACGCTCGACGAGGTCGGCTGCGTGAGCGAAATGGGGGCCGCCGCCGCCAGGGGCGGGTTTGCCGCCGTGGTGGGGCGCGGCATGATGCGCACCGTGGACCTCATGTCCGACCTGAGTGCGGCGGGGCCTGCGGCGCTGCTGATCGTGGGCGTGGTCAACTTCCTTGTCGGCGCGATCCTGGCCTTCGTGGGGTCGGTGGAACTGCATAAATTCGCCGCCGACATCTATGTGGCGAGCCTCGTGGCCATTGCCATGGTGCGCGAGATGTCGGCAGTGATGACGGCCATCATCATGGCCGGCCGCACCGGTGGCGCCTATGCCGCGCGCATCTCCACCATGCAGGCCAATGAGGAAATCGACGCGCTGCAGGTGTTCGGCATTCCGGTTTCGAGCTACCTGATCCTGCCCTCGGTGCTGGCGCTCGCCTTCACCATGCCGCTGCTTTACCTCTATGGCTGTCTGATCGGCATGCTGGGCGGGTTCTTCGTCTCCTACATCATGCTCGATGTCTCGCCGCTGGGTTATTTTCATGAAACCCTGCAGGCGCTGCCGCTCGACCAGTTCACCTTCGGCTTCATCAAGAGCCTCGTGTTCGGCACCTTCATCGGGCTGACAAGCTGCCGCATCGGGCTCAAGGCCGGGCGGAGTGCGGCCGATGTGGGCATCGCGGCCACCAAGGCCGTGGTGGTGGGCATTGTGGGCGTGATCGCGCTGGATGCGGTCTTCGCGGTTATTGCCAATGTTATCGGGATCTGATCACCATGAATAACCAGATGCCCTCCACCGATGACCGCCCCGTCATGATCGACGTGAATGACGTGACGCTGGCCTTCGGCCCGCGCGTGATCCAGCATGATGTGTCGTTCCAGGTGCGGCGCGGCAGCATCTTTGCCGTGATGGGCGGCTCGGGCTGCGGCAAGAGCACCCTGCTCAAGAGCATGATCGGCCTGCTGCGCCCCACCCACGGCACCTACATGGTGCAGAAGGATAATTACTGGGCGGGCGATGATGATAGCCGCGTTCGGATCGGGCGGCGCTTTGGCGTGCTGTTCCAGAGCGGGGCGCTGTGGAGCTCGATGACCGTGGGCGAGAACGTGGCCCTGCCCATGCAGATGTTCACCAAGCTTGAACCACACGTCATCCGCCAGCTTGTGGAGCTCAAGCTGGGGCTCGTGGGCATGCTGCACGCCATTGACCAGTATCCATCCGAACTCAGTGGCGGCATGCGCAAGCGCGCGGGGCTGGCGCGCGCCATGTCGCTCGACCCTGACATCCTGTTCTTCGATGAGCCTTCTGCCGGTCTCGACCCCATTACCTCGGCCAGGCTTGATGAACTGATCCTGAACCTGCGCGACGGGCTGGGGGCTACGATCATCATCGTCAGCCACGAGCTTTCCAGCCTGTTCCATATCGCCGATGATGGCATCTTTCTTGATGCCGACCAGAAAACCGCCATCGCCCATGGCTCGCCCACCTGGCTGCGCGATCACTGCACCGACCCCACGGTGCACGCCTTCATGCACCGTGAACAGCTGGACAGTTCCAGCTCCCATGGAAACGGGTAAGGCGGATGCCCGGCAGGCAGACACTGATTGGCGCGGTCATGCTCGGGGTGGCGGCCGTGGGGCTTGGCGTGCTGGGGTTCAAGGGCGACCTGCCGCTGCCCGGTCGCAGCAGCGAGGCCGTGGTAGTGTTTGAAAGCCCCACGAACGGGCTGGATATCGGCTCGCCGGTCAATTTCCGCGGGGTGCCGGTGGGTGCGGTCGAGCGGATAACGGTCAAGGTGGACCCGGTCGATCACCACACCTACATGCCGGTCTATATCCTGTTCGACCCGGCCCATGCGCCAGGGCGGGGCGACCTGCCGCCGCTGCCGCAACTCGTGGCCAACGGGCTACGCGCCGACATGACGCTGCACAGCCTGGTCACGGGCCAGACCGAACTCGACCTTGACCTCGACCCCGAAACACCCGTGCACCTACACCCCAACCTGACCGACCTGCCCGAAATACCGATGGGCCAGACCGCGTTGCAGCAGCTTGAAGCGATGATGGTTTCCACCTCCATGGAGGGGCTGCGCCATGACTTGGCCACCGCGCTGGCCAGCGTGCATAAGCTTGTGGCCGACGTGAACGCCACCGTGCCGGGCATGATGACCAGCATTCATGACACCTCCACGCGCAGCGAGATGGCGGTGCGCCAGATCCGCGCCACCGTAATTGACGCGCAAAACCGGGCCAGCGTGACCATAAACAAGCTGGACCAGCTGATTGCCACCAATACCCACCAGTTCGAGGGCCGCCGTGCCGAACTGCTGGCGCTCATTGCCAATACGAGGCAAACCATGGCGCAATCGCGTGAAACCCTTGCTGGCCTGCGCGCCCTGCTCGACCCGCAATCGCGCGACAGGCTCAATCTGGACGATACGATGCGTGATATTATGGAAGCAGGCTACGGGCTGCGCGGATTCGCCAATGAAGTCGAAAGTAATCCGCAACTTCTGCTGATGGGACGCAATCAATGAAAACGCGCCAGCCCGCTCTCTCCCTTTCGCGCCTGTATCCGGCCCTGCGGGCGGGTGGTGGCCTGCTGCTGTCAGCCATGGTGCTGTCGGCCTGTTCCTCGGCCCCCGTGCGCTTTTACACGCTGGGCGCGCCTGCCATCGCCACGGGTGCGGAAACCACCTCTACCACCCCCATTACCGACAGCACGCCGGTCATCGAGGTCGAGCGAACCCGCCTGCCCGACTATCTGGACAGTCAGGACATGATGGTGCGCAATGGCCATGAGATCGAACGCAGCGGGCTCGGCCGCTGGGCCAGCCGTCTTTCCGTGGGGGCAACCGACCTCATCACCGCGCGGCTTGCGCAGAAATGGCCGAACCTGTTCGTGACCGACCAGCCCCAGCCCGACCGCCCCACCTGGCGCTTGCAGCTCAATATCAGCCGCCTTGATGTGAGCCGCGATGGTTCCTCCGCGCTGAATGCGGACTGGGCCATCATTCCGCAGGATTCGCGCCAGCCCATCCAGCGCAACCGCACCATCATCCTGGGCAGCGGGGCGACTGGCAGTAATGACAACATTGCCAAGGTGACCGAGGGCCTGCTGAACCAGCTCAGCGACCGCATCGAGGCAAGCTGGCCCACCACGGCAGCGCAACCTGCCGCCAGCACTGGCCATCATGGGCGGAACTGAGGTCTGTTTGGGGTGAAGCCTGCTGCAAACAGGCTTTCACGAACGTCGCCTTTTTAAAAAAAGGCGACACCCAAAAACTTTTACCTGTTTTAATCCGGTTCACCATGGATCGTTTTCAGGCGTCCAGTCTGGCGATCAGGGCCGTAGTATTGACGATGACCTTTAGCGATAATTTTCTCTGGTAATATCAAGAAGTTTTTGGTGAAGCTTTTTTTCAAGAGGCTTCAGGAAACACTGACCGTTTGAAAACGCGGCTTTTGCCACGGGCAGGAAGACGGCACGGAACCTTGAAGGGTGCCACGCATTGGGTTCGCAATGGTTCTGTCCTTGCGGGAGTATGCCCTTCATGTCGTGTATCCGTTCCCTGCTGCGCGCCCTCGTGCTCCCTGTCGCGCTCATGGGGCTGGCGGGTATGAATGCGGCATGGGCGGAAGGCGGGCCGGTGATCCTGGCGCAGCATCCCGGCACCGAACTCGACCGGCAAGCCCGGCTTCTGGTCTCGCCTGATCTGCATGATGCCGCCATGCAGAACGAGCGCCCGGTGCTGCTGACCGGCTCGGGCCGCCTGTCGGATGATCCGCCGCGCACGGCGCTGTTCGTGCAGTTGCAATCGGCCAGCCTGTGCGGCTCGGCGGGGTGTTCCACCTCCGTTTACCTGCCGGACGGGCGTAAATGGATACAGGTTCTGGATTCCGTCAGCGGTCCGATCAGCATCACGCCCGAGATGCATGCGGGCATGCATGACCTGCTGGTCGATGGCACGGATCGATGGATCTGGAACGGCACGACCTATACCGACACGCAGGCCACGACCGAACCGGCCCCAACCCAATAATAAAAACCAAAGTTTTTGGTAAAGCTTTTTTCAAAAAAGCTTTGAAAGACGCCGCCTTTTTGAAAAAAAGACAGCACCAAAAAACTTTTGTTATTTTAAATTATAGTCGTGTTCACCATGGATCGTTTTCAGGGGGCCATCCATTTTCTATTTTATCGATCAGCGCTATACCATTAACGATTATTTTCATCGGTAATTTTCTCTGTTCATTAGTAATATTTTCAACAGGCCACTCTTTTTCTCCATCCCAGAAACACCATAACGGCACATTTCTGGTGCTGAAGTCCGGTATTCCATAACGAAACACCGGCATTTCCCTGCCTTTTTCATCAAGCGGCACATGGCCACATTTATGGACGATCCTGCGCCGGTCCGCCGCGCCCAATGGAAAAAAATATGATGAGGGCAACAGGCAATTTCACGATTTCCGTCACATCTGGCGCGCCTTCATCAGGGCAAAAGCCGGAAAACACCCTGATCATGTATGAAAATTTCGGTATTTTCCTGATATATTGAAGGTAATACCTGCCATTCTTTGTATCGATGTAGAAAACATCCCCTATTTTACCATTTATCAATACCTGCCCAAATACCCGCTATCGTGTTAAACAGGACCACGATATTAATAATTAAGGCGACGGACAATGTCAGCGCGCAATGACAGCTTTCTTGAGCGCGTGGAAAACTGGTTTTATCAGCACATCGTCTGGAACATATCGCTATGGATACGCGACCCGAAACGCTATTACATGGAACGACGCGCCATAAAACGCTTCCCGCCCGGCACCATTATTGAAGATTGCCGTTACAGGCCGGCCATCATTCTGGAAAACGACCAGGGTAACCTGACATGCTGGGATATGTGCGAAGGGGGCCTGAGCGAATGCGCCCTGTTCCACTGCGGTATTGAAAAACTCAGGCCAGACTATGCTTTCGAGCTGGTCCGGAAATGGCGGGCGGGCGAGATGACAAAGGAAACCCTTTACCCCGATTACACCGCCCGGCACCCGGGCCGCTATGCCGATGGCATGCACCGGGACTGACCAACAATTTGCAAGGGAAGTTGGAGCGGGTGAAGGGAATCGAACCCTCGTATGCAGCTTGGGAAGCTGCCGTTCTACCATTGAACTACACCCGCAGGCCCGCCCTCATATACTGCACAAGCATGGCAGATGCAATCACCCCTTTAGGGGTCAGGCCAGCAGTTGACGCACCCGGCCCTGATCCGCAATAAGCATGCATGTCGGGGCAAGGTTGCGCCCGGGCCCTCGTGATTTGATACGGCCGGCTTGCGGCGAGGTAAAACATACGCGCTAAAGAGGCCTGATCCCGCCGGTGACAGGGCGCGGGCATCATGGTTTCCACGGTCGTGCACCGCCTTCGGGCCAGGCTGCCGGGCATCAACCGGCACTGGCCTGCCTTCACACCACCCTGTTTGCAGGAACTGCCACCCACCATGACTGACCAGCCCGACCCCAAATCCTTTCGCCCCGCAACGCGCCTGATCAACGCGGGCCTCGAGCGCACGCCCTATGGCGAGACCAGCGAGGCGATGTTCCTGACCTCCGGCTTTGTCTATGACAGCGCCGAGCAGGCCGAAGGCACCTTCACCGGCGATGTCTCGCACTACCAGTACACCCGCTTTGGCAACCCCACGGTGGCCAATCTCGAGCGCCGCCTGTGCGATCTTGAAGGCGCTGAAGCCTGCGCCCTGACCTCCACCGGCATGGGGGCCGTGTCCTCCGCGCTACTGGCACAGGTGCGCGCGGGCGACCGCGTGGTGGCCTCGCGCGCGCTGTTCGGCTCGTGCCACTGGATCGTCTCCGAACTGCTGCCGCGCTACGGCGTGGAAACGGTGTTCGTCGATGGCGGCGACATGGCGGCGTGGAAGGACGCACTGGGCAAGCCCACCCGTGCCGTGCTGCTCGAAAGCCCGTCAAACCCGATGCTCGACGTGCTCGACATCCGCATGATCTGCGACCTTGCCCACAAGGCGGGGGCGACCGTGGTGGTCGATAACGTGTTCGCCACCCCGCTGTACCAGAAGCCGCTCGAACTCGGGGCCGACGTGGTGGTGTATTCATGCACCAAGCACATCGATGGTCAGGGCCGCGTGCTCGGTGGCGCCGTGCTGGGCACGGAAAAATGGATCAACGAGGTGCTGCGCCCCTTCCAGCGCAATACCGGCAACAGCCTCTCGCCGTTCAATGCGTGGGTCATGCTCAAGAGCATCGAGACCCTGGCCCTGCGCGTGAACGCCATGACGCAGAACGCGGCCAAAGTGGCGGACTTCCTGGCCGAGGCCCCCGGCATTGCCCGCGTGTTCTATCCCGGCCGCAAGGACCACCCGCAATACGAACTGGCCAAGAAGCAGATGGCGGCGGGTTCCACGCTGGTGGCCTTCGAGGTCGAGGGCGGCAAGGCGGGGGCATTTGCCTTCATGAACGCGCTGCGGCTGATCTCGATCTCGAACAACCTTGGCGATGCCCGCTCGCTGGTCACGCATCCGGCCACGACCACCCACATGAAGCTCGCACCTGAAGAGCGCGCCCGCCTTGGCATTACCGATGGGGCGATCCGCTTCTCGGTCGGGCTGGAAGATGCCGATGACCTGATCGATGACCTCAGGCGCGGCCTCGCGGCGCTGGCCAACCGGTAAACGCAGGAGCGTCGCCACCATGAGCAAGAACCGGCCTTTCCTTCCCCCCGGCGGGGAAGGTGCTGACGCAGCACTAGGCGAGACACTGGACAATACACCGTGTTTCGAGGCGACGACCGACAGGGTGCGCGTGGTGGTCCAGACCTTCTGGCTCGATGACCAGTCCGAACCCGATGAGCACCGCTATGTGTGGGCTTACCGGGTGCGGATCGAGAACCACGGCGACACGGCGGTGCAACTCCTGCGCCGCAGCTGGCGCATCGTGGACGGGCAGGGCCGGATCGAGCGCGTGGAAGGCGAAGGCGTGGTGGGCGAGCAGCCCCTGATCGACGCCGCCGCCAGTTTTGAATACATGTCAGGCGCAGCCCTTGAAACGCCAACCGGCTTCATGGGCGGGCAGTACCACATGATCCGCCCGGCCAGCCGGGAGCATTTCGATATCAGCATCCCGGTCTTCAGCCTCGACAGCCCGCACCACCCGACCATCCTGCATTAAGTTTTTCCTTCCGTGGCCTGTCCCTGCGGCAGTCCCCTGCAACAAGAACCCACAGCATGACCCCCATCGATTCCCGCCCCACCCGCACGGAAGCAGAAGAAGCCGTACGCACCCTGCTGCGCTGGGCGGGCGAAGACCCCGGCCGCGAAGGCCTGCGCGACACGCCAACCCGCGTGATCAAATCCTATGGTGAATTCTTCGCAGGCTATGCCGAAGACCCGGTGGACATGCTGCGCCGCACCTTCTCGGAGGTGGATGATTATGACGAGATGGTGCTGCTGCGCGATATCCGCGTGGAGAGCCATTGCGAGCACCACATGGTGCCCATCATTGGCGTAGCACACGTGGCCTACCTGCCGCGCAAGCGGGTTGTTGGCATTTCCAAGCTGGCCCGCGTGGTTGATGCCTATGCGCGGCGCTTCCAGATCCAGGAACGCCTGACCGCACAGATCGCCAACACCATCAATGAAGAACTCCAGCCCTATGGCGTGGGCGTGGTGATCGAGGCGGCGCACCAGTGCATGACCACGCGCGGTGTGCACCGCCCTGGCGTGTCGATGGTGACCAGCCGCATGCTTGGCACGTTCCGCACCAACTCCGACACGCGGCGGGAATTCCTGTCCATTCTCAACCGCCCGGCCATGAGCAGCGCGGGCATCTGAAATCGGTCCGATATAAAAGTTTTTAGGTGCTGCCTTTTTGAAAAAAGGCAGCGTCTTTTCAAAGCTTTTTTCAAAAAGCTTTGCCCAAAACCTTTATCCGTTTTTAGCCAAGCGTAACCTTCGCCCCCAGCACGGCAATAAACTGCGCAAGCCATGCCGGGTGCGCGGGCCATGCGGGCGCCGTGACCAGCATGCCATCGGTCACCGCTGCATCAATCGCAATATCGGCATAAACGCCGCCAGCCAGTTCCACATCGGGGCGGCAGGCGGGATAGGCGGAAACCCGCCTGCCTGAAATGATGCGGGCCGCCGCCAGAAGCTGGGCGGCATGGCAGATCGCGGCCAGAGGGCGATCGGCAAAGGCGCGGACGAGTGCGATCACCCCCGCATCGAGTCGCAGATATTCCGGCGCGCGCCCGCCGGGCAGGATCAGGCCCGCGTAGGCGGCGTGGTTGATGGCCTCAAAATCAGCATTGAGCACGAAGCGGTGGCCCGGCTTCTCGCTATAGGTCTGCGCGCCCTCGAAATCATGGATGGCGGTCAGTACGCAATCGCCCTTCTTCTTGCCCGGGCAGACCGTATCAACCGTGTAGCCGAGCATGGTCAGGGCCTGATAGGGCACCATGATCTCGTAATCCTCGACATAGTCGCCTGCCAGCAACAGCAGTCTTTTCGTACCCGTCATGCCTGTTCTCCTTGACCTGCTTCACCCTGATCGATGCCGCCTTTCTGAATAGAGACGGCGCTCACAAACCGTTATCCTTCTGCCTGGCGGCGCCCCGCCTCAGTCCGCATGGCCGGGGGGCAGATGCTCACGCAGTCGGGGCATGAGCTCAACAAAATTGCAGGGCACATGACGGCTATCGAGTTGCCAGACCAGAATGTCATCCCACCCGTCCTTCACCGCGCCGGTCGACCCGGGCAGGGCGAACAGGTAGGTGCCGCCCGCAACGCCTGCGAGTGCGCGGGACTGGATGGTGGAGGTGCCGATCTTCTGGTACGACAGCATGCGGAACAGTTCGCCAAACCCTTCGATGCGCTTCTCGATCACCCGGTCGAAGGCTTCCGGTGTGACGTCACGGCCGGTAACGCCCGTGCCCCCGGTGGAAATGACGACATCGACCTGCGGGTCGGCAATCCAGCCCGACAGCGTCGCCGCAAGCTGCTCCGCGTCATCGGGCACGATGGCGCGTGCTGCGACTTCATGGCCCGCCGTGGCAATGCGCGCGACCAGGATATCACCTGACCTGTCGGTTTGAGGCGTGCGGGTATCGGATACCGTGAGCACGGCGATGCGAACGGGCAGGAAAGGTTTTTTCATATCAAGGCGTGACATGGGGCCATGTTCAGCATTCCCACGGGGTTGCGTCAACGGGCGGCCGGGCGGGGTATGATATCATTGGCCCGGACAGGGCAAATGAGTAATATGTGAGAACAAACACAAAATTCTGATGTATTTGTGCATTGCACAAAAAAACACCGTCAGGAATAGTAACATTTTATATAAATCTATTGATATAACAAAAAAAATATCTTTACCAATATTTTGTAAAACATTAGTTCTTATACAATTCCCCTGCCAAGGTTTATATTCGGCATGAAATATGCTACCGATATGCGAATGACCCGAAGATTTATCCGCTCTTTTGCGCTGCTCCCCCTGTTTCTTCTTGCTTTTTTCACCTGTGGCGAAGGCGGTGCCTGGGCACAGGCCATTCCGGGGGAAGGCCAGGGCGTGGTTGGCGCACAGCCGAGCCTCAACATCAATTCACGCCGTAATGTTACAGTGCAGGATCCGGGGCAGTTTTACAGTGCGCCCTACGGCAACCAGCACTTTTTTGGCGACTGGGCAGGGCTTCAGCCCTATCTGCAGAAGCACGGCGTGCATATCGAGGCCGACGTGCATGAGGAACTCGCGGGCAACTTCCACGGCGGCGCGCAAAAAGGCGTGACCGATGCGGGCCAGGTCGGCGTGGAAATCGATATCGACTGGCACAAGCTGGCAGGCGCACCCAAGAATTTCTGGACCCATACCATGATCGTGAACGGTCATGGCCGGAACGAAAGCACGGACAACATCCACGATTCGCTTGGTGGCGTGCAGCAGATCTACGGCGCGCGTGGTAACGTGGTCGCCCACCTTGTGTACATGTATGCCGAACAGTCGCTGTTCCATAACCGGCTCGACATCAGCGCGGGCTGGATTCCGGTGGGCAGCTTCTTTGCCGCCTCCCCCCTGTTCTGTGACTTCATGAACGTGTCGATCTGCGGCAATCCCGCGCCGGGCAAATACGTGCCGGGCGGGCGCGACTGGCCATCGGGCAACCTTGGCGTGGTGATGCGCGTCATGCCTACGGTCGATACCTACATCATGGCCTCGATGTTCGCCGTATCCCCGCATTCCTTCAATGGCGGCATCTCGGGCTGGGCCTGGGCGCAGAGCGGGCTGGGCAAGTTCTCCACCCCGGTGGAATTCGGCTGGTTGCCCGAATTCGGTAAAAGCCACCTCGCCGGTCACTACAAGGCGGGTTACGGCTATGACAACTCGCAGTACAACGACCTGTATTCCGACATTAACGGCAACTCCGCCGTGCTGACGGGCCAGCCTTTCCGCAAGCAGTCCGGTGTCAGCACCGCGTGGTTCCAGGCCGACCAGATGTTCATCCGCAACGGCAAAGGCCCGACCAACGGCCTGATCGCGCTTTCAGGCTTCATGTATACGTCAGGCAAGGTCTCGGCGATGAAATACCACGCCTGGGCAGGCATGGTGGAAACCGGCGCCGCCTGGGGCCGCCCGCTCGATACGGTGGGCGCCATGTTCCATTATTTCGAGATGAGCCGCGCCTCGGTGCTGCAGCAGGAATCCTCGGTGCTGGCGGGCACGCCCTTCCTGAACAACCAGTGGGGCAAGGTCTGGGGCATCCAGACGCATGAAGACGTGTATGAAGTTTTCTACAACATCCATACAGCGCGCGGCATGAGCTTCCAGCCGGATTTCCAGTATATCAACCGCCCCGGCGGCACCACCACCTATCATGATGCGGCGGTGATGGGCCTGCAGTTCAACTGCATTCTCTAAAACACTGTTTGAAAACAACTCATTGATAAAAAATGAGAAAAGTTTTTGGGTGCCGCCTTTTTTCAAGAAGGCGGCCTTCTTCGAAGCTTTTCGAAAAAAGCTTCGCCAAAAACTTCCTTATGATTCCTTGATGTTTCAGGGCTGACTTTTCAAACAGTCTCCAACCCAGCCTTCATCAATACGCGCCCAGGCGGTATGGGAGAGGGATCATGACCGATCCCGCCTCCCTTTACCGGCTGGCCCACGCAGCGCTGGCCCAGTACCCGCTGCGTGATGCCCAGCCCAGCCTGCTTTCCATTTCAGAAAACGTCGTCTTTCGCATCGATACCCCATCGGGCCCGCGCCATGTGCTGCGCCTGCACCGGCCCGGCTATCATACCGCCGCCGAGATTGGCAGCGAACTGGCCTGGCTCGATGCCCTGCATGCAACAGGGCTGGACGTGCCCAGGCCCCGGCCCGGTCGTGATGGCGGGCGCATCCGCACCCTCTGCGGCACTGATGGCATACCCCGCCATGCCGTGCTGTTTGACTGGATGGAGGGCACCGAACCCACCACCGATGTCGATCCCGCCGCCTTCGCCCGGCTAGGGGGCGTAACGGCCCGCCTGCATGCCCATAGCCGACAGTGGCAGCGCCCGCCCGGCTTCACCCGCAAGGTCTGGACCCCTGCCACCATGACCGGCCCCGATGCCCCGTGGGGCTGGTGGCCCGATGCGCCGGGCATGACCGATGCCGGACGCGACCTGATTGCAGGCTGCCTGCGCACGGTTGCAGCGCAACTGGCGGATTATGGCACCGGGCCTGCGCGATTCGGGCTGATCCATGCCGATCTGCGGCTGGCCAACCTGCTGATCAGCGGCACGCACACCCGCCTGATCGATTTTGATGACTGCGGCATAAGCTGGTTCATGCAGGACCTGGCGGCAGCGCTGAGTTTTTACGAAGACCATCCGCAGGCTCCGCGCTGGGTTGACCACTGGCTGAGTGGTTATGGCACCATGGGCGACCTGACGCAGGCTGACCTTGATATTCTGCCAGCCCTCGTTATCCAGCGCCGCATCCAGCTTTTGGCGTGGACCGGCACCCATGCCCGGACCGAACAGGTGCGCAGCCTCGGCCGGGACTGGACCGGACGCACATTCGCCCTGTGCGAGGCATGGAAGAACGGGCGCCTCCTGCGCCATCTCGGCTGAGACGCTGTTTGAAAACAACTCTTTGATAAAAAATGATAAAAGTTTTTAGGTGCCGCCTTTTTTTTCAAAAAGGCGACGTCTTTTCAAAGCTTTCTGAAAAAAGCTGCACCAGAAACTTCCTTATGATGCCTTGATGTTTGCCGGGCTGATTTTTCAAACAGTCTCCGTGGGCCAAGGCGAGCCGCCCGGTTTTTTTCGGCCGGGCGACAAAATTTAGATAATTTTTTAATTCCTGTGGACCGATAAAGCGCCCAGATTACTTTCCGGAAAGGTTCAGGAGGAACATGGTCCTATTCCTGAGTTTCATATGATAAATTAAATGTGAACGAAAAAGTGAGCTTTCCGCGCCAGTATGTCTTTTATGCCTCAATTCCGACATGTATGAACATTAGGTAATGTGTCGCTCGGTTAACAACCCGACTCACCGGAGCTTGTCCTGTCCTTGGCACATAACGGAAAAACAGCAATGACCCCTGCAGTTGATACGATCGCCCCGTCTGCCGCAGCTTCATCCATCGCAGCCGGTGCCCTTCCGTTAATCACGGATGAAATCCCGACCCGGTCCCTGACCACGCGGATGATCCATGCCCGCCACCGCCGTGCCCTGCTCGATTATGCCCGCACGCTCGACACGGCAGCCGACCCGTCCTGATCCTTCGCCTATCTGAGACCCAATCGCGCCCGGCAACCACGACAAAAATCAAACTTTGTCATTTTTTACAATTCAGGGTTGCCCGAAGCGCCAGTTCCTCCACCGCGTAACGGGTGGGGGTTGTCAGGTTTTCCGGCAGGGCATCGCACGCGAACCAGCGCGGCCCCTCATGCTTGTCCGGCTCCATCAGCCGTGGCTCGCCCTGCCAGGACGTAACCAGATAAACCGGGGAAACCCAGAAATGCCCTGCCGTGGTGTCGCGTTCCTCCACCAGGCATAAAAATTCCGGGGCTTCTACGCGCAACCCCACTTCCTCCTCAATTTCGCGGGCCATTGCCTGGCAGGTCGTCTCGTTTGCGTCCACCTTGCCGCCGGGCAAACCCCAGCACCCGGCCTGCGGCTGGCGCAGGCGTTTGAGCAGCAGAATTCGCCCATCCCCATCAATAATGGCAGCGCCACAGCCCACGCGCGGGCCGGTCTGTCCGGTCATGTCAGCCTTCCTTCTGCAGTTGATGCGTGGCCCATACAGCAAGGGGGCGCCCGTAGGCACCCCCCGCTTTCAGGCCATGAAGGCATGCATGTTTCAGCGCGCGGCAGGCGGCCGGGCATTGGCGGAAGCAACGCGCCGCCCCCACGAGATCAGGTCGCTCGTGCAGTCATCACGGTCGATCTGGCATTCGATCAGGGTCGGGCCTTCCTTGTTGGCGAGGGCGGCTGCAATCGCCTTTTCCATCTCCGCACCCGTGGTGGCGCGGAAGCCCAGGCCGTGGCCGTCCTCGGCGTTGAACACCTTCATCAGCCCGGCATAATCCCAGTTCTTGACGTTGTTGTACGGGCCGTCATGAATCTGGACTTCGATGGTGTAGCCCCGGTTATTGACCAGGAAGATGATGACCGGCAGCCTGAGCCGCACCATCTGGGCCACTTCCTGCGCGGTCAACTGGAAGGAGCCATCGCCGATCATGGCGATGATGCGCCGCTCCGGCTCGGCCACGGCGTAGCCGAAGGTGGCGGGCACGGACCAGCCGATATGGCCCCACTGCATCTCCAGTTCCACGCGCGCGCCACGCGGCAGCTTCATCTGCATGGCGTTGAACCACGAATCGCCCGTCTCGGCGATGACCGAGGTGCTGGATGTCAGCAGCGCCTGAATCTGGCGCGCCATCTCGGCACGTACCAGCGGGGCATCGGGGGCGGCAGGTGCCACCGGCGCCACGGGCGCCTTGATGCGGTTGTATTCAACCAGCGTCGCATCCTTTTTGGGCTGGCCCTTGATGCGGGCGATCAGCGCATCAATCACGTCGCGCAGGTGCACGCCATCATAGATGGTGCCTGCCGCCTCGATATGCCGCGCCTCCATCAGCGCCACGTTGTCGCCCTTGGGCCACGCGGTCCAGCCAACGGTGGAGTAATCATTGAACACCGGGGTCAGGCACAGCACGCCGTCCGCCCAGTCAAAGATCTGCTGCGCGCCGGGGCTGCTTACATCGCCCCAGTAGGTACCGGCATAGGCCGGGTGATCCTCGGGGAAGAAGCTCTTGGCCGCCGCCATGCTCACCACGGCGCAGCCCAGCGCATCGGCCAGGCGGATGGCCGCTTCCTCGCAGCCCGCGGCCCGCAGGCGGCTGCCAACCAGAATGATGGGCTTCTTGCGGGCATCAAGGAAACGGGCCAGCGCATCAACTGCCACTTTCAGCGTGGCGGGGTCGGACGGCACATCGGCCAGGATGGCGCTGACCGGGCCAGGGCGCGAGCAGGGCTGGGCGGACACGTTGCACGCAATCTCGATATAGGCGGGCTTCTTCTCGCGCAGCGCCGTGCGGATGGCGTGGTCGATCTGCACCGGCGCATGCTCGGCCGAGGTGATGGACACCGCCGCACAGGTCAGGCGTTTGGCAATTTCAAGCTGGTAGCCATAATCCGGCGTGCCGGTGGTGTGGTGCAGGATGTGCCCGCTGCCGTGGTCGTTTGAATTGGGCGCGCCCGAAATCAGGATGACCGGCAGGTTCTCGGCATAGGCGCCGCCAATGGCATTGAGTGCTGACAGCGCGCCCACGCTGAAGGTGACAACCGCAGCGCCCGCCCCGTTGGCGCGGGCATAGCCCTCGGCGCTGAAGCCGCAGTTCAGTTCATTACAGCAATAGACCTGGCGCAGGCCCTCGATTTCAAGAAGCTGGTCGAGCAGGACGAGGTTGTAGTCACCCGCAACAGCGAAATGATCCTTGAGCCCGATCTGCGCCAGGCGTTCACCAAGGTAATGGCCAACTGTATATGTCATTATGACGACTTTCCTTCCCTTGCGTGGCGGGCGCGTCAGGCCGCGCCCCTCCCCCAACGGGGGGAGGATCCACATGAATGGCCCGCAGCCGGGCCATCATGCCAAAAGCACGGTAAGGCTGTTCGCGCCTTACCCTACGCTTTCGGCAACCCAGTTCCGGCGCTTGGTCGCCTGACCAATGCCGGGATTGAAACAGTTGCACGGGTCAAGCTGGCGGTAATGGGCCAGCACGTCCTCGGGTGCCTGATAGAGATGACCGAAATTATGCTCCGCCGGATAGCGCGCGCCGCGCTTGTCCAGGCCGGGCAGCATGCGGTGCTCGAGCGCAACACAGTCATAGCCCTTACGCACCACGTAATCCTGATGCATCACGTGGCACAGGAAATGGCCGTAGTACAGCTTGACGATAATCTCGTCCTCGATGTCCTTGGGCAGCACCTCGAACCACTCGCGGTCGTTGCGGCGCAGCGCCACGTCGAGGGCCACGATGTTCTCGGTGGTGTCGGCATGGACATTGCGGTACCGCACGGCGGCCCCGGCGGCGGCAAAGCGGTGCAGGAAGGCCTTGGCCCCTTCATCGGGCGTGCATTCGAAGAATTCGCCTTCATGCGTGGCGAAATGGCTTTTGAGGAAGTCACGCGCCTCCTGCGCGCCCGAGGCGCTGACCTTGAGCATGAGGTGATGCTCGAAGCGATCACGGTAGTCACGCATGCGCGCGGGCAGGTGCTGCGGGAAGAAGTGGCTCATGAACTGCATGAACCGGTCGCTGAAATGCTTGGGCAGGAAGCCGATCCTGTCCGCGATGCGGTCAAACGCATTTTTCATGGCGAACATGGCGGGCAGGCGGCTGGTGCCGATCATGCGGATGATGACGAAAGTGTCCTTGCCGTATTTCTCGGCAATGTTGAACGCATCGCGGTGCAGGTATTCGCCTGCGATCGGCAGTTCCTTGAATTCGGACAGGATATGGCGGCGCACATCTTCAAGCACATCGGTCTGGTTGGTGCCCATATAGAAGACGACCGGGTCTTTTTCCGCCTCGAACGTGTCAAGCCGCACGGCAAACAGGCCGAGCTTGCCCGCACAGCCAGCCCCTTCGTGCAGGCGCTGCAGGTCGGCGTTGAAACGGGCGGGCGTATCGGCGTTCACGTCGCGCACATGGGTGGCGTACCCATCATCATGCCCGCGGCCAGCCTGCCAGTTGATGCTGGCATCGGGGAAGTTGCCTTCCTCCGCGTGCTTGAGGATCTCCTCGGGGTCGGCACCGAGTTCGATGCCAAGGTGGTTGACGAGTTGCAGCTCACCCTGCGGCGAGACCTGGGCAAACAGCGCCATGTCGGTATAGGCCGGGCCACGACGCACCAGCGCACCGCCTGAATTGTTGCTGACCCCGCCAAATACCGAAGCGCCGATGCACGATGAGCCAATGACAGAATGCGGCTCGCGCCCGATGGGCTTGAGCATGGTCTCGAGCTGGTCGAGCGTGGCACCCGGCAGGCACACCACCTGCCTGCCACCGCCAATCAGGTGGATCGTGCGCATGCGCATGCTGTGCACGATCACGATATCACGGTCATAGGTGTTGCCATCAGGCGTGGAGCCGCCGGTCAGCCCGGTATTGGCCGCCTGCATGATCACGATCACGCCTGCCTTGACGCAGGCCTGCAGCACGCGCCACTGCTCCACGAGCGAGCCGGGCATGACGACCGCAAGGGCGCGTCCCTCACCAAAACGGAACCCCCGCCTGTAAGGAAGGGTCGCCCCATCCTCGGTCAGCACATGATGGTTGCCCACGATCTGCTGGAGTTCCGTAACCAGTTGCGCGCCCGTTGTGGATGCCATGTCCTGTGCTGCTTTCAGCATTTTTACTTTCCCTCGGTGCCATTCCCTCGCGCCCGCTTGCCTGTCATGACCTGGGGGCATTCGTGAAATGATGTTTTGTAGTCTGGCATGTTCCGCATCGGGCGACGTGCGCATAAAATGCTGATGTCGCATGCCCAAACAGAACGGCCCGCCCGCCGGTCAGGGCGTGGCGGGCCGGTTTGAAATACGCCGGGCCGGGTTTTACGCCGCGGCCGAGGTCTCGCCAAGGGTTGCCAGCGGCTTCATGAGCAGATGGTTCTGCGAGTAATCCACCGGCACCGAAATCACCACCGGGCCTTCAATGTCCATGGCCTCGCGCAGGGCGCCGGCCACGCCATCGGCGGAATGGACGGCAATGCCGTGCGCGCCGCACGAGCGGGCGAACATGGCGAAGTCGATCGGCCCGAAATCCACGCCCGAGCCGCGACCGTACTTCTTCTTCTCCTGCATCTCAACCATGTTGTAGGCCTGATCGACCCAGACCATGTGGATGAGGTTGCACTTCAGCCGCACCGCCGTTTCCAGCTCCATGCACGACATCATGAACCCGCCATCACCTGAAATCGAGATGACCTTCTGCCCCGGATTGACCAGGCTTGCGGCAATGCCCCACGGCAGGCCCACGCCCATGGTCTGCTGGCCGTTGCTGATCAGCATCTGGCGCGCGCGGAAGGACAGCAGGTAACGCGCCAGCCAGATGTGGAAGGTGCCCATGTCGAGGCACATCGTCACGTCCGGGGTCACGAACTGTTCAAGCTCGCGCACGATCTGCAACGGGTGGACCGCAGTGTTCGAGGTGCTGCGCGCGCCTGACAGCGCGGCAAGGCGGGTGGCGTGATACTGGCTCAGGATCTCTTCAAGCTGCGGCGCACGCGCAAGCTTGCCTGCCTGTGCCGCCAGCGCCTTGATCGACGCTGCGATATCGCCAATCAGTTCGACAGCCGGGTCATAATGCGTGTCGAGTTCGGCGGCGACGACATCGACATGCACGATCTTGCGGCCGTTATCGACATTCCACAGCCACGGATCATATTCGATCGGGTTGTAGCCGATCGAGATCACGAGATCGGCCTCATG
The DNA here is from genome assembly GCF_001571345.1 of Komagataeibacter xylinus NBRC 15237. Classification (GTDB taxonomy): domain Bacteria; phylum Pseudomonadota; class Alphaproteobacteria; order Acetobacterales; family Acetobacteraceae; genus Komagataeibacter; species Komagataeibacter xylinus. Next base: position 41,648 of record NZ_BCTP01000009.1, on the reverse strand, counting down.
CAGCAACTGGTCGCCCGGCTGGTTGCGGAACAGGCCCACGCGGCCGCCAAAGCGGTCGGACAGTTCCTGCGATACCGCACCGGCAGCCTGGTAGGTACCAATGACCGGCACGCCCGTGGTCGCCACCAGCGCGCGCACCGCGTCGGACACATCGGGGCGGCTGGCCAGCAGGCCGAGCAGGATGACCGGGCGCTGCGCCTTGCGGATCAGGCCGAGTGCCTCGTTGATGGCCTCGGCCGGGGCCGCGCCATTTCTGGGCAGTTCGCGCCCGGCCAGCACCTTGCCTTCCGCCGGCATGGACAGGATATCCATCGGCGTGCTGACAAAGGCGGCGCCGGGGCGACCGCTCTCGGCAAAGCGCAGCGCGTTGGCAATGGATTCGGACACGGCGGCAGGCGAGGTGATTTCCGCGCTGTATTTGGTAATGGGCTGGAACAGGGCCACCGTATCCATGCTCTGGTGGGTCAGCTTGAGGCGATCGGCCAGCTTCACCGCGCCACCGATGGCCAGCACCGGGTCGCCTTCGGAGTTGGCGGTGGCAAGTCCGGTCACGAAGTTCGAGGCGCCGGGACCGGATGTTGCGATGGCAACGCCCGCCTTGCCGGTCAGGCGGCCAATGCCACCGGCAATGAAGGCGGCATTCTGCTCATGGCGGGTCACCACCGTCTCGATCGGGCTGTCAACCAGCGCGTCGAACAGGCGGTCCACCTTCGCACCGGGAATGCCGAATACGTGGGTCGTGCCGTGCGCCACGAGGTTGCGCACGATCATGTCCGCCCCGCACTCAGGCGCGGCCGATTGGGTCTTGTCAGTCATTGTTCCAGCTATCCTGAAAGATTATGTGCCGCAGCCTTGGCCGCCGGGCAGGGATGTGGCGGGAGGGAGGGCCCCTCAACCGCCCTCGGCCACGCGAATGGCCTCGTGAATGTTCTCGGGTGAAAGGTTGGCCTTCGCGAACTGCTCGGTGCGGGGCAACTGGATCTCGACATCGGAGATGATGCCCACCTCCAGCCTGCCCTTGAGCACGGCGTAATCGGTCAGGTGGCCGCCACGGCGGCCGTCTTCGGTCAGGAAGTGCAGGTGGTAGCCCGCCACGTTCACGCCCTGCATGTAGCCCGGCGTGCGGAAGCCGAGCATGGTGCCGGCGGCCGCGCCAAGCTGCATGGTGGGCTGACGGCTGACCACCTCGAGCATGGGCGGGTACGGGTGGCACTGGCAGAACACGGTGCGGGTCTCGACACGCTCGAACAGGCCGGTAAAGCGCACGGCGGCAAACAGGTTGGGGTTGTTGACCAGACGGTCGACAATCGCCTCGAAGCCTTCCTTGTCCTGTGCCGTGTCGATCATGTACTCCTTCTCCGGGTTGAAGAAGGTGACGCAGGCGAACGGGGTCTTGAGGTCGCCGGGCACGCGGCCGGCCTGCCCGTCGGCGCGGAACTGGTGGATGACGCTGTCATTGACGATCATCTCGCCATCGAGCGCATTGAACGTGCCAAGGCCGAAATTGCCGTGCTGCAGCAGTTCGTCAAGCGTGGTTTCCCCATCATAGACGGCATCGAGCAGCGCGGCCATGGTGGAGGTCTGGTACAGGCGGTTCATGCGCGGACGCACGCCCGTCGCGTCAGCGGCGCTGGAGCGGGTATCGATATCGCCTACCGAGTAGCATTTCAGCTTCAAGACCTGGGTCTCCTGCAACGGGGCGGCGGCGCAGTAGCACGACCTGCTTCCCGATCATGTGTAGATGGCACGATGATGGTGGGGCAGGTTGTTCAGTACGTCCAATATATATTCAAGGCTATTTCCATATATAAAATATATGGGATGGCACGGTCCGCAGGGCGGCCACACGGGGCTTGCGACTTGCCCTGCCCGCGCCCCGCCTGCATTGTGAACGATCAATGAACAGGCAGGATGACCCGATGATGAAACCCCTCCACATGGCGATTGCAGCCCTGGGCCTGACCGGCGTGCTCGCGGGTGCTGGCGCGGCACGCGCCGACCAGCCCGACCCCAAGCCCCCCTATGGCCCCGGCGCCTATACGGGCGACTGGACGGCGCTTGGCCTCCAGCCCGTCACCATCACCGCCAACAAGGCGCTCGGGCCCGCGGCACGGCTTTACCTGAAGCTGCCGGATTCGCTGGGCAAGATCACGGGGCTGACGGGCCGCACCATCGAGCTGAAGGTGCAGGATGACACCTCGCTGCGCTCGGTCAATGACGACCCGCGCACCGTCTTCCGCCTGACCTCGCCCAATGCCGCCGACCTGCAGATGCAGGGCGCCAAGTCGGGCCAGAAGCTGGACCTGCCGCTCAGCCGCGCGGACTGAGCCAGGCAAAAACCCCCGTGGCCGGATGCGCTCACGGGGGGGGGGCAGGTCGTATCAGTCCTGCGCGCTGGTCAGCAGGCCGCGCAGGCGCGAACGCAGTTCGTTCTCACGCGGAATGCTGATTGCCTCGCGCAGGCGCAGCATCTGGCGGCGGGCGGCGTAAAGCTGGTCGAGCAGCGACAGCACCACCGGCATGCCCTCGTCATTGATGCCCATGTCGTCGCGCAGTTCGATGATCAGCCGGGCACGCGCCTCGTCAATCTCACGGAACAGGTAATGCCCCGGCGCGCCCTCGGGCCGCAGCCAGTCGCTGTCGATCCATGCCTGCACGTCACGCTCGGGCACGTTGCCGATGCGCAGGCACAGGGTCTCGATCGTGATCATGCCTTGCCCTCCGCAGGCTCTGCCTTCCCGCCTGCCGTGTCATTGCGCAGGAATTCCTCCAGCGCCGGGTCGATTTTGCCCAGTGTCACGACCAGCTTGACATACAGGTTGCCCGCCTCGGTCTTGCCATGCGCCTTGACCCCGCGCCCGCGCAGGCGCAGCACGCTGCCACTGTCGGAATGGGCGGGCACGTTCATCTTCACCGACCCCGCGGGCGTGGGGATGGTGATGCTGCCGCCAAGCACCGCCGTTTTCAGGTCCACCGGCAGCGACATGCGAATGTCGTTGCCATCACGCGTGTAGGTGCTGTCAGGCGCCACGGTGATGGTGATCAGCGCATCGCCCGCAGGCCCGCCCTGCTGGCCTGCATCACCCTTGCCGCGCAGGCGCATGACCTGACCATCGGTAATGCCGGGCGGTATCTTCACATCAAGCTGCGTGCCGCCGGGCAGCGTGATCCGTTCCGTGCCGCCATTGACGGAAACAGGGAAGCTTACGGTCAGGGCGTACTGCCGGTCCGCCCCCTTCATCGGCCCCTGCGGCCTGCGGCGGAAGCCACCGCCGCCGCCACCGAACATGCCGAAGATGTCGCCAAGATCCTCTTCCGAGAACTGGCCACCACCGTAATGGAAGCCCTGCGGCCCTTCGGCATGGTCGCGGTAACCACCGGCAAAGCCTTTTTCCTGTCCGGTTTCATCAATTTCGCCCCGGTCGTAGCGCGCGCGCTGCGCCTCATCGGACAGCAGGGCATTGGCCGCCCCTATGGCCTTGAAGCGTTCTTCGGCCACCTTGTCGCCGGGGTTGAGGTCGGGGTGGTACTTCTTGGCCAGCTTGCGGTAGGCCTTGCGGATATCATCCTGGCTGGCCGTGCGCGTCAGGCCGAGTACTTCGTATGGATCCTTGCTCACTTAAAAATCATCCCTCCGTCAGGAATGGGCCTGCCCGGCCATGCGCCACGCCCGTGCCCCCTGAACACCATCAATACAGCCTTGCGGCCCTTCATGCTTCAATAATGGGAAGTAGGGCAGGCAGGGTCAATGAAGGGTGGGGAAATCTTCGATCCACGCATGGCTGGCAGAAGAAAATAACACAACAGGAACTTCAAAATAACATCTTTTGTATTTTTAATTCATGCAAAAATGAAGTATTTCCACAATGAAATAGAACTATAAAAAAGACCACGCCAGATGCATGCCGTTTTCATCACCCTTGCATTACTGACCGTTACCGGGATCAGCAGCCTGATTTCGCGCGTGGGGCGCATTCCCGTGCCCCTGCCCCTGATCCAGATTGCAGTGGGGGCCATCGCGGCCCTTGCGGGGCTGAATATCGGCTTCGACCCCGACATGTTCCTGCTGCTGTTCATTCCGCCACTGCTCTATGCCGATGCCTACCGCATGCCGATGCGCGAGTTTGGCGAGCTGCGCAACATCATCATCATGATGGCGCTGGGGCTGGTGGTGTTCACCACGCTGGCCTGCGGCTACTTCATCCACTGGCTCATTCCCCCCATCATGCTGCCCGCGGCCTTCGCGCTTGCCGCCGTCATGTCGCCTACCGATGCGGTCTCGGTGGGCAGCATGATCGAGGGCGGGCGGGCACCCGCGCGCGTGGTGCACATCCTGCATGGCGAGGCGCTGCTCAACGATGCCTCGGGGCTGGTATGCTTCAAGTTCGCGGTGGCGGCGGCCATGACGGGGCTGTTCTCGTTCCAGCAGGCGCTGGGCAGCTTCATCTTCATGGCGACGGGCGGCATCGTGATCGGCATCGTGGTGGCGTGGGCGGCGTGCCGGGCGGAGCACATGCTGCTGGTGCGCGGCTATGACGACCCGCCCACCCACATCACGCTGGCCATGATGCTGCCCTTTGGCATCTACCTGCTGGCCGATGCGGTGCAGTGCTCGGGCATCCTCGCCGCCGTGGCGGGCGGCATGACGGTCAAGTTCACCGGCGTGATGAACGAGGCCCGCACCGAAACCCGCCTCAAGGCCACCACGGTGTGGGACATGGTGAACTTCACGTTCAATGCCGTGATCTTCCTGCTGCTGGGGCTGCAGTTGCCCGACCTGGTAACCGGGGGGGCCGCCATCGCGCGCGCGGGCGGCATCTCGCCGTGGTTCCTGATCCTGGCCATCGTGGGCATCCAGCTCATGATGAGCCTGATCCGCTTCGCGTGGATCTGGATTTCCATTTCCGCCCGGCGGCTGTTCGCCCGTCTGCGCCACCGCAACACGGTCATCCCGTCCGCGCGCAACGTGCTGCTCATGACCGTGGCGGGCACGCGCGGGGCCATTACGCTGGCGGCCGTGCTGTCGCTGCCGGTGGCAACGCTGGCCGGCCCCGGCTTTCCGGGCCGCGACCTGCTGGTAACCCTTGCGGCGGGCGTGATCATCTGCTCGCTGGTGCTGGCGAGCGTGGCCATTCCGCCGCTGCTGCACGGCATGAGCACCGATGAGGACGACCCCAGCCTGCACGAGCTGGACATGATGCGCATCGAACTGGCGCAGACCGCCATCGAGGCCCTGCATGCCGAGCAGGCAGTGCTGGCGCAGCAGGAACTCGACACCATGCCTGATGGCTCGGAAAGCGTGGACCTCAAGCAGGAAGCCATTGGCCGCCTGCTGCACGAATACCAGGACACGCTGCGCAGGCTGGACAATTCCCGCGCGGCGGAAGCCAGCATCCGCGCCACCGCCATCCGTGAAAAGCGGACCGAGCTCGCGCTACGCTTCCGCCTCATCCGCCACATGCGCGAGCGGCTGCACATGCGGGTGGTGCAGAAACTCATCAATGACGAGACCGAGCTGACCATCAACCAGGAGCTTGATTTCATCGAGCAGGAACTCCAGATCGAGGCCCGCTCCCTGCCCCGCCCCGATGGCCTGCCGCATGCCAGCACCCATGGTGGCGCAGCCCTGCCTGAAACGGGATGCATGGCACCCGCCCTGACAGACTGATAAAAGAGCCTCCACCCCGCCCCGGCAGACCGAAACTGCAAGAGGAACCGCCCCATGCTGCTGCGTATCCGTATCCTGCTGGCCTGCCTGTGCCTCGGCACCGTCGGGGCGGCAGGCGCACAGGCCCGCTCGCACCACTTCAACGTGCGCGAACATCATCCTCACGGCAACTCGCCCTATGGCGATATTAGCGGCTTCATGCCTGCTGTCAGCGAAAAAGACCCCCTCTACGTTGCCGCGTCGGAGCGATGCCAGAGCAAGGCTGGCGTTGGCGCGATGGGGAGCGGAAACAGCGGCAGCGCCCAGACATGGGTCGGATCCGGGCACACCAGCTTTTACGCCGAATGCATGGTCGAGGCCGGGGCATGGAAACCCCGCTACAGCACCAGCGTGGGTGATTCGATCGACCCCTGAACCCTCCTGTTAGCGCAGCAGGGCACGGGGCAGCACCCGTCAGGCGCCCGGAGGCGCCATGAAGCCGGGACCGACCGGGTCGGGAATGCAGCGCGCCAGGATCGCATCGATCTCGCGCCGGTCATCAGCGCTCAGGTGCCAGCCCATTGCATCGGCCACGGCGGCGATCTGGTCGGGGCGGCGCGCGCCCCACAGGGCAATGGTCGGCCCCTGGTCCAGCACCCAGCGTATGGCCAGCGCGAGCAGCGACTTGCCGTGTTTTTCACGGGCGAAGTCCTGCAGCTCACGCACGGCCTGAAGGTAATGCGCAAAACGGGGTGACTGGAATTTGGGGTCGGCGCTGCGCAGGTCATCGGCGCCGAATTTCGTCTCCGCCGTCATCTTGCCTGACAGCAGCCCACGGCACAGCGGGCCATAGGCGAGAATGGCCAGATCGTGCTGGCGGGCATAGGGCAGGATGTCGTGCTCCATCGCGCGCTCAAACAGGTTGTAGGGCGGCTGCACGGCACAGAGCGGCGCGAATTGCCCGAATGCCTCCATCTGGGCAATGGAGAAATTGCTGACCCCCAGCGCCAGCACCTTGCCTTCACGCACAAGGGCCTCGAGCGTGCGGGCGGTCTCTTCCATCGGCACCGCGGAGTCGGGCCAGTGCACCTGATAGAGGTCGATGTAGTCCGTGCGCAGGCGGCGCAGCGAATCCTCGATTTCCTTGCGGATGCGCGCGGGTGATGAATTGCGGAATGGCTTGTGGTCATCCTTCCAGTCCAGGCCCACCTTGGTGGCGATGGCCACCCTGTCGCGCCGTCCGGCCAGGGCCTGGCCCACGATCTCCTCCGAATGGCCAAAACCATACACGGGGGCGGTATCGACCAGCGTTATGCCCAGATCGAGGGCTTCATGGATGGTGGCGATGGCATTGCGGTCATCCGCGCCGCCCCACATCCACCCGCCAATGGCCCATGTGCCCAGCGCAATGCGCGAGACGGGCTGTCTGAGCCCCCGGATCTGGATGGTTTCCGTAACAGGCGCCTGCGTCATTGAAATGCTCTCCCTTGTGGTAAAATGGTCGTGGCGATGGCGTGACCGCCAGATTCACGAGAGTGTGCCACGGCGCGACACGCGGCGTTACCCACCCCCACGAAACGGCGGCATGCATGCCCGTGCCCTGCACAACACCGGGCGCGTGGCGGCGTTGCGTTCTTTTTCGGGCTGGAAAGGGGCGCACCCCTTCCGCAAGGCCGGTCCGCGCCGTATGGGTAAAGGCACCTGACCTGTTACGGAGTGCCCCTTGCGCAAGACAGTCCTGCTCGCCCCCCTGCTCGTGCTGACTGCGTGCGCGCATACTCCGGCCAACCAGGCCCATCGGGCCACCACCCCGGTCGCGCAATACGCCAACGGGGCCGGGCCGCTGGCAGTCAACACCCACGTGCCCGATTTTGCCACGCGCAACTACGAGCCGTTCAACCGGCAGGACGTGGTGGCGATTGCGCTGCGCGAATGGCGGCTGTTCGGCCAGCCGGTCAGTGATGACGACCCGCTGCTGCGCCCCGAGCCGACCACCCCGGTGGTCAAGCCCGAGCGCACGGCCGGACTGTGGCAGCGCGTGGGGGAATACTGGTGGATTGGTCAGGACCCGGCCGAGAACGAATCCTCATGGGATGGCAAGCACGACGCGGACGGCCATATCACCGATTTCGTGCATGATGGCCGCTATGCGTGGTCGGCGGCGTTCATCTCGTATGTGATGCGGGTGGCGGGTGCGAATGACCGATTCGCCTATTCGCCCAACCACGCCACCTATATCAACGCTGCCGCATCAGGGCAGGAAAAGGGCGTCAAGGCCCGCAATCCCGCCCGTTACGCACCCAAAATGGGCGACCTGATCTGCGTGGGGCGCGGGGCGAGCAAGTCGGTGCGCTTTCGTGACCTGCCCACGCCGCAGGGCTTTCCCGCGCATTGTGGCATCGTGGTGGCCGGGCCGCATGATGATGCGCCCTTTGGCCACGAGATCAGCATCATTGGCGGCAATATCGATGATGCCGTGGCCCTGACCCATGTGCCCGTCGGCCCCAATGGCCGCCTGACCGACAGGAATGGCACGAGCCTCGACTCCCGCTACCCGTGGTGCGTGGTGCTGCAGGTAGGCTACGATGCGGACCGCGAGCCGCAGGCCGACCAGTAAGGCAGGCTTTCAACCGTAAAAGTTTCTGGTGAAGCTTTTTTCAGAAAGCTTCGGAGGAACGCCGCCTTTTTGCAAAAAGGCGGCACCCAGAAACTTTTACTTCAATCCCGCAAGGCCACTCAGCCGCGCGTCCACGGCAGTTCGGATGCCTGCCAGCCCGCAAGGCGGCCACGGCTGCCCGTCGCATCTTCCGGCCCCTCGAAGCCATCAGCCACGTTGAAAACATTGTGATAGCCCGCGTCATACGCCGCATGGGCAGCAGCCATGCTGCGCGCGCCGGAGCGGCAGATGAAATAGATCTCGTCGGCCTTGCCGATCCCGGCCTTTTCCAGTGTGGTCAGGAAGTCCGGGTTGACCTGCCCCGCAGGCGGGAGCTGCCAGCTGTCGCGCACCAGTTCGCGCCCCGCGCCGGAAAGATCAGGCACGCCAATATGTTCCCATTCCATGGGGGTGCGCACATCCACCAGATGGGCGTTAGGGCGGCCACTGACCGCAGCCCACGCGGCGGCGGGCGAGATATCGTCAATCATCATGTTTCCTTTCGGCTGGAAAAACCTGCGCAGCGGGGATATGCCAGCCCTGCCCCATTCCTGATAGTAAGGATGCAACAGGCACTGCATGGCCACCATCCGGCCTGCCGTGCCGCATGGTACGACCCAGATCAAGCGAAGGTGCTGCCTTATGGCCGAAAGTGCAAATCCCGTCTCCTCCCTCAGTGCTGACATGCCCGCAGCCATCGGCCATACGCCGCTGATCCGCCTGCGCCATGCGTCAGACCTCACGGGGTGCGAGATCTACGGCAAGGCGGAGTTCATGAACCCCGGCGGCTCGGTCAAGGACCGTGCGGCGCTGGCCATCATCGATGATGCCGAACGGCGCGGCACGCTCAAACCCGGCGGCACGATCGTCGAGGGCACGGCCGGCAATACCGGCATTGGCCTCACCCTCGTGGCCAATGCGCGCGGCTACCGTTCCATCATCGTCATGCCCGAGACCCAGAGCCGCGAGAAGATCGACTTCCTGCGCATGATCGGGGCCGACCTGCGCCTCGTGCCCGCCAAACCCTTCCGTGATCCGGGCAATTACGTGCATGTGTCACGCCGCCTGGCCGAGGAAACCGGCGGCGTGTGGGCCAACCAGTTCGACAATACCGCCAACCGCGAAGGCCACCGCCACACCACCGCCCCCGAGATCTGGCAGCAGATGGGCGGCAGGCTCGATGCCTTCACCTGCTCATGCGGCACCGGCGGCACGCTGGCGGGTGTTACGCTGGGGCTGGAGGATGAAGCCCGCAAGGCCGGTGTTGCGCGCCCGCGCATCGTACTGGCCGACCCTGAAGGCTCGGGTCTGTATGGATGGGTGAAGTCGGGTGACCTTTCGGTCAGCGGGTCTTCCGTGACCGAGGGCATCGGCCAGTCCCGCGTGACGGGCAACCTTGAGGGGCTGCATTTCGATGATGCCGTGCGCATCCCCGACCCCGAGGCGCTGGAGCAGATCTACAGCCTGCTGATCCATGAAGGGCTTTCGGTTGGCGGGTCGGCGGGCATCAACATCGCCGCCGCCATCCGCGTGGCCCGCGCCATGGGGCCGGGGCACCGCATTGTCACCATCCTGTGCGATGGGGGGGCGCGCTACCAGTCCAAGCTGTTCAACCCGGAATTCCTGCGCGGCAAAAACCTGCCCGTGCCGTCCTGGCTGGCCTGAACACCCTGCGGTCACAGCCATTGAAACGGAGTGAAACACCAGATGCGGGCCGCTGCGCCATGGTGTAGGATCAGCGCATGAACCCGCTGCCGCATATCCTCATCATCGATGACGACCGCGAGATCCGTGACCTGCTGGCACGCTTCCTCGAACGCAATGAACTGCGCGTCACCACCGCGCGTGACGGGCAGGAAGCCCGCCGCCGGTGGGGGGAAGGGCATTACCAGCTCGTCATCCTCGACCTCATGCTGCCGGGCGAGAGCGGGCTGGACATCTCGCGCTGGCTCCGCACGCAGGCCAACGTGCCCATCGTGATGCTGACCGCCATGGGCGATGATACCGACCGCATCATCGGCCTTGAACTTGGCGCGGATGACTACGTGCCCAAGCCCTTCAACCCGCGTGAACTGCTGGCGCGCATCCGCGCCGTGCTGCGCCGCGCGAGCGACACGCCCGACCCGCGCAGCGTGCCGGTGCTGCACACGCTGCGCTTTGCGGGCTGGTCGCTCGATACCGGGCGGCGGCGGCTGCATAACCCGGAAGGCGTGGAAGTGCCGCTGACCGGCGGCGAATACGACCTGCTGCTCGCCCTGCTCGACCGCGCCAACCGGGTCATGACGCGCGACATGCTGTTCGACCTCCTGCGCGGGCGGCAGGCCGGTCCGTTCGACCGCGCCATCGACGTGGCCATCAGCCGCCTGCGCCGCAAGCTTGAAGATAACGGCCGCAACGCGCAGCTGATCAAGACGGTGCGCGGCGGGGGCTACGTGCTCGCAGCCGAGGTCGAGCGCAACTGACCCGCCCCATGCAGCCGCTCCCCGGTTCCTCCTTCCTGTCAGCGCCCCCACCGGCGGAAAAACCGCCGGGCGCGTGGCCGCGCCTGTGGCGTCGCCTCCTGCCACAGTCGCTTGCCGCGCGCACCACGCTGCTGCTGATCGGGGGCCTGGGCATCATCCAGATCATCGGGCTGACCATCCACGCGCTCGACCGGTTCGATTTTGACCAGCGCATGATCTATGAGCGCGCGCGCAGCAAGATGTTCACCTATTACCGCGCCATCGTGGAGACCGCGCCCTCGGACCGTGACCGCGAGCTTGCGGCCCTGCACCTGCCCGAGAGCGTGCACATCACGCTGACCCCCGGCCCCGAGCCGGACATGATCAACGCCATGGCGCTACCGCCCCGCCCCCAGCACCACATGCCGCCGGGTGAGTGGAATGGCGGCCACATGCCCGATGACATGAGCCCGGTGCCCTTCAGCCACGGCGGCCCGCACGGGCCGGGTGGCCCCTTTGGCCCCGACAGCCCCGGCGGCCCGCATGGATTCGGCCCCGAAAACGACCCCGGCATGGGGCCGCTGCCGCAATCGATGCGCCCCGAGCAGGTGCTGATCACGCCCACATCGGGGCGCAGGCGGGCGGTTGCCTTCCTGCTGCCCGATGAGCGGCGGTGGGTCACGATCCATTATACCCTGCCCCGGCCCAGCCCGTTCCGCTCGCCCACCTTCCCCATCGCCTTCCTCATCATGACCTTCGCGGGCGGCATCCTGATCCTGTGGGGCGTGCGCAGGCTGATCGCGCCCGTCAGCACGCTGGGCGCCGCCGCCGAGGAACTTGGCCGCAACGTCAACGCCCCCCCCATGCCCGAGGATGGACCAAGCGAGGTGGCGCGCGCCGCCCATGCCTTCAATACGATGGCGCACCGCATCCGCCGCTACCTGACCGACCGCACGCTGATGCTGACCGCCATCGGCCACGACCTGCGCACGCCGATCACGCGCCTGAAGCTGCGCGCCGAATTCATCGAAGATGACGAGATGCGGGCCAAGATGCTCGGCGACCTCGATGAACTCGAGGCCATGGTGGCCGCTACCCTGGCCTTTGGCCGCGACGCCTCGCAGCGCGAGCCGATGGGGCAGGTCAACCTGACAGCCCTCCTCCAGACCATTGCCGATGAAGCCGCCGAGACCTATCTCGATGCGGCTGACAACATCGCATTTTCATCGGAAATGCCCGACGTTCTGGTGCGCGCGCGCCCCATGGCGCTCAAGCGCGCGTTGAGCAACCTTGTCACCAACGCCATAAAATATGGCGGCGGCGTGCGGATCGTGCTGCTGCCGCCCCATAAGGGCGCGGGTGAAAACGGCGCGGAATCCACCGTGACCATCCTGATCGAGGATGATGGCCCCGGCCTGCCCACCGAGGATCTCGAGCGCATGTTCGACCCCTTCGTGCGCGCCGAGCAGAGCCGCAACCGCGAAACCGGCGGCACGGGGCTCGGCCTGTCCATATCGCGCAATATTATCTGGGGGCTCGGGGGCGATATCCGGCTAGGCAACCGACACCCGCATGGATTACGTGTGACGGTCACACTTGTCTGCTAAGGTCCGATTCCAGTACGGACAATTCAGGATATAGCGCTCGATGCCGGATAGAACACACCGTTATCAGGTCTCCCTTTTATGGACCGGAAGCGGCGAACATGACGGGGCTTCCCGGCAGGCCCATCATCAACGCAGCTACGAGCTGCACTGCACGGGCCGGCCGGTCATTGACGGATCGGCCTCCCCCGCCTTTCGCGGCGACTCCCAGAAATGGAACCCCGAGAAGCTGCTGCTCGGCGCGCTGTGCGCGGACCACCAGCTCTGGTTCATCCATCTGTGCACGGCGATGGGAATCGGCATCCTGTCCTATGCCGACCATGCCGAGGGCATTCTGGAGGAATTCGAGGACGGGTCATTTTCCTTCACGCAGGTCATCCTGCGGCCCCACGCAGCCCTTTCCACCGCGCATGACGTGCAGCAGGTGATCGACCTGCACAACGATGCCGCCATGCGCAGCTGCATCGCGCGCTCGGTACGCTTTCCCGTGACGTGCGAGCCACGCGTGACCAGCGCGCAATAAGTCCTTGCCGCCAGCAGGCGGTTAATGGCATTGCCCGATAATGCTTGATCGCCTGTATGCCCGCGTCACTGCCCTCGCCGCCAGCCGGCATGCCGTTTTATGGCTGGCAGTGCTCGCTTTTGCCGAGGCCAGCGTCTTTCCGCTGCCGCCCGACATCATGCTGCTGCCCATGGTGCTGACACAGCGCGAGCGGGCCTTCCGGCTCGCCGCCATCTGCACCATTGCCTCCGTGGCGGGGGCGGTGCTGGGCTGGTGCATCGGCTCGTTCCTGCTGGAATACGCGGCCATGCCAATCGTGCATTTCTATCATGCCGAGCACACATTGCAGACCCTGCAGGACCGCTTCCGCGAATGGGGCGTGTGGATCATCCTCATCAAGGGCCTGACACCCATTCCATTCAAATTCGTCACCATTGCCAGTGGGGCCGCGCATCTGTCGCTGGTGCCGTTCCTGCTGGCCTGCGCGGTGACGCGAGGCGCGCGCTTCTTCCTGCTGGCCGCCCTGCTGCGCCGCTATGGCGCGTCGATCGAGGGCTTTATCGAAAAGCGCCTGCCGCTGGTGGCCGGGCTGTTCGCCGTCGTGCTGGTGGGCGGCATCGTGGCGCTGAAATATATCTGAGAGGGGCACCCCTGCCTGCGTGATGGTGTTCGCCCGCCGCAGGCCGTGATAGGGTGCCGGTCGTGATTTTCAGCCCGCGCGGCCTTGCCCGCGCGGTTCTTGTTACCAACGGGTGGGAGCATCATTCATGCCGCAGCAGGTTGCCGTCATTACCGGAGCGGGCGCGGGAATCGGCCGCGCCACGGCCCGCACACTGGCCCGGGCCGGGTGCGATGTCGCCCTGCTTGGCCGCAACCGCGACCGGCTCAATGATGCCGCCGCCGAACTGCGCGAACTCAAGGTGCGCACCCATATCGTCTGCGCCGACGTGGCGGATGCGGCGGCAGTGGAACAGGCGGCTGAGGAAATAGAAGAAAAGCTCGGCCCCATCACGTTATGGATCAACTGCGCGGGTGCGACCGTAACCGGGCAGGTCGCGGCCCTTGAAGCCGATGAGATCCGCCGCGCGACCGAGGTGACCTATCTTGGCACCGTCAACGGCACGCGCGCGGCGCTGACGCGCATGCGCCGTCGCGGGCATGGCACCATCGTCAACCTGGACCGGCTGGCCAGCCTGCGGCCGCCGCCGCTGCAGGCGGTGGAAAACGGGGCGCGCGCCGCCGTGCGGGCCTTCTCCGAGAGCATCCGCCCTGAAATCCTGCATGATGGCGACCGCATCCACATTGCGCTGGTGCACCTGCCCGCCATCAACACGCCGCGCTTTTCATGGACACGCAACCACACCGGCAAGCGCCTCAAGCCGATGGGGCCGGTCTATGAGCCTGAAATCGCCGCCGAGGCCATCTGCCGCGCCGCCTTCGGGCGCGAGCGTGATATCTGGGTGGGCCTGTCGGGCGTACGCAACTGGGCGCTGTCCACCTTCCTGCCCGGTCTGTCAGACCGCTGGCTGTCGGGCAAGGGCTACGCGAAGCAACTGGAAAAAACCCCGGTAGCCGGCAATGAGCCTGATGACCTGTATGAAACCGTGCCCGGCGCCTATGCCGCCCATGGCCGGTTTGACATGGTCACGCGCAAGGCCATGCCGTTCCTGCTAACCAGCCGCCATGCCCAGCTTGCCACCGTAACGGGGCTGATGGGCATCGTGCTGCTGGCCCTGCGCCGTAAAAAAAGCTGAAAAACTGATAAAAGTTTTTGGTGAAGCTTTTTTCAAAAAGCTTCGAAAGAACGCCGCCTTTTTGCAAAAAGGCGGCACCCAAAAACTTTTATCTATAAAACGCCCTTCCCGTTCAGGCGGGAATGGACGTGCGTGCCTCGGTCGTGCTGCGGCACAGGTCACCCGCCCATACCCACCAGTGCGCGCCCGCCTGCTGCACGGCGGCCTGTGCCGCACGGGCGGCGTCGGGGCTGTCGAACAGGGCAAAACACGTCGCCCCCGAGCCACTCATGCGTGCAAGGCGGCAGCCGGGTGCGACCCGCAGGGCGTCGAGCACGGTCACGATTTCCGGGCAGATGGCGCAGGCGGCCGCCTGCAGGTCATTGGTCTGGTCGGCGAGGTCGCGCACCATGTCGGCCAGCGTGGCCCAGGCGGGGGGCAGCGTGGCGCGCGGGGTGAAGACCGGCGCGCGGGCCTTGAACACCTGCGGGGTGGAGACGCTCCGCCCGCAATTGACCAGCATCATGCCACAGGGGGGCAGATGGGGCGCGGGTGAAAGCACCTCGCCGATTCCTTCCATGCGCGCGGCACGCTGCTCAAGGCAGACCGGCACGTCCGCGCCGAGCCGCGTGGCCACCGCATTGAGCCGGGCAGGCGGCAGCGACAGCTTCCACACGCCCAGCAGCAGCCGCAGGGCAGCCGCCGCATCGGCCGAGCCACCGCCAATGCCCGAGGCCACCGGCAGTTCCTTGTGCAGTGTAATCCCTACATCCGGCAGGTTACGCGCGACCTCCTCGCCTGCCAGTTCACGCAGGATCGCCCCGGCGCGAACGATCAGGTTATCGGCACAGTCCTCACCGCCCAGCCCTGCGGAAAACCGGCCCTTGATGTCAAGCGCCACATGCCCGCCCCGGCCGTTGCCCAATGCCAGGTCCAGCCGGTCCGCGGCACCTGCGAATACGGCAAGGCTGTCAAGCAGGTGATAGCCATCGGCCTGCCGTCGCCCCGTGACATGCAGGTACAGGTTGATCTTGGCATGCGCCAGTTCGTGCAGCGACGACATCAGTGACGGGTTCCATTTGGCTGGGAAAGGGAAGAAGGCGGCGTTGCCACCGGCTTGAGGTCGGCAGGCACGGCCATGGGCCTGTGGGCCTGCCACGCATGGGCATAGTCCAGCGCCGCCGTGATCTTGCGGCGATCCATCGGGTCAGGCTGGAACTGGATGGCGTTCTGCCATTCATTGACCGCCTCCAGCCTGCGGCCCGCCATCCAGTACGCTACGCCAAGGTGGTAGTTGATGGCCGGGTCCTGCGGCATCTGCTCGACCGACTGCTCAAGCAGCGGCAGGCCCTCCCCCACATGGCCCAGCCGCATGAGCACCCAGCCCACGCTATCGCGGATCTGGTTATCGGACGGGGCAAGGGCGAGGGCGCGGCGCAGGTAGGATTCGGCCAAAGCCGGGTTCTCGCCGTGCTCGACCATGGAATAGCCAAGGTAGTTCAGCAGTTCCGCCTCGTTGGGCGCAAGCTGGAGGGCATGCTGCAACAGCACCCGCGCCTGGGGCCAGTGGTTCTGGCGCTCCTGCGCTATGGCCTGGCCAAACAGCAGCCGCCAGTCATCGCCTTCCAGCCGGTGGGGAGTGAGTGCGGTGGCATGCTGGTAGGCATCAAGGGCTTCGGGCCATTTCTGCTGGTCGAGCAGGGCATCGCCAAGGCTGCTCCACAACGTGCGGTTATCGGGGGCCTGGCGCAGCAGGTCGCGCAGTTCCTGCGCCGCCTGCTCCTTGTGGCCCAGCACCACGTCAAGATCAGCCTGCTCGGCGCGGTAGACCGGCAGCAGCGGGTCGCTGGCCGGGGCGCCATCAAAGGCGGCGCGCGCCTGCCGGTCCTGCTTGCGGGCATGCAGCATGGAGGAGAGCAGCAGCCGCGCCTCCGAATCCGCCGGGTCAAGGGTGAGCGCCATGCGCAGCATCATCTGCTCGGTGCCGCGCAGGGTGCCGATTTCCATCGCGGCATCGCCCGCGTGGTCTTCATCCGCGCCCTCATGGGCATAAAGCTGCTGGTCGATCAGCAGCGCCACCAGCCCGTAAGCCTGTGCAAGCCCCTGGGTGGCATGGTTCACCACCGGGTGCTGGAGCATGGCCATGATGTTGCCGCGCGCCGTTTCCAGCACCGGCATGGCCGCGATGCGCTGGTTGATCAGGTCGCGCGCCGCCGCCTCCTGCCCCTGGGTGACGAGCCAGCGCGCCATGACGATTGTGGTGAACAAGTCGCCGCTGCCCTTTTCCGCCGCCTGGCGGAACAGCGTATCAGCACGCATCTGCATGCCGCCAAGCTGGGCGATCAGGGCCGAGTGCAGGGTATAGTAGCCGCCCAGCCGGGCATCGACCTCGGCAGGCGCCAGGGCGGCGAGGGCCTCATCCGTCTTGCCCGCGCCCTGCAGCGCCCAGCCACGCAGCAGCGGGCGCAGCAGGCCCATGATCTGGTCGGCGGGCGCATTCTGGTAATGCGTTGCCGCCTCATCCCACTGCCCCGCAAGGGCCGCGGCATTGCCCATGATCAACTCGGGCATCACGCCGGAGGGCTGCGCGTGGGCAAGGGCCGCGGCCTGCGGGCTACCCGCGAGGATGCTGTAGAAAAACGCCCGCTCGCCAAACAGCCGGAAGGTGGGCGCAAGCCCTGCCGCCACGCCATAGGCCCGCGCGGCCTCGGCATTGTCGCCCTCGGCCGCGGCCACGTTGCCAACGAGCAGATTGGTGGCCAGATCCTGCTTTCCCGCCGCGATGATGGGGTCAACCGGCGGGGCGGCCCGCATTTCACGGTTGGGAATCCCGGCAAGGAGCGGTACAACAAGGGAGGCCACGACCATGCGTGACAGACGAGGTAAGAGCATGACGCCAGAATCTACCGCGTGCGGCGTCCGCTGCCAAACCCTGAGCGGGGAGGCAGGACGGCGCGCGGCTGCATGGCCCGTGCCGGTGCGGGGTATATCCATCCGATGACTGATTCCCTGTCCCTGTTACGCCTTTATGTGGAGTGGGGCGCGGATGACGCGCTGGACCCCGACCCGCATGACAGGCTCGCGCTTCCCACGCCGCCACGCAACCCTGCCCCTGCGGCACAGCCCCTCCCCATACAGCCAGATGCGGGGAATGGACACCCAAAACCCGCCCGCAGGCCCCGCCCGCCAGCGCCGCCTTCGCGCGCCACGCTGATTGACGAGGCGGTCGCCGCCGCCCGCGCTGCTGCGGCGGCGGCTGGTACGCTGCCCGCGCTGCGGGCGGCCATAAGCGGTTTCGAGCCATGCGGGCTGCGGGCCACCGCCACCCATAGCGTGTGCGTGGAAGGCCCGGAACAGGCCCCGCTGATGCTGATTGGCGAGGCGCCGGACGCGGATGAGGACCGCAGTGGCCACCCCTTCGCGGGGGAAGGCGGCGCGCTGGTCGCAACCATGTTCGCCAGCATCGGCATCGACCGCGCCGAGTTGCTCGCATCCCCCATCATTCCGTGGCGGCCACCCGGCGGCAGGCCGCCTTCCGTGGCGGAGGCGCGGATCTGCCTGCCCTTCATCGAGCGCGCCATCGTGCTCGCGCGGCCGGAGCGGGTGGTGCTGCTGGGCAACCTCGCCGTTTCCCTCATCACGGGGCAGAACACCACGGCGGCGCGCATGCGCGGGCGGTGGCGCGACATCACCCTGCCCACCGGCCCCGATGGCGCCCCCGCCACCACGCTGCCAGCCCTTGCCATGCGCCATCCGCTGCAGTTGCGCGCCAGCGCCACGGCGCGGCGTGATGCATGGAAAGACATGCTGCTCATACGCGAAACAATCGGAAACATGCCCTTGAAATCATAAAGGGTATTAACATAATCATTCCGGCATATTAGCCTGTGCAAATCAGCTATTCATTCCTGTTTGCGCATATGTTTTACGATGTTTACATAAGTTCCCCCGTTCTGTTCTGAAAACTTATTTACTGCCCTGACAGGCGTTAGCTATTGCTTTCCTTGCAGGCACGGCTTACATCCGCTTCGCCATGCGAGGGACAATCAATACCCCCCATCACGCGGTGGCAGCCTTTCTGGCTGGCGCCGCATTTCTGGCAGGAGCGGCGTTTGCGCCGTTGCGTGCCCAAACAGTGGCGCCAGGCCGACTGGACGATGATCCAGCCAGCCATGGCGACCATAACGAGGAAACGGCGCTCGCCCTTCCACGCCTGCACGCGCACGGCAATGCCGGAATGCCGCGCCCGCTCTCGCCCGAGGATGTAAGCCACATCCGCCGGGTGCTGCGCCTGCAGGCCGATGGCAAGTTCGATGCCGCCATCCGCGAGACTGCCGCCATCCATGATGACACCCTGCTTGGTGACATCCTGGCAGCCCGCTACCTCAACCCGGCCTATCACCCCAATGCGGGGCAGTTGCGGCTGTGGCTGCGCACCTTCTCGGGCCTTGCGGATTCACCCGCCATCTATTCCATGCTGGCCGCCATGCCCGCGCCGGTCCGTGGGGGGCCACTCCCCCCCGCGCCCAGCCATGACATGCTCGACAGCCGCCGCTCGCCGCAGCACATCCACCTGCCGGAGGAGGATGATCCCTCCCTGCGGGTGTTCACGCGCAGCGCCATGCTCGACCGCGCCGTGCGCGAGCGTACCGCCCAGGGCGTGAAGGGTGCCCGCAGCGCCCTGCACCTGATTGCCACGACGCCGGGCATAAACGACCTGTATGCCGCTCATCTGCATGCCGGAATTGCCATGACGCTGTTCAGCAACGGCGAAAACCGGCTGGCCATGTCGATTGCACGCGATGCATTTGAAAAATCCGGCCAGCGGCTTGGCTTCGCGGGGTATGTGGCCGGCCTTGCCGCCTGGCGGCAGGGCCGCGCCGACATGGCAAGGCCCCTGTTCGAGGCCGCATCACGCGCCAGCCTGACACCGGGCAGCATTCGCGCGGGCGCGGCCTACTGGGCCGCCCGCGCGCATCAGGCAACGGGCGATGTCGCGGCCTATCAGCCGTGGCTGCACCGGGCCGCAGCGGCGCCACATACGTTCTATGGCCTTCTGGCCTCACAGATCCTGGGCCTGCGGGCCGCACCGGCCAGCCGGTCGGCCCACACGCCCGATACCATCAGCACCGATCCCGACATGACGCTCGCGGCAGCCCAGCAGACCATCCATGCGGGCAGCCCGGTATTGGGTGAAATCGATATCGAGGCGGTCGCCGCCACCCCTGCCGGGCGCAGGGCGTTTGCCCTGATGCAGGTGGGTGAGCGCGAACGGGCGGAGGCCGCGCTGCGCAGGCTGTGGCCCGATATCCAGAACGATGCCGCCCTGTGCCACTCCACCCAGATGGTGGCCGACGCCATGGGGCTCAGGGAGCTGTCATCGCAGATGCTCATGCTCATCGACACCAACGAGAGCGAGCACAACACCCACGCGGCCCGCTACCCGGTGCCGCCACTCCAGCCCGAGCATGGCTTCCGCATGGACCCGGCGCTGGTTTATGCGCTGACGCGGCTGGAATCCAATTTCGACCCCAACATCGTTTCCGGCTCCGGGGCGCACGGGCTGATGCAGCTCATGCCGGTGACGGCCGGTTTCATCGCCCATGACAAGGACCGCTTCATCCGCCGCCCGGCCGACCTGCATGATCCCGCCACCAACCTCGATATCGGGCAACGCTTCGTGCTGTATCTCGCCCAGATTTCCGCCCAGGCAGGCGGGACGCATGTGCCCGCGGGTGGTGACATGATCCGCGTGCTGGCCAGCTATAATGCCGGTCCGGTCGCCATCTCGCGCCGCAGTGCGACGATGAATGAGGATGAAGATCCCCTGCTCTATATCGAGAGCCTGCCCAATGACGAAACACGCGAATATGTGCGCCGGGCCTTCACCTACCTATGGATCTATGCCGACCGGCTGGGTCTTGCGACCCCCTCGCTCGAGACGATGGCCCGCGATGAATGGCCCGGCTTTGGCGCCGAGATCGCCATGGCGGGCCACACCATCCACTAGAGCGGATCCAGTTTGAATGGACACATTCGAACTGGTGAAGATGTGCTCTGGAATAAAAGTTTCCAGATGCCGTCTTTAAAGACTGTTTGAAAAGTCAGCCCGGGAAACATGCGGCAACCAAAAACGCCTTCATGTTCAGGCAGGCTGCGTCAGTTCTCAGCCAGAAGCTGGCGGCTGGCCTGCACGCGCACGACGCGGCGGCCTTCCATTTCCAGCACCTCGAACAGCCAGCCCGAGAACACCACCTTGTCCCCCTTGGCGGGCACGCGACGCAGCAGGGCCAGCACCAGCCCTGCCAGCGTGTGGTAGCTACCCTCGGCCGGCAGGTCGGACAGGCCAAGCCGGTCCTTGACCTCATCGGCGGGCATGGCGCCATCGAGCACCAGCACATTGTCATGCGCCAAACGCTGCGGCGGGGTATTGCCCAGTTCGTGCTGCTCGCCCACGATCGCGCCAAACAGGTCGGATGAGGTAACGATTCCCTCAAACGAGCCATATTCATCAAGCACCAGCGCCATGCCCAGCGGGGAAGACCGCATACGCTCGAGCATGTCAAAGGCGGAGAGCGTATCGGGCACGGAGATGGGGTGGCGCAGCCCGATCTCGACCGAGGGGCTCTTGCCATCAAGGAACCGGTCGAGCATGTCCTTGGCCAGAATCACGCCCACCGGGTTATCCACGCCACCTTCACACACCACGATGCGCGAATAGGTGGTCGAGCGCAGCACCTGCAGCAGTTGCGCGCGCGGCACGTGGCGCTCCACCCAGCACAGTTCGGTGCGCGGCGTCATGATGGCGCGGACCGGGCGCTCGGCCAGGCGCAGCAGGCGCTCGATCATGTCGCGCTCCTCCTGCTCCAGCACGCCCGCCTGCGCGCCCTCGGCAATATAGGCGCGCAGTTCCTCCACCGAGACCGACTGGCGGATGGCATTGCCGATGCCCATCACCCTGAGCACCAGTTCCGATGAACGGCCAAGCAGCCAGACGATGGGGCGCGTGAACCACGCCATCCACTCCAGCAGCAGCGACAGGCGCGCTGCGATCAGTTCGGGCTGGCGCAGCGCAATCTGCTTGGGCACCAGTTCGCCCAGCACCAGCATGACCGCCGTAATGGCGCTGACCACAAGGAACATGGCCAGTTCATCGGCAATCGAGCGCAGGGCCGCAATGTGCGAAAGCCACCGGCTGACCCCGGCCTCGATGCTGTTGCCGCCAAACGTGCCCTCGAGAATCGAGACCAGCGTCATGCCGATCTGGACGGTAGGCAGAAAACTCTGCGGGTCGCCTGCCAGTTTCAGCGCGCGGTCCGCCCCCTTGGTGCCATTACGCGCAAGAATGGCAAGCCGCGCCCGGCGGGCGGAAATCAGCGCCAGTTCGCCCATGGCAAAAAGCCCGTTGAGCAGAACGAGACACAATATGACAATCAGGGAAACAAGCATGATCCCACGCTCTTACAGCATATTCAGTCAGGCGGGCATATTTTGCCCTCGGCCCGCGCGCAAAAGAAAAGGCGGAGCAAATGCCCCGCCTTCCCTTAACCATCCGGTCGATATGATGCCGGACTGCGTGATCAGTCGGCGGCGTCTGCCGTCTCGGCCGGGGCCGCGACCTTCTTCACGCGCGGCGGGGCCGCAGGCTTCTTGCGCGCGGCCAGCTCGGCCATCTTGGCATCGACGTGCTGGGTGAACACGTATTCCGCCGGGCGCTGGTGGTCGAGCGGGATTTCCGGCGCCATCGGCTTTTCCGTCTCGGGGCCGAACAGGGCAACCTTGGCAATGTGCCACGGCCTGCGGACCGCATCCATCACCGCGGTCGACTCGTAGCCCGAATGGACCATGCAGTCGGCGCATTTTTCGTAATTGCCGGTGCCGTAGGCATCCCAGTCGGTATCGGTCATGAGCTCGTTGAAGCTCTTGGCGTAGCCTTCACCCAGCAGGTAGCACGGGCGCTGCCAGCCAAACGGGTTGCGCAGCGGCTTGCCCCACGGCGTGCAGTGATACTGCTCGTTGCCCGCCAGGAAGTTCAGGAACAGCGGCGACTGCGTGAAGCGCCACTTCTTGCCCTTGCCAAGGCGGAAGATGTCGCGGAACAGCTGCTTGGTCTTCTGCCGGTTGAGGAAGTGCTCCTGATCAGGCGCACGCTCATAGGCATAGCCCGGCGCGGTCATGATGCCGTCCACGCCCATGGCCATCACTTCATCAAAGAAGGTGGCGACGCGCTTGGGGTCGGCTCCATCGAACAGGGTGCAGTTGATCGACACGCGGAAGCCGCGCGCCTTCGCCTTCTTGATCGCGGACACGGCGCGCTCGTACACCCCGTCCTGACAGACGGAGGCATCGTGCATCTGCGGGTCGCCATCAAGATGCACATCCCACGAGAAGAACGGATTCGGCTCGTAATCGTCCATCTTCTTTTCAAGGAGAAGGGCGTTCGTGCACAGATATACGTACTTCTTGCGCGCGATCAGTCCGCGGATGATCTCGGGCATTTCCTTGTGCAGCAGCGGCTCGCCACCGGCCACGGCGATAACGGGCGCACCGGCCTCGGTATCCGCATCAAGGCATTCCTGCACGCTCAGGCGCTGGTTCAGGATCTGCGCGGGGTAATCAATCTTGCCGCACCCGGCGCAGGCCAGGTTACAGCGAAACAAGGGCTCGAGCATAAGCACGAGCGGATAACGTTTACGCCGCGTGACATGCTGCTTGACAACATAGGCGCCGACGCGGACTGCCTGCATAATAGGAACGGCCATGAAACCTCTGCTCCTGCACCGGCCCAACCGCCGGTCTCATATTTCAAGTCTGGTAGGTCGGACTATGGACACATCCACCTACAAGAAAACAAGCCCAACATCACTCAGCCGTGCACATAGAGCATGCCGAGAATGCGAACTTGTACGACACATGAAGCCTTTCGCGAGGGTATAGGACAGAAACCATCCTGTATTCAATTGCTATTGCCTTCAGTGTGGCCAATTAACAACAGTCGGGGAATTAGAGACTGTATTTGCACGCCTAACCGGAGTAACACATCGCGATTACGCTAAGGTCGCCATGGTCTTTTTGCCATGAGCCGCCATTCATCGCCGCCGGGGCAGCCCTGCCCGGCCCCTTTCCGGGGCGCGGGGCCTAACCGAAAACCGGGTCGGTTCCTCCCATATGGGCAAGGGCCGACACAGAACAATGGACGCGAACATCATGGATCAGACCAAACCCGCGATTCCGACCCTTGGGCGCTACGCCCAGCTTGACCGGGTGCAGTGGCCGCACGACATGCGCAACCTCTCGGTCGAGCAGCTCAAGCAGCTTGCGGAGGAACTGCGGTCGGAAACGATCGATACCGTGTCCACCACCGGCGGCCACCTTGGCGCATCCCTGGGCGTGGTTGAGCTCACGGTGGCGCTGCATGCCGTGTTCGACACGCCCGCCGACCGCGTGATCTGGGATGTGGGCCACCAGACCTACCCCCACAAGATCCTGACCGGGCGGCGCGAGCGCATCCGCACCCTGCGCCAGCCGGGCGGCCTTTCGGGCTTCACGCGCCGCAGCGAGAGCGAATACGACCCGTTTGGCGCGGCGCACTCCTCCACCTCCATTTCGGCGGGCCTCGGCATGGCCGTCGCCCACCACCTGCGCGCGGAGGAAGACCCCTCCTACCGCGAGCGCAATGTGATTGCCGTGATCGGCGATGGCTCGATCTCGGCGGGCATGGCGTATGAAGCCATGAACAACGCGTCGCATTGCGGCCCCGGCGCCGAGCGCCTGATCGTGGTGCTCAACGACAACGAGATGTCGATCGCCCCACCCGTGGGCGCCATGTCAAGCTACCTGTCGCGGCTGATGTCCTCGCGCAAGTTCCTGAGCCTGCGCGAACTCGCCGCCAAGATGGCCAAGCGCCTGCCCGGTCGCCTTGAGCGCACGGCCAAGAAGGCCGATGAATACGCGCGTGGCATCATGACCGGCGGCACTTTGTTCGAGGAACTCGGCTTCTATTATGTCGGCCCCGTCAACGGGCATGACATGAACCAGCTTGTCCACATCCTGCGCAACCTGCGCGATGCCGAGGATGTCGGCCCCGTGCTGCTGCATGTCATCACGGAAAAAGGCCACGGCTACAGCCCGGCCGAATCGGCGGGTGACAAGTATCATGCCGTCTCCAAGTTCAATGTCGTCACCGGCGAGCAGAAGAAGGGCCCGTCCGGGCCGCCAAGCTACACCTCGGTGTTTGCCAAGGAACTCGTCCGCCAGGCCGCGACTGACGACAAGATCGTCACGATCACCGCCGCCATGCCGTCCGGCACGGGTCTGGACAAGTTCGCCAAGGCCTATCCCGACCGCTTCTTTGACGTGGGCATTGCCGAGCAGCATGCCGTGACCTTTGCCGCCGGCATGGCCACCGAAGGGCTGCGCCCGTTCTGCGCCATCTATTCCACCTTCCTGCAGCGCGCCTATGACCAGGTGATGCATGACGTGGTGCTGCAGAAACTGCCGGTGCGCTTCGCCATTGACCGCGCCGGGCTGGTTGGCGCTGATGGCGCGACCCATGCCGGTGCGTTCGACATTGCCTATCTGGGCTGCCTGCCGGGCATTACGCTCATGGCGCCGAGCGACGAGCTTGAACTGCTGAACATGACCGCCACCGCCATCGCGTTTGACGAAGGCCCGCTCGGCCTGCGCTACCCGCGCGGCGCGGGGCTGGGGCTTGAGCTGCCGGCGGCGGGCCAGATCATCGAGATCGGGCGCGGGCGGATCGTGCGTGAAATGCAGCGCCAGTCCGGCCCCGAGCAGGGTGGCATCGCCATCCTCTCGCTCGGGCCGAGGCTTGCCGATGCGCTGAAGGCTGCCGACATGCTGGCCGCCCAGGGGCTTTCCCCCACCGTGGCCGATGCCCGCTTCGCCAAGCCGCTCGACACCGCGCTGATCGAGCAGCTTGCGCGCAACCATGCCGTGCTGATCACCATCGAGGAAGGTTCGGTAGGCGGATTCGGCTCCTATGTCATGACGCATCTGGCCAAGACCGGCCTGCTCGACCGCGTGCGCTTCCGCCCCATGACCCTGCCCGACCGCTTCATCGACCATAACAGCCAGGAGGCCCAGTACCAGGAGGCCGGGCTGGATGCGGTGGCCATTACCAATACCGCCCTTGATGCGCTGGGTGTCGGAATCAGCATGACGCAGCCCTTGCTAAAGACGGCAAACGGACCGAAATCATGAACATTATGAAACATGCCCTGAAAACCACCGCACTGGCGCTGTGCGCCGGCCTGATGGCGGCACCGGTCATCCCTGCCGTCTTCCCCATTTCCGCAGCCCATGCTGCCGCCGCGTCCGACGCGCAGGTGCAGGAGCCGATCAAGGCCCTGTATGCTGCCCTCGACCGCGTGCAGGCCAAGGGTAGCGGCACGTTCGAGCAGCGCTCGCAGATGCTGGCACCGGCAATCGACCGCGCCTATGACATGGAGGCCGTGCTCGCCTCCTCCATCGGCCCGCGCTACGCCGCCCTGCCCGATGACCAGAAGCAGCAGCTTCTGACCACGTTCCGCCAGTTCACCATTGCCCGCTATGTCTCGAGCTTCAAGCCGGGCAGCGATGCGCGCTTCACCATCGACCCTTCCGTCACGCCCTCCCCGGTGGGTAACGACCGCATTGTTATAACACATATCGGCTCATCCGATGATCCGAGCGGCACCGAAATCAATTACGTGATGCGCTCGGGTGCAAAAGGCTGGCAGATCGTTGACGTGCTGCTCAATGCCCATATCAGCCAGGTTGCGGCACAGCGTGCAGATTTCAGTTCCGCCCTGTCTGGCGGGAATGTGCAAAAACTGACAAATCTGTTACAGAAGAAAATCAAGACCTTCTCGGAAGAGTAACCTGACCCTTCCCTGTCGTCTTTTTCATTTTGTTTCACGCGCGGGACCTTGCCGGAAAAATAATGTCTGTTTTCAACGCTCTTGTTTCACCCGCCGGACTGGCTGCGACTGTCGCGGCCGCCGGGTGCATGCAGGCAGCGGTAGGCACTTTTCTGGTCTCGCGTTTCCGCTGGCAGGAAAAACGCGTTGACCGGGAATTACACCTGCCCCCGGTCTCCGTGCTCAAGCCGCTGCATGGCGACGAACCCCTGCTGGAGGAAGCCCTCGAAAGCTTCTGCACCCAGGACTATCCGCAGATGCAGATCGTCTTTGGCGTGCAGGCCGAGGATGATGCCGCCATTCCCATTGTCCGCCGCCTGATGGAACGCCATCCGGATGTGCAGATGGAACTGGTGATCGACCCCACCTTCCATGGCGTGAACCGCAAGATCGGCAACCTGATCAACATCATGACGCGCGTGAAGCATGATGTGCTGGTCATTTCCGACTCGGACATTCATGTGGCACCCGATTACCTGCGCCACGTGGTGGGCGCCATGGTGCCCGACAATGTTGGGCTCGTGACCACGCTCTATGCCGGGCTGCCTGCCTCGAACACCGTGCCGCGCCTGCTTGCCGCCTGCCAGATCAACCACAACTTCCTGCCCGGCGTCATGCTGTCGCGCTACCTCGGGCGGCAGGACTGCCTTGGCGCCACCATGGCGCTGCGGCGCTCCATGCTCGACGCCATTGGCGGGCTCGAAGCCCTTGTGCCCCATGTGGCCGATGATGCGATTCTTGGCCGCTACGTGCGCGAGCATGGCAAGGACATTGCCATTGCCGCGTGCATGACATGGACCACCGTGGGCGAAACCTCGATGCGTGAGGTGCTGGCGCATGAACTGCGCTGGGGTCGCACCGTTAAAACACTGGAACCGGCGGGCTATGCGGCCTCGGCCATCCAGTTGCCCCTGTTCTGGGCCAGTGTTGCGGTGCTGCTGGCACCCCATGCGGCGTGGACATGGTTTTTCTTTCTTGGTGCGTGGGGATGGAGGGGCGTATGTTCCTTCATCCTTGACCGGACACTGGCGCAGCGCAGCCTGCTGCCGTTGCTGCTGCTCCCCCTGCGCGACTGGATCTCAGCCGCGATCATGGTGGGCAGCGTTACAGGCACGAGGGTTGCCTGGCGCGGGCAGACAATGCATGTCACGCCCCATTCGGTCATGACACCACGATCGCAACCCGCCTCCCCCGGTGACTGACCCCCGCCAGCCCGCCGGACCGTTTAAAAAACCACCCTGTAGTCAATAAGAACGGGTATTAAGGGAACCCCGTTCCCCGCCAGAACCCGAGGATACGCGTAGCATGATGAAAACCCTGTTTCTCCAGCCGCCTTCGTTTGACGGATTCGACGGTGGGGCCGGTTCCCGCTATCAGGCCAAGCGGGAAATCAAGTCGTTCTGGTACCCGACCTGGCTGGCGCAGCCCGCCGCCATGGTCGAGGGCAGCCGCCTGATCGACGCGCCGCCTGCCCGCATGGGCATGGAGCCGATCCTGGAAGACGTGCGCAACCGCGACCTCGTCATCATGCACACCTCCACGCCTTCCTTCGCATCGGACGTGCGCGTGGCCCAGATGCTCAAGGATGCCAACCCCAAGGTCAAGATCGGCATGGTTGGCGCCAAGGTGGCGGTGCAGCCCGAAGAGAGCCTGCTCAACGCCCCGCCGGTGGACTTCGTGGCCCGCAACGAGTTCGACTTCACCATCAAGGAAATGGCGGAAGGCCGCGAGTGGAAGGATGTCGATGGCATCTCCTGGCGCGACGCCGATGGCAAGATCGTGCACAACCGCGACCGCGCCATGATCGAGGACATGGACAGCCTGCCGTTCGTGACCGAAGTGTACAAGCGTGACCTGAAGATTGAAGATTACTTCATCGGTTACCTGATGCACCCCTACATCTCGATCTATACCGGCCGTGGCTGCAAGTCGCGCTGCACCTTCTGCCTGTGGCCGCAGACCGTGGGTGGCCATCACTACCGCACCCGCAGCCCCGAGCACGTGGCTGCCGAAATCCGCCTGGCGAAGCAGTATTTCCCGCAGGTGAAGGAATTCTTCTTCGACGACGACACCTTCACCGATGACCTGCCGCGCGCCGAAGCCATTGCCAAGGAACTGGGCAAGCTGGGCGTGACCTGGTCGTGCAACGCCAAGGCGAACGTGCCCCGCAAGACGCTGGAAGTGCTCAAGGCCAACGGCCTGCGCCTGCTGCTGGTCGGTTACGAGAGCGGCAACCAGCAGATCCTGCACAACATCAAGAAGGGCATGCGCGTCGAGACAGCGCGCGAGTTCACCAAGAACTGCCACGAACTCGGCATCAAGATCCATGGCACCTTCATCCTCGGCCTGCCCGGCGAGACGAAGGAAACCATTCAGGAAACCATCCGCTTTGCAACCGAGATCAACCCGCACACGCTGCAGGTCTCGCTGGCGGCGCCCTATCCCGGCACGTTCCTGCACCAGCAGGCGACCGAGAATGGCTGGCTGGATGAAAAGAATGCCGAGCTGATCGATGATAACGGCGTGCAGATCGCGCCGCTGCACTACCCGCACCTGTCGCACACCGAAATCTTCCAGAGCGTGGAAGAATTCTACCGGAAGTTCTACTTCCGCGCGCCCAAGATCGCCTCGATCCTGAACGAGATGGTGCGCAGCCCGCAGATGATGAAGCGCCGCCTGCGCGAAGGGGTGGAGTTCTTCCAGTTCCTGCGCGAACGCCGCGCGGCCTGATCACGCCACGATCCATGCCGGAACCTTCGGGTTCCGGCATTTCTTTTTTCAAGCCACCCGGTTTTCCAGCATGAAGCGCGTCATCATATCCGCCGATGATTTCGGCCTGTCGGAAGAAGTCAACGAGGCCATCGAGATCGCCCACCGGGATGGGTTGCTGTCAACCGCAAGCCTGATGGTCTCCGGCCCTGCCGCCGCCGATGCTGTGCGCCGGGCCAAAAAACTGCCTGACCTCCGGGTGGGGCTGCATCTTGTGGCCATTGAAGGCCCGGCCACCCTGCCGCCTGCCGATATTCCGCTGCTGGTGCCGCAGGATGGACAATTCCCCTCCGACCAGCTCAAGCTGGGGGTTGAGTATTTCTTCCGCCCTGCGGTGCGCCGTGAACTTGCCGCCGAGATCGAGGCGCAGTTCCGCGCCTTTGCCGCCACGGGGCTGGCGCTGGACCATGCCAACGCGCACAAGCACATGCACTTGCACCCCACCGTGGGGCGCTACCTGATTGAAAGCGGCCTGCGCCACGGCCTGCGCGCCGTGCGCGTGCCACTTGAGCCACCCGAGCCACTCCGCGCGGCCGGCACCTATGCCGATACGCTGGGCGATGCCGCCCTGCGGCGCTGGACCGGGCTTTTGCGCCATCAGGCACACAAGGCCGGGCTGGTGACGAATGACTGGTGCTTTGGCCTGGCCTGGAGCGGGCACATGACCACCGAGCGCGTTTCGGCGCTGGCCGCCCACCTGCCTGATGGCCTGTCGGAAATCTATTTCCATCCGGCCACGGCCAAGAACAGGCTGTTGCAGCGCCTCATGCCGACTTACGAGCATGAGGCCGAGTTCCGCACGCTGTGTGCGCCGGGCTTCCGCTCCGGGCTGGCCCATGCGGGGGCCATGCCCACCACATGGACCGATGTCGCCTGTGGGCGCTGAACAGACAGAATAAAAGTTTTTGGTGAAGCTTTTCTCAAAAAACTTCAGAAGAATGCCGCCTTTTTGAAAAAAAGGCGGCACCCAAAACTTTTTTTACTGATGATCAGCCCAGCTTGGATTCAACCCATGCCTTGAGCTGGCTCTTGGGCATGGCGCCGGTCTGCTGGGCCACGGGCTTGCCGTCCTTGAACAGGACCAGGGTGGGAATGCTGCGCACGCCATATTCATTGGGGGTGCGAAGGTTGTTGTCGATATCAACCTTGGCCACCGTCAGGCGGCCCTTGAACTCGCCGCCGAGTTCTTCAAGTGCTGGCGCGATCATCTTGCACGGGCCGCACCATTCAGCCCAAAAATCAACCAGAACCGGCTCTTTAGCATCGAGAACCAGGGTCTTGAACTGGTCGTCGCTGACCGCAATCGTGTTTTCGCTCATCACTTAATTCTCCCTTTAGGGCAGCCGCGGCCGCCTTGGTGCGTGCGTCCTGCTGACATGGCAATCACCCGGCACGCGGTCAAGCCTGTACCGATCCCTTTAAGGCAACCCTGTCCGGTGCATAATGATCGAGCAACGCCGCAGGCAGGATGTCAACGCGCACGCCTTCGGTCCAGACAAGCACGCACACCACCTGCCTGCCGGGATAGACCCCGTGCAGCAGGGCGCGGTAGGCCGCCATCTGGCGCAAATAGAGCACCGGGGTCTGGCCAATATCGGCGGGCGGGTGGCGGTTGGTCTTGAAGTCGCATACCGTAACCGTATCGGCATTGACCGCCATGCGGTCCACCTGCCCCACGATCACCTGCTCGCCCACGATTCCGGCCAGCGGCTGCTCCACGCGGCTGCCGGGGGCAAACAGGGCCGCAAGCTCCGGCCTGTCCATGACTTCGAGCACCTCCGCCACCAGTTCATCACGCAGCGCCGCCGCAAGCCCCGCCGCCGGGCGCGACAGCCAGGCATGGGCCAGGTCCGCCCGTGCATCACGCGCGCAGTCGGGCAGGTACTGCAACAGGGCATGCACCAGTTGCCCGCGTTGCAGGGCGTGGGCGCGCCGCGCCGTGGCATCCGCCCGGTCGCGCACCGTGCTGGCGGCGACCAGCGGCGAGCGCACGGCAGGCTGCGGGCCAAGGGCCACGTCATCGGGCCGGCTGGGGGCGAGCGGGCGGGCCAGCGGGCCTTCCACGACCGGCAGCACGGGCCGCCACAGTGGCGCGTGGCCCATCCACTCCGGCAGGGCAACCGGCTCCGCATCCAGCGCCGGGGCCTGCGGTCTGGGCATGGGGGCGGGCACGCTGCGCTGTTCCTCCAGCACAAGGCTTTCGCCCTCCCAGCCCAGATCGAAGGGACGGGCCTCGGCACCCGCCTGCTCGAAGCCACGGTGGCACAGGTCGTACCAGCAGCCATCGGGCACGCCCCGGCTCGGCTTCCAGCCGCAGACCACCAGCCGGTCGCTTGCACGGGTCAGCGCCACGTAAAGCAGGCGGTTATATTCCTCCGCCGCCTCCTGTTTTATCTTTTCCTGCATCGCTGCGGTCAGGTCGGTGGCCAGTTCGCGGCGGGGCACCCAGATGGGAATGTCGAGGCCGGTCTGCCGGTCCTTTTTCCACAGGATGTTGGTGTCCGAACGCGGGCTGGCGATGGTATCGGGCAGCACCACCAGCCGCGCCTGCAACCCCTTGGCCCCGTGCGCGGTCATGACGCGTACCATGTTGGCCGAGGCATCGGGTTCATGGCGCACCGTCTCGTCCGAGGCATTGAGCCAGTGCAGGAAGCCCTGCAGCGAGATGGCATGCGCCTCCTCAAAGCGGAGTGCCGCGGAGAGCAGTTCATCCACCGGCTCCACCGCCTCCGGCCCAAGGCGGGCCAGCAACCGGGTGCGCCCGCCCAGCGGGCCAAGGGCCTCGGCCAGAATCTGGTAGGGCGTTGCGTAATCCACCTGCCGGAACAGCGTGTTGAGGATATGCCACGCCGCCGCCCAGTCCGGCCGCTCGGCATGGCGCGCGCGCAGCACGGCCCACAACGGCTTGCCATCACGGCCCGTTGCCAGATGCATGAGCGATTCATCATCCAGCCCGCCAATGGGGGAAGTCAGCACGCAGGCCAGCGTCAGGTCATCCTGCGGCAGGAGCAGGCACGCGCACAGCGCCATGAGGTCCTGCACCGCAAGCTGGTCGGTGAGCACGGTGCGCACGAGGGTGGCCACCGGCACGTCGTTGGTCTTGAGCGCGCGGATCAGGGCGCGGGCAAAGGCCGAGCGGCGCGGCACGAGAATCAGCACATCCCCCGGCGCAAGCGACGCCTCGCCCAATGCGGGCGGCCTGCGCAGTTCGGCCGCGATCCAGGCGGCCAGCGTATCGGCCAGGCGCTGCTGGGCGGTGGACTGGCCCGCATTGTGGCTGGGGGCCTGCCAGGGGCTGACCGCCTCGCCATCCTCCTCCACCGGCACGGGGGGCCAGATCTCCACCCGGCCGCCCTGCCCGGGGCGGGCGGTGACATGGGGGGGAATGGTGCCATCAGGCTCGGCCACGCCGCGGGCGGCGGCGGGGTTGGCGAATACGCTGTCCACCAGTTTGAGCACCGGGGCGGTGGAGCGGAAGGAGACGGTCAGGGCCGGTTCGCGCCACAGGGCCTCGGCTGCCGCGGCACTCTGGCGAAAACGCTGCCGCCACGCGCGGAAGGCCTCGGGGTCGGCCCCCTGAAACGAATAGATGGACTGCTTGTAGTCCCCCACCGCGAAGATGGTGCGCGGCGTGCCCTCGTCATCATGCGTGCCCTCGCCCGCGAAGAACTCCGCCGTCAGGCCACCTGCGATGGCCCACTGGTCGGGCGAGGTATCCTGCACTTCATCAAGCAGCAGGTGGTCGATGCCGCCATCGAGCTTGTACAGCACCCATGCCGCACCGGGGTCGCGCAGCAGTTCAAGCGTGCGGTCGATCAGGTCATCATAATCGACCATGCCCTGCGCGCTCTTGCGCGTGGCGTAACACTCGAGCACCGGCTGGGCGACCGAGAGCAGGGCGCAGGTGAGTTCAAACACCGCGATCGCGCGCATCTGCTGCTCGATGGCGATGATGCGCGTGGCCTCGGCCAGCAACTGCTCGACCAGAATCGGGCGCAGGGTGGCAAGCTTGGCGTTCAGGCCACCGCGCTGGCGGGGGGCGCCATCGTTCTTGAGCAGTGCCTTGCGCCACACGGGCCATTGCGCCGCGCGGGCCGCCGCATCCTGCCCCAGCCAGGCCAGCATGGTTTCGGCCTGCGTCCTGACCGTGGGCGATCCCTCCTGCGCCGCGAAACGCAGGCCATCGCGCAGGGCGTCCTCATCGGGGATGGTGGCGCAGGCCTGGCGCAGCACCTCCTCCACGCTGCGCCCGCTTATGCCCAGCAGGCGCATCAGGGCGGCCTCGACACTGGCCCGGTCGCGCACCCATTGCCGCGCCACCGGCAGCATGCGGCGGGCATGCGCCTGCAATCGCGCAATCAGGGCAGTAAAGTCACCCACGCCGATCTGGCCCGCGAGCAGCCCCACGGCGGGGCCACCCGCGCCCACCACATCCTCCACCGCGGCACGCTGGGCCAGACGGGCATCGGTTTCCTCGATCAGGGTGAAATGCGGGCTGATCGCGGCTTCGATGGGGAAGCGGCGCAGCAGCGACTGGCAGAAGGCATGAATGGTGCCGATGCGCATGCCGCCGGGCAGGTCGAGCACGCGGGCAAAGAGTTCACGCGCCACCTCCCGCGTGCGGTCATCCACCGGCACGGACAGGCGGGCGAGTTCCCCATCAAGCGCATCATCAGGCAGCATGACCCACCGGCCCAGCCGGTCCTGCAGGCGGATCGACATTTCCGCCGCCGCCGCCTTGGTGAAGGTCAGGCACAGGATGCGGCCCGGGTCGCTGCCCGCAACGCGGGTGGGCACGCCGTCACGGTCGGGCACGTCACGCGGCAGCATGAGGCGCAGCAGCCGGTCGATCAGCAGCTTGGTCTTGCCACTGCCCGCCGAGGCCGAGACAAACACCGAGGCCTGCGGGTCGGACGCCTGGGCCTGGCTGTCATTGGCAAGGCCGATCGCGTCCATCGTGGTGCCAGCCTTGGGGGGGGCGACGTTCATCCGCCATTCTCCTCACGCGCCGCACTCCATTCCGCAACGCGGGCCAGATGGGCGTAATCGGCAAAGCGGGGTTCCTCGCCGGGATAGGGGTGCGACAGGTAGGGCTGGTCGGGATTGTCATACCCGGCCACCAGATCACGCAGCCCCGCGCGGCATGAGGCGATCAGGTCAGTCAGTTCCGCCCCGCGCGCCACGTCGAGCACGAGGGCCGGCACATGGCCACCGGTCAGGCGCCAGTACACCAGTTCGGCCACCGTGCCCGCCACGGGGGGCGGAAAGCCACCGCTTTCAATCATCGCGGCCTCAAGCACCAGTTGCGACTGCCAGCCCTCCAGCACGCTGCGGCGCGTGGGCAGGGTGCCGGTCTTGTAATCGAACAGGCTCAGCGTGCCATCATCGTGGCGGTCGATCCGGTCGGCCCGGCCGCGCAGGGTGAAAGGACCGCCGGGCAGGTCTTCAAGCTGCATCCGCCCGCCCAGCTCGGTCAGCACCGTGCGCGGGCCACCCGCCGTGCAGCGCGCCTGTTCGGTCGCAGCGCACCAGATGGCGATGCGTTCCAGCCTTGGCGCCCACCAGGCGGCAAGGGCGGGGCGCAGTTCGGCCGCGCGCAGCACATCGGCAAAGACGGCCTGCATCTGTGCTTCGCCATCAGCAGGCCAGCCGGTGGGGTGGGCGCGGAACCAGCGGTCAAGCGCGGCGTGCACGATCTGGCCGTAATCCGCCGCATCGGCCAGTTCCTCAAGGTCGGCCAGGCGGTTGAGGCGCAGGATGCGGCGGGCATAGATGGCGTAGGGGTCGCGCATCCATGTCTCGATCTCGGTCACCGACAGGCTGCGCGGACGCAGGGAAACTGCCGGGCAGGGACGCGGCGGGGTGGCTGGCTGCACCAGCCCGCCGGGCGGCCGGTCGAGGCTGTCCAGCCAGCGCAGGGCGGGGTGCTGCGGCAGGACATGGCCGTGGCCTGCCAGATAGGCATTGAGCCTGACCAGCCACCGCGCGGGCACGGTGGGCGCGCCCTGCCGCCGTGCCGCCATGGACAGCACCACCCTTGGCGCGGCGCAGGCGCATGCAACAAAGTCATGCGCGGCCTGGCCTATGGCCCATTCCGGCGAGGGCAGGCCCACGCGGGTGCGCATGGGGCGGCTCATCCACGGCCCCGGATCGGTGGCGGGGGGCCAGACGGTTTCCACAAGGCCGCCGAGCACGATGGTATCGGCAGTCTGCAATCGCGCCTCGAGCAGGCCCCAGATAAACACGCGCGGATGCACCGCCGTGCCCTCGCGCCCGCGCACCGCGCGCCGCCCCTGCACCGTCATGCCCGCAAGCGAGGAGGCCAGCAGCCCGTCCAGCGCACCCAGCCGGGCCTCGGGCAACACGTCGCACCATGCCAGCATGGCGCTCATGTGCTGGCCCAGCGCGTTGCCTTCCTCGCCTGCCCACAGGCGCTCGGCGCCATCGGTGGTGTCGGTCGCGGCAAGGGCCTGCGCGGTTTCGATCAGGGCGGCAAGCAGGGTGGAAACCGGCACCAGACTGGCGCGTGGCAGGGCCAGCAGCGGGCCGAGGGCCGTTTCAAGCCGGTTGATGAAGGCGGTGATTTCCTCCGGTGCGTCGGGCGCATCGGCCAATGCGCCATGCGGGTCTTCTGCCGCCCGCGCCAGCGCGCCGCGCAGCCCGGCAATGCCCGGTGGCGGGGCGGGGCCACGCAGCAGCAGCCGCTCGAGCTGGCGGGCGCTGGCGCGGCAGTTGCCCGGCGCAAGGCCACACGCCGCCAGCGGGTGCTTGATGACCGAAAGCAGCGCCACCGGCGAAAGCCCGCCATCCACCGCCTGTATGATCAGCCGCAGGAAAGCGGTCTGCGGTATGGTGAGCAGGCTTTCGCCCGCGCTGTCATCGGCGATGACGCCCCAGCGCACCAGTTCGGTGGCAACGCGCCCGGCCAGCGCGCGGTCGGGGGTGACGAGGGCGGCGCGCCTGCCGGGCTGCTCGAGCACCTGGCGCAGCACCATCGCAATGGCGGCGGCTTCCTCCTGCTGGTCGGTGCTGCGCAATACCGACAGGCCATCGGCCATGACCGGGGCCTCGGGGTCGCGCC
The DNA here is from genome assembly GCF_001571345.1 of Komagataeibacter xylinus NBRC 15237. Taxonomy (GTDB): domain Bacteria; phylum Pseudomonadota; class Alphaproteobacteria; order Acetobacterales; family Acetobacteraceae; genus Komagataeibacter; species Komagataeibacter xylinus. The sequence continues at coordinate 5,294 of NZ_BCTP01000009.1, read as the reverse complement.
AGCCCGCCAGCGCATGGGCGGGCAGCAGGGCGCGGGCCAGCAGGCTGGCGCGGGGGATGGGGCTGCTGGCCACGCAGCCGCGTGGCAGGTCGCCCCACTGTTCCATGCAGTCCCGCTCAAGGCCGAGTTCGCCCAGCATATGCGCGGTGCCAGCCTGCGGGTGGTCTGGCGGCAGGGTGCACCAGACGGTATCGGCGCAGTCCATGTCCACGCCCGGCAGCACCAGCAGCCCATCGGGCAGCGAAAGCACGGCGCGCAGCATGGCGATGGTGGATGGCACCGCATCGGAAAAACCCGCCGCCCAGATGGGGTAGCCCGCAGGCGGCGGCGCCTCCAGCCAGCGCTGCGCCTGCGCGTGCAGCAGGGCGGTCTGGCGGGCGACGGGGTTCATGACCCCCTGCTCGGCCAGCCAGGCGGGCCAGACCTGGGTGATGATGGACAGGAACTGCACGGTCAGGTGCCAGTGCTGGGCAAAATCACCCTCGGCGGCATGGGGCAGGCGGTCATGCAGGTCGCATTCGGCCCATTCCGCCTCATCCATCAGGTCAACCAGCGCGCGGGCCAGTGGCCAGGCCTGATCCACGCCCTGCACATCGCCAAAGGCGCGGCCCGCCTGCATGACCAGCAGCGTGAGCGTGGCAAGGCGGCGCACGGGATCGACCGCCGGTGGCAGGTCGAGCGCGTTGCGGCCCGACAGCGCAAGGGCCGCCTCATCAAGCCCCGCAATGGGGGCGATACGCGGCAGCAGGATGGGGCGGCCATCGACCTGCCGCACGAAGGCCTCGGTCAGGGCGCGGGCGGCGCGGCGGCTGGGCAGCAGGATCAGCCCGTTGCCACACGCCTGCGCATCATGCCCTGCCTGCGCCAGCCAGCGCGCGGCGATCTGGTCCACAAACGGCACATGCGGCGCAATGACGGCGGCGCGGCCGCGCACGCAGGGCGCTGCGGGCTGGCTCATAGCCCGGTATCCGAATCCGGGTTGAGGGTGGAATGCAGCACGTGCTCGGCGGCCGTGATATCGGCCGGGCGCGAAAGGTGGAACCACAGCGAATCATGCACGATCACGCCCAGGCGGCCTGCCTCCATGGCCCGGTCCCACAGGCGGTTCATGCTGAAGCCGCCCTCGGGTGCTGCATCAAACAGCCGGGGCGAGACGATCTGCACGCCGGTAAAAATGTAAGGCGTGATCTCACCCGCGCGCGGGCGGCGCGGCGTGCCATGGGCATCAACAGCAAAATCGCCATGACCCACCTCGCCTACCGCCCGCGTCATGCCGCCAAGCAGCAGCATGGCGTCCATGGAGGCGGGATCGAACGCTGCCGCCAGCCGCCGCAGGGCGGGCACCGGGCCGTTGAGCCACATGGCATCGCCATTGAGCAGGAAGAACGGGTCCGGCCCGATCCGGCCCGCGCGCAAGGCACTCGCGGCACTGCCGCCGGTTTCAAGCAATGCATCCTCGACCTGCTCCACGGTGCGGGGGCCACGATGGCTGGCGGCGCGCGCGGCAAGGGCCGCATGGATGGCATCGGGCTGCCAGTGGGCATTGACCACGACCTGCGCCACGCCCGCCGCCTCGAGCCGGTCGAGCACGTGGTCCAGAATCGGCTGGCCCGCCACGCGCAGCAGCGGCTTGGGCACCGATTCGCTCAAAGGCCGCATGCGGCGGCCCAGCCCTGCGGCAAAAACCATGGCGGTACGGGGCATGTTCACGCTCATGGGGCATCTCCTGTATCGGGGTTCATCAACGGCGCCAGCCGGGCTGCATTACCTGCCAGCCGGGCCACGCGCCCGCCCGCGGCATCCGGCACGAGGCTCACGCGCAGCGCATCAGGGGGCGCCAGATCGCCCAGCCGGTCTGGCCATTCCACCAGCACGATGCCCTCGCACGCCTCATCCCACCCCAGTTCATGCAAGGCGTCAGGCCCATCAAGCCGCCACAGGTCAAAATGCGAGACCGGGGCTGCCGGGGCCTCATACACCTGCACCAGAGTATAGGACGGGCTGGGCACTTCCATTTCCCCGTCCGCACACAGGGCGCGCAGTAGGGCGCGGGCCAGCGTGGTCTTGCCAGCGCCCAGATCGCCCTCGAGCAGCACGACATCGCCGGGGCGCAGCACGGCGGCCAGCGCCCGGCCCAGCGCCTGCGTGGCCCGGGAGTCGGGCAGGGAAATTTCATGCAGGGAAAAATTTGCATCCATGCCGACCAGTGTGCCCCTGCCCTGTCCCCACGCACAAGGGGCATGGCAGGGCGCGCGCACCGAAAAACCGCTTTCCTGTTCCACGCCCTGATTGTGTCAAGGAGAAATGTCTTTTCAATAGTTTAGCGCCATTGCGCACGCCATCGTCACGCGCCGGGGCGCGCCCGAGGCTTGCGCCGTGGGGCACAACCAAGCAAAACCGCACCTGACATATGCCTTTACCCAGACCACGGACTGCAGGACAGCTGAGCCGGACATGACCACGCCCTCCCCCACCCACACCACCGATGTCGCCATTATTGGCGCAGGCCCTGCCGGGCTGTTCGCCGCCTTTGAATGCGGCATGCTCAAACTTGGCTGCGTGCTGATTGACGCGCTTGATGAAATTGGCGGCCAGTGCGCAGCGCTCTACCCCGAAAAACCGATCTATGACATTCCCGCCCACCCCGCGATCGAGGGTGGCGCGCTGATCGAGGCCCTTGACCGCCAGATCGCGCCATTTGACGTGCCGCGCCTGCTTGGCCGCCGGGTCGAGCGCCTTGAAGGCACCCGCGGCAGTTTCCGCCTGGGCACCACCAAAGGCGACGTGATTGAAGCCCGCGCCGTCATCATTGCGGCCGGTGCGGGCGCGTTTGGCCCCAACCGCCCCCCGCTTGAGGGGCTGGAAGCATTCGAGGCCACGGGCAGCGTGCAGTATTTCGTGCGCCGCCGCGCCGATTTTGCGGGCAGGGACGTGCTGATTGCAGGCGGTGGCGACTCAGCGGTGGACTGGGCGCTGTCATTGCGCGAGGTGGCGCGCAGCGTGAAGCTGGTGCACCGCCGCGACCGCTTTCGCGCCGCCCCCGAAAGCCTGCGCCAGCTTGACGAGGCCGTCAGCCGGGGCGAGGTGGAAAAGATCATCGGCTACCAGCTCCATGGCCTGCACGGCACAAACGGCGCGCTTGCGGGCGTGGACCTGGCAACACTCGATGGCACGATCAGGCATGTGGCGTGCGACCACCTGCTGCCCTTCTTCGGGCTGGCGACCGACCTCGGGCCGATTGCCCAGTGGGGGCTCGACACCATGCGCGGCACCATTCCCGTCACCCCTTCCACCTGCGAGAGCAGCCTGCCCGGCATTTTCGCGGTGGGGGATGTCGCGACCTATCCCGGCAAGCTCAAGCTGATCCTGCAGGGCTTTACCGAAGGGGCCATGGCGGCCCACGCCATCCACCCCATCGTGCACCCGGATACGGCGCTGCATTTTGAATATTCGACCAGCAAGGGCGTGCCCGCGGGCTGACGGGGGGCGGATTTCAGCCACCCGGTCCTGTCATAACTCAAATGGTTGACCATTGCTTCCGTGTGGCGCATCCCCGAATGTGTTGATGACGGAAGAATAAGGGACAGACCGTGAAAGTTATCGTTCTGGGCGCGGGCGTGGTTGGCGTGACGGCGGCATGGTATCTCGCCAAGGAAGGCCACGAGGTCACGGTCATTGACCGCCAGCCCGCCGCCGCGATGGAAACCTCATTTGCCAATGCGGGCCAGATCTCGCCGGGGTTTTCCTCCCCCTGGGCCGAGCCCGCGCTGCCGCTCAAGGTGCTGCGCTGGATGGCCGGGCCGCACGCCCCCATCGTCGTGCGCCCGCGTCTCGACTTCGCCATGATGCGCTGGCTCGAGCAGCTTCTGGCCAACTGCAACGCGCATGACTACGATGTCAACAAGTCCCGCATGCTGCGCATCGCGACCTACAGCCGCGACTGCCTTGATGCCCTGCGCCGCGATACCGGCATCACCTATGATGACGAACAGCGTGGCCTGATCCAGCTTTTCCGCACGCAAAAGCAGGTGGACGCCGCCGCCCGCGACATGAAGCTGCTCGATCTTGCAGGCATTGCCCACGAGTTCCTCAGCCCTGATGACATTGCCCGCCACGAGCCGGGCCTGATGGAAAACCGCCACCTGTTTCAGGGCGGGCTGCGCCTGCCCGGCGATGAATCGGGCGACTGCCACATGTTCACCGCCCGCCTGGCCCAGAAGGCGGAAGAGGAGCTTGGCGTCACCTTCCATTACGAGACCAATATCGAGGCCCTTGATGCCTCGGCCAGCGACATTCTGGGCGTACGCACGTCCATGGGCCGCATGACGGCGGATGCCTATGTGGTGTCGATGGGCAGCTACTCCCCGCTGCTGCTACGCCCGCTGGGCATCAGGCTGCCGGTTTACCCCACCAAGGGCTATTCGCTGACGCTGCCGGTAACCGATCCTGCCCGCGCCCCGGTTTCCACCGTCAATGACGCGACCCACAAGGTCTCGATCACGCGGCTGGGCGAGCGGATCCGCATTGGCGGCACGGCGGAACTGACGGGCTACAATCTGCGCCTGAGCCGCGACCGGCGCGAACTGCTTGAACTCTCGTTCAGCGAACTGTTCGGCAGGGGCGGCGACCTGTCGCAGGGTGCCTACTGGACCGGACTGCGCCCGAGCACGCCCGATGGCACGCCGGTGATCGGGCCTGCGGGGCGCTTTGCCAATCTGTGGCTCAATACCGGCCACGGCACGCTGGGCTGGACCATGGCCTGCGGCTCGGGCCGCGTGCTGGCCGACCGCATGAGCAACAAGCGCACCGAGATCCCGTGCCTCGACCTGTCCATCGACCGCTACGCCACGGCCTGAAGCCGGACAGGCCTTTCAAACAGGGGGCCGCCTTTGCGCAACAAGGCGGCACCGCCCGGATTTTGCGCAAAAAAAGCCCGGCATGAGCCGGGCTTTTTTCTTGCAGCCGTAACCAGCCCCCAACGGAGCCGGTTACGGGCATGCGGGAATTACTGAGCGACCGGGGCAGCAGCAGCCGGAGCTGCCGCGTCCTTCTTGGCGGCATGATGGTGCGTGCCATTGTGATGGCGGCCACCGTGATGCTTCTTCTTCGCACCAGCTTCTTCAGCCGGAGCCGAGGCATCGGCTGCGTCAGGCACGTGCTGCGGCGCGGAAACGGCCGGGGTGGTCGGCTCGGCGGTCTGCGCCATGACAGGTGCCGCAACGCCCATGACGGCAACAGCGGACAGGGCGGCCAGGAAACGACGGGTGGAAACGATCATATAAAAATACTCCAGC